>NZ_CP126969.1:0-641849 GCF_030252165.1 Corynebacterium breve | reverse complement strand
TAAGCCTCAGGCAGAGCGAGAAGGTTTCTGCATTCTCAACCTACTCGGAAATTGCGGTGTTGTGGCTCTCCGCCTCGAAGTCCGCAAGGATTTGTTTCGCAGCTTTGTAAATTGCAGGCCCATACTGCGGATGACGCAACCCAAAATCCAAATTAGCTGGGATGTAGCCAGCCGGGTTCCCAAGATCATGACGCTTACCGCTGTGTACAACGATGTGCACTGGATGGCCTTCTTGGATCATCAGTTCAATCGCGTCAGTGAGCTGCAGCTCTCCACCCTTACCAGGCTTGATTCTGCGCAGCGCCTCGAAGATCTCACGATCTAGCAAGTACCGTCCGGCCGCGACCAAAGTCGATGGAGCGTCAGCTGGGTCCGGCTTTTCCACCATGCCTCGTACACGCTTGACAGCGCTCGACGGCAGGGATGAGTCGGTTGGGATTTCTTCGATATCGAAAACACCGTAGTTGAACACTTCTTCGGGCGACACTTCGAAAGCACAGAGGACGGAGCCGCCAAGTTCTTGGCGCACCTGTGCCATCTTGGCCATGACATCGCCGGGGAGCACCAGATCGTCCGGCAGCATGACAGCGACAACGTCCTCGTCGTCGTCAAGTACTGCCTCGGCAAGACCTACCGCGTGCCCCAAGCCCAAAGGCTTGTCTTGAGTGACAGAAACGGCGGTGATGAGCTGGCTTGCGCGGGCGACCTTTTGAACTTGCTCGTCTTTGCCACGCGCAGCGAGAGTTTCGCACAGCTCATCAAAAGCGCCGAAGTGACGCATGACCTCACCCTTGTCGGGGGCGGTGATCACTGCGAGCCGTTCAGCGCCGAGCTGGGAGGCTTCTTCAGCGATCAGCTCGATGCCGGGGGTGTCAACGACAGGCAGGAGTTCCTTTGGGACCGTCTTCGTCGCTGGGAGGAAGCGCGTTCCCATTCCAGCTGCAGGAACCACAACTGTCTTCACTCCGTTGGCGAGGGTTTCGTTCGACTTCTGCATAAAATGAGAGTCTACCTTTGCCCACGCCCACATTTGTGTATCGCCCCTCTAAGGTTGTCTTACATGTCAGAAAACGCTTCCGAAATCATCCAGACGAAATCCGCCTTTCGCCAGCAGATGCATGAGAGTCGAGCGCAGACCACGAAGAACTCTGCGGTGAAGAACCGAGCGGACGGCTGCATCGTTGCTTTCGTCGCGGCATTCGTGCGGGCGTTGCCTAATCCGCACCCGCGGGTCGCCGCCTATTCCCCGCTTCCTACTGAGCCGGGTGGATCGTTACTTCTCGACGCGCTTGCTTCCCAAGCTGGACAGATTCTTCTCCCGATCACCATGCCCGATGGCGAGCTGCATTGGGCTGCGTATCGTGGCACCACGGACCTCTCCACAGGTCCGCTCGGTGTGCACGAGCCCACTGGAGAGCGTTTTGATTCCTCCGTCTTGGCCACCTGCGATGTCATTTTTACACCCGCCATGGCGATCGATAGGTCAGGCAATCGGCTGGGCAAAGGTCGCGGGTACTACGATCAAGCCCTTTCTCACCGCTCTGAATCTTCCCCGGTGATCGCCTTGGTGTACTCAGACAACATCGTGGAAGAGCTTCCTGCCGAGGACCACGACGAGCCTGTCGACGCGGTAATCACCGAGCGTGGGATCAGCGAATTTTCCGCTCTTGCGACGGAACCTTCGGAGGCTTTGCGCAGTCTAAAAGGGTATGAGGAATCCCTTTGAGCTAGTCATCCGCCTGTGGCGTGAGAACTTCAGCGCC
Organism: Corynebacterium breve; assembly: GCF_030252165.1. NCBI lineage: Bacteria > Bacillati > Actinomycetota > Actinomycetes > Mycobacteriales > Corynebacteriaceae > Corynebacterium > Corynebacterium breve. Next base: position 640,086 of record NZ_CP126969.1, on the reverse strand, counting down.
CCAGGCTACCGGCGCATGGTCGCTTATCGACGACTCACCGCCACCATCCTATTCATGGTCGCGGGAGGCAGCGCCCTACTTTCGTTCCATTCAAACGACGCCCAGATCGTCGTATATGCCAGCAGGGTCGAAGCAGGCGCCGTTATTAGTAAAGAGCAACTAGAACTGCGGACGATACCCCGCGATCTCGTGCCGGACGACGCAGTGTTGCTTATCGACGATGCCGCCGACCGGATCACAACCGCCCATGGCAGCCCAGGGCAGCCAGTGTCTTCATTGCAGTTACTGGGAACCGAGATGGTGGCAGCATTCGAAAACTCACCCGACCCGCAAAGTGAGCTAAAACACACAATGGTGCCAGTAAAGCTCGCCGAGCCAGACATCATCCCCTTGCTTTTCCACGGTGACACGGTGAATATCGTCAGTACTCACGATGCCGATTCAGATCCACTTGTTATCGCAACTGGTGGCCGCATCGTCGGAGTTGGGTCCGAAAGTATGCAGAACTCTGAAACTGTCTTAATATTACTTTCCGAGCGGGATGCACATTCGGTGGCATCTGCTTCGCTATCTCTACCGCTTACCGTTGTATTGACAGGTGCGCGTGCGGATGGCGAGGGAGAAATAGAATCTGGTTTGGACAACTAATCCCCGCACACCGTAATTCCGCGTCGTTAAGTTTTGTTAGTTTTACTACGGCATAGTGGTTTTCCACTGTGCCCTACATCAAGGAGAAATATGCTTCAGGGTTTCAAAGAATTCATCATGCGTGGCAACGTCATCGAGCTTGCAGTCGGTGTTGTGATCGGCGCAGCCTTCACTGCAGTAGTCACCGCGTTTTCCGACAACCTGATTAACCCACTGATCGCTGCACTCGGCGGCGCAGACTTCTCAGGCCTCGGCTTCAATGTTGTTTCCGGTAACGATGCAACGTTCCTCGACTTCGGTGCGGTTATCACCGCAATTATCAACTTCCTGCTGATCGCGCTGGTTGTATACTTTGCGATTGTGATGCCAATGAACAAGATCGACGAGGCTCAGAAGCGCCGCAAGGGCATCGACCCTGAGGCTGAAGAGCCAACCGATGTGGAGCTGCTCGCAGAGATCCGCGACCTGCTTCAGTCCCCTAAGACCGGCACCCTCTAAGCTTTAGTGCCAAACTCGAAATCCCAGCACTATTGTGCTGGGATTTTTCGTTTGCTGCCACCACTACTCGCCGTGATGTGGAGGACGCTGCTCAAGGAAATAGTCGATTCCGTTCGTCGGTTGATCGTCACTATCGTCGAGCGGAACCGTACGGATTTCATCTGTCCCTTGAATAACCTGGGCTCCAGGCGCATCCATCGAACGATCATAGTCAGGGGCGGTTGATCGCTTCTGAACGCGACGTCGTTTCCTCGGCGTAGAACTCATCGTTGCCTCGCAACTCGCGCTATTGCACGCTGTACTTCTGTAGATCGCTGATTAGATGCTCAATCAGAGGGGTAATCGTCGCGATACCGTCACGGATAGCCAGACGAGATGGAGCCAGGTTGACCACAACTGTGGAACCGGAAACTCCACAAATGCCGCGAGAGGTGCTTGCGTCAACAATGCCGCTGACAATTCCTGACGAACGAATCGCCTGGCCGACACCAGGAACAAGCTGATCGATCACCGCGCGGGTTGCTTCAGGTGCTTTATCGCGCGCGCCGACACCGGTGGCACCCACTGTGATTACTAGGTCTACGCCGCCAACAACGGCAGTTTCAATTGCCTTTCGAATGTCCGATTTTTTCGACTTCACGCGAACGACAGCGTCAACCTGGTAACCGGATTCCATCAGCAATTCGCAGACAAGCCGATCGGTGTCATCGTCCGTGTTGTCAAAGCGCCGATCGGAGATCAAGACGACCAAAGCGCGATGCACTGGAGGCAAGTCCGCTTCCTGCTCTGCCGCCAGCAAGGCGGCATCATCAGGTTCAACAAGCTCCAGCGAGTCGAGCGCGTCAGACATTTTCGTACTCCTCAAATTTGCGGGTCGCATGAGGCAACCAGAATGTTTACTTTGAAAATCTACTCTGAACTTAGGGTTACCTCTACCTCTCGAGTCTCTTCAGAGTCTCGGGGGTGAACTTCTAGGGTAACTTTCTCCCCAAAATCATGCGAACGGGTAGCGGCGATAAGAGCATCGGCAGATTCGATCAGTCGATCATTTAGTTTAGTAATAACATCGCCCTCGCTCAGACCCGCCTGGTCGCCCGGGCCCCCTTCAGTGACACCAACGACGAGTGCCCCATTATCAGGGTTGCGGATATCCACCTGCACTCCGAGCATGGGCTGAGTGGCCTCGCCATCATTGATCAACTGGTCAGCGACGCGCTTGGCAAAATTAGCGGGAATAGCAAAACCCAACCCAATCGATCCGGAGCTGCCCTCCGATGCCGAAAGCGAGGCGATGACGGAATTCATACCGATCAGATTTCCGTGCATATCTACCAGTGGACCACCGGAGTTGCCAGGGTTGATGGCAGCATCTGTCTGAATTGCATCGATCAGCGAGCTCTCACCACCACCTTGGGACGCGCGCACTGGACGGTTGAGGGCCGACACGATACCGCTGGTTACGGTTGCAGAAAGTCCCAGAGGTGATCCGACAGCTATTACCTCCTGTCCAACTCGGAGATCATCAGATTCACCAAATTCGAGGACAGGAAGATTTGAAACATCCTTGATTTTGATCACGGCGATGTCGGTATTCACATCTGAAGCGACGAAATCAGCTTCGTGCTTCGAGCCATCATTCATGGTTACCTGAATAACCGCAGGTCCGGAGGAAGCTTCACCGACAACGTGGTGGTTGGTCATCACATACCCGTCCGATGAAATAATCGAACCGGATCCCTCTGCCCCGCCAGCATTCGAGGCAATCTGAATTGAAACCACTGCAGGCAAAACGTTTTCGGCAACTTCTTCCACCGAACCACTCGGGGCCTCGGAAGGCCCACTGACGCTAGGTTCGTTAATTGCATTGAACGGTTCAGTGGCGTCAGCACTGCCCGCTTTACCTGCGACATAGCCGGCGCCGCCACCCGCAAGAAGTGAGATCACGGTTGCAACCGCAACCGCGGTGCCTGCGCCGTTCTTTCTCTTTTCGGCGGGCACCGAAGAATCAGCAAAACCTTGCGGCTGCGGCTGGGTCGGATTCGGCGCTCCATACGGGTTAGTTCCCACCTGTGAGAACGGCTGCGACGAATTTTCACCCTGACTCCCTTGGCTGTGTGGGCGAGGAGGGGTTCCTCCTCCGAGTTGAGAGGAATAGGAATCAAAGTTGTCAGGGGTGTTCATGGCGCTTAATTGTTCTCCTTAGCACTGTGTAAAAACTGGTGTGCGAAACCAACCACCCGTAAGAATACCTGTACATCGGCTAACAGAATTTGTGGCTAGCCCGCATCACCATACAAGTTAAGGCGATTCGACGTTGTCTCTAATCCAACGTTCAGCGAAAAGCTCGCCACGAAGATCACTCGCAGTGTGTCCGTCGTCAGAGCCGGAATCGCTGTCGGAACCGTCATATCCTGGTCGTCCCGAGAAGACCACGCGGAACCGTGCGCCACCGTCGTCGCTTTCTTCCACATCAATTGTTGCGCCGTGGCGATCAAGCACCTGCTTCGTAATCGAAAGCCCCAAACCTGAACCAGGCATCGCGCGGGCTTCATCGGTGCGGTAGAAACGCTCGAAGATGCGTTCGCGTTGTTCTGGTGGGATTCCAGGGCCGGAGTCGTCGACAAGCAAAACGGCTTTTCTGCGAGCGGCCTTGAGGGAAATTCGAACGGTCTCCCCCACTGGCGACCACTTGCCAGCATTGTCAAAAAGATTCATGATGGCGCGTTCCAGCGCCGCACGCTCGCCTTCGACGATCCACGGATCGGCATGGAACTGGAACTGCACATCTGGACGGCGACGGCGCACGCGGTCAAGCGCGTGCTCGAGAACCTCGTCCAGCTCGACAGGCTCCATATCATGCTCAGGGGCTTCTTCGCGGGCAAGGTCGACAAGATCGCCGATCAACGCGGAAAGCTCTTCCATCTGTGCCAGAACATCGTGTTCCAGGTCGTCCAAATCCTCCTTGGACATCTCGCCCAGCTTGCCCATGCGGTAGACATCCATCAAGAGCTCAATATTGGTGCGCATGGATGTCAGCGGGGTCTTGAGCTCGTGGCCAGCGTCAGCAACCAGGCGGGTTTGTCTCACGCGAGATTCTTGGAGTGCGCCCAGCATCTCATTAAATGAAGTGGTGAGCTGCGCCAGCTCATCATTACCAATTACCTCAATCGGCTTGAGGTCATCGGTCTGCGCGACGTAGTCCACCGCGCGCTGCAGTCGTCCGAGAGGGCGCAGGCCAGCAGTGGCGACGACCATACCCACGGCAATGGCGAGCAAAATGCCTAATCCCGAAATGACCAGAAGGACGGCACCCAACGCCCCGACGAGCTTCTGGGTAGAGTCCATGTTCTGCGCAAGCACAACCGTGGTGCCCATGGAATTACGCTTGGTCAGGATTCGATCATTTCCCACCGTGCGGACAGAAGTCTCCTCGCCCACACCGGTTGGGGTGAAATCACCGCCGACTGGGATCGAGTCACCATAGAAGAACGACCAAGCCGGTGGCGACACCGAAATACGAATGTCGGGATGATAGGTCTTGAATCGCTGCACCTCAGAGTTGAGGTTAACCACGTACAACGGGTCGAGCGTTCGTTGCATGAGCAACGACGCCTTCTCGTCGAGGTTTTGGTCCACGGAGGCTGCCAGGGACGTCGACATCGTCCAGTAGGTCACCGTGGTCATAGCTCCTACGGCAATGGTCACCATCGCGGCGGTCATCAGCGCAAGCTGCCACCGAAGCGAGGTTCCTTTGCCGAAGATGGTAAAGCTGCCCAAGTCTGTCGGTGCCATCGCATGGCGTGACTGAGGTTGGGCGGGTTTCCGCAAAATCACGGAGTGGTCTCCCGGAGGACATAACCAACGCCACGAACGGTGTGGATCAGGCGAACTTCACCGTCAGCCTCAGTCTTGCGACGCAGGTAGCCGATGTATACCTCCAGAGCGTTTCCGGATGTTGGGAAGTCATAGCCCCAGACTTCCTCCAAAATGGTCTGGCGAGACAGCACGCGGCGTGGGTTCTGCATCAAAAGCTGGAGCAGTGCGAACTCAGTGCGGGTCAGCGAAATTGAGCGGTCGCCGCGGCGCACGTCCCGAGTTTCCGGATCAAGGCGCAGGTCCTCGAACACAAGCTCGGCAGAGTCCCCCGACGAACCGCCGACGGCATCCTGTTGTGCGCGCCGAAGCAACGATCGCACGCGAGCAAGGAGCTCTTCTAGGGCGAAAGGCTTAGGCAGGTAATCATCCGCGCCAGCATCGAGACCAGCGACACGATCAGACACTCCGTCACGTGCGGTGAGAATTAAAATTGGCAAGTCGTAGCCTGAGGAGCGCAAAGTACGACATACCCCGAGCCCGTCAAGCTTTGGCATCATGACATCAAGCACAACGAGATCTGGGCGATCGCGCTTGATGGCATCAAGCGCTTCCTCCCCGTCTTCTGCGAGGCTGACGTCGTATCCGTTGAATCGCAGGGAGCGTCGCAAAGACTCGCGGACTGCCTGCTCGTCGTCTACCACTAAGACTTTCATGTTTCTATTATCACCCATTGACCTTGAAAATGTGATTAGCAGCGCCAAGTAGCTTGCCAAGTAAACCTCAGTACACGTACTCAAACGTTGATTTTATATAAATATTATTTCAACGGAAACAATTTCGCGGGAAAACTGCCCGTTAACACATAGATACCTGCCCTAGCCACTTCCTATAAAGCTGGCGTCCCATCGGCGAAAATGCTGGCAGAGCACCCAATGTGCCTAAATAGACATTACAAGCACAATGACTGGCCATAGAAACTAAGCGTTTTCGGGTGCCCCCGCCCCTCTGAAAATTAAAGAATCCCAGCCCCCACATAATGTGGGTACTGGGATTCCATTAGGTAAGTGCTGCGTTAACGCGATTTAGAACTCTTCGACGTCAACGAGGCCGAGCTGAGCAGCCTTCACCAGACGGCGTGGGATACGCACGGTCTGGCCATCAATCTTCACTTCCTGCAGCTGAACGTTGTCAGCCTTCCATGCCGCGCGACGGGTGCGGGTGTTAGCGCGGGACATCTTGAACTTTGGGGTTGCCATTTCTTAGTTCTCCTCCTTCGACCTGTTATCGAGAGCGCGAGTAATTTACTCTGCGCCCTTCTTCTTACGACGTGCCATACCGCCAAAGCGACGGTTGAACTTCTCGACGCGACCAGCGGTGTCCATAACACGCTGTGCGCCGGTCCAGAATGGGTGGGACTCGCTGGTGACGTCTACGACGATCAGCGGGTACTCGTTTCCGTCTTCCCACTGCGCAGTGCGGTCAGAAGTAACGGTCGAACGGGTCAGGAACTGGAAGCCAGTACCTGCGTCCTGGAAGACTACTGGGTGGTAGTCAGGGTGGATTTCTTTCTTCATATTTCTTCGTGTCCCTCAGGATAGATACTTCGGGTCGGTTTTCGTCGCCAAGCATGCGTCGAAATCGTGCCCGAGTTGGGTGCGAAAATGTACTCTACCCAGCGCAAATCCCCGCCAAGCAAGGAAATTCGTGGATAACTCGGACTATCTTACAGGTCAGCGGCTGTTTTTCTAAATCTGCTCCGCCACATTAGCTTGTCGACGACAACGCCAATCCCACAGAATCACCGCACCGATGAGCGCTTGAACGACTCCGGAGACAATCCACTCTACTGGCCCCTCTTCGATCGGATAGAGAAGCATCAACGCCGAGCTCCAAATGTGCATGCCGCCGTGTGTGCCAACCGCCCACCACACCGAGCCCGTCCGGAGCACCAGCGCAATGGCAATGATGCTCATGCCCAAAGGCGTGACTAGGTAGAGAATGAAGTCCGAAACACTTTCCTGCCCTCCGCTTGAGACGAGGTGAATGATGGTGAACGCTGCGGTAGTCCACCCCATGGTGAGCCAGAGTCGATCACGGGTGACATCAACCAACCAACCTCGATAGATCAACTCTTCAGGCAGGCCTTGTAAAAACACTGCGCGGGAAATGATCACAAAAGCCACCGCACCCAAAGATCCCACGGTAATACTCTGCCCTGGAGGCGCTAGTTCTTTGGTTATGTCAACGTCAATACCCGAGCCAGCAATCACTGCTACCCCCCAAGTGACAATCACCGCAATGCCCACTAGGGCAAAACCGCCGAAGAACCCCTTCACACCTTCTTTACCGTTGTATAAGCCAGTCCTCGCAATTGAGCTTCGTTCCACCCACCTCATCCAAACCGCGACCAACCCAATCACGATGAGCGAAGTCAACGCCATCGCTCCCGCAACAAGGTACATTCCAGCAACGCTGTCCCCCATCACCTCGTTGACGAGGGTGAGCGCCGGCGCTACGGCAAAGTTACTGATAATGATGAAAAAGAAGGCCACGACGGCACGGAGCAGCAGCCCCCACCAGGTCGCGGGAATACGAGGATGAGTAGTTGAAGTGTTAGTCGCCATGGTTCTTACGCTAGAACCCAATCAGCACTGGAAACAGTGGATCAAGTCATGAATATTTCGTCCCAGAATCATGACCCAAGTCATGTATCAGTCCACGTAGATTGGACGATATGAATCGCGAAACCGCACACAGTCCATTCGGCCAACTCCGTCGGCGATTCTTAGACTATTTCTTCGCCCTAGCCATCGCGGTATACATCGGTGGAATCCTCCTGAGTGGTATCGGTACCTATTCCCTAATCGGAGCAGCCATTGTACTCATTTCAGTCGCAGCGTGGGCATGGTGGCGCAGAAACAATAGCGCAATCTCCACAGCGTTCTTCCTCGTCCCTGCATTGATCCTCTTCCTCACTTCGAGCAGCGGAACCAGCTTGCTCATCTTGTGGCTCACAGTGGTGATGGTGCACTTCGCCTTTGGAAAAGGCGCCGTACGGGTACTTGTCGCTGCGATTGTCATCACTGTTGCGGGAATTCATGCCGCACTCGGAGCATCCCTCTCCTCCATCTTCTTCGAGGCTTCGTATGCGCTGCTCTTAGGGTTCACTGGAGTAGCTCTCGCCCACGTCTTGCAGCGGGGGCTGGAAATCGAACACGACCGCATGAAACTGATTGAAAAGCTCCAAGACGCTTTGCGCGATTCCCGCGAACTGGTCATCGCCCGTGAGCGTGAACGCGTCGCAGCCTCTCTCCACGACGGCCTGGGGCACCGGCTCACATCCATCGGCCTGAGTCTGGACTATTCCGCCCGGATGATCCCCACCGACCCGGAAAAGGCCGCCTTGGAGCTCCAACGTGCACGTGAAACCACCACCGACGCGCTCAACTCCATGCGCTCGACTGTGCGCGCCATGAAACCCATCAAGCTTATCGACGACAACCTCGCCACCACGCTCACCCAGATCGCGTCATCCTTTGAAGGAACGGACCTCAACGTCGAGTTGATCGTCGATAAGCCTGTGGAGACGAATGATGCCTTATCTAACATGGTGATCCGCTTCGTCCAAGAAGCGCTCACGAACGTCGTCCGCCACGCGGGAGCTGATCGAGTGACAATTGAGTTTCAAGGTGAAACGATTTCAGTCGCAGACAACGGCACCGGCAGCGATGCCTCCCCAGATTTCGGCATCACGTCTCTGATGGAGCGTGCTGCAGCACTAAACGCAAAGGTCACCACGGCAACGCACGGTGGAATCGACGGTGGCTTCCTCATTTCTCTCACCCTCCCGAGGCAACAATGATTAAAGCAGTGCTAATCGACGACCACGAGATGCTCCTGCGCGGACTCTCCCTCCTGTTCGAAACAATTGAAGGAATCGACATCGTCGCCACCACCACTGATGGCGCAGAGGCACTCACCCTGGCACACAGCGTAAATGCCGACATCGTGATTACTGATGCGGCAATGCCAGGAACCGACGGGCTCGGAGTGGTGAAACTATGTGCCAACACAATTCCTGTTTTGGTCCTCACAACTTTCGACGACGCCCGCCTCGTGCGGACAATGATTGAGGCAGGCGCTGCGGGCTACATTTTGAAAGATGTCGCCCCCGACGAACTCGCCAACGCAATCCGCGCGGCGGCAAGTGATGGCCTTGTCCTCGATCCCCGCATTGCCAGACACGCGCACTCGTCGAAAAGCGAACAATCGGAATTGGCCATCCGGACACGAGCCGAGCGAGGAATCGCTGAACTGGTCGCTGAGGGGCTCAATAATCGGGAAATTGCAGCGGCACTATTCCTTGCGGAAGGAACCGTGAAAAACCATGTCTCCGCACTTTTACGCAAGCTCGGCGCACGCGACCGAACGGTACTAGCGCTACGATTGGCGAAGTCATTATCTACTCAACCTGGCAATTAGGTTTTGGGCGACCAAACAGGTATCGTTGGATCTCGCTGTTGTCGAAGTACACGTTTACGCCCCGTCAACCGGCTACTTCCAGTGCTCCTCACGCACTCCCGCAACCACACCTCACACCGGTTGCACTTTGAAGTAGAAGTCATGTCGTGGGCGGCAAGGAAGAAAGAAGCTAACCCATGTCGGCTATTTGCCAGGTCACGGGACGGAAGCCGCAGTTCGGCAAGACCGTCTCGCACTCGCACCGCCGCCACTCGCGCCGTTGGAACCCCAACATTCAGCGCAAGCGGTACTACCTGCCCTCTGAGGGCCGCACCATCACTTTGAACGTATCTACTAAGGGTATGAAGATCATCGACCGCGACGGCATCGAGTCCGTTGTTGCATCGATCCGCGCCCGTGGGGAGAAGATCTAACCGATGGCACGTAACGATATCCGCCCTATCATCAAGCTCAAGAGCACCGAGGGCACCGGTTACACCTACGTAACCCGCAAGAACAAGCGCAACAACCCAGATCGTATTTCCCTAAAGAAGTACGACCCGATTGCGAAGAAGCACGTCGAATTCCGCGAGGAGCGATAATTTATGGCTAAGAAGTCTAAGATCGCCAAGAACGAGCAGCGCAAGGAGATCGTCGCTCGCTACGCAGAGCGTCGCGCTGAACTCAAGGCAATCATCAAGGATCAGAACACCTCTGACGAGGACCGTCTGGAAGCACAGTTCGAGCTGAACAAGCAGCCTCGCGACGCTTCCCCGTCCCGCATCCGTAACCGTGACTCGCACGACGGTCGCCCACGTGGCTACCTCCGCAAGTTCGGTCTGTCCCGTGTCCGCATGCGCGAGATGGCTCACCGCGGTGAGCTTCCGGGCGTACGTAAGTCCTCTTGGTAAAGGAAGGATTGCTGAAATGAAGCGCACTAATCACAAGAAGGTGCGGATGGAGCAGTCCCGCCGCCCTAAGAAGAACCCACTCAAGGCCGAAGGCATTGAGAAGGTGGACTACAAGGACATCAAGACCCTTCGTCTGTTCATCTCCGATCGTCACAAGATTCGCTCCCGTCGCGTCACCGGCCTGACGCCACAGCAGCAGCGCCAGGTTGCTACCGCTGTGAAGAACGCACGCGAAATGGCTCTCCTGCCGTTCACCAGCCGCTAAATAGCAGGTTGACGATAACAGCAGCGTAAGAGTTTTCGACACAACACCCGCCCAGGTTTTCCTGTGGTGGGTGTTGCTTTTTCTACATTGCGCAAAACCGTCTGGTTTTCCAGACGCTTTTGCGCAATGCACCCGGCGACACTATTTGATCAGCACTTTGATGCCGGAAGTTCGTCGATAAGCGAATTTAGCCGCTCCGCCATGAGGTTCATCATGTCCTGGGCACTCTGGTAACTACCATCTCCAGGCGCGGCAGTCATCGCCACTGCAATCCGTCCATTCGGTGCCTGAAGGGCGCCGAGCTGTCGCACAACATATGCTCCCGAAATATTCGGCCCCCAACCACCTTTAAATTTCGCGCCAGGCAAGTTGCCGATCCCGTACCGGTGTTCCGGTGTGATCTCCCCCATGAGCTGGAGAATTGGCTCCGCACCTTCAACGCACCCGAGGTTCGCCGCAAAATGCGCTTGGCTGGATGTACTCCACGAAGTTTGTCCGAAGGCGGTGAATCCCGGCCGGGTGACCTCCGTATTCAAAACCAATGGCGTATCAGCCTCGCTGATCACTCGATCAGCTGCACTAGGGGGCAGCGCCGCCCAGAGTGTCTCTGCCGCAGCGTTGTCGCTGAATTGGATCGCTAGTGCGGCGGTCTGTTGGAGAGACGGATCTTGTCGCACCGCAGCGATAGCGATGGGAACTTTCGAGGTCGACCAAGCTGGGTAGGCGGTGTCGTCTCCCGCCACGGTGTCCACCCTTCCATCAGAGACCGCGAGTCCTGCGCTTCCCCCGTAAGTTTCAACGCTTTCGTCGACAATTGCCTGAAGCTGTGGCTGCAATCCGGCCGCCGGCGTTGCTGTCGGAGTAGGTACCTCCGGTGAATCTTCCACCGTGGTCGTGGATGTCACAGTCAACGTTTGGCCAGTGCTTTGCGACGACCCCATCTCCTCGATGGTGCAGCCCGACAGCGCAAAGCCGACCGTGGCCGTCAAAGCGACAGTCCTAGTCCAACGGCTTAATTGCATCACGAAATGTACACTACCGCGTTGTTTCCACCTCGACAGGTGACGTACGAACCATTGTCGGTGCAGGTCATTTGGTAGCTTCGGCCAGTAACGGAACTATAGGCCGAAATCGTGCCATTGGTTTCCCCTGTGTTGGCCTCATGTTCCCGAAATGCCTGCCCTACCGACTCTGCGAAAGGTGCGCTGGTGACGCTCGATCCGGTGTAGACATTGAGAAATTCACCCGCCGCTTCTCCTCGCACTGCTTCCCCACTAACTGCTACCGCCCCGCCTGGCAAAGCTAGCGCAGTTGGACGATCGGGTTCGGATGGCGCTTCAGATGACGGTTCCTGAGTCGCAGAACTGGCCGCAGTTTCCGTCACAATTTCATACACCGTGGGTCGCGCGGAATTGCCTGTGCCAAATGCACCCAGAAAGTACGCAATAACTGCGCCGGCGATCAGCACAACCGCAAGTGTCGCCGCGACGGTGGCAGCTATCAGGCCTCCTCGCGACTTTTGTGGAGGCGACGGTTGATGGGTTTCCCATTGAGCGTGGTCGGGATGCGTCATGGTCACTCGCCTGCCGATGCTGTGTTGTGGATGATAGCCATCCTCCCAGCATTTACTGGACGGATCATGCAGTTACCATAACTCATATGCGTGTCCAAAAGCGGGAACTTCGCCACACTTCCCCGCATTTAAGCCACGACAGGAGGAATTGATGTGAGGAAAGTGCCAGAAACCGCATTGGTGTCATTATTGTTAGCGATTGCCCTAGTTGTGGGAGCTTTAGGTACTAGTGAGTGGCGCCGCACCGTGAGTTTCGGCGCTCCCCTGCCAGGGTCCGAAAAGTTGCAGACTTCCACCTTCTTCCGTTCGGGGTTTGACCTTGCCGCAGGACCACTTTGGTTCGCTCTGATCCTGCTCGGCCTCGCAACACTTGCGACGACGATTGGCTGGCGCCGAATCGGAGCCGTCACCGCGATCAGCGGGCCCCTCCCATTGGCGCGATACCTTGTGAGTTTCCATCTTCCTGAAACCAATCGCCTCGACGGAGCTACTCATTACCCCTTGTGGCCAGCCACGGTCGCTTTCGCGCTGGCTGTTATCGCGGCCGCCCTCGGCATCATACTTCTGGCACGGGCATTAGAAATGCCCCGCAGTGAGTGACTACGGGGCATCAAGCGCGATGTAACTAGTGCGCGAAGTGGCGGGTGCCGGTGAGGTACATCGTCACACCGGCTTCCTTCGCCGCTGCGATCACTTCATCGTCACGAATGGAGCCACCGGGCTGAACCACTGCGGTGACGCCTGCGTCGGCAAGCACCTGGAAGCCGTCAGCAAACGGGAAGAATGCATCAGATGCTGCGACAGCACCGTTGGTGCGGTTACGCCCTTCGTCGAGAGTATTTGCGCGCTCGACAGCGAGCTTGGCAGAATCGACTCGGTTGACTTGCCCCATGCCGACGCCGACGGTCGCCCCGTCCTTGGCGATAAGGATTGCGTTGGACTTTACGCAACGAATGGCGTTCCATGCGAACTGCAGGTCGGCCAGCTGCTCTGGAGTTGCCGCTTCGCCTGCGACGAGCTCCCAGTTCTCTGCTTTGTCGCCCTCAGCCTGCAAGACATCGCGCTCCTGAATCAGCAAGCCGCCGGAAATGTGCTTGACTTCCTGGCCCTCGCGTTCAGGCGCTTCTGCCTCGAGGACGCGAAGGTTCTTCTTCTCCTTGAGAAGCTCTAGCGCTCCCGGCTCGTAGCCCGGCGCGATGATGACCTCGGTGAAGATCGGCTTGACCTGCTCAGCGAATTCCTTGGTCACAATACGGTTGGATGCAACAACGCCACCATAGGCGCTCAGCGGATCGCACGTATGCGCCTTCATGTGTGCTTCGGCGATGGAGTCGTCGGAAACGCCAATGCCACAAGGGTTGGCGTGCTTGATGATGGCAACGCAAGGACGCACGTGATCCCAAGCCGCGCGCCATGCCGCGTCGGCATCCTGGTAGTTGTTGTAGCTCATTTCCTTGCCGTTGTGCTGTGTCGCGCCCGCAAGGCCAACACCGTCGGAGAAGAGTTTCGCAGATTGGTGCGGGTTTTCGCCGTAACGTAGGGAGGTCGCCTTAGACAGGGTGGTCATACCGGACCAATCTGCGTCGTCGAGCTGCTCTCCCAACCAGGTTGCCACCGCAACGTCGTAGCTCGCGGTGTGGCGGAATGCCTCCAAAGCAAGGCGACGGCGCTCGTCGAGGGTGAAGCCACCGTTTTTCATAGCTTCGATCACGTCTGCGTAGCGCTCTGGGGAGGATACAACAGCGACGGATGGGTGGTTCTTCGCAGCTGCGCGGACCATGGACGGGCCGCCAATGTCGATTTGCTCAACGCACTCGTCGTACGTTGCACCCGAGGCGACGGTTTCATTAAATGGGTACAGGTTGACCACGACCAGCTGGAATGGTTCAACGCCAAGCTCGGTGAGCTGGGTGAGGTGGTCTTCTTTGCGGGTATCTGCGAGGATCCCAGCGTGCACCTTTGGGTGCAAAGTCTTGACGCGGCCTTCGAGGCACTCTGGGAATCCGGTGAGTTCTTCGACCTGCGTGACCTTGACTCCTGCGTCAGCGATTCGGGCGGCAGTGGAGCCGGTGGAGACGATTTCTACACCTGCCTCTCCTAGCGCCTTTGCTAGGTCTTCGAGACCAGTCTTGTCGTACACGCTGATCAGCGCGCGGGTAATCGGAGTGCGGTCCTGAGTCATGTTTAGAACTTCACCTTCCTAGTGGTGGGGTCAATGGTGGCAGAGCGGAGCGTGTCGACGATCAACTCACGCTCAACAACTTTGATGCGTTCGTGAAGCGCTGCTTCATCTTCGCCTGCGCGGATTTCCACCGCACGCTGGGCAATGATCTCTCCCGTATCCACGCCGGCATCAACGTAATGAACTGTCGAGCCGGTGACTTTCACGCCGTAAGCGAGGGCGTCGCGCACAGCGTGCGCTCCAGGAAACGAAGGAAGCAATGCTGGGTGGGTATTAATAATGCGACCGTCAAAGCGGTTCAGGAAATCCTGGCCCAGGATCTTCATAAATCCCGCCGAAACCACAAGGTCTGGGTCGGTTGCTTCGACAGCGTCTGCGAGCGTGACATTCCAGGCAGCACGGTCCTCCATCATCGAGATAACTCGTGTGGGAACTCCCGCTTTGTCAGCGCGTTCGAGAGCAGCGCATTCGACATCAGCTACGACGTGGTTCACGTAGTAGTGGGAGTCTTGGTTGTCCAAAATGGATTGCAGGAGTGTTCCTGAACCAGACACCAAAACGGTTACTGAGATTCCTTGCGGGCTAGTCACCTGTCCGATCTTAGTACTTTCCACGTTAAACCGGATATTCCGTCATGCCTGCGGGTACGCCGAACGCAAATATTCCTGGTGCCCGATATGATCTGCGATTACGCGGGCGTCATACCACGCGCCCCACACGAACCCCGAGCCCACGCGCATTTGCCTGGGCAATCCGAGAAAAAGCAAGCCGGGTATCGCGGTGATCCCTCGCCTGTGGGCGATGCGGCCACGGTCGTCGATGAGTTCCGGCATGTTGAGCCACGAAATGTCCGGCCGATAGCCAGTTGCCCAGATTATGGTGCCGATCGACTCTTCAGCAACGCTTATCGACGAAGGCCCAGCCCCAGGTAGATCACCGATGTCATGCGCCTGCGGTTCCTCGGGGAGGTCGAGTTTGCGGGTGGCGATGAAGTCATCTATTTGAGTCAAGAAATTGCGGTAGTACAGGTCTCCGTGGGCGATGGTGTCGGCGAGTGAGTCGTCGAAAAGCAAGTGCCCGTCGTTTGAGCCCGTGATACGTCCAACTAGCGTTGCTTCAAGATTTCGGTAGTCAAGGGTGCGTCCGCCGTACGCACCGCTCATCAGGATGCTAGGGGTTCCTCCTGCGGGGATGTTGACGGATTCGTAGTGGTTAAGCACTCCTGTCCACCACACGACATCCCGGCCACGGTAGGTGCGAGGAACACGAGAATGGGTGCCTACGGAGATGAAGACTTTTCTTCCCGCAGCGATGAGCTCTTCGGCGATTTGGTAGGCAGATGTTCCACCGCCGACAACGACAACTGCACCGGGTGCGAGGACTGCGGGGTTGGAGTAGTCCACCGAATGTAGGTTGTTCACCCCTGCGATCGGAGGCAAGGGCATCTTTGGTACCTGTGTTGCTCCGGTTGCAACGACCACGTATCGCGCTTGTACCTCTCCCCTTGTTGTGGTGATGAGAAAGCCATCTCCGCAGCGCGTGACTTCATTAGCTGCGGTGTGCTCATAGACAGTTAGTCCCTGTTCGGCAACGTAATTCTCTAGGTAATCGGCGATTGTATTTTTCGGCAGGTAGGAGTGCGGATCAACGCCTGCGATCGGCTGGTCAGGGTAGCTGCTGGCCCACGCAGGGCCGTTGGTAACGAGGTTATCCCAGCGTTGGGTCCGCCAAGCTTCTGCGATGCGCGCTTTTTCCAACAACACGTATGGAATTTCGTGTGTTGAGAGGTGCCGAGCAAGTGCGATGCCGCCTTGACCCGCCCCCAAGATGGCGACAGTTGTGCGACTCGGTAGTGGTGTCATGGTCGTCACGATACGGCAATGCAGGAAAATTTTCGATTATTCACAATTAACCATAAGGGGTAGACAGGGGGAACATATGGAATTTTTTCCCGCTTTCAGTTGCACAGATCACACATCTTCCCCTAGTTTAGTTATTGATGATTAACTGAAATGCTTCCACTACCGAAAGGACTCCGCGATGCGCATCGTCGTTCTCGTCAAAGAAGTTCCCGATACATACGGAGAGCGCACCCTCAACCTCGAGACTGGTCTTGCCGATCGAGGCGCAACTGAGGCTGTACTCGACGAAATTAGCGAGCGCGCTGTCGAAGCTGCACTCAGACTCGCCGACACCCAAGCAACCGATGTCCAGATTGATGTCATGTCGATGAGCCCAGAATCCGCCTTACCAAGCATCCGCAAAGGCTTAGCCATGGGTGCCCATGAGGCGGTGCACATTGCCGACGAATCTCTTGCAGGCGCAGACGTCACGCTCACGGCTGAAGTACTCGCAGCAGCAATCCAGCAGCGTGGCTACGACCTCGTGGTGTGCGGCAACGTCGCCACCGATGGCAATGGAGGAGTGATCCCTTCGATGATCGCTGAACACCTCGACCTTCCCCAACTCACCGGACTCACCAATATTGCATCTGACGGTTCGAGCGTCACTGGAGAGCGTGACGACGACTTTGGCACCGCTCACCTCACCGCAGAACTGCCTGCAGTCGTCTCCATAACCGAGTCTTTCCCCGATGCACGTTTTCCCAATTTTAAGGGCATCATGGCGGCGAAGAAGAAGCCACTCACTACGTTGACGTGCGCGGACCTTGGTATCGACCCCGAGGATTTCTCCACGCCTCGATCCATCATGACCGAAGTGTCTCAGACCCCGCCACGAGAAGCAGGCACCAAGATTGTCGACGACGGCACCGCCGTCGACCAGCTAGTCACCTTCTTGTCTACGAACAAACTCATCTAAAGGAGCTCGCCATGTCTTTCGCACCAGATTCTATTCTCGTGATTGTCGAGTCCACCCCAGAAGGTGGCCCAGCCCCCTCCGCCGCAGAACTGCTCGGTGCAGCATCCAGCATCGGTACCCCAGTAGCACTCTTCCTCGGCCGCGAGTCGTCGCCAAGCAATAATGAGATCGCCAGCCAACTCGGGGCTATTGGCGCTGACCAAGTTCTCGTCGCGCAAAAATCCGAGTCCACGCTCACCGTCCCTGAAACCGACGCCGTCTGCGCTGCTATTGACGCGGTTCAGCCACAAGCAGTGCTGATCGCCAACTCTGTCGAAGGCCGCGATATCGCTTCCCGCGCAGCAGTACGTCAGAAGCGTGCTCTCTCTACCGATGCCACGGGAGTCGCGCGCGACGATCAAGGCATCCTCTTCCATCACGGCGTTTTCGGCGGCAGCTTCACGGTCACCTCTGCGCCTACCTTCGATGCTCCGATTGCAACAATCCGTCTGGGTGCTGTCGACGAGCGTGCTGGTGCGGCTGCCGGAACACTCACCGAGCTCCAAGTGGAAGCCTCCGGACGGCGCGCAGCAACCATCACTTCGCACGAGCCAGCTCCAGCGAACACCGAGCGCCCGTCGCTTCTCGGAGCCAAGAAGGTCGTTTCCGGCGGCCGTGGTTTTGGTTCCAAGGAAGGGTTCCAACCGGTCTACGACCTTGCCGATGCACTCGGTGCCGCAGTTGGTGCTTCTCGCGCCGCCGTCGATGCCGGATACATCGAGCCAAGCGCCCAGGTAGGACAAACCGGAGTTTCCGTCTCGCCCGATCTCTATATTGCACTGGGAATTTCAGGTGCAATCCAACACCTCGCGGGAATGCAGACCGCAAAGAATATCGTCGCAATCAACTCGGATCCCGAGGCGCCGATCTTCGACATCGCCGATTTCGGGATCGTCGGCGATATCTTCGACATCGTGCCAAAACTCACCGAAGCTATTATTCAGCAGCGCGGGTGATCAACATGACTTCCTCAATTAGAGTCCGCCGAGGTCTTCCACGCCACCCCGGTGCCGCTCCGTGGCCGCCCGTCGATGTGGTGGATTTGGATCGCGTTGTCGTCGATAAGGCTCCGACGCCTAACGCCGAACCTGTGGAACTTGCCCCTTCCGCCCCACAGTTCGAGGTCACACTGCGCCGAGGTCTTCCCCGCGTCCCCGGTGGCGACGGCTGGCCTCCGGTCGAGGCCACCCAGATCACGACTGCCCCGGGAGAAGTCGAAGAAGTCGCATCGGCACCTGTCATTGCAGAACCTGTTCGTCAAGGCACAATGCAGTCCGTCTCCCTGCGACAAGGACTTCCCCGCGTCCCTGGGGGTGCGCCGTGGCCGAGCGCAGTTCAGGCCGAACGAATGGTGTACTCCGTTGTCGAATCAGATGCACCTGCAATAACGTCAGAGCCAGAAGAAACTAGGCCTACCCAGAAGGTTTCCAACGCGAAGCCTGCTGACGCGCAAAAGGAACCTACTTCGACTGCTCAACCTAAGCCGACGAAGTACGGCATGTTCACCAGAAGCCAGTGGATCGCCGTGGGACTAGCAGCACTCGTCGGCGCGATCGCCCTGGTCGCGGCACTCGTTTGGGGTGCGCGTTCTTTCGTAAGTTCCGCTAATGGCACGGCTTTCATCGCCGAGCACCCAGGTCACGCACCTCTCCCCGAAAACGCACCCGTGGGATTTCCAGCATGGCTGGCATGGTCGCATTTCTTCAACGCGTTCCTCATGGTTCTCATCATTCGCTCCGGTATCCAGATCCGTGGCGAACGTAAACCACCAGCTTTCTGGTCGCCGCGCAAAGGCGGGGCAAAGATCAGTCTCACTATCTGGTTCCACATGGCGATGGATGCACTGTGGGTTTTCAACGGATTGTTGTTTTTCGTCCTGCTCTTCGCTACTGGGCAGTGGATGCGCATCGTACCTACCAGCTGGGATGTCTTCCCCGCTGCTGCGTCCTCAGCTTTGCAATACTTCACACTCGATTGGCCGACGGAAAACGGCTGGGTGCATTACAACGGCCTGCAGCAGATCGCGTACTTTGTCACGGTCTTCATCGCCGCCCCATTAGCAATCGCGACCGGTTACCGCATGAGCATGTTTTGGCCAAAGGACAATGATGCTTTAAACAAGGCCTACCCAGTCGAAGTCGCCCGCAAGCTGCACTTCCCAGTGATGATCTACTTCGTCATCTTCATCATCACCCATGTGTTCCTCGTCTTCGCCACCGGCGCGCTACGCAACCTGAACCACATGTTCGCAGCCCAAGGCTCCGTCGATCCATCTGAGTATGCAAATAACTGGCTCGGCTTCATTCTGTTCGTTGTTGCAACGCTCATTACCGTGGGCGCAACAATTGCGGCTCGGCCGATGCTTCTTGCGCCAGTTGCCCGAATTTTCGGCAATGTGACCATGCGCTAAATCTTGCTTAACGACGATTAATCCCCCGGAGGTCGCACCCTCCGGGGGATTAATCGTGTCTGGGTCTAGTTCACCCGTCGCAGTGTGATGCTCTGCTCCGCGCGACCGACTGGCCCTTCCACGTCGTGAAGAACTGAGCTGGTCAGACCAACTCCTTCGCTTCCCCAGGTAACCGTGGTATCTAAGCCTGTCCAGGTGCCTTTTGGCTGGCGGAATAGGTGCACAGTGAGATCGACGTTTGGGTAGGCCCACTCATTGGGTTCCTGGCGCGCAGCGATCCCATTTGCGATGTCGATCCGGCTGAAAAACTCTGCAACAGCGTTTCGCTCTTCGCCATCAACTATCTGGTTCGGTGAAGTCAGCCACGTTGCCGCCCGCCCAGGCCGAGGTACTAACGCATGGCGCGCGTGCACCTGCTTTAGGTGGCCACCTTCCCAGATCTCGGACAGCACCCTTTCCGGGCAATCGTCCGGGTTCGGCAGAAACGGAATCTCGCAGGCAGCTGCCGCTTCCGTTTCCGCAGGTTCAAGAAACCAAATGCGGGCCACGATCGCGTCTCGGTCACCCAACCGCACGGTCGTCTGCACTAGCTCAATCTGCCGGCCTGGGCGGATAGTTTTAACGCTTATCTCTACTTCTCCGTACGGCAGCCTGCCCAAGATGTCGTAGCTTACCCGGCTGATGTGCCTGCTATCGTCGCCACGCACCCGTAGTGTTTCGTGGACGATCAATCCTGCCAGAGAGGCGAAGTGGAAGTCCTCGGCAGACCATGCTCCCTCAGTATTTCTGGTCGGCGCAAAGGTAGTCGAGCCTGTGCGGGTGAACATGAAGTCTTCAGTCATTTTCTGTCCTTTCGAGCGTTTCTGTATGTGCGAAATCCGCAGCACCCGAAGGTACTGCGGATCCCTGCTAATTTCGACGATTCCCTTTAGTCGCGGTACAGCAAAAGTGCGTCGCCCTGCCCGCCACCACCACATAGGCTTACGCCGGCTTTGCCGGTACCCCGACGCTGCAGCTCATATGCAGCTGTCAGTGTCAGACGAGCCCCCGAGGCACCAATCGGGTGCCCAAGAGCAATAGCGCCACCGTAGATATTGCATTTGTCGGCCGAATAGTTCAGTTCGCGCAGTGATTTCACGGCAACTGCACCGAATGCCTCGTTGATTTCAATGAAATCCAAGTCCTCGGCTTGCCAATTGGCTCGTCGCAAAGCTTCTTTGAGCGAATCGGCGGGCTGGGCGTGCAAGGAATTATCCGGTCCTGCGGTTTGCCCCGCTTCTCCTAACACCGCGAGGTACTCCAGATTGCGTTCTTCGGCCCACGAACGTCGCGCGAGAACCACAGCTGCTGCACCATCAGAGATCGGAGAAGCATTTCCCGCTGTAATCGTGCCGTCTTTGGTAAACGCTGGTCGCAATGCCGAGAGGGTCTCAACGGTAGTTTCCGCTCGAATCCCTTGGTCAGTGTCCACAACGATGGGGGCTCCCTTCCGTTGTGGAATCTCCAGCGGCGCGATCTCGGCCGCAAAGATTCCCGCGTCTTGAGCTGCAGCCGCACGTTGGTGAGAGCTCGCAGCGACCTGGTCTTGATCCTCACGTGAGATGCCTAGATCGGCGATGGGTCCTTCAGTAAGCACACCCATCGAACACTGATCAAAGGCATCCGACAGACCGTCCCGCTCCAACGTATCCTCGAGCTGCAATGCGCCATATGCCTTTCCTTTACGCACCCCATGAGCGACGAATGGCGCGTTGGTCATCGACTCCTGACCACCGGCAACGGCAACATCGCACTCGCCAAGACGGATCATTCGTGCTGCTTGTATGACCGCCGTAAGGCCTGACAGACATACTTTGTTAATCGTCTCGGCCGGAACGCTCCACGGCAAACCAGCTTTGATCGCGGTCTGCCGGGCCGGGTTCTGCCCTTGGCCTGCCTGCACCACCTGACCGAGGACGACAAATCCAACATCACCAGGGACTACCCCGGCTCGTTCCACCGCGTTTTTCACCGCGTGGGCACCAAGTTCGACTGCATCAAGACCGGCAAGTGCGCCGAGCATTTTACCCTGCGGTGTACGTGCTCCACCAAGGATGACAACGTCATTGTTCTTGTTTGTTTGAGACATGAGTTAGTACTCCACTTCATCTAGTTCGACGACGAAATCAGCTTCAGTGTTGGCCTCGATATCCTTGATGGTGATGCCAGGAGCAAGCTTGCGTAGAATCAGCAGGTCTTCGCCGACATCGAAGACCCCCATGTCCGTAATGATGCGATCGACAACGCCGGCGCCGGTCAATGGGAGGTCGCACCGGTGTCGCAGCTTCGGCGATCCATCGCGAGCAACATGATCTGTCACAACAAGAACCCGTGGGGTTCCAGCGACCAGATCCATCGCGCCTCCCATGCCTTTGACCATCTTCCCGGGAATCATCCAGTTGGCTAGATCGCCATTCTGAGCAACCTGCATGGCACCGAGCACGGCCATTTTCACTTTGCCGCCTCGGATCATTCCGAAGCTTGTCGCAGAGTCAAAGGTAGAAGCGCCCGTTTGCAACGTAACCGTTTGCTTACCTGCGTTAATCAGATCCGCGTCTTCCTCACCTTCGAATGGAAACGGGCCCATCCCAAGGATGCCATTTTCACTTTGCAAGATCACGGAAACGCCTTCTGGGAGATTGTTCGCCACGAGCGTAGGAATTCCGATTCCTAGGTTGACGTAGTCGCCGTCTTTCAGTTCTTTAGCTGCCTCGGCAGCCATCTGGTCGCGGGTCCAACCAATAGTCGCGGTAGTCATCTAGTTCTCCTTTACCTTCGGACGGGTTGTCGCCTGCTCAATCGGCTTTTCGCGATCGTCAGCCTGAACTACGTGGTCAATATGCACTCCAGGGGTCATGACCAGATCGGGATCAATTTCTCCCAGTGGCAGGATCTCCTCACACTGCGCGATAGTCACCTGGCCGGACTCTGCACAAAGAGGATTGAAATTGCGGGCAGTGCGACGGTACACAAGGTTCCCGCCCACGTCGCCGCGCCAAGCATGCACTAGTCCCACGTCCGCGACGATGCCTCGCTCCATGACGTAGTGCTGGCCATCAAACTCCGCAGTCGGCTTTCCTTCCGCGATTACCGTGCCGTAACCAGTCGCAGTGTAAAACGCGGGGATGCCAGCGCCGCCTGCGCGGAGTCGTTCGGCCAGTGTGCCCTGCGGATTAAACTCCACTTCCAGCTCTCCCGCCAGATACTGTCGCGCAAACTCCTTGTTTTCACCGACGTAACTCGACAGCACCTTGGAAACTTGGCCATTTTCAAGCAGGATGCCCAGGCCCTTGCCATCGACGCCCATATTGTTGGATACGACCGTCAGATTCTTTCGCCCAACATCGCGCAACGCTTCGATGAGCAAGAACGGCACACCACAGAGCCCGAATCCACCAACAGCGAGTGTCATTCCGTCGCTGACGGTATCTGCGATGAGGTCCTTCAGCATTTCAGACGCAAAAGTCTTGTTCAGTGTCATTTAGATCCACCCCAGAACCTTCGGTGCCATTTCGCGCAGATCCACCTTGCGTACCTTGCCGGATACCGTCATCGGGTAACTCTCGACTACGTGGATGTAGCGTGGCACCTTGTGGCGAGAGAGCTTGCCGTGGGCGAACTCCGCTACTTCGTCAGCAGTGAGATCGTCGACGCCGTCGCGCAAAATGACATACGCCATGATTTCTTCGCCGTACTTGTCGTCAGGAACACCAATAACCTGGGCATCGACTACGTCAGGGTGGGTGAAAAGGAATTCTTCAATCTCACGCGGGTAAATGTTTTCACCACCGCGGATAAGCATGTCCTTCAAGCGACCAGTAACCGAAAGGTAGCCCTCGTCGTCCAGCACACCGAGATCTCCGGAGTGCATCCAGCCATCCTCGTCGATGGCCTCTGCCGTCTTTTCTGGGTGCTCCCAGTACCCTTTCATGACCGAGTAGCCGCGCACGAGAATTTCACCTTGCTCGCCAAGTGCCACCGGTTCGCCGGTTTCTTCGTCGACAAGCTTGCACTCGAGGTGTGGCATAATCTGGCCGACCGTGGTCACGCGCTTGTCCAGCGGTGCATTGGTGCGGGTTTGGAACGATACCGGTGAGGTTTCCGTCATGCCGTAGCAAATGGTGATGTCCTGCATACCGAAATCGTCCATGACCTCGCGCATCGTCTTAGTCGGACACGAGGTGCCAGACATAATGCCGGTTCGCAACGACGAAAGGTCGTAGGGGCTGCCGTACTCGCGGTGGTCTTCCGCCTCGTCGAGCTCCTGGATGAACATGGTCGGCACACCGTAGAGGGAGGTTGCCTTAGCCACTTGGACGGCCTTCAGGGTTTCTCGGGACTTAAAGGAGGGCGCTGGGATAACCATGCAGCCTCCGTGCGACAAGATCGCGATGGTTCCCATCACCATGCCGAAGCAGTGGAAGAAAGGCACCGGGGTAACAACACGATCTTCTTCGGTGTAGTGCAGGTTTTCACCTACAAAGTATCCGTTGTTCAAGATATTGCGGTGGCTCAGCGTCGCACCCTTTGGAAATCCGGTGGTGCCCGAGGTGAACTGGATGTTTACCGGATCGTCGTTGTGCAGATCCTTAGTGTGCTCGCTCAGATCATCGATGTCACCGTGCATCGCGTCGTACCACTCGGTGGAGCCGAAGTAGATGATGCGCTCAAGGTTTACTCCGCGCTGTTTGCGCGCCTCATTGAGCATGGTGCGGTAGTCGGAGTCCTTGAAACGCTGCGCCGCAAAGACCATCTTGACGCCGGCTTTCGCTAGTACATAATTCAGTTCCGACTGGCGGTAAGCAGGGTTAATGTTCACCAATACTAAGCCAAGGTGGTGGCAGGCCCACTGCACAATAAGCCATTCCCAGCGGTTGGTGGACCAAATACCGACACGGTCGCCTTTGCGGAAACCATGACGGATGAATGCGCTGGCCAAACGAAGAACGCGGTTGTAAAAGCGCTCGTAGGTAAAGGACACGTCCGCGTAGACATCGATGATGCAGTCGCGGTGCGGGTAACGCTCAACCACCGAACGAAGCATTTGTCCTAACGTATCTTCGCGCAAAGGCGGTGCGCCTTGATCAACACCTGGACCCTTAACCCATGAGATTCTGTTCCCTGCTTCGTCCACGGCGATCGATCCATTAGATACTGGGGTGAAATCGTAGCTGCAGCTAGTCATTGTCTTTTCTGCTTTCTTGATTGGAGAGAGTGAGTTGTAAGTGGTTAGATCCCGGCGCGACGCACAATAGCTTGGGCCTGGCGGAATAGTGGTTCATCAACCATCCGGCCTTCGAAACTAAAGGCTCCGCGGTTGCTTTGGGCCTCACGCAAGAGACGAGATGCCCAGTCGATTTTTTCTTCGCTCGGACGAAATTCTTCGCGAATGATCTCCACCTGTGAAGGGTGAATGCAGCAGGTGCCCGCATAACCGAGGGCCGCCGCATCTGCGACTTCTGCGCGGAGGCCTTCAGTGTCCGGAATGTTGACGTAAACGGAGTCCAACGCGGCCTTTCCATACGCTGCCGCCGCCACCTGAACGTGTGCACGCGCGTATTTTGGCAACATACGGTAGGTGCCGTCAGCTGTGCGCGACGAGGTCCCGCCAAGCCCAGCGACCAGATCCTCGGCTCCCCAAAACATTGCAACCACCGCGTCGTGAGCCGCAATCTGTTGCGCGTTGAGCACCCCGAGAGGCGTTTCGACGAGCGCAATGATCTGTACCTCTGGCAGGGCTTTGGCTAAGGTGTCGACGTTGTTTTCCGATTCCGCTTTCGCCAGCATGACTGTTCGGTATCGAGTGGTTGCTAGGGCCCGGCAGTCCAAGACAAATTCGTCCGTTGTCGTGGGGTTCACACGAACGATGACTTTGTCTGGATCAAGCTCTGAATCCTGGATGTTAGCCCGAGCCTCCTCGCGGTTTTCTGGTCGGCAGCCGTCTTCGAGGTCGAGGATGACCATGTCAGATCGTTCTGCGGCTTTGGCAAACCGCTCTGGACGATCCGCAGGTGCGAACAAGAGCCCTGGCCCAACTGGATTCCACTGGTTCGTCATCATTGGTTTTGCGCCCCTCCTGCTTCCGGGTCACACTGCACCAAAGTGGATCGCACAGCCTTGCACACAACGTCGCCCTTTTGGTTGCGCCCAATGTGCTCCAACTCGACGATGCCCTGTCCTGGACGAGACTTGGATAGACGCTTTCCTACGCACACTGTTTCTGCATACAAGGTGTCGCCGTGAAACATGGGGTTGGGAAAACTGATCTCGGTAAATCCCAAGTTGGCAACAATGGTGCCCAAAGTCAGCTGGGAAACCGACAGTCCGACGACGGTAGACAGCGTCCACATGGAGTTGACTAGGCGCTGGCCGCCAAAGCCCCCCTGCTGCGAAGACCAATGTGCGTCGAGGTGCAGCGGCTGGGTATTCATAGTCAGTGTGGTGAACACGACGTCGTCTGCTTCGGTTACGGTGCGGCCTGGTCGGTGAAGATAGCGAGTGCCTTCCTGGTATTCCTCAAACCACAGTCCGCGCTGTACTACATCAGTCATGGCAGATTCCTTTCCGAGTCTCTACAGTCCAAGCTCGCGTGCAATCAGCATGAGCTGTACCTCGGAGGTGCCCTCGCCGATCTCTAGGATCTTGGAATCACGGTAGTGTCGTGCCACGCGGTATTCGTTCATAAATCCGTAGCCGCCATGGATTTGGGTAGCGTCGCGCGCATTATCCATCGCAGCCTCGGAGGCGATCAGCTTGGCGATGTACGCCTCCTTGCGGAAGTCCTCACCTGCGATCATTTTCGCGGCGGCGTCCATCCATGCGAGGCGTGCTGCGTGGACACGAGCCTCCATGCGCGCGACCTTGAAGGAAATCGCCTGGTACTCGCTGATCTTGCGGCCCATGGAGACGCGCTCGTTGGCGTACTTGACAGATTCGTCAACACAGCCCTGGGCCGCACCGGTGGCAAGCGCTGCGATAGCAACACGGCCTTCAGTGAGGATGTGCAGGAAGTTGGCATACCCACGTCCGCGCTCGCCAAGCAAGTTTTCCTTTGGCACTCGTGCGTTGGCCAGAGTCAACGGGTGTGTGTCAGAGGCATTCCAGCCGACCTTGTCATACGCGGGTTCAACGGTGAATCCTGGAGTGTCCGACGGCACAATGATGGCGGAAATCTCTTTCTTGCCGTCCTCGCGCTGTCCGGTGACGGCGGTGAAGGTAACCAAGGAAGTGATGTCTGTCCCGGAGTTCGTAATAAACTGCTTGGAGCCGTTCATCACCCACTCGTCGCCTTCTTCTACCGCGGTGGTGCGGGTTGCGCCTGCGTCCGAGCCAGCGTCGGCTTCGGTAAGACCAAAGCCAGCTAGCTTGGTTCCAGAAGTCAGGTCGGGAAGGTACTTCTGCTTCTGCTCCTCGGTTCCGAAGTGATAGATCGGCATGGCGCCCAAGCCAACGCCAGCTTCGAGTGTGATGGCCACTGATTGGTCAACTCGCGCGATTTCCTCCAGAGCGATGCCAAATAGCAGGTAGTCGCCATCCATACCGCCGTACTGTTCAGGGAAAGGGAGGCCGAACAGGCCCATTTCACCCATCTGGGAGACAACTTCGTATGGGAAGGTGTGGTCTTTATCGTGTTGTGCTGAGACCGGATCGATGACTTCGTTGGCAAATTCGCGGACGACGTTTTGCAGCTCGCGGTACTCTTCTGGCAGCTGGGAGATGTTGAGGTCAGACATGTTGTGATTCCTTTTCTTGTGCTGTGTGAGGATTATTTTTCGGAGTTATCCGGGTCGATAGTGGCAAGAGCTTTGTCTGCTTGGACTTGGTCGCCAGGCGCAGCGTGAAACGTGACTGTGCCGTCGACGGCGGCACGCAAAACGTGCTCCATTTTCATTGCTTCGACGACGAGAACGGCGTCGCCGGCGCTGACGTGGGCGCCGCTTTCCACCGAATGCGCGATGACCGTGCCAGGCATTGGCGACGACAACACGGTGTCGGTGTTGGCATCCGCATCCGCAGCGGATCGGGCAGCTGCTTCACGACGAATCGTCCACGCGCCGTGGTCGGAGGAAACGATGACCTCGGCTGCTTCTTCGCCATGCTTACCGACGAAGTCTGCGTCCCAATGACCACCGACGCCGTCGATCACGACGCGCCAGGAGTCGCCTTGGCGATATACGGATGCCTGATAGTCACGCGGCTCGTGGTCGTCTTCGTCGCGAGTAATTCCCGGGACGTTTGCCCCTACGGTGACGGTCGCGGCAGTGGGTGTTCCATCGATGAGCACCAATGCCGAACCCTGGCTATCCGCGAGACGGACACGCTGCGGTACCGATCTACCCGGGCGCCAGCCGTCTGGGATATCCCAAGCCGACCCGGGGTTTTCTGGCCACCGGCTAGCCAGCCAGATCATGGCGGCCGCGATGAGTGCCTCATCTGGTGTCCGACTGACTTCATATTGATCCATCACGCGGTCAAGCAGCCCGGTGTCTAGGTCACCCGCAACCACCTCGTCGACGTTGATGAGGAAGCGACAGAAGTCTGCGTTGACTCCCACGCCAGCAACCACGGTGCCCGCGAGTGCCTTGTCTAGTCGATGCAGTGCTTCTTGGCGGTCCGCCCCGTGGACGATCACTTTCATGAGCATTGGGTCATACAGTGAGGTGACCTCGGAACCATCGATGATGCCGGAATCAACGCGCACCCCTTCCCCGCTCGGAGCTTTTACGCGATCAACGCGTCCGCCTGTCGGAAGGAACCCGTTGGCGGGATCTTCTGCGTAGATTCGTGCTTCGATGGAGTGGCCGGTGAGTGTCACATCCTCTTGGGCGACGGGCAACTCCTCACCGCGTGCGATCGCTAGCTGCAGCGCCACTAGGTCCAAGCCGGTGACTTCCTCGGTCACTGGATGTTCCACCTGAAGGCGGGTGTTCATCTCCATGAAGTAGAAATGATCGGGGCGAGCCGCAGGAACAATGAACTCCACAGTTCCTGCTCCGACGTAGCCCACGGACCGCGCCGCATCACACGCTGCCTCACCGATAGCTTGGCGCGTTTCTTCGTCGAGAAGCGGACTCGGTGCTTCTTCGATGACTTTTTGGTGGCGACGCTGCAAGGAGCACTCACGTTCGCCGAGGTGGATCACATTGCCATGGGTGTCGGCGAGAATCTGCACCTCAATGTGGCGCGGTGTGTCAACGAAATGCTCGATAAACAAAGAGTCATCGCCAAATGCACTTGCTGCTTCACGACGAGCTGTTTTCAACGCTTCTGGGAGATCTTTCGGATCCTCCACCCGGTGCATGCCTTTTCCTCCACCGCCGGCTGAAGGCTTGATCAGCACTGGGAAACCGATATTCGGTGCGGCTTCAATGAGGTCGTCGTCGGTAAGCCCCGGGCGAGAGATGCCTGGGACCGTGGGGACATCTCGGGCTTCAACGGCAGCGCGGGCGGAAATCTTGTCTCCCATGGTGTCGATAGCCGAAGCCGGCGGCCCCATGAAGATGATGCCGTTGTCCTCGCACGCTTTGGCAAAGGTAGCGTTTTCCGAGAGGAATCCGTAACCCGGATGGATCGCTTGGGCACCGCTGCGCTGCGCTGCGTCAATGATCTTGTCAATAACAAGGTACGAATCTCGCGCCGGTGATGGGCCGATGTGGATTGCTACGTCAGCTTCGTGAACGTGCGGTGCATTTGCATCCGCATCAGAAAAGACTGCGACGGAACGCACGCCTTCGGCTTTGAGGGTGCGGATGACGCGGCAGGCGATCTCGCCTCGGTTTGCCACGAGCACTGTGGTGATTGGTGTCTTGGTCATGTGCTTTCTCCTTTCTTGTGATGCGGGCTTACATGCGGAAGATGCCGAAGCCTGGGTCGGCCAGCGGAGCTCCAGAGGCTACGTCGAGGGCGAGACCAAGGATGCGACGAGTATCTGCTGGGTCAATCACACCGTCGTCCCACAGTCGAGCCGAGGAGTAATAAGGGTGGGATTCTTCGGCAAATTTGTCTCGGATCGGTGCTTCAAACTCTTCTTGTTCTTCGGCCGA
Source organism: Corynebacterium breve (assembly GCF_030252165.1). Lineage (NCBI taxonomy): Bacteria > Bacillati > Actinomycetota > Actinomycetes > Mycobacteriales > Corynebacteriaceae > Corynebacterium > Corynebacterium breve. Next base: position 610,381 of record NZ_CP126969.1, on the reverse strand, counting down.
CCACTCTTGGCCAGAGCGCTCGATCTGATTGCGGCGCACGGTGGAGAGGGTCATTGCGGCCTGGGGGCCGCCCATCACCGAGATTCGGGCGTTCGGCCACATCCAGAGGAAGCGCGGTGAGTATGCGCGTCCGCACATGGAGTAGTTGCCTGCGCCGAATGCACCTCCGATGACCACAGTGAACTTAGGTACTCGTGTGGTCGCTACGGCATTGACCATTTTGGCTCCGTGCTTTGCGATACCGCCTGCCTCATATTCACGGCCGACCATGAATCCAGTAGTGTTTTGCAGGAATACCAGTGGAATACCGCGCTGGTCGCATAGTTCGATGAAGTGAGCACCCTTTTGGGCCGATTCGGCGAACAAGATTCCGTTGTTTGCGATGATGCCCACTGGGTGTCCGTGAATACGTGCGAAGGCAGTGACTAGGGTTTTGCCATACTCCGCTTTGAATTCTTCGTATTCGCCTCCATCAACGATGATCTCGATAACCTCGTGAACGTCATACGGCACCTTCGAGTCGACTGGGACTACATCGTAGAGTTCCTTCTGGTCGCGAATCGGTGCGATGGTGTCACGTACCTCCCACGGCGCCTTCGGGTTCGGGCGTAGCGTGTCGACGATACGACGCACGCGGTGCAACGCGTCTGCGTCATCTAACGCAAGGTGGTCGGTTACGCCCGAGGTACGCGAGTGGAGATCGCCACCGCCTAGGTCTTCAGGAGTTACCTCTTCTCCTGTTGCTGCCTTTACCAACGGCGGTCCTGCAAGAAAGATGGTTCCCTGCTCTTTCACGATGACATTTTCATCACTCATCGCTGGAACATAGGCTCCACCCGCCGTACAGGAACCCATGACGGCGGAGATTTGTGGAATTCCCCGTGCAGATAGGTTGGCCTGGTTGTAGAAGATGCGGCCAAAGTGATCGCGGTCGGGAAAGACATCCGCCTGATTCAACAGCATTGCTCCGCCGGAATCGACTAAGTAAATGCATGGCAGATGGTTGTCGGAAGCGATCTCTTGGGCGCGCAGGTGCTTTTTCACCGTCATCGGGTAGTAGGTGCCACCGGAGACAGTTGCATCATTGGCTACTACCATGCAGCGGCGCCCCTCTACCATTCCGATACCAGCTACGACGCCAGCGGCAGAAACACTGCCCCCGTACATCTCGTGGGCTGCCAATGGCGCGACCTCGAGGAATGGTGACCCTGGGTCAAGGAGTTCACTAATACGCTGACGTGCCAGAAGTTTGCCACGGCTAATGTGGCGCTCACGCGACTTCACAGATCCACCCTGTGCGGTGGTGTCCATTACTTCGCGGAGATCTGCGATCAAAGCTTCGTGCCTCTCTCGGTTGGTTGCGGGTGCAGTCATTGAGTCTCCCTGTACAAAATCTGCGACGAACAATCGTTGAGTTAATAGCCGTTAACTATTTCCTTGTGACAGAGACTACTTCCCCAGTATGTGTTCCACAACACTATTGGCCACCTTTATGGCACATGCCACCCCCATAGGAGTGGTTTCCGAAACAAAATGACCTCCTTCCTGCAACTTTGCAGGAAGGAGGTCCAATTTCAGTTACCCCCGATTAACTGACTAGTCTGCGAGCAGAGCCCCCATCGCCATAACGCCAGCATGTTCTCGAATCAGATCAGGCCCCGACCAATGAATCACGAATCGCGAAGAGTTCACCAAGCCCGCAGCAAACTGCGTCCGTAGCCGGGCAGCCTTTCGCCCCAAACTGGGGCGGGCGGATAGAAGCAAATCAGTCCAGATTCCCAGGTATGTGCGCTGAAGTGACTTCACCTTTTCCGCTGAGTTGCCATCCAGATTGTTGATCTCACGTTGTTGCACCCGGATCAGATTCGGTTCCGTCACCGCTATCTCGACGTGAAAATCAACTAACGCCTGAAGCACCTGAACAGGATCAGCCTCCTCGCCCTCACTCCCCTGGTGCTTTTCGACGATCTCGCGGGCCCCATCAACCAGACGGATCGAAATATCTATCAGCATTTCAGCCAAGAGATCTTCCTTGCTCGAAAAATAGCGGTACAACGCGGGACCCGAAATACCCACGGCAGCCCCAACATCACTAAGTCGGGCCTGGTGGAATCCCTTGTTCGCCATGATTTCTGCAGCAGCTTCCAAGAGCTCTCGGCGGCGCTTATCCTTGGCTTCTTTCCTAGACGTCACTGCGACACTTTCCTATTTTTCATCGGTAGACTCTGGTTCCTCCGATGAGTGTTCAACTTCATCTGACCCTTCGGAAGACATTGTCTCATCTTCGCCAGTCTCATCCTCCACAGATTCGTCCGGGTCTGCAGGCCCAGCTGACTCATCTACCTCTACATCGACGTCGTCCACGTCAACATCGTCCTCAACCGCGGCCACTTCTTCTACGTCTACAACTTCGTCGTCAAGTACTTCTTCTGGCTCTTGCTCTGGCTCGACAGTTCTCGCTTGCCGGTTACGCAGGACCGCTGCACCCCAAACAATTCCGGAACTCAGGCCGACCCACGCAAGCGCCAGGAGGCCCGCGAGCCACGGCGTTGGTCCGCTAAACCTATAAACACCGAGTACACCTGACGAGAAGTAGGTTGCAATAAGCACTGCGAGGCCAACGAAGACTGCGGTCGCTACGACTGTCGTCGCGTTCCAGCTTCTTGTCACAACAAAGTGAATAACTCCTGCCAGAGGGACAATCATCAAGGCCAGCACCCATTCACTTGCCGCACCCGGGATCGCAGCAAAGAGAGGAAATGCTGGAAGCGGGACAAGGTCAATGGAGAAAAGGCTGACTTGGGCATCACCGATGGTGAAGTTACCGCCAAGTAGTACAGCCAAGGTCGCAATAAATGCGTTTGGAAGATACAGCAAGCAGGCAAGGATGATTCCCGCGATTCCAAACCCTGTCAGCGATGGGTAGGCGCTGACAACTTCATCAATGCGCTGATAACCCGTGGCAAGCAAAATGAGGTAAACAATTCCCGCCGCAACTGCGAGACGCCCGAGAAGCTTTAGCGCATGCGTCGCACCTGCCACCAAGTCCTCTGGAACGCTTGACCGCTTCGCAATGGCGAGCCACAACTTAGGTCCCATTCCTATTGCCATTCCTATTGCATGGATGGCCACAGGATGGAGCACTGTCACCCAGACAGCCGGGGGCTCGACGGGGAAGACTTTGCTGGCGTCCCACAGCATGAACCAAGCGATTCCCGCCAGTGTGAGAGGAATCACAGCGGTCAATCCGAGGAGGGTATATAGATCCTTCATACCAACGCGGTTTTGGACCGATTTGCGCGTCCGCCATGCGACCAACGATGCGACACCTAGCGCCGGCAGCAAGGGAAGCATCCCCAGGGTCGTGGCGTCATAAGTCACTGGCACAAGGTGCAGGACCAACCACGCCTCGGCAATTACCATCGGAAGTGCCGCAAAGGCGCCTCCCGCAAAGAGGATGCCGGCAAAGGCTAGGACGATAACCAGCAGCAACACTGCCAAATTGGAGAATGCCACCGTCGGTAGATAGAACCGCAAACGCTCACTTTGATTAGTGGGTGGCGTCTTTACTTTCTTCTTTGTCGCGCTCGCAGCCGCCCGCGGGACACGCACTCCGGACCGAACGTCGGTAGGCGACTTCCGAGGGGGACGGGAACGAGGACTGGACTTATTACTCATCACGTTCCAGTGTCCCACGAAGCCGTCCAAGGAAAGCGTTAGGACACGATTTGATAACGCCCGTAACATTTATGTTTTTGATACGGATATGACTTTTTTGCTAAATCGGCTTGCCCCCTTAAAGTCGACTCGCTATTGTTACATCTCGGTAGATAACAAGATGGTTACGATCCCGGCACAGAATGGGAATCGTGAACAGACAAAGAAGAGGATTCATGCTTAACTCGACTACTCGCGCAGCACGCACCGGCGGCAAGCACCGCAAGCACTCCCCTAACAAGGGTCGCGTTGCCCTCGTTGCAGTTGCAACTGGTGCAGTCTCCACCGCAGGCGCAGGTGGCGCGGCAGCAGCCAACCTTCAGCAGACCTCCTCCACCGAGGCTGCAAACATTGAATACGAACTAGCTAACGATGTCGACGCTGCAGAAATCGTCGACCAGGTCGTCGAAGCTGCACCACAGATCCTCTCGATCGCAGAGTACAAGCCAACCACTAACCTGGAAGAACAGCTGGGGAAGGCTGTTCAGTACTCCACCGAGCGCGCAGAGGCTGACCTTGCAGCTCGTGCACCTAGCGTTGTAAAGCCCGCCGAAGGTACTTTCACTTCCGGTTTCGGCCCTCGCTGGGGCACCATGCACAACGGCATCGACATCGCTAATGCCGTTGGCACCCCAATCCTGTCCGTCATGGATGGCACCGTGATCGACTCCGGCCCGGCTTCCGGCTACGGCAACTGGATCCGTATCAAGCACGACGATGGTTCCATGTCCGTCTACGGCCACATGGTTTCCCTTGACGTTGCCGTTGGCGAGCGTGTCACCGCAGGTCAGAAGATCGCTGGCATGGGCTCCCTCGGCTTCTCCACCGGCTCCCACCTTCACTTCGAGATCCACCAGCCAGGCGGCGGCCCAATCGATCCGCAGCCTTGGTTTGCCCAGCACGGCATCTCCCTCTAACGCTTTTCACTTAACCCACCTTCGGACTGTGCCCCGAAGGTGGGTTTTTGCATGCTTGGCGACGATCACCTGCGCCGATCCCTTTAGTTAGGACAGGTGACCAACCATGCTGTACTATGCAGTTTTTAGAGCGCTGGCCCGCAGCAAATCGCGCGAAATGGCCCCTCAAATTACTCTTGCGAGAAACTCCGCAATTATTACAGATCAATTACTTCTTACATTTCTTCCCCTGCCGGAATTGTTAAGAAACAAGTAAGAAGCAATATTCTCGAAAACCATTGACCATCGCATGGTTACCAAGTAACCTGATAGTTACCGGGTAACCACTCCCGCGATCCTTGGAGCACCTATGTCAGTTCGTCACTCGCTTCTCGCTCTGCTCGCACACTGTCCAAGCACGCCGTCAAACTTGCAGGGGGCTTTCCACGAGGCCACTAATCACGAGTGGAAGCTCAATATGGGTCAGGTAACCCAAACGCTCGCTCGCCTAGAACGCGACGGCCTTGTCGCCCAATCTGGATCCACCCTGACTCCAACAGGCCACGAAGCCATCGAGTACTCCCTCACCGACCGCGGCATCGAAGAAGTCCAGCAGTGGTGGGCCTCCCCCGTTCTTAGACCGGACTCGGAGCGAGACGAACTGGTCATGAAGGTCTCCCTCGCTTTCGCCTGCGGCGACGTGGACCTCATCGGACTGCTCGATACGCAGCGGCAGGCAGTCTTACAACAGCTGCGAGAAGTGACAAAGCTGTCCCGCAATCTCCCCCACACCCTTTCCACCGATCGACTTATGGCGGAGCGGCGCGTCTTTGATCTCGAGGCAGACGTCCGCTTCTTAGACCGCGCGGAAGCCCTCCTCAACGAATCCCGAAAGGCCTAATATGAAACTCCTACTCGAAATGATGGACGTCACCTGCGTATTTGGCAGCGGGGCTCGGCAGGTCACCGCCTTGGATAGCGTGAGTCTCGTCGTCAAGCCGGGTGAGCTCGTTGCAGTGATGGGGCCGTCGGGATCCGGAAAGTCGACGCTGCTCAATGTCGCCGGCCTTCTTGAGCCCGTCACGTCCGGGCGCATGCTCATGGATGGTGTAGATACACGGGACTTCAGCGCCAACAAGCTCGCAGAATTGCGCCGAACAAAGGTTGGCATGGTCTTTCAGCACTACAACCTCGTGCCGACTTTAACTGTTGCCGAGAATGTCTCGCTTCCGTTGGAACTGGATGGCATCAGTCCAGCAGCGTGTCGGGCAGCAGCCGACAAGGCGCTCGAAGAGGTTGGACTCTCGGGACTTGGCGATTCCTTCCCCGAAAATATCTCCGGTGGCCAAGCTCAACGCGTTGCTATCGCCCGCGCACTGATAGGCACCCGCACCTTGCTGCTTGCCGACGAACCGACCGGCGCCCTCGACACCGCCACCGCAGACGACGTGATGTCAGTCCTGCGCGCCCGCGTCGACGACGGAGCAGCGGCGCTTCTGGTTACCCATGAGCCTCGATTCGCTGGCTGGGCCGACCGCACAGTCATGATGCGCGATGGGCGGGTGAGCTAACAATGAGCGCTTTCTCGGCCGCTACACGACCCACACTTCGCGACATGCGCTCTCACCCGTGGCGCACAATCGCTGGCCTTGTGATGATTTTCATTCCGGTGGCGTTGATTTCAGGACTTATCGTCCACGAATCCAGCGTCAGTACCCAGCAGAACCTTGATAGTGCGCGTACATCGATCAGATTTGTTGAAAGCGCTGATTGCCGTCAAGATATCCACGGTTCAAACTTCGACTGCCCCGGTGAGACTGTCAGTGGCAATGAGTACGACATGCTCACCGAAGAGCTCCCAGAGTTCGATATCTATCTCCACGTTGGCCAAGAAGTTGTGGCCCATCACGAGGACCGCACCGCTGCATTCAACGTCGATCAAGTTGGATATGCACCGCATGCTCCGCTGCCAAGCGCCAACGAGGTGCTTCTTCCAAAATCGACGATGGCAGTGCTGGATGTCGAAGTGGGTGACACCATTACGGTCGATGGTTTCGGCGAATGGAAGATCGCCGGAAGCTCAGCCACCTATCAAGCAATCGTATCGTCCCCAACGCTGATCGAGCCCAGAGAATTCTCGACGATCGCCTCCTCGCCTGTCCAAAGGTACGGAAGTTGGATAGCTGTTGGCTCCGATGAATTCACCTGGGAAAATGTATTGTCTCTGAACAAACTCGGGTTTATTGTCGCATCCGACGACGTGATTCAGAATCCTTCTAGCACCAACGAACAATACGACGAATTCGCCGGCGAAAATCCACCCTATGGTCAGCAGGATGCCCTGATGGGTGCCTACATCCTGGCGATGATTTTTGTCGGCTTTGTGTTCCTCCTCCTTTTCATCATGCCGGTCTTCGCCCTGTCCGCAGTTCGACAAGCTAGAAATTACGCAGTCATGCGCTCCCAAGGAGCGTCGCAACGACACATTCGTCTCACCGTCATGGCCTACGGCTTCGTCACAGGGCTGATCGGAGCGACGCTCGGCCTCGCCACCGGAGCAGTTGCAGGCGCTATTCTCTATTCAACGCGCTACCCTGGTTGGCCATTGGACTTCGGCTGGGGGCAACTTGCCGCCGCCTGGCTGGGGGCTGTCACCGGATCCACGATTGCCGCGTTCATTCCGGCGTGGATCACTGCACGACAGTCGATCGCCTCTGGCGTCCAGGGTGCAGCCCCCGACAAAATGATGAGATTCAGTCGCTGGTTCTTAGCAGGGCCAGTCGGAATTGTGGCCGGTGCAGTACTCTTGGCAGTCCCGTTCGGGCAATTCTGGTGGGAAAACCTGCTGCGACCTTTTGGTTGGCCAATCCTTATCCTTGGAGTGGCTGGCTGCGCGCCGCTCCTGGTGTATCAAGGGACACGTTGGGGATCATCACTCCCGCTCGTGGGTCGACTGGCGATGCGTGATGTCTCACGGCAGGCGCTCCGTTCCGTCCCAGCCATCGCGGTAATCCTGGCCGTCACGACCATCAGTGTCCTCGCCTACTCCACATCGCTTGCAACGATGAAGGCCGAAGCTACATGGACCCACAAGACTTACAACCCAGCTGCGATGTACGTGTCACCGTCATATTACGGCGGCAAGATGGATCCCGAGGCCTTGGATACCATCGTCGCGGAAGTCGAGAGCATCGTTGGCCCTGTTGAAACCTACACGGTCGAAGGTAATGCCGATGCCTACGCCCACACGGATTCAGGCCAGTGCAATTACACCGCCCAGTATGCCGGAGGCTTCGAGGTACAAAAGGCAGCCGACAGCCACGGAAACGACCCAAAGACCGATCCACAGGCTGCCCGCGCATGTCTTGGAACCCTCCGCAGCATTCCAATTTCGTCGCCGTGGGTAGGCGGAGTCACTGTCGCATCCGAAGCAACTCTCAAGGCATATGAGTTTTCCGATCCAGCGGACTACCAACGCGCTATGGGCGCATTAGATGAACCAGCGGTGCTCTCTGCCACAGGCAGCACGATCGTTGATATCGTCAGCCTCGACATCGAGGACTTCAGTGGCGCGCAAGACGTGGCAAACCCCACCGGCGACGTAAAAGCCGTCCCAGCTCTGCCCGAGGCGGAGTTCTACCAACTGATCACCGCCAGTGCGCTCGATAAGCTCAATACTGGCTACTACCCCGTGGGCGCGATATTCGTCGCAAAGCAGCCCTTAACTGCTGCTCAAAGCCACCAGTTGTCGGCCATATCTAACGATTCAACAATGGCGTACAGCGTCAGACCTCTTGTCTCGTTCGAAGCCGAGCGCTACATTTCCTGGCTGGTCGCAGGCGGGTTGTCCGCATTGATCGTGGTTGTCATAGCGCTCATCATGTCGCTGTCTACGCAAGGCACCAATCGCCACTTCGCTTTACTCACCGCGGTGGGTGCAGCGCCGACATTGCCTCGACGAGTTTCTGGAATGTACGCCGCCATACTCGCTTTCGTCGGCACCCTGTTCGGTACGACTGGCGGGCTGATCGCTTCTTGGGCATCCACGATTAGCACCAAATACGACATCAATGGAGAAGTCCTCTCTGTAGGCACCCGCGACTACCTCGCCGTGGATTGGCTTTTGTTGCTCACGTTGCTGGTGGTTGTCCCTCTCCTGTCTTATGGAATCGGCACGCTCGTTCACCGGGAACCACAACCAAACGCCTACAGGGAGACATAAGGCCTTACTTATCGACGATCACCCCCACACCACCCCCGAAACACCAGGTGTCACAAAACTAACTTTTGCCACTTTAGACACTCTGGTTTCAAGTGGGTGAGCTGGGGGTTTCCGGATTCCAGGGGCACAGACTTTCGACAAATGCGCAGTTCACAGCGTTGCCAGGGTGGTTTTGGGGCGTTAACCTTTGATCCGTTGTGCCCATACCTGTTTGAAAAGGACACCATGAAACATCGTTTGATTGCTGTCGCCGCTGCATGCGCAGTTGCCATCGCCCCAACCGCACACGCCCAAGCACTCACCGTCAACCTCGGTGGTGTCCCAGTGGACGATTACTCCGTTGTACTCGACGAGCTAGGCAAGGTTGCCACCGCCATTACCGAAACCGGCGCTACTATCTCCGCCGGCGGGTACTCAATCGTTTATGACCCTTCGACGCTTCTAGAATTCGAGCCGGAGGAAGTACAGCCACATCCTTTGTCCTATCAGGAGGGCGCCACAGCCGATGGTCGCCTCGTCGTCCTTCCATCCGAAGGCACCTACACGTCCGGTTTCGGACCTCGCTGGGGCGCGATGCACCAGGGCATCGACATTGGCAATGACTACGGCACGCCGATTCGCTCGGTGATGGACGGCACTGTTATCAATGCTGGCCCGGCGCGTGGGTTTGGCTACTGGGTCGTTGTCAAGCACGACGGCGGCGAGGTCAGTGTGTATGGACACATGCAGTCCTACAGCGTCGCCGTGGGCGATCGCGTTTCTGCAGGCCAGGTCATCGCCGAAATGGGATCCGAAGGCCAGTCAACCGGCCCTCACCTGCATTTTGAAATCAAGCCAGACGGCGTCAACCAGGTTGACCCAGTGCCATGGTTTGCAGACAAGGGCATCTATATCAGCTAGTTCGGTCTAAAGCTTCTCCATTGGCACGCCGCCAATCATCATCAGGCGGACTGTGCCCGAGGAGCCGAAATCGATAGTAACGGTTTCGCGAGCACCCACCCCATCCACGGCCATGACGGTACCCAAACCGTATTTGGCGTGGTTGACCTTGTCGCCCACCGCTAGCTGCAGATTCTTGTTCACCTTGGTAGAACCACGCGGTGACGAGTTGCGGGCGGGATGGGTGGTGCGTGGCCTGCGTGGTGAGCCCCACGCATCTGAGTTGTAGGAGTAGGTAGGTTCCTCCCTGCGCCAGTCGATGAGATCGTCCGGGATCTCTCCGAGGAAGCGACTGGCCGGGTTGGTCACCGGATTGCCCCACGACGAGCGCAGCATCGCGCGGGTGAGGTAGAGGCGTTCCCGCGCGCGCGTGATTCCGACGTAGGCGAGGCGCCGCTCTTCAGCGAGCTCGGCGGGGTCGCCCAACGCACGCAAATGCGGGAACTGACCATCTTCCCAACCAGTAACAAATACAACTGGAAATTCGAGTCCCTTAGCGGTGTGCAGCGTCATCAACGTCACCACGCCTTGATCATTGTCTGGGATCTGATCGGCATCGGCCACAAGCGAAACTCGCTCCAGGAAAGCCTGCAGCGATCCAGGTGCCGGCTCCCCTTCTTCCGGTTCAAACTCATCGTCGTAAGCCATTTGGTTGGCAGCTTCCGACGAAAACTCGCGCGCTACGGAGACAAGTTCATTGAGGTTATCCAGACGCGCGCCGTCTTGCGGATCGTTCGATGCTTCAAGCTCTGCCTGATAACCAGTCACATCGAGGATCCGTGCCACAAGCTGCCCGAGGTCAGGCATGCCAGTGATCTCGTTTTTCATCGCTGGCAGTTCCGCACGCAGCCCCGCCACCATGTCATTGAAGCCGGAAATCGCATTGCGCGCGCGGGTTGCAAGCATATCGACCTTGCCGTCCTGCGCGTCCAACAATGCCTTACCAAAGCTGATGTTGTTGTTATCTGCGTGTAGCGCAACCATCGCCTGGGCTTTATCACCGATGGCGCGCTTGGGCACGTTGATGATGCGGCGCAGACTAACGGTGTCGTCCGGGTTGTCGATCACGCGTAGGTAGGCGATGAGATCGCGAATTTCTCGCCGCTCATAGAACCTCGTGCCACCAACAACCTTGTACGGGATGCCCGAACGGATGAAGATATCTTCGATTGCGCGCGAGGAGTTGTTCGTGCGATACATGACCGCCATCTCGGAATAATGACGCCCCTGATCCGCCAAAGCATCTACTTCATTGGCGATAAAACGAGCTTCGTCGTGCTCATTGTCGGCGACGTATCCGACGATCTTGTCGCCAGAGCCGTGGTCAGTCCACAAATTCTTCGGGCGTCGGCCTTCGTTTTGAGAGATCACAGCGTTTGCGGCTTCTAGAATGTTCTGAGTCGAACGGTAGTTTTGCTCTAACAAAATGGTCTTGGCCGCTGGATAGTCGCGCTCAAACTCTTCGATATTGCGAATCGTAGCTCCGCGAAAGGCGTAGATTGACTGGTCAGAATCACCCACGACAGCAAGCTCGGAAGCATCCGGACCCTCCCCGACCAAGGTGTGGATCAATTCATATTGGGCATGGTTCGTGTCCTGGTATTCGTCGACAAGCACATGCTTGAAGCGACGCCGGTAGAACTCCGTGACCTGTGGGTGTTGCTTAAAAATGCGAACTACCTCACCAATCAGGTCATCGAAATCTAGCGCATTCGCCGCACGCAGCCGTCGCTGGTACTCGCTGTATACGTTGGCAACTGTGACCTCGAACGGATTTTTGGTCGTCTCGGCAGAAGCTTGGGCTTGGTCTGGATCGATGAGCTCGTTCTTCAAATTTGAAATCGCGTTGGCCAAGGCACGCGCGGAGAACTTCTTGAGATCAAGGTTCATGTCCTTGGCGATCATTGTCAGCAAGCGACGGGAATCATCAGAGTCATAAATAGTGAAGTTGGTGTTCAGGCCCGGAACCAATTGCGCTTGCTGGCGCAGGATCCGCACGCACACCGAGTGGAACGTAGCAACCCACATCCGCTCGGCTTGTGGTCCAATCAATCCGGAGACTCGCTCCTTCATTTCAGCCGCGGCCTTGTTTGTAAAGGTAATGGCAAGGATTCCCCACGGCGCAACCCCGCGTTGGGTCAACAAATAGGCGATGCGTCTAGTGAGAACAGCGGTCTTGCCGGAGCCCGCTCCAGCGACGATAAGCAAAGGGCTGCCACTGTGTTCGACTGCGGCGGCTTGCTGCGGATTGAGTCCTAAAGTGAGGTCAGTAGTCATGATGCTTATTAACCTACTAGCAGTGTCCGACATAGCGCCCACAGCGCACTGTCCCACAATCCGCATGGCACAATAAAGTTATGACCGAAGAGAACCTTGAAATCCGAATGCCATCCGGCACTGATGATCCGTTGTCTGATGCAGAGATTCAGGAATACCGCAAGGAAATCGATCGTCTCAACCGTGTCATCCTCGACGCGGTCAAGCGTCGCACCGAGGTGGCCCAAGCCATCGGAAAAACACGCATGGGCTCTGGCGGCACACGCCTAGTACATACCCGGGAAGTAGCCATCATCAACCAGTTCCGCGAAGAACTCGGAGAAGAAGGCCCGAACCTGGCTGGTATCTTGCTGCGCTTAGGTCGCGGCAAGCTCGGTTAAGCATTTACGACGAACGCCCAATCGCGTCGGTTTCTCACCTTCGCGATTGGGCGTTGCCGTTGATCCACTTTTACTGCTCTAGAGAGTCAAGGACTACTTCAAACTCCAGAAGTTCAGCCATTTGCGACACCGGCTTTCGTGGAGCCTCGCCTTCCTTGCTCGCGTGCTCTGCTTTGCCACGGCCGTCGCGCCACGCAGCATAAGATTCTTCGTCGGCCCAACGAGTGACAACGAAGTAGCGATCTTCACCCTTGACCGGACGCAGAAGCTGGAAACCTTCAAATCCAGGCGAGGAATCAACAGCGTGCTTGCGCTGCGCAAAGCGTTCTTCGAGGGTGGCACCTGCGCCTTCAGGCACGGTGATGGCGTTGATCTTTACAATACTCATGATCACCAGTATGCCCTTTTTCGTTCTGCGGGGTTTCCCGGACTGCACATACTTTCCACTTCAATTAGTATCGTCGGCATGAAACGAGCAGTGGCAGCCCTTTTCATCACAACACTCCCCTTCCTTGTCGCTGGCTGTAAGACGGCCAGCAACGACGAAGCAATAGCCGGAACCGCCCCCGCGATTTCCTGGGAAGTCTGCGGAGGAGACACTGCATGCGAATCTGACATGCGCGCCCTCACTGCTGAGGGAAAGCTGCTTAGCAGTGACGGGGTCATTTCACAAACGGAACTCACTGCTGCCTTTGAGCGGATCAAAAAAGAGAAAGAGGCCTCGGAATCCTCTACCGAATCTGTCTCCGAATCACCCACAGAGGAAACCGCGCAATCGTCGTCAGTTGAGCCGGAGCCAGCGCCCGAGCCGGAGCCAGCACCTGAGCCTGCGACAACTTCCAAGGTTCAACCAGTACCAGCTCCCGAGACTCCAGAGCCTGCTCCCGAACCTGCTCCAGAACCACCGCCAGCCCCCGCACCCGAGCCACCGCAAGTCGCACCCCCACCGCCACCAGAGGCCGCCCCTAAGCGTTTCGAGTGGTTCATGCGCGGCCCCTATGCCTCACTGTGGACGTGCGACCAAGCAGCCTCGACGTGGCCTGCCCTCACAGGAGCGTGCTTTGAAATGCCGGACGGAGCCTACCACTGGGCGCTGCGTCAAGCGTGGCCTCAGTAGTTTTTGCACTCCCCGGCACGAAGTGAATATTCCGACTAGATTTGGGAAATAGAAACCACCAATCAGGAGGAATTATGACTGACATCACTTCGACCGCATCGTGGACTGCGCTGTCCGAACTCTACTCAGCAAAGAAGGACGTCACCCTTCGCGAACTTTTCCAAGAGGAAGGTCGCGCACAGAAATACACCTACGATGCAGCAGGCCTCCACGTCGATCTGTCCAAAAACCTGATCGACGACCAAACCCTCGATGCCCTCGTCGCTTTGGCCCAGCAGGCAGATCTGAAGAACAAGATCGATGACATGTTCGCAGGTCAGCACATCAACAACACTGAAGATCGCGCGGTCCTCCACACCGCCTTGCGTCTGCCAGTGGAAAAGGACCTAGAGGTCGACGGTCAAGACGTCGCCGCAGACGTCCACGAGGTCCTCGGCCGGATGCGCGACTTCGCCTCTGCCCTGCGCTCCGGCGAATGGCTCGGCCACACCGGTCGCACCATCAAGAAGGTAGTAAACATCGGCATCGGCGGGTCTGACCTGGGTCCTGCAATGGCCACCAAGGCACTGCGTGCATACGCAACCGCAGGCATCACCGCAGAGTTCGTCTCCAACGTCGATCCTGCTGACATGGTGAGCGTTCTAGAGGCAGCCGATCCGGAATCTACTCTGTTCATCATTGCTTCCAAGACCTTTACCACTCAGGAGACTCTTTCCAACGCGCACGCGGCAAAGCGCTGGTTGCTAGAGAAGTTCGACGGCAATGAAGACGCGATTGCAAAGCACTTCGTCGCGGTGTCCACCAACGCTGAGAAGGTGGCGGAGTTCGGCATCGATACCCAAAATATGTTCCCGTTCTGGGACTGGGTCGGGGGTCGTTACTCCGTAGACTCCGCAATCGGACTAAGCCTGATGGCCGTTATCGGCCCATTGGACTTTATGCGCTTCCTCGAGGGCTTCAACGCGATGGACGAACACTTCCGCACCGCGGACCTGCGCGAGAATATTCCTGCACTGATGGGCCTGATCAACGTGTGGTACCGCAACTTCTACGGTGCGCAGACCCACGCGGTTCTGCCATACTCCGAGGATTTGGGGCGCTTCCCTGCTTATCTGCAGCAGCTGACCATGGAGTCCAACGGCAAGTCCGTACGACACGACGGCACCGCCGTTACTTACGACACCGGCGAGGTTTTCTGGGGCGAGCCGGGCACCAATGGCCAGCACGCATTCTTCCAGCTGATCCACCAGGGCACCTCGATGATCCCGTCAGATTTCATCGGTTTTGCCAACCCGAAGGCTGATCTGCCGACCATGTCCGGCGAGGGTTCTATGCACGATCTACTCATGGGCAACTTCTTCGCTCAGACAAAGGTCCTGGCGTTTGGCAAGACCGAGGATGAGATCATCGCTGAAGGCATCGCGCCGGAACTTGCACCTCACAAGGTCATGCCAGGTAACCGCCCAACCACTACGATCCTGGCAGAGGAACTTACCCCGTATGTCCTCGGTTCCCTGATCGCTCTCTACGAGCACATCACATACACCGAGGGGGTTATCTGGGACATCAACTCGTTTGACCAGTGGGGCGTTGAGCTGGGCAAGCAGCAGGCAAACCAGCTCGCTGCTGCTGTGTCCGGCGAGCAGGAGGCCGACACCGGCGATTCCTCCACCGATGACCTGATCAAGTGGTACCGCGCGCAGAAGTAATAGCGCATAAATAAAGCTTATCGACGACCCACCCGCCACAGGGGGTCGTCGATAAGCCTTGCAAAGGGCTTAGTTGCCTACATCTTGATCATCGGTTCCCAGCCGACTGGGATGCGGTCCGAATCGACGATCTTGCGGCCGAATGGGAAGCAAGTAACTGGGATCATCTTGACGTTAGCGATTGCAAGCGGGATGCCGATAATCGTAATTGCCTGCGCCGCCGCAGTAGTGATGTGCCCCACCGCTAGCCAGAGACCAGCGACGACAAACCAGATAACGTTGCCGATGGTGGAAAATCCCCCCGTGCCGCCGACTGGCTGCACAACGGTCTTGCCAAATGGCCACAGGGCGAACTTCGCCATGCGGAAAGATGCGATACCAGCGGGAATCGTCACGATGAAGACACACGCGATGATGCCAAAAAAGAAGTAAGCAAGGGCAAGCCAAATACCGCTGAAGAGGAACCAGATGATGTTCAGAATAAAGTTCATGGTTCCTACGCTATCGAAAATCGCTGGGAACCACCCGCTAAGTTGCCTAAAGCACTGATTTTGGTTGCCCAGATCTCGTGTTACTAGTGCAGAATGTATTCGTTATACTTATCCCTTTTGGAAGGACAGCCCGTGCAGGCAATTGTTGATTGGGTCGTAGGACTTATGGAAATCCTCGGCGCCCCCGGCGTAGGAATTGCGATTCTCTTGGAGAACCTCTTCCCGCCTATCCCTTCCGAAGTAGTTCTGCCACTCGCAGGGTTTACCGTGGCGCAAGGCTCGCTGCAGATGCTGCCGACTTTCATCTGGGCTACCGCGGGCTCAGTCGTAGGCGCATACGTACTCTACGGAGTCGGCGCATGGTTGGGCGCCGAACGCCTGCGCCGTATCGCAGATTGGATGTGGCTCGTCGAGCCAGAAGACGTGGACAAGGCATTGCATTGGTTTGATAAGTACGGTGCCGCTTCTGTGTTCTTTGGTCGATTGATTCCCGGTGTTCGCTCACTGATCTCAATCCCCGCGGGTATCGACCGAATGAATCTGGTGACCTTCGGTCTCTGGACGCTTGTCGGGTCCAGCCTGTGGAACGCACTGCTTCTCTACCTAGGTTTCATTCTCGGTGATCAGTACACCAAGGTTGCCGATTACGTTGACCAATATTCCAACGTCGTATATGTGATCATCGCGGTGGCCTTGGTCGCTTTCTTTATCTACCTCGTGATGCGTAAACAGAAGCGAGATAAGGCCCGAGCTTTAGCAGCAGAGCCAATTGAGAGCTAGTCCGCAGCAAGTACCCCGGCAGGATTCCCCGCGTCCTGCCGGTTTCTCTTTCATCCAGTATGGTGACACCACATGGCCCAACCTGATCCGCGCGAAGTAGTGACCACCAAGGCTCTCACTGTCTGGCTTGCTGCCATTGCGGTGTATATCGTTGCCACACTCGGTCGCTCTTCTTTCGGTGTCGCCGGGGTAAACGCGATCGAGCGATTCGAGGTCGATGCATCTGCCATTGCTGTCTTTACCTCGGTCCAGCTCGGAGTCTATGCACTGTCGCAAATTCCCATGGGTCTTCTCATCGATAAATTCGGCCCACGAAAGATGCTGGTCGCTGGCGCACTCGTCATGGCAGCTGGCCAAATCACGCTGGGCTTAACGACGAGTTACTGGGTCGCCATCGCCGCGCGCGTCTTCATCGGAGTTGGCGACGCCACCGGGTTCTTGTCCATCATGCGTATCCTGCCCTACTGGTTCCCGTTGAAGAAGACTCCACTTTTCTCCCAACTCACCTCGGCGATGGGGCAACTGGGCCAGTTCCTTTCGGCGGTGCCGTTCCTGTGGCTGCTCAATGTCCAAGGCTGGTCGGTTGCCTTCGTCAGCTTGGGTGCGATCGGCATCCTCGTGTCGCTAGCAGCGCTCATCGCTGTGCAGGACTCCCCCGAGGGAGCGGCCCCAGAAAGCGCTTCCAAGCCAGAGACACAGCGGCATTCTCTGCGTCAATCTCTGGCCATTGTTTTCACTTCCCCGGTGTGCTGGATGGCGTTTTTTGTTCACTGGATGTCCATGGTGTACATGTTCGTGTTCGGCCTGCTCTGGGGCATGCCATTGATGACTCTAGGCATGGGGATCGAACCTTCTACAGCCGGCATGGTGCTAGTTATCAACTCCATCGTCTCGGTGATCGCCGGGCCATTCATGGGAATCATTTCTTCGCGCGCTGGTTCGCAAAGAGTACCCATCGCTCTTGTTTTCTCCCTCGGCCAAGCCGTGGCATGGTTGATCTTCTTGTCCTCACCCGATCCGCGCGGTCTCGTGGCGGTTATCGTGCTCAACGTAATCTTTGCGTTGTTGACTCCGGCCGGCAATTACGGCTTTGACGCAGTACGCGAGAATCTTCCCAACAACGTGGTTGCCACAGGCACCGGCATGTCCAACATGGGTGGATTCACCGCATCCATGATCGCAGCACAAGGCGTCGGGTTCCTTCTTGACTATTCCTCGAATGGTGCATCCTACGAGTGGTCCGACTTCCGTGTCGCGTGGCTCGCCGTTTTTGCTGTGTGGGCCTTCGGTTTCGCCGGGGCCCTTGTGGCTCGGTCGCAATTCAAAAACTCCACTCGCGGCGTCGTGGTTGTCAACGAACAGGACCCGGCTGGCACTTCGGACACCACCAAATAACCCGCTCCAAGTCACCTTCGCCGCCAAGCATGTCCTTAACGATCAGCGTTCCGCAGCGTCGACATGGCTTGTTGTTCCTGCCGAAGACGTAACTGGTCTCCCCAGCACGCTTGATCCCTGTTGTCACGCGCACCGGCGATTCTCTATTCGCCCACATCAGCTTTCGAGCAATCATAAGGAGCTTGTCCACGTCTACGTCACAGACTTTCTCAGCCGGATGCACACCGGCAATGAAGCACACTTCTGCCCGGTATTCGTTGCCAATCCCTGCGACGTTTTTCTGATCCAGCAGGGCCCGACCGATTTCCATCTCCGGCTGGGATTCAATCCGCCGCAAGGCTTCTTCCTTGTCCCACTCCGACTCCAAAATGTCAGGTCCCAGATAGCCCATTCGCTCGGCGTACTCCCGCAGCGGAAAGACTTCAACAAGGCCCAAGGAGTGTCCCACCAGCTCGATGTCGCGCGAGTTGTCGTCGTCAAGCTGGAGGACAACGCGTGCCGTGTGGCCAGGTTTGCGCCACCGAGTACCAGCGCGATGGATGGCCCACGTGCCTTCCATTTTAAGGTGGGTGTGCAACACATTGGTGCCAAATTGCATGAAGAGGTGCTTGCCGTATGGCCAAACGCGATCGCAGGTAAGACCAGTGAAATCGACGGTGGCGTAGCTCGGCCAGCGAATCGAACACGCGGTAACCGTGCGATCCCGCATGAACTGCAGGCGTTGTGAGAGCTGGTAAAGGGAATCACCTTCGGGCATAAAGGCGAGGATACTCGGGGTCTCAAGGGGCGAACCTGAGCGCCCGCTTGTAACTACTTTTATAACAATTGGTAAACAGCTACAGAAGTTAGTCTAGGTATCCATCCCAGTTTTCCATCCTTAACTAAACTTCAGACTCATGAGAAATCCACAGATCCTTTTCCCAGGTTTTTCCAAGTCCCTTCGTCGTCCCCTACTCATCCTTGCTGTTGCTGTTGGCCTCATCGCGGGCATGCTCGGCGCTCTGCCTAACCAAACTTCGACTGCTAACGCTCAGGAAGCTGCCGAAGAAGGCTGGTGGGGCACCGTGTGGGCGAACGGTGTCACCGTCATCGATGAGTACACACTTGAGCTCAACATGACTAACTCCGACGGTTGTGCTGTTTCCTACCACCCAGTTCTCACCGAGACCGCCGGCACCGTCGAGATCACCATGCAGCGTAACGAAGTCCCTCGCGATCCTAACTTCATGTGCAGCATGGCTCTTCGCCCGTTCACTTTGACCATCGATCTTGAGCAGCCACTGAATGGTCGCGAGATCTACATCGACGGCGTACTGTTTGACCCAGTCTACCCAGAGCCAGTCGTGGAAGAACCGGTTCGCAACGAGTTCTACGACGGCTACCGCGTCGAGGCAATCGACCAGTACAACCTCAACGTCAGCAAGTGGCACCACAACGGTTGCGGCCCAGACAATTACCCACTAGTCCTTGAGACCGCGCAGACCGTCAAGATCTACATGATGGGTAACTACCCTCCTCGCTCTCGCGATATCATGTGCACCCAGGCATTTCGCGAGTTCAGCTTTGGCGTGACCCTCGATCAGCCACTCGGCGATCGCACCGTCATCATCGATGGTGTTGACTACACCCCTGCTGCCTCCTAACTAGTCATCAAAAGAGAGGTCCTCGAGAGCTTCGGCCATCGAGCGGCCTCTCTTTTTGCTTGCCGACGATCCCCCGCGCCCTCCAATTTTCGCGCCCCGCGGGGTCACGGCTGCACCATAATCGCGCAACACGTATGCCGGCTCACCGTTGAGCCGCTCAACGTTCAGTGGCTGGATCAGACCACGCGCAATAACATCGCCAAGACCATCGACAACCAATGGCATGGGATCTTCTGTGCCTTCTGGGAAGCCATCGAAAAACGTAGTCATGGTCTTTCCACCCCGGGTGATGTGGGCGGCCAAGAGGCCGTCGATAAGCACAACAAGTGCACCCGCCGCTCTCGTCGGCCCCTGCTCGGGCCATGGAAGCGCCGCACCATACGGGTTCGCGGGATCCGTTGCGGCCAGCACGGATACCTTTGGATCGTGGGTGCCGGACGGCCATCCCACGACGTCATCGGTGTCTTGGTGGCCTCGCAACCGGTCAATTATCGCCGGCGTGGAAAACTGCGACGCGCCCAGCCCTTCTACCAGATAGCCGCGCATTGCCTTTCCGGATTCTTCGAACCCTGAGAGCACCTTGTAGGCAAGCGCGAAACCGCCCGCGACATCTTCGGCTACGACCGAACCCCGTGTGACTACGCCATAGCGATCAAGCCAGGCCTCTCCTTGAGCGATCGAACGAGTCGTCGGATCAGTGTCTGCCAGCGGTGTCGCAGCCCAGCGGCCTGCCATGTCGGGCGGTGTCGTGGGAGCAAAATTCGTCCTCCCCATTCGGATACGGGAGCGCGAAGGACGCCGCTTCACCTTGTGCGCAGTCTTTCCACCCGCCAGCCGTGCACGAATCGGGGCAAAGGAATCCGGTGCGATAAGCCCGGCTTCGACTAGATCCCACATTGCTTCGCGTAGCTCGTCCGCATCTGTTCCCTCAAGGAAATCAGTAAAGAGGAATCCGCCGCCCGTTCGCGTGCGCTGCACAATCGCGTGTTGGGTTGTACTCAGCAGTGGTTCGTCGACAAGCGGGGTGAGCTGCTCAGCATAATCAGCCGGCAAGAGCATGAGCCAAGGATCGCGCGCACCTGCTTTGCCTTCACCAACTATGAGTACCTCACCAGACAGCGTGAGTTCGTCGAGCATCGTCGGCGAATAGTCGCCCACGCGCTGAGGCAGCACCATCGATTCCCAAGCGCTAGCGGGTAGACGAACTCCGGCTAACTGCTCGATGACGGTATAGACGCCGTCTGCCCCACGCAGTACGGGACGTTGCCCCACGGGTGCAACGTTGGCCCAATCTGCAGCAAACCGTGCCAGCGCTGCCTGAGTCACCGGACGGGTTTGGGCTCGCGCCGCGGCTAGCGAGCGCGAACGGATGATGCGCAGTACTTCTACGGCGCAATACTCCTGCTCCTCAACTCCCTGGCGGTAGCGTCCTTCGATCACCTTTTCTTCGTCGATTAACGGCTGAAGCGCCGAATACGCCGCGCCAATGGCGAGGCCGAATGCGTGCGCCAAGTCGCGCAAAGTAAATGGCCCACGCGTGCGCACCCACCTGCCGACAAGCTGTGCCAACGCGTCAGTGATCGTATCCACCTGAGCAGCCACTCCGGGAGGGACTGGGATCCCAAGGCCATCGCGTAGCAAAGGGGCGTCAAGTACTTGTGCAAGGTGGTCGCGCCCACCGATCCGCACCCGCATGATCCGGCCCGAAAGCGACTTCTCCACGGAGTCAATGGGCACCTCGGTGTAGAGGGCGAGCTCCTCGATAGGCACGGGGCCGGTCATGCGCAGCGTATCCGCAAACTGTTCACTGGTCTTCGCCTTGCCTACGCGGCGCATTGATGAATCGACCTCGTCGATGATCTCGGGAGACAGCAGTTCCCGCAGTTCGACGGTGCCCAACAGCTTGGCCAGCAGCGACGGGTCCAATGCCAACGCCGCTGCCCGCTTTTCAGCCAACGGGGTATCGCCCTCGTACATGAAGGCACCGGTGTAGTTGAACAGCAAACTTGAGGCAAACGGGCTTGGTTGGTCCGTGGTCACCTCCGCGATCCGGATTTTCCGGGTCGCCAGATCCCGCATGACCTCCTGAAGGGAGGGCAAGTCGTAGACATCTTGCAGACACTCGCGCACGGTTTCCAAAATGATCGGAAACGACGGATACTTCCGCGCCACATCCAACAGCTGTTCTGCACGTTGGCGCTGCTGCCACAGTGGCGCGCGCTTGCCCGGATTTCTACGCGGAAGCAGCAATGCTCGCGCTGCGCATTCACGGAATCGCGAGGCAAACAGTGCCGATCCGCCCACCTGCTGGGTCACGATCTCTGCAATGTCATCAGCGTCAAATTGGAACAGCGCGCCGTCCGGGTCCTTGTCCGCTTGAGGAAGGCGCAACACAATACCGTCATCACCCGCCACGGCCTGGGCATCCATACCGGTTTCTTGCGAGATGCGCCACCCGGTCGCAAGCGCCCACGCCGCGTTGACCCCCTTGCCAAACGGGGTGTGCAACACCACGCGCCAATCGCCCAATTCATCGGTGAAGCGCTCCAATACCAAGGTCGTATCGTCGGGCACAACACCGGTCGCTTCTTGCTGCTCAGTCAGGTATTGCGCAAGGTTGTCTTTGGCTCGCTGATCAAGGCTCTTGTCGACGATCTCCTGATCGCCATGAGCCTCTCGTCGAAAAGCACCGAGCGCCTTGCCCAACTCAAACGGTCTGCCTTGGGCATCCCCCGTCCAAAATGGCAAGCGGCCCGTGTGCCCCGGCGCGGGACTGACTTGAACCTGGTCTCTGGTGATGTTTTCGATACGCCAGCTCGACGCGCCTAGAGTAAACACGTCACCCACCCGGGACTCGTACACCATCTCTTCGTCGAGCTCGCCCACGCGACGGGGCACACGCTGGTCTCCTCCGACAAGGAATACGCCGAACATGCCACGGTCAGGAATCGTGCCGGCGTTTGTGACAGCGACGCGCTGTGCGCCAGGACGAGCCTTAAGTACCGTTCCATCAAGGATCGCTCGTGGCCGCAACTCTGCCAAATCGGTCGATGGGTACACACCCGTGACTAGGTCGATGACAGAATCGAATACGTCACGGGCAAGGTCGCGATAAGGCCAAGCGCGCCGGACGGTGTCGAACCATTCGTCCACGTCGAGGTCTTCCATCGCGACAGCTGCGACGGTGTGTTGTGCAAGCACGTCTAGCGGGTTCTTCGGAGTGTGCAGCTCTTCGATCAATCCCTCGCGCATGCGCGGCACAGTTACCGCGGTCTGCACAAGATCCGCTCGGTGCTTCGGGTAGAACGACCCCTGCGACACGGCTCCCACCTGGTGTCCGGCACGACCCACACGCTGCAGGCCCGATGCCACCGACGGAGGCGACTCCACCTGAACGACGAGCTCCACCGCACCCATATCGATACCGAGCTCCAATGAACTAGTCGCAACTACCGCGCGCAGCGAGCCTTCCTTGAGCATCTTTTCAGTCATCGCGCGTTCGTCTTTAGACACGCTGCCGTGGTGCGCCCTGGCGATCACAGGAGCTGCGTGACCGGCGGTGTCGGTGAACTTCATCAACTGCGCAGGAGGTCTGCGTTGCTGTGGCGACAAGGCTCCCGGGTCGTTTTGAGCAGCCCAACGCTCGTTGAGTTGGCTGGTGAGGCGCTCGGCGGTGCGGCGGGAATTCACAAATACCAAGGTCGAACGGTGGGCCATGATCTCGTTGTAAAGTTCAGCCTCGATGTGTGGCCAGATCGACGCTGCGGCTGCGGGCGGCGTGTCGAGTTGATCGTCGATAATGGCCTCACCGATGGTGGAGGCGTCTTCTGGAACGGGAAGATCGCTCATGTCATCAACAGGGACATGAACATTGAGCGACCACCGCTTTTCCGCCGGAGGGTTGATGATCGTGGTGTTTGGGCCCAGAAAATTCGCCACGGCCTCTAGAGGGCGGACAGTCGCTGACAGGCCAATGCGCTGAAAGTCTCCGGCGACGCGGCGCAAACGCTCCAGAGTCAATGCCAAATGAACGCCGCGCTTAGTTCCTGCCAGCGCATGAATCTCATCGATGATGACAGTATCCACGCTGCGCAAAATGGCCGAAGCTTTGGACGTGAGCATGAGATAGGCCGACTCCGGCGTTGTAATCAAAATGTCAGGCGGCTTGCGCAATTGTCTGTTGCGCTCGGCTTGCGGAGTATCGCCAGAGCGCACTGCAACAGAGATGTCCGGCATCTGGCGACCTAGACGCTCAGCTACGCGCGCTATTCCGGTGAGAGGCGCGCGTAGGTTGTTTTCCACATCCACACCGAGTGCCTTCAGCGGAGAGATATACAGCACCTTTACTCCACCGTGCGACGACGTTTTAGCACCGTCGATCGGAAGTGCCTGCTGCCCCGCCCGCTCCACTAACGAGTTCAGAGACCAAAGAAATGCCGCCAGTGTCTTACCTGAACCAGTTGGTGCCACTACCAGTGAGTTTTCCCCCGCCGAGATGGCTTCCCACGCCTGGGACTGCACGGCTGTGGGTGCTGCGAAAACTTCGTGGAACCACGTGGCCACCTGCGGGTGGAAGCGGTTCAGGATGTTTTCGGTCATGGGTTAACCTTAGCGCCCAGCTCGCACCGCACGATGACAAGAATCACTGTAAGGTCTTGAAGTATGACCGCTCAGTACTCCGACTCTCGGTTGACCAACTTGATCGCCCAAGGTACAGGCGAGATTCTCAAAGGAATCCGTGGCGTAGGCCTGCTTCGTGGCCGCGAGCTCGGTGAAGCCGGCGATGATCTTGCACAAAACTGGATCGCACGCGTGTTGCGTCAACACCGCCCCGACGATGGATTCCTCTCCGAAGAAGCAGCCGACAACCCTGCACGATTGGAAAAAGAGCGAGTCTGGATCGTCGACCCACTCGACGGAACCAAGGAATTCGCCACTGGTCGCCAAGACTGGGCTGTGCACATTGCATTGGTAGAAAACGGCGTTCCTACCCACGCTGCTGTTGGCCTGCCTGACTTGGGCGTTGTGTTCAAGTCCTCTGATGTCCGCCACGTGTCTGGGCCATTCGCGGGCAAAATCGCGATGTCTCGCAACCGTCCACCTGCTGTCGCACAGTTTGTCGCTGACAACTTGGGCTTTGCTTGTGAGGGCATCGGCTCCGCGGGAGCGAAGGCGATGCACGTCTTGCTGGGTGATTACGACGCATATATCCACGCAGGCGGCCAGTACGAGTGGGACCAAGCCGCACCAGTCGGAGTTGCACTGGCTGCTGGCCTGCACGCCTCCCGTCTCAACGGCGACGCGCTGCAGTACAACAATGCCGATACCTACATCCCGGACCTGCTGGTGTGCCGACCTGAGCTGAAAGACCAAATCCTCGAATTGCTTGCGAAGTACCACGACGAGCACGGTTCCTTCGAAGGCGTAGCTAAGTAGAATTTTGGCGTTTCGGTTAGAGTAGGCAACTATGACTGTGCCTACTCCGTACGAAGATCTACTTCGTGACATCTTAGAAAACGGCCAGGCAAAGGGCGATCGCACCGGCACCGGCACCACCAGCGTGTTCGGTCGCCAGATTCGCTACAACCTGGCCGATTCTTTTCCCCTGCTGACCACCAAGAAGGTCTTCTTCAAAGGCGTTGTCGGCGAACTGTTGTGGTTCCTGCAAGGCAGCTCCAACGTCAAATTTTTGCAGGACAACAACATCAAAATCTGGGATGAATGGGCCACCGAAGACGGTGAGCTCGGCCCTGTCTACGGCGTGCAGTGGCGATCTTGGCCAACACCAAACGGCGAGCACATCGACCAGATCCAAGTCGCGCTGGACACATTGAAGAACAACCCAGACTCGCGTCGCATCCTAGTTTCTGCCTGGAACGTGTCCGAATTGGACAGAATGGCGTTGCTGCCTTGCCACTTGCTCTTCCAGCTCTATGTCGTCGATGGCGTCTTGAGCATGCAGGTCTACCAGCGCTCCGCTGACATGTTCTTGGGCGTGCCGTTCAACATCGCCTCCTATGCCCTACTGACCCACATGTTTGCACAGCAAGCTGGCCTAGAAGTCGGCGAGCTGATCTGGACCGGTGGCGATTGCCACATCTACAACGATCACCTAGAGCAGGTCAAGGAGCAACTCTCCCGCGAGGCACGCCCTTACCCGCAGCTCAAACTGAACAAGGCCGCCAGCATTTTCGACTACAGCTTTGAAGACATCGAAGTTGAAGGCTATGACCCTCACCCGAAGATTTCGGCACCGGTGTCCGTATGATCGGCGCGATCTGGGCCCAAACCCTCGACGGTGTCATCGGCGACGGCAAAGGCATGCCTTGGCATCTCTCCGAAGACCTGCGCAACTTCAAAGCCACAACGTTGGGTTCCCCGGTTGTCATGGGTAGGCGTACCTGGGAGTCGCTGCCCAAGCGCCCGCTGCCGGGACGTGACAACTACATCGTGTCCAGCCGCGAGCCCGGCTATTGGTCCGACGGCGCTTTTGTCACCTCCGACCTCCCCGAACTGCATACCGACGCGTGGATCCTCGGCGGCCCAGGTCTGTGGGAGGCGTTCATGGGACAGCTCGACGTCATCTCGATTACGCTTATCGACGCTCACCTGAAGGACTACGCTGGCCAGCACACCGTGTATGCGCCCCGAGTCCCCGAGCATGAATTCGCTTTGATGAACGACTCTGGATGGATGGCCTCCGAGAAAGGTCGTCTACTAGATTCCCCCGAATCGGCAGAAACACTTCGCTACAGGTTTTTGCGTTATGAAAGAAAGGTTGCGAAAGACATTGTCTAGCGACGCGCACGTCACCCTCTACACCACTTCCTGGTGTTCCTTCTGCAACAACCTCAAGCGCCACCTGCGACGCACTGAAACCCCGTTTGCTGAGATCGACATTGAAGAGCCCGGCAACGAAGACGCAATTGAATGGGTCGAGTCGGTGAATGAAGGAAATCGCATCGTTCCCACCGTTCGCTTTTCCGACGACACGCACGCGACTAACCCGCGCGCCTCTGCTGTTCGAGCGAAGCTGCGCGAGTTGACCGGCGAAGAATAACTAGTCGTCTGCTTCGCCGAAGAGTTCCACCATATCCTTTGGCGAAAGCGACGCTACATTGCCGTTGAGTTCTCGGGCCGATGCCTCGTTGAGGTAGTTATCGATTGCAGTGCGGAAGCGACGCGCATCGTGCGGGTTCAGCAGCAGGACACGTTCCGAAGACCCGCCTGGGAGGATCTTATCCACCGAAAGCGCAGGGATTCCGTCCTTGGAGACGATCTCCACCTCGATCTTGCGGCGCTGGATATCTGTAAACGTCGGCTGGGTCTGAGCCATTCTGACTTCAGGTCCTTTCCCCTAGGAATTCAATGCAGTGTGTCCAGCCTAATTTATGAAGGCTTACTTCGTTGCGGTAGCCTTACATTTTGTCGCTGAGATGCGACATTTGCTCCTGTAGCTCAGTGGATAGAGCACGGCTCTCCTAAAGCCGGTGTCGGAAGTTCGATTCTTCTCAGGAGCGCTTTTTCTTTTCGTCCTCGCCACCCCCGAACGCAGCGACCAATGAGTTAAGTACTGCCCCGCACACGTACCGCAGGTACGCTTGCCGCCTATGAGTCAGATCACGCCCACTTCGTGGGCTCGCGCAGGTTTTGGCATGTTTGCCGTCGGATTCGGCGCCAACCTCTTCGCCCCAATGCTGCATGTATACCGCAATGAACACGGGTCCAGCGACGCGGCACTCACCGCGATGTTGGGCGCCTACGCAGTGGGGTTAATTCCCTCGCTTCTCTTCTTCGGAGCACTTTCCGACCGCGAAGGTCGCAAGGCCGTCATGCTTCCTGGCCTGTTCGTCTCTATGCTCGGTTCGGCGGTACTTGCGATGGGCGCCTTCGGCGTGGACTGGCCACTGTTCATCGGCCGGGTGATCATTGGCGTTTCGGTCGGCATGGGCATGGCCTCCGGTACGGCGTGGATCAACCAGCTTTCGACGGACAACTTGCGTGCGGGCCCAACGCGCTCGACGATTGCCGTGTCTGGCGGATTTGGGTTCGGCCCGCTGCTCTCTGGTCTCGTCGCCGAGTTTGCACCCGCCCCTCAGATCACTCCGTATGTCGTGCACATCGCTCTGACAGTGCTGGCGATTTTCCTTGTACGAAATTTGCCGGAAACGCAGGAGCGAAGCGACGTGCGTCGCCAGCTCGTCCCACCAACTGTGCTGACCAAGCAGTTCTTCTGGGCCATTGCGGCGTGGGCACCATGGTCTTTTGGAGTTACCACCACTGCCTTTGCATCGACCCCAGCGAATGTCCCAGTCACGGTTAATTGGCCATTGGCGTTCCTCGGTGTCCTAGCGTTCCTCACTCCACTAGCCGGAGTCTTGATCCAGCCAGTTGCCACGCGACTGGGCGCAGGCACCGGCCAACGCCCACTCCCACTGGCTACTGTCGGCCTCGGACTGGCCGCGCTGGGTCTGCTAGTCACCATCGCCACGGTGCTCACAGAATCGATGGGCCTGATGCTGCTTGCTGCATTCGTTTTGGGTGGCTCATACGGCATCATGATGGTCGGCGGTATCTCGCAGGCAAAGCTCCATGCTCCGCCCGAGCAGCTCGGTGGCGTGATCGGGGTGTTTTATTCTCTTGCCTACTTGGGCTTCTTCATCCCATTTGTCACCTCTCTTGTAGTATCGACGATTACTCACCTCGCCGGAGTGGACAATCAGCAGGCGTATATCTGGGTGCTCATATTTGGGATGGCGGTGTGCGCGGTTTCTATCCGGCCAGTTGCCCGAGCAAGCAAATAGCCCCGCGCACGGCGGGGCTAGAGTTTGCGGATCGGCTTGCGACTAGTCGGTTACTGCGGAATCTTCGATGCGCTGCTCGGTCCATTCCTTGATGTTGGAAGGCTCGATCGACTGCTCGCGACCGTCTAGGTCCTCAGCAACGAATGCCTCGTCGTCCTCGATTGCTGTACGCAGCTGCGCAACACGGTCGTCGCCGGTTTCCTTGTCAGCTGCGCGGAAGTAAAGGGTGTCGCCCTCGATCTGCTCAATAACGATTGCGTCTACGCGCATGGTGGTGTCCTTTCAATTGATAAGAGTTTTACCACTAAAAGGATAGCCGTGATGGCGGTCACGTGCTCGTCGAGAAGCAAAGGGTAGCACTTTGTTGCCAGTGTTGCTACCGTGACAAATGTGAATAAATCCATGCACCACACTCGTCGAGGCTTTCTCAAGTCCGCTTCTCTCGCTCTGGCCGCAGGCGCAGTTGGCGCAACAGTGGCACCACACGCTCAAGCCCAAGGTCGAATTCTTGGCACCGTCATCGACTACTCCGCTGGCGTACCTTCCGGCAAGTCCGTCAAGGCGGCTGGCCATCTGGGCGCTGTTCGCTACGTTTCTAATCCGCGTCCTGACGCGCAGTGGATGAAAGGCAAGCCAGTCTCCATCGCCGAGGCCCGCGATTTTGCCAACAACGGCCTTGCCACTGCATCGGTATACCAATTTGGACGTGCCGATACGGCAGACTGGCTCGGTGGAGCTGCAAGCGCTGCGATTCACGCGCCACAGGCCATCTCTTTGCATCAGGCCGCCGGCGGCCCAACCGGACGCCCAATCTACATTGCTATCGACGACAATCCAACGCGCACCCAGTACACGGAGCAGATTCGCCCTTATCTCCAAGCGTTTGGAACGGCCCTAACAGTGGCAGGCTACCGTGTCGGCGTTTACGGCAACTGGAACGTCATTGAGTGGTGCATCCAGGACGGCATCGGCCAATATTTCTGGCAGCACGACTGGGGTTCCGGCGGCAAGATTCACCCGCGCACCACCATCCACCAGAAGGCCAAGTGGCAGACTTATATCGACGGTATCCAGGTGGATATCAATAATGTCTACGCCTCGGATTGGGGCCAATGGAAGCCAGGTCAGGCAGCACCGTCCTCATTCCCGATTGATTTGAACTCCCTTTCTTCGCAGATTTCTCCGCAGGATATTGACAACGCGGTCAAACTCTCCCAGAACATCATGTAAGCCCAAAAGCCTAAGGCCCCGCAGAGATTATTCTGCGGGGCCTTCACTTTGGAGCTAGTGAAGTGGACTCTTAGTGATCCACTGGCTTTTCTACGCCAACACCGGTGAGGGAACGAACTTCCATTTCGGAAGCCAGGTGGTCCAGGTTGTCTGGCTTGCCGACGAAGGTGCCGATGATACCTGCAAGGAAGCCAAGCGGGATGGATACCAAACCAGGGCTGGTCAGCGGGAAGATGGACCAGTCTGCATTCGGGAACATCGCGGTCTCGGAGCCGGACACTGCTGGTGACAGGAAGATCAGTACCAGTGCAGAGATCAGACCGGTGTACATGGAGGCAACAGCACCGGTGGTGTTGAAGCGCTTCCAGTACAGGGAGAACAGAATGGTTGGCAGGTTAGCGGAAGCTGCGATCGCGAACGCCAGGGAGACTAGGAAGGCAACGTTTTGCTGCATTGCGAGGATGCCCAAGATGATGGATGCGATACCGATTACCACAACAGTAATTCGCGAGACGCGCACCTGCTCAGCCTCGGAGGACTGACCATCGCGGAGGACCGCGTCGTAGACGTCGTGGGCGATGGAAGCAGAAGCGGTAATTGCCAGACCAGCAACCACGGCCAGCACTGTCGCGAAGGCAACTGCGGAGATCAGCGCCATGAACAGGGAGCCACCGAGCTCGAAGGCGAGCAGCGGTGCGGCGGAGTTCGCGCCGCCTGGGGCAGCCAGGATCTTGTCTGGTCCGACGAGAGCACCTGCTGCGTAGCCCAGAACCAGAGTCATCAGGTAGAAGGCACCAATCAGGACGATTGCCCAGGTCACGGACTTACGTGCTTCCTTAGCGGTAGGAACCGTGTAGAAGCGCATCAGAACGTGTGGCAGACCCGCAGTACCAAGGCAGAGAGACAGACCCAGGGAGATGAAGTCCAGCTGGCTCATCGCGGTTGCACCGTACTTCAGGCCTGGCTTCATGATGTCTGCAGCTTCGTAGCCCTTCTCCTTGATGTATTCGGAGGCTGCGTGGGTGTTAATCGCCTCGTCGAAAAGCGTGCCGAAGCCACCCTTAACCGCTACGAATACCAGCACCGTCATGATCGCAACGCCACCAACAAGGAGGACGGCCTTGATCATCTGAACGTAGGTGGTGCCCTTCATTCCGCCGATGAGAACGTAAGCAATCATGATGACGCCGACGATGGCAACACAGATTGCCTGTGCGCTAAAGGAGTGCAGGTTCAGCAGAACCGACACGAGGGAGCCCGCACCAGCCATCTGGGCGATCAGGTAGAACAGGGAAACAAATAGCGTACCGAACGCCGCGGCGACGCGAACTGGCTTCTGCTTCAAACGGAAGGACAACACGTCTGCCATCGTGAAGCGGCCAACGTTACGCAGTGGCTCAGCAACGAGCAGCAGGGCCACGAGCCAAGCGACGAAGAATCCTACGGAGTAGAGGAATCCGTCGTAACCAGAGATAGCGATTGCGCCGACAATGCCCAGGAAGGACGCTGCGGAGAGGTAGTCGCCTGCGATTGCGAGACCGTTCTGTGTACCGGTGAAGGATGCGCCACCAGTGTAGAAGTCTGCAGCTTCCTTGGTGGTCTTGCCTGCGCGAGATACAACCGCCAGGGTGATGACAATAAACGCCGCGAAAACAGCGATGTTGAGGATCGGATTACCGGTCCCCTCCGGGGTGGCTTCCTGAGCGAGAATGAGTGGATTCATTGCTTAGCCCTCCATTTCTTCGCGAATCGCAGCTGCCTGCGGCTCGATGTTCTTGTTTGCGTAAACCACGTAGACGTACGTGATCAGGAATGTGGTTAAGAACTGACCAAGACCGAGCCAGATGCCTACGTTCAGGCCAAGGAACGGCTTCGCCATTGTGTCTGGCATGTAGGTTGCTACGACGACGTAGAAGACGAACCAAACGAAGAATGCGATCGAGACTGGGAAGGTAAAGTTTCGGTAAGTCGCGCGCAGCTTCTGAAACTGCGGGCTGTTCTGCATAGCGATGAAGTCCTCGGAGGTTGGTTCCCTACGAGTATCACCTGCGGCGGCCGGCACACTAGACATGGTCGACTCCTTTTCATGGTGTGATCGTTCAAAGTTCATTCGAAAATCAGTCAACTGTGATTGCCGATCTCGATTGGATAAAAAGTTACCTTCCTCACATTGCAACTTTGAAAGAAAAAGGGGCTAATTTGCCCCTTAGCACGATTAACTACCCCCATACCTGCCAACTACCTGCATTTTCAATTAGTACTACCACACCCCCGTGAACGCCAAAAGGTCCCACTTGCAAAGTTTGCAAATGAGACCTGGCTAACAATTAGGCCTTCACAGTTGTTGCAGAGACAAATTTCACAAACTTGTCACTGGCCCCGGAAACTCTCGCGGATCATTGGAAAGACGCTCACCCTGGACGCTAGCCAACACCTGCATATCATCGCGCGACAGGCGGAAAGACAGCGCACCGAGGTTTTCCTCTAGACGCTCGACGCTACCAGTCTTGGGGATCACCGAGATCCCAAGCTGTAGCAAGAATCGCAACAGAACTTGCGCACTTGTCTTCTCATACTTGGCAGCAATCGCTTTCACATCCGGGTTGTTCAGCATCGTGCCACGAGCCAAGGGCGCCCACGCTTCGGTCACAATCTTCTTTGAATCATGGTATTTACGCAGCTCATCCTGAGTAAATCCAACATGCAGTTCAATCTGGTTGACAACTGGCGTAATACCTGATTTCTCGATCAGCTCATCCAACACTTCTTCATAGAAATTCGCCACACCGAGCGATTGCAGCTGACCCATGCCCTGCAAACGTGCCATCTGTTCGAAAGACTCGACAAAGAGCCCACGCTCCGGCCATGGCCAGTGGATCATGTAAAGATCGATGAATTCGAGATCAAGCTTGCTCAACGACGACTGATAAGCCTCGAATACATTACCTTGGTCGCTATTCCACAACTTGGTCGTGATGAACAGCTCTTCGCGAGTAACGTCGCCGGCCTTGATCGCGTCATTGATTGCACGACCAACCCCTTCCTCGTTGTCATAAAACGAAGCAGTGTCGATGTGCCGATAGCCCAATTCGATGGCTGCGCGCACCACGCGTTCAGTTTCGCCCGGGTCAAGCTTGTACACGCCCAGTCCGAGCTGTGGGAGGTCGTAGCCGTCAATCAGCGGCAGCGTTGGCATATCGAAGTCAGTCATACCTTCCATCATGCCTTCTCTCCTACTTTTTCGACATGTCCGGCACCCCACAATGGGAGTTTGTAACCAAGTCAAAGTAAAAACCTCTCTGCGCCTCGTACTTGAGGCGCAGAGAGGTGTGTCGTCGTAAAGCAGCTTTGTGCTGTTACTTCGCGTCAATCAGGTCGATGATGAAGATCAAGGTGCGACCAGAAAGTGGGTGTCCACCGCCTGCGGCACCGTATGCCTTTTCTGGCGGAATAATCAGCTGGCGACGACCGCCAACGCGCATGCCTGGGATGCCTTCCTGCCAGCCTTCGATGAGGCCCGTCAGTGGGAACTCGCTGGACGCTCCACGGTCCCAGGAGGAGTCGAACTCCTCACCGGTCTCGTAGTCAACGCCTACGTAGTGAACCTCGACGAGGCCACCTGCCTGAGCTTCGGCGCCTTCACCGATGACGAGGTCCTCGGTGACCAGATCAGCTGGTGCTGGGCCCTGTGGGACGTCGATGGTGGGCTTGTCCATGGAAAAACTCTCCTTGATTGTTGAGTATTGGTTCCTAGGGGCACACTGATAGAAAACAGAAGCCGCCGGGTACGTGCTTCACAAGTATATGTGAGTACACGTCCCCGGCGGGAATCCATTGTGCTGTTAAGCGAAATTAACGCTGGTCACGTGGCACAAAGTCACGCTTGGTCTCGCCGGTGTAAATCTGGCGTGGACGGTTGATCTTGGTGTTCATCTGCAGCTGCTCGCGGTAGTGAGCGATCCAGCCTGGGAGACGACCGATGGCGAACAGGACGGTGAAGAAGTCCGTTGGGAAGCCCATCGCGCGGTAGATCAGGCCAGTGTAGAAGTCTACGTTCGGGTAGAGCTTGCGGGATACGAAGTAGTCGTCCTTCAGCGCAATCTCTTCCAGCTGCATTGCCAGATCCAGCATTGGGTCGCCGCCGAGGTGAGCGATGATGTCGTGCGCGGTCTCCTTGACGATCGCTGCGCGTGGGTCGTAGTTCTTGTACACGCGGTGGCCGAAGCCCATCAGGCGAACGCCCTTTTCCTTGTTCTTCACGCGGTTCATGAAGTCGGTTGCGTCGCCACCGTTGTTCTTCTGGATGTCTTCAAGCATCTCAAGAACAGCCTGGTTTGCGCCACCGTGGAGTGGGCCGGACAGAGCGTTGATGCCACCTGCGATGGAGACGAACATGTTCGCCTGCGCGGAGCCGATCATGCGCACGGTAGAGGTAGAGCAGTTCTGCTCATGGTCTGCGTGAAGGATGAGCAGCTTGTCCAGAGCGTCTACAACGACTGGGTCAACCTCGTAAGGCTCGGTTGGGTAGCCGAACATCATGCGCAGGAAGTTTTCGCGCGCGTTGAGGGAGTTGTCTGGGTACATGTACGGGGTACCCTTCGATGCGCGGTACGCATATGCAGCGAGCATCGGAACCTTAGCCATCAGACGAACGGTGGCCTTGTCTAGGTGCTCTTCGTTCAGCGGGTCAAGCTGGTTCTGGTAGTAGGTCGACAAAATGTTGACCGAGGAAGCCAGAACAGCCATTGGGTGCGCATCGCGTGGGAAGACGTTGAACTGGGACTTGAAGTCCTCGTCCAGCAGAGTGTGGTGACGGATGTCATCGTTGAACGCGTGCAGCTCCTCGTTAGTTGGAAGCTCGCCCTTGATCAGCAGGTAAGCAACCTCGTTGAAAGTTGCGTTTTCTGCTAGGTCTGCGATGTCGTAACCGCGGTGGCGTAGGATGCCTGCGTCGCCGTCGATGTAGGTGATCTTCGACTCGGTAGAGCCGGTGGAAACGTAGCCTGGGTCAAAGGTGACCAAGCCCGTGTTTCCGAGCATATTTCCAAGCACAACACCGTCGTTTCCTTCGGTAGCGCGCATGATGTCCATCTCGTACTCGCCACCTGGGTAGTGGAGTACTGCCTTGTCCTGATTATCAGTTGCCACTGTGAACCTTTCCACATCTTGCTGTAGGCGTTGCCGGTAGTGATCACGCCTGGTTATATGCTGACGCTAGCACTTTTCTTATTTGCGCTTCCAGCATCGTCGTTAAATTCGAGTCCAGTTAACGTTTTGCGCCCCGTGAAGGGGTTCCCCGAAACTGCCTCTAAAGAATCCAGTGAGATCCTGTTGAGCCAGTATCGGGCAACTACAGCGCACTGTTGACCTCAACCCAGCTTAGCAAAGTTTGTGACGCACGCGACAAATTTTCGGGTGGAGACTAAAACTCACTCCCTACCCCCGTATGGGCCCGTGAATTGGTCACAATCCCACTTCTTCGGGATATGTCCCCGACTAGAGTAATTTGAGGAATGCCCCCGCATGGTGGCGCAACTCTAGCGCCGCATCACGAGTATGGAGATGGACAAGGATCAATGACTGATTACCCAGTACTGAAGGAAGACCTCATTCCTGTAGATGGCCGCTTCGGCTGTGGCCCATCGAAGGTGCGACCTGCACAGATCGATGCAATCGTCGCAGGCGCAGACGGCATCATCGGCACGTCCCACCGTCAGCCAGCTGTCAAGAACGTTGTCGGCGAGGTTCGCGATGGACTCTCCGAGCTGTTCCAGCTGCCAGAAGGATACGAGATCATCCTGTCCCTCGGTGGCGCTACCGCATTCTGGGATGCAGCTACTTTCGGCTTGATCGAGAAAAAGTCGGCACACCTTTCCTACGGCGAGTTTTCCTCAAAGTTCGCAAAGGCTGCAAAGCAAGCTCCTTGGCTCGATGACCCTGAGGTAATTGAAGCTCCAACTGGCGATGCGCCTGAACCACGCGCCGTCGACGGCACCGACGTCTTGGCATGGGCTCACAATGAGACATCCACCGGCGCAATGGTCCCTGTCACCCGCCCTGCTGGCACTGACGCACTGATCACTATCGACGCAACCTCTGGCGCTGGCGGTCTCCCAGTTGATATGTCCCAGGCAGACGTTTACTACTTCTCCCCACAGAAGTGCTTCGCCTCCGACGGCGGCCTGTGGCTCGCGGCAATGAGCCCTGCAGCGATCGAGCGCATTGAAAAGGTCAAGGCTTCCGGCCGTTTCATCCCTGCCTTCTTGGATCTGCAGACTGCGGTGGACAACTCCCGCAAGAACCAGACCTACAACACCCCAGCGGTAGCTACCCTGCTCATGCTTGCCAACCAGGTCAAGTGGATGAACGAGAACGGCGGCCTCGATGGCATGGTTGCCCGCACTACCGAGTCTTCCAACACCCTGTACACCTGGGCTGAGAACAACGAGGTCACCTCGCCTTACGTTGCCGATCCAGCCAAGCGATCCCTGGTTGTCGGCACTATCGACTTCGCTGACAACATTGATGCAGCTGAAATCGCAAAGGCACTGCGCGCCAACGGCATCCTGGACACCGAGCCGTACCGCAAGCTCGGCCGCAACCAGCTGCGCATCGGCATGTTCCCGGCCATCGACCCATCGGACATCGAGCGCCTGACCAAGGCAATCGACTTCCTTTTGGAGCAGGGCGTCGGCGTGAAGTAGGTTTTCACTTCGTTTTTCACGGAACACAAGGATTTCCCATGCGGAAGCCCTTGTGTTTCGCCGTTTCCAGGGCAATTTACGTTAGGCTGAGACAAACTACAGTCATGTAAGGAGTGAAGATGCGCGAGCTTTTCCCTATTGAGGAGGAATCCACCACCGATTCATTAGTGTTGCGCACTGATGATGGAGAGCGGTTTTTCATCCCGCGCGCGTCGCTCTCTTCGCTTGTCGACGATTCCCCTGCCGGCGCCGAATCCAATGTCCGAGTAGTGGAATCCACTGAACCAACAGCCGCGCCGACTAAAAAAGTTGAAGAGTCCACTCCAGCTGTTGAACGCGCGTTGCCCGAGCCTGATCCCCTCTACGCCAAGCCGCTGTCGATGCGCCCCTCCGAAATTCAGGCGCGCATCCGTGCAGGTGCATCGGCGGAGGAAATTGCAGACGAAATGGGCGTGGCGATTTCGCGCATCGATCCTTATTCGCACCCAGTCCTTCTCGAACGCGAACAGGTCGCAGAGGCTGCTAAGCGCTCACACCCCATTCGTGAAGACGGGCCGGCAAAGCTCACCTTGTTTGAGATCTTGGCCACCGCCTTTGCTGCCCGCGGACACTCGATATCTGACGCCTCTTGGGATGCCGTGCGCCAGCCTGGTGATGATTGGGTGGTCCGTTTGTCTTGGAAGGCGGGTTTGTCCGACAACGTGGCCGAGTGGTCTTTCAAGCGCGGCATGGGGTTCAATGCCACAACCGAGGCACGCAACCCAATCGCGGCAGACCTTACGGACCCAGACTTTGTACAGCCCGTTCGCTCGTTAACCGCCGTCTCGCACCCGAGCGAGGAAGAACTGGAAGAAGATTCCTTTGAGGATGCCGAGATCACTCCAGATAAGGAGGATAACGGCCCAGATACTCGCGAGGAGTTCTTTTCCGAAGGGGATTTCTTGCAACACCCCGAACCTGAACAGGCTCCTTCAAAGCGGAAGCGCAAGGCAGTGACTCCGCACTGGGAAGACGTTCTTTTGGGCGTGCGCACGAACACTAAGCGCCCCCGGAAGTAGATAGCAAAGGGGTCGATGAAATTATGAGTTTCCCCGCAGTAATTACGCTTTGGTTTGTCAATGCGGCTGATGTCGCAGCGGTGGTATCTCGCGAACCAAAGGCTGACCGTGGCTTCGGCCGAAAGTACTTGGCGCAGCTAAACCCGACGTGGCCGATTACTCCGATTGGCCAGTTCCCCTTGAATCGTTCCACGCAGCCGTCGCGCGACGAGTTTTACATCGCGGGCTACCCAGGAATCACGATCGTCCAGACATTCGTTGACAGCATTTCCAAGCTCTCCGAAGTGCCTCCGCGGTTGCTTCGCTCCGTCGCTGCTGCTGATGTATACGCCTTTGGCGTTGGAACAGATAGCACCTTCGCAGGGTTCGCCCACTTCCACGGTGACAGCGTGCGCCGCGCTTTTTCTGCGACGAGGACGACGATCTTTGAGGACGTCGGTCTGCCTCAGCCTTTCGAGGCCCCTTACTGGGCTGGTGAGATGGCGCAACAAATCGGCGGCATCTCCCTTCCTTTCGAGCCGTGCGATCTTGCCACGGCCGCGCAAGAGAGTTGGCTGGGGCTCGACGTTTCCCCAACCGGCCCAGATATCAACGTAGTCGCATATGCGGTCGATGGACGCCCAGAACCAAAGGTGAACACCACAGTCAAGAGATCTCCCAGCACAAACGAGGCTGCAGCAAAGTTCGCGGCATCACGCAGCGATTATGACGACTACCAAGCCATTGACACCGAGCCAGAAGGCGATGGTTTTGCCACCGTCGTGGATCAATCGCTTACTGCGGCACAGCGCCTCGGACAGCGCCTTATGCGTGGTGCCCGCGGTGTCAAAAACAACGTTATCGAGCGTATCCGTCACTCCGATCGTCGAAGCTCCGACTAATCGCGCAGGCTGCGGGAGCGCTCATAGAACGCGATCGCAGCGCTTGTCGCCACGTTGAGGGAATCAGTACCTGCCGCCATCGGAATGCGTGCTCGGACATCTGTTGCGCGCATTGCATGCTCGGTCAATCCGGGCCCTTCAGCACCCACGAGGAGCGCCACTTTCTCATATGGGGCGCCCGTGTCGTCGACAAGCGCATCAGCAAGGTGTTCGGCCTGCGGATCAGGAGTCAATGCCACTAGTCGGTAGCCAGACTCACGGAGCTGATCCAAGGAGCGCTGCCAGGTAGTAAAGCCGCCATCTAGGTGTGCAAAAGGCGTGCGCAGCACATGGCCCATAGAAACACGCACGCTTCGCCGATACAGCGGGTCTGCGGTTCCAGAGCCCAGCAGCACCGCGTCAACGTCCATCCCCGCAGCGTTGCGGAATATTGCGCCGATATTCTCATGGTCCCCGACGCCTTCGAGAACAACGACTGTGCGCGACTCTTCAACGATTTGGCTTATCGACGATTCCCCTGCCCGATCAGCCACGGCTAAGAGCCCACGGTGCATGTCATAGCCCACCACTTGCGCAAGCACTTCCCGAGTAACGGCGTACACCGGCGCTTGGACTTTGTGGGTGGCCAGGAATTGTTCTAATCGCGCCTGGAAACCAATCAAGCACCGCAGCGGGTACCGAGATTCCACGAGCCGGCCTACAATAAGAGGACCTTCGGCAACGACGAGAGTTTTCTCGGCGGTCTTTAGATCCCGAATGTCGTCGAGACGCGGGTCTAGTGGATCGGTGATGTGCTGCGGTGCTGGGTTGTTGGAACTCACAAGGTGCTAGCTTAGCGCCTGCATGATCGGGTCCATTCCGAAGTAGACGACAAACAGCGCGGAAATAAACCACATGATCCAGTGGACATTCTTTGCCTTGCCTGCTGCTAGCGCCATGAGGGAGAAGGAAATGAAGCCCACGCCGATACCGTTTGCGATGGAGTAGGTAAACGGCATTACTGCGATTGTAAGAAAGGCTGGTAGGGCGATGTAGAACTTGTTCCAGTCAATCTGGGTGATCTGCGACATCATCATCGCGCCGACGATAACCAAGACTGGAGCTGCTGCCTCGATCGGAACGATCTCATACAGCGGGGTGAGGAACATCGCGAGCAGGAAGAGGATGCCTGTGACGATGTTCGCTAGGCCTGTGCGGGCGCCGTCAGCAATACCCGCGGAGGAGTCAGCGTAGACCGTCGCGGAGGACGATGAACCCAGGCCACCAGCAACCGCGCCAAGGCCCTCGACGACCAGTGCGCTCTTCAGGTTTGGCAGGTTGCCGTCTTCGTCGTTAAGCCCAGCCTGCGCACCGAGGCCGTTCATGGTGCCCATGGCGTCGAAGAAATTCGCTAGAACCAGAGTAAAGACCAGCAGCGTTGCGGTGAGCGCACCAATGTGTACAAACGCGCCGAACAGGTCAACGCGACCGACGATGGAGAGATCGGGAATCGAACCTAGTGAATTCGGGAGTTCTGGCACCGCGAGTCCCCAGCCGGTAGGGCCGGAGTCAGCAGACGAGCCAACGCCGGTGATCGCTTCCACAATCATCGCGATGATGGTGGTTACGACGATCGCGATGAACAGGCCACCAGGGACATTGCGCACGACTGCGAAGCCACAAATGATCAGGCCGATGACAAAGGTCAAAGTAGGCCAGGACGCGATTGAGCCACCGAGTCCCAGGGTAACCGGGACGGTGGTGTGGGCAGCGTCTGGGATGCGGGTAACAAAGCCACCGTTTACCAGGCCGATCATCGCGATGAACATGCCAATACCGACACTCATCGCTGCTTTCATGGAACGTGGGATCGCCTGGAACACCGCGGTGCGGAAGCCGGAAATACCCAGGAGAACGATGATGATGCCGTCGAGGACCACCAAGCCCATCGCCTCAGCCCAGGTCAGGCCCTCGCCTCCGACAAGCGTGACTGCGACGAGTGTGTTCAGTCCTAAACCTGCCGCGATACCGAAAGGGTACTTGGCGATGAGGCCGAACAGAATCGTCATCACGCCGGCGACAAGCGCTGTCGCAGCCGCGACCTGCGGGATGCCAAGAACGGTTCCCTCTCGGTCCGGGCTTGTGCCAAGAATGAGCGGGTTGAGCAAGACGATGTACGCCATGGCGAAGAACGTAACCACGCCTGCGCGAACCTCGGTCCCGATGCTGGAACCGCGTTCTGTGATGTGGAAGAACTTATCTACGGCAGATATGTCCTGGCGCCCGCTGGTAGTGCTGGTTGATCCATTTTGACTCATGCCGAGTCCCCTTATCTGGAAAGAAAATTGAATTCAGTTTTCGCAGATAGGTTTGCAGAAATTGTTGATGATTCAAAATTGAAAAGAAAAGAGACTACCATAAAGGGGGTGACGGCTATTCGACGGCCCCTCAGGGGGTAACATGAATTCAGCGCTACCCCTCCACCTCCATGTACTGGATATATATCGGAGTATCTCGCACATCGTGCCTAATTGGGGCACAATTGGGGCAGTCGCTGATAGCGTGACGTTAGACCGTCTGTCCAACGGATTCTGGTTTGAAGGGTTGATTCCTTAAGTGGAAGTTTATACATTTGTCGTCCGCGATGGTGCCGTCATAGACCTTCACCGTTACCTCGATTCGTGGCGCGAACGAGGACTCTCCCACTCAAAGTTGAATAAACTCCGCATCCGCTTGGCACAGGTCAGCGGAACCCGGCGCGCCGTCCTCGAAGTAGCCAACGAAGATTATTCTTTGTCCCTACGCCCTCTCGCTGCACGACCCGAAGAAATCGTGGTCGATTCCGCAGGCATCGTCGACAAGCGCGAAAACCCCACCCGACGTGGTGAAGATCTAGGTTGGCAGCACGGCCAGCTCGCCCGCGTTTCGGCCGACGACGGCTTGCTTATCGACGAGGCGGGCCGCATCATCTCCTCCATCGTCGCCCCGATCGTCATGATTAAAGACGGCGCTGCCCACATTTCGGCACATCCCCGCACCACTCCGTCGGTTGCACTCGAGGGAGTGCTGGAGATTCTGGAGGAACAAAACGTTGAGAT
The DNA here is from genome assembly GCF_030252165.1 of Corynebacterium breve. Lineage (NCBI taxonomy): Bacteria > Bacillati > Actinomycetota > Actinomycetes > Mycobacteriales > Corynebacteriaceae > Corynebacterium > Corynebacterium breve. The sequence continues at coordinate 569,061 of NZ_CP126969.1, read as the reverse complement.
CCGTTTCAAGGAGCTCGGCTTTGCGCGTGCAGAATTGATGAGCACAGAAACCTGGCTAGTCAGCCCGCTCTATGGCGTCCGCTTGGTCTCCGGATGGCTGGAATACGGTGGCGTAGTTCCTGCCCGTACCGGTGTCGACCGCATGGGCGTGCCCACCCACCGAGAGGTGAACCAGTTGCGCGATCAACGGTGGGAAAACGCCTAGTTGTAGATCGGCTTCTCGTCGTCGTAGAAATGATCCGGCTGCTCAGGGCCTTCATCCACCTGGGTATCTGAATGGGCGCCACAGCCGTAGCTCGACGCTACAAGGCGCCCGTCGGCAGAGTATTCGTTAACACACACGCCGAAGTTCTCCCCGATTGGCTCACCGGCTGGAAGATAGAACGCGCATGTCCTGCACTGCAGCGCGGCCTTTTCCGCGAATTCGCTGGTGGGCCCGAAGTCTCCTTTACGCCAGCGCGACTTGGCACCTTCAAGGCCGGTCGTCGTTAAGTATTTCTTGGTGGTACGTCCCGTGAAGGTTACTGCGTCGCGGGCGAAAGAATCCTCCGTCAGACGGTCATCGTCTGGAGCCGGGGCCATCAAGTCGCCTGGGCCTAAATCACCTGGGCGTAGTCGTTCTGAGTATGGCACCCACTCGGGAGCTTGGAGTGCCTCGCCACTTGGAGCCGGAACCAGCGCAACCTCGTTTACGGTGAGGTAGTTAGAGCCGGCAGCGCAGGCGAGCACCGCGTTCCATTCCCACCCTGGATAACCAGGTACATCAGCATGGAAGCGGTGCGTCGCAACGTTGCGAGCATTGGCCGTGACTCCGATGTGCTCGCCGATTTCCTCTCCGTCGGCAACTTCGATCAGGGCTTCACGCGCAACTTTGATTGCGGTTCGGCCCAACAGCGGACTAGTTTTCTTGCGGTTTCTCGGTTCGGACACGTACCCATTATGGACTAGCTAAGGCAAGATGGTTCCCATGGGCTACACCAACTTCCCTCGTTTCGCCCCAGCATTCGCAGTTTTCCTCCTTGTGTCGTGCTCGGATGAAGGCATCGCACCGCTTAACGACGACTCCACCGCTAAAGTCGAGCAACTCTCAGTCCAAGTAGAAAAGCGCTACCCGTTCGATGACACCTCGTTTACCCAAGGTCTTGAGGTCGCACCCGACGGAACGTTGTTGATCGGCACAGGACAGGAAGGCGAATCTCGCCTTTACCGCAGCACTCTGGCTGGCCAAGAGCTCAGCAGCCTTGACCTTGATCCTGAGTTTTTCGGCGAAGGCATCACTCAGTTCGATGACTTCATTTGGCAACTGACGTGGCAGGACAATGTCGCCGTAAAACGCGACGCTGAGTCGTTGGTAGAGCTGGAACGGGCCAAATTCGACGGCGAGGGGTGGGGACTGTGCTCAATGGAAAATCACATCGTATTCTCTGACGGCACCAGCGAGCTCCGCCGGATGGATCCAGACACTTTGCAGGAGCAAGAGCGCTTCACGGTGACGCTGGAAGGCGAAGCGGTCACCGGGCTTAATGAGCTGGAATGCGTTGACGACGAGGTCTACGCAAACGTATTTACGACGACCGATATTTTGCGCATTGATGCCGATTCTGGCGAGGTTACCGGCGTAATTGACGCATCAGGACTGGAAAATAACGCCACACCAGATCCGAACAATGTACTCAACGGCATCGCACACGTGCCCGGCTCAGACAAGTTCCTTCTTTCCGGCAAGAGGTGGCCGGATCTTTACGAAGTGACCTTTGTACCCGCCGACTAGTTCCTCCTGCTCTAAAGCTAGACTGTGTGACCATGGCGAAGAAGAATTCCCAATCGCTCAAGTTGCTGGCCATCATCGTTATTGCTGTGGTCGCCTTCGTGGCTGGCGTGTACGCATTTCTCACTTGGCAGAGCAGTCAGCCACCAACCAATCCAAAGGATATTGCGATCACGGCTTCGGTCGGAGATGACAGCCTTGAGGTCACCCCGTACATGGTGTGCGAGCCTGGCGTTGAGTGCCCGGAGGGGGACGTTCCCACGCTCAAAGTCTCGGCGGATGACACGGTGACGATCGAGATCCCAGAAGAAATCTACGACCACGATTGGCAGCTTCTCACGATTTACGACGACCCAGGCGCAAACGATCAACAGGTTCATGGGCCGCGCGATGTGAACAAAGTCGAGGTCCCTGTTTCCGCAGCCCCGGTTGGCGATTCCCCCGAAAAACCCCAGCTAGTTGTAGTGGAGGTTTCGTCCGTGATGATCGGTCTTGATGACCATGACGAAGAAACCCCCTACCTAACTACTTGGTCGGTCGCGTTTGAGCAAGCCTAAAGGCGCTGCCTTAAGCGTCTAGCTCTTTAGCGACGGCCCGCAGGATCTCCGCGATCTGGCGGGCTTCTTTGCGCTCCGGGTAGCGACCCTGGGCCAAAACTGGCTGTACTTGGCTCTCGATTACTGTCATGACGTCCATCAACATGCTCGAAAGCTCTTCCGGCTTCCGTGTGTGCGCAGGACGGCGTCGAGGGGTGTCCAAGACCTTGACCCGCAGGGCTTGTGGTCCACGACGTCCAGCAGCAAAGTCGAATTCGATGCGCTGCCCTGCGGTGAGTGCCTCTACCCCTTGAGGTAGGACATTCTTTGCGATGTACACGTCTTCTTCGCCTGGGTTAGAGGCAAAACCGAAGCCTTTGTCGGCGTCATACCACTTCACTTTTCCGACAGGCACGATCATCACCACTTTCTTTCAAAAATACTTGTGTGCGCTTGGTCCAAGCCAGCGCGATAAAGGGCTAAGTTTACTCCTTTATTTACCGAAAATCGAAGTCCCAACAACTTGTCCCACAACCAAGGCTTCAAAGCCAAAAATGATCGTCCATTTCGCAGCGGGCCGCTTGATGCCAAAGCAAGACACAATGAGCACACGTCAACCAAATGTCGTTACTATTGGGGCGGGTGTGAAAGTTGTGATTTAGCCGTGACGGGGATCACATTGCAAAACTGTAACGCCCCTACCTGCATAAATAATTTCTTCTGCACGCACAGGAAATAAAATTTGCGCCAAACCGTGCCTGTTACGTGACTCAATCGTTATAAAGCGTTAGAGTCGTCGGCAGGCCTTCAATGAGGCAATACAACTTCACCGCCCACGCCGAGCCTTGTCCGGGTGGTGAAAGCTACAACCAAGACCTAACAAATTTCATAGGACAAGGACGGGGAACCCACCGCACACACGTGCACCGTGACACCTTCACTAGGTAGCTCACTTGGGGTGAAGCCCAGAACACTGGGCCGGGAATCTTCCAATCTCAACCCGAACCCGACAGCTCACCTCGTAGGCGCAAGAGAGAGGAAAACTCACATGGCACGCTTTACCGCAAAGTCCACCAAGTTCATCGCAGGCGCAGCAGTTGCTGTTGCAGCTTCCACCCTTGCTGCACCTACCGCAAACGCTGCCCCAGACTCCGACTGGGATCGTCTCGCACAGTGCGAGTCCGGCGGCAACTGGGCAATCAACACCGGCAACGGCTACCACGGCGGCCTGCAGTTCTCCCGCTCCACCTGGCAGGCATACGGCGGTGGCGAGTTCGCACCAACCGCTAACCTTGCTACCCGCGAGCAGCAGATCGTAGTCGCAGAGCGCACCCTGGCTGGCCAGGGCTGGGGAGCATGGCCAGCATGTTCCGCTCGTCTGGGCCTGAACTCCGCACCTACCCAGCGCACCGCACCTGCTGCAGCCCCTGCACCAGCGCCAGCTCCTGCACCAGTCCAGGCAGCAGCCGCCCCTGCACCAGTCCAGGCAATCGAGGACGAGGCTCCTACCCAGGAAGCAGCTTCTGATGCACTGTACAACCTAGTTGCAGACAACTTGGCTCAGTACGGCTTCGCAATGCCTACCGTTGTCACCGACTTCTACAACGCTAACCGTGGCAACTTCGACGCGTTCTACAGCAGCAACCGCGCGATCATCGACGCAGCACTGTCCAGCAACCCAATGAACATTGCATCCGCTCTGGCTGCACAGGTTCAGGCTCCAGTTACTGACTTCCAGAAGTCCCTCGGCCTCTAAGACCACAGAGCCACAAGCCGCTACAGGATCTCGTCCTATAGCGGCTTTTTCATGCCTTCCGTGTTTCGGAACCGGTTTTGGGCACGACAAATCCCCAGCAGGCCGTGGCTAGCTGGGGAAAGTTATTCGCGCTGGATACGCTTAGCGGTTGACGCGGGTGTAAGGGTGGACGTAACCGGTCTCTTCCACTGGGCGAGGAAGAATTAGTTCATCGCCGAATGGGCTGGACGCGCCCTGAAGCTTGGAGGAAATCTCAGTTACTGGGTGACCATTGCCTGGGGTATCTACAGGCCACGCAGGGTTCTGGTCAGCAATCTTGTCAACGTTCTTAGCCATACCGCTATTGTGCCAAAGACCATTCAGAAAAGTAACTAAACCGTGCACGTATGATGGCCTCTATCATGACCACGGCCAACTCGCTCCCCGATTTCCGCACGTCCCTGGCTAAATTGAGTGACGAGGAACTCGCTGCGCTCCTTAGGGCGCGCCCAGATACAACCTTTCCATTACCCCCAGGGATCAACCCCTTGGCCACGCGTTTAACGCTCCCGGGTTCACTGTCTCGCGCCGTGCGCACCCTCACGTCCCTCGAAATCGCTGTGCTGGAGAGCGCGGGCGATCTCGGTGCCGAACTTGAGCCGGTTTCCACTGACGCGATCGTCGCTAAGCTGCCTGTCGCTAGCGAGCTTGCACTTGCAGCTATTGAACGTCTCCGTCGCCTAGCGCTACTGTTCGGGGATCAAGATGTGCGGGTGACTCCAGGCGCATTGGGGGCGTTGCCGCAAGGGTGGCGAGTGCTTGACCACGCCCCCGCCACCGTGCAGAAGTTGGTGGAAGGGTTGGATCGTCAACAGCGCGCGGTATTGGACACTTTAGCCAGTTCCGGCGGTGTTGGCTCGACCCATGACGCCGGGCCTGATGCCGACCCTTCGCGACCGATCCCCCAGCTCATCGCGAAAGAGCTACTGGTGCGCGTCAACTCATCAACTGTGCGCCTCCCCCGCCCGGTGCGCGATGCTCTACGCGGTGAAACCCCCCAAGATTTTCCTCTCACTCCCTCCCAACGTTTCTCTAACCACACTGCTCCAAGCCCGCTTATCGACGAGGCCGCAGCCGCACAAGGCCTTGACGCCACAAGGACCATGCGGCGTATTATCACGCGGCTGGGCCATGAGCCTGTGGCATTGAACAAAGACGGATCGGTCGGCGTTCGAGCGTTGAGCACTCTGGCAAAGGAGCTCGACCTGGAAGTTGAAGACCTGGCCTTCCTTATTACTGTGGGCGAGTCTGCGGGACTTATCGGACGCGGTGAAATCGACGTCGACATCAATGGCCTCGCACCGACCAAGGACGCCCCGAACTGGGTTGACGCTCGCATCTCCGAGCAGTGGGCGATCGTGTTTGCCGGCTGGGTCGCGTCCCCTTGGCAAGTCGGCAAACTCAATGGAACCGATGAGCGCGGTCAAACCATCCGGCTCTTGTCCGAATCAATGCACTCCCCCGACGTTCGACGCGCCCGCACGCTTGTCCTGCGCCAATTCGCCCGCACACCCGGAGCCCCACTCACTCTCGACGACGTACTGGCCGATCTCCGCTTCTCCGCCCCCATCCTCGCTTCGGGCATCCGCACCGCGGAAGTCAGCACGATCGTTAGCCAAGCCCACCTGGTCGGGGCGCTCGCACAGCACGCCGCATCCTCCGCCCTTGTCGCTTTGCTTAACGACGAGAACCTCGCCCAGGCCACTTCTGCCTTGGTCCCAGCAGAAGTGTCTTACGTCATCCCGCAAGCCGATATGACGATCTTGGCTCCAGGGCCACTTACCCCGGAATTGCAGTCCGAGCTGGAGCGTTTTGCCATCCTCGAATCCCCTGGGCTTGCAAGTGTGTACCGGGTCAACGAGTCGTCGATACGCAAAGGACTCGATGAGGGACGGCAACCCTCCGAAATCATCGCGTGGTTACATGAGCACTCGCCGACCGGTGTGCCCCAGCCAATGGAGTTCTTAATCAACGATGCCGCCCGCGGACATGGCAGCATTCGTGCCGGCGAGGCCGTGAGCTACATCCGAAGTGAAGATCCCGCCCTAATTACGCAGGCGTCCACACTGCTTAGTCAGGCTTTGACACGCATTGCGCCCCAAGTGGCGGTGTCGCAGCTGCCGCTAACCAAGTTGCTTGCACTTCTACGCGGAGTGGGGTTGCAGCCAACGGCCGAGGATGGATCCGGCGCGTCGATAAGCATGGCGCCCGAGCCGGTACTGGTCACCGCCTCCCCATCAGTGCTGTTGCGTGAGCCACAAGTGGACGATGAGCATATCGCTCGGGCGGTTTCCGCAATCCGCGATGCTGGCGGTGAGGAACAGTCTGGCGAAGAACCTGGCGCCGACGATCACGTGTCGTTGTTGCAAGCAGCGGCGCGGGCCGGCAAGCAGGTGGCGATCGGGTATGTGAACCGTAATGGCCAAGGTAACCAAGTGACAGTCACCCCGTTGTCGGTTAACGCTGGTCAGGTTGATGCGCTCAATCCGAAAAATGGCGCTGTGGTGAGGATCGCATTGCCACGAATTACAAAGGTCATTGTGTTGTAATTCGGCGGTTTTGATTGCTCGCACTGCAGATTTGTTACGTCATTGTTACGCTGATCGTGTTCTTGATACTTGAGAGTTCAACTTTTTTCATACAGACTGCAAAAAGGACGGACAGCATGGCAGCACCCCGCGAGGCAAAGAAGGCAGACACTCGCGCACGCCTCATGCGTGAAACTGCACGGCTTGTCATCACCCAAGGCACAGAACGCACCACGGTCGCGGACGTGGCAGCTGCCGTCGGAGTCTCCGCACGCACATTCCACAACTACTTCACGTCTCGTGAAGAAGCGCTGGAAGAGTTTGCAGCTACTCGCGCCATTCTCCTCAAGGAAGAACTCCGTAGCGCAGGTAGCCACGCAAATCTCATCGACACCGTTGAGGGCCTAGTCCTCGACTCTCTCACTAGCGCACCAATGGAATGCGTGGACAACATCGTTGCGCTGTCCCGCGTGTGCACCATCCTGGAAACCCTCCAGGGCGAGTACACCTGCCCGCTCACGTTCCCAGAGGACGAGAGTGGTGACTTCCGCTTCGCCTTCCAGGCCATCATCGCAATTGCATGGGCCGCAGTCGATGCATATCACCAACTGCCCGAACCCCGCGATCCCTCCGACGGCGAAAACATCGTCCGCGAAGCGTTTGGTCTTGCCCGTCGTCTTTCCGAGATCGAGATCCCCTAAATCGGACGCCGTATTAGAAGACGCGACAATATATTGTGTTCATGTCTCCCAAAAAGAACCGGGAACCCAATCTTTCATTGGGCACAAGTCCTACGCGCAGAGCACAACTGGCCCACATTCACGTTGGATGAACAGCGACCTCCTCGAAGATGTGGACTCCTAGACGTTGCATAATGGGAAGCCGAAGGAAAGGATGTTCCCATGGCGTTAGGCGACGGCCCCTTGATTGTTCAGTCAGATAAGACTGTGCTGCTCGAAGTAGATCATCCACAGGCAAGTCTCGCCCGTGCAGCACTGGCCCCTTTCGCGGAACTGGAACGTGCCCCAGAGCACATCCATACTTACCGAATCACACCACTCGCCTTGTGGAACGCCCGCGCCGCCGGCCACGATGCCGAGCAGGCCGTCGATGTACTCGAACGCTACTCACGCTTCCCAGTGCCGCAGTCCCTGCTGATCGGTGTCGCAGAGACCATGGCGCGCTACGGGCGCGTCCGTCTGTTGAAGCACCCCGCCCACGGGCTGGTGCTGGAGTCCGATGAAGCCCCGATCGTCGAGGAGATATCACGCCACCGCAAGATCACACCGATGCTGGGCGCACGTATCGACGACCACACCGTCCCCGTTCATCCCTCCGAGCGCGGACGCATCAAACAAGAGCTAACGAAAATCGGTTGGCCTGCTGAGGATCTCGCGGGCTACGTCGACGGCGAATCTCATCCCATCGCATTGGATTTCAAGGGTTGGGAGCTGCGCGATTACCAGGAGTACGCCAAGGATTCTTTCTGGGAAGGAGGATCCGGGGTTGTCGTCCTGCCGTGTGGCGCCGGTAAGACGATCGTCGGTGCGGCTTCGATGGCCGAGGCACAAACCACCACGTTAATCTTGGTGACCAACACGGTTGCAGGCCGCCAGTGGCGCGACGAGCTGCTGCGCCGCACCACACTCACCGAAGAAGAGATCGGCGAATACTCCGGCGAGCGCAAAGAGATCCGCCCGGTGACCATCGCCACGTATCAGGTAGTCACACGCAAAACCAAGGGCGAGTATCGCGCATTGGAACTCTTCGATTCTCGCGACTGGGGACTCATCATCTACGACGAAGTCCACCTCCTCCCCGCCCCAGTCTTCCGTATGTCCGCTGACCTGCAATCTCGCCGCCGCTTGGGTCTCACCGCAACGCTCGTGCGCGAGGACGGGCGCGAAGACGACGTCTTCTCCCTCATCGGGCCCAAACGCTACGACGCCCCTTGGAAAGAACTCGAGGCCCAAGGCTTTATCGCGACCGCAGAATGTATCGAAGTGCGCACCACACTCACCGAAGCCGAACGGATGGTCTACGCCACCGCCGAGACCCGCGAACGCTATCGCGTGGCGGCGACAAGTAATGCGAAGCTGCGCGTCGTCGACAAGCTCCTGCGCAAACACGAGGGCCAGCAGACCCTGATTATCGGCGCATACCTCGAGCAACTTGAGCAGATCGCCGCCCACATTGATGCACTGTTGATCGATGGAAAGACCTCCAACAAGAAGCGTGAGGAAGCCTTCAACGCTTTCCGACGAGGCGAGCTCCAAACCCTTGTGGTGTCTAAAGTAGCGAACTTCTCCATTGACCTGCCCGAAGCCGCAGTGGCTATCCAAGTGTCTGGGACCTTCGGTTCGCGCCAGGAAGAGGCCCAACGCCTTGGCAGATTGCTGCGTCCCAAAGCCGACGGATCCGAGGCACACTTCTACACCGTGGTCGCACGAGACACCCTGGATGCCGAATACGCCCTGCACCGCCAGCGCTTTTTGGCGGAACAAGGCTATGCCTACCGCCTCGTGGACTCCTCGGACGTTTAGACTGGTATTCCATGAGCGGGATGAAAGTTTTCAAGTTCGACGTCGACGAAGCATTTGCCAAGAAGAACAACGAAATGCTTAAGGACACCAATCGCCTGGTGATCTCCGGCATCTCACTTTTTGTTCTAAGCGAAATCGCGGCTGTGCTGATCTGGTTGTTTGTCTCACCGGACTCACCGTGGCGACTCCTCGGCACCCTGAGCCTCGCCCTTTTCGGCCTCATGATGCTCATCGTCGCCTTCGCGGTCCCACGATCAGTGGGAAACGCCCAGAGCCTCTACGACCGCTACCCCCTTGCCGCCGGCACTATCGCCGAAGTCGCTGACCGTGACTTTGTCATCATGGCGCTGGTCAACACAAACGTTGATCCCGCCCTTCCTCCGCGCTGGGGAGCAGCCCTTCGTACTGTCACTCGCATCAACGGCGTAGAGCCGAAACTTGGCGCCAAAATCCCGGTAGTCGCAGTCCAAGGACAACGCACCAGCCGTGACACCGACCATTGGCACGAGATCTCCCCAATGCCAATTGCTTGGGGAACACCCGACCAAGAAGTGGTAGCCGAAGCCCGCAAGGCAATCCCTCAGGATCACTGGCAAAAACTAGAAAAGGCACGCAAACGCCTCGACGAAGTAAAAGCCACCCCCAACAATCTCCTGGTTCTCTAAATGACAGTTCAACGACTTCAACCATTCGGCGAAACAATATTCGCCACCATGACCGCGAGGGCCGTTGAATTCAACGCGATCAACCTCGGCCAAGGCTTTCCCGACTCGGACGGCCCCACTCGCATGCTTGAGATTGCGCGCGAAGAGATCGCCGCGGGCAACAATCAATACGGTCCCGGTCGTGGCATGCTTGCACTGCGCGAGGCCATCTCGCGCCAACGACTCCGCGACTACAACGTAGCCTATGACCCCGACACCGAGGTCTTAGTCACCGTGGGAGCCACCGAAGGGATCACCGCCACCGTCCTCGGCCTTGTAGAGCCCGGTTCCGAAGTCATCGTCCTCGAGCCCTACTACGACGCCTACGCGGCCGCCATCGCCTTGGCAGGCGCGCACCGAGTGTCGGTCCCATTAGTTACGGCCGGAAACAGCTGGACGGTGGATGTCGACGCCGTCCGAGCGGCGATCACTGACCGCACCGCCATGATCATTGTGAATTCACCGCACAACCCGACGGGATCCGTTTTCGCGGCTGCAGACCTCGAAGAGCTCGCCGAAGTGGCCGTCTCTTGCGACCTCCTAGTGCTATCCGACGAAGTCTACGAGCACTTGCTTTTCGACGACCATACCCACACCGCCTTGGCTTCCCTCCCCGGGATGTTCGAACGCACGGTCACCGTGTCCTCCGCAGCGAAAACGTTTAACGCAACCGGCTGGAAGACTGGATGGGCTCTGGCTCCAGTTGAGCTGATGGAAGGAATCATCAAAGCGAAACAGTTCATGACTTACGTCGGTGCGACCCCATTCCAACCTGCGGTTGCATGGGCTTTGGATAATGCGGGCGACTGGCTCCAAGGTATGGTCGCTGAACTCGCCGAGGGGAGAGACCTTCTCCAAGAAGCGTTGCGAGCCACAGGACTGCAGGTACACGACACGCACGGCACATACTTCACTGTTGTCGACCTTCCCACCGGCTACGACGGAGTAAAATTCTGTATGGACTTACCTGAAAAGGCTGGTCTTGCGGCGATTCCCGTCGAAGTCTTTACGGACCAATCAGAATCATGGCGCCGACAGGTCAGGTTTGCCTTTTGCAAGAAACCCGAGACACTTTCACGAGCATCATCCCTACTTGCCCAGCTTTCATTCTAAGGAGACAAACCGACCATGCGTATCGCCATTGCGATCATCATCTTCATCGCGGTCCTGGTGACTGGGCCTTTGTGGTTTGCAGGCCTGCTCGGCATTTTCCCGTCCGAATCACTGGAGTTCATGAGCGGCTTCATCACAGTCTTCGTCGCAGCAGCTGCCGCTGGCACCTACTGGTGGATCAGCAGTCCACGCGACGACGCGAAGTAGTGTCAATCCGTACAGTGGTGGCCGTTTTAGGTGGTGTCGGTACCCCGGCAGGTGGTAAAACGTGCATCATTGTTCAGACACCGTGCCCCCCTTTGACCGCTACCACCGTACAGTGGTGGCCGTTTCAGGTGGTGCAGGTACCCCGGCAGGTGGTAAAACGTGCATCATTGTTCACCACCCGGGCTCACAACAAGAAAAAGGAGGGCACATTCCCCCACACCCCCAAGCACCCACCACACACAGCAGGGGCGCTCACACGGGGTGTGGGAAGAACATACCCTCCACACACAAACACTATTCAATTATCCTATTTACATATAGGCCGGCGGTAACTTACTCTCCCACACCCTCCCAGGTGCAGTACCATCAGCGCGGGCGGGCTTAGCTTCCGGGTTCGGAATGGGACCGGGCGTTTCCCCGCCGCCATCAACCACCGACACACCTAAAAACGGCACATCGATCAATCCAGCGAACAAGTGGACCACACAACACACACCACACGGTGCATGCCATGCACATAATCATTCAGATGCGCCTGACACGTATTGTGTCAGACACTGCACAGTGGACGCGAACACCAAACCTCATCAGTGATCAAACAAATTTTTACTCGCTGCATCACCACACACAAAAGTGCGGGTATGTGTTTGTCGGCATATTAGTACCAGTCACCTCCACACCTTACGATGCTTCCAGATCTGGCCTATCAACCCCATAGTCTCTAGGGAACCTCAAAAGAAACCTCATCTCAAAACAGGCTTCCCGCTTAGATGCTTTCAGCGGTTATCCCTCCCGTACGTAGCCAACCAGCTATGCCCTTGGTAGGACAACTGGCACACCAGAGGTACGTCCGTCCCGGTCCTCTCGTACTAGGGACAGCCTTCTTCAAGTTTCAACGCGCGCGGCGGATAGAGACCGAACTGTCTCACGACGTTCTGAACCCAGCTCGCGTGCCGCTTTAATGGGCGAACAGCCCAACCCTTGGGACCTACTCCAGCCCCAGGATGCGACGAGCCGACATCGAGGTGCCAAACCATCCCGTCGATATGGACTCTTGGGGAAGATCAGCCTGTTATCCCCGGGGTACCTTTTATCCGTTGAGCGACACCACATCCACAAGTAGGTGCCGGATCACTAGTCCCGACTTTCGTCCCTGCTCGACCTGTCAGTCTCGCAGTCAAGCTCCCTTGTGCACTTACACTCACCACCTGATTGCCAACCAGGCTGAGGGAACCTTTGGGCGCCTCCGTTACATTTTAGGAGGCAACCGCCCCAGTTAAACTACCCACCAGGCACTGTCCCCAACCCAGATCATGGGCCAAGGTTCAGGTATCCAATACAGTCAGAGTGGTATTTCAACAACGACTCCACCACCACTAGCGTGGCCGCTTCACAGTCTCCCACCTATCCTACACAAACCGCATCGAACACCAATACCAAGCTATAGTGAAGGTCCCGGGGTCTTTTCGTCCTGCCGCGCGAAACGAGCATCTTTACTCGTACTGCAATTTCACCGGGCCTGTGGTTGAGACAGCAGGGAAGTCGTTACGCCATTCGTGCAGGTCGGAACTTACCCGACAAGGAATTTCGCTACCTTAGGATGGTTATAGTTACCACCGCCGTTTACTGGGGCTTAAATTCTCCGCTTCGAACACAAAGTCCTAACAGGTCCTCTTAACCTTCCAGCACCGGGCAGGCGTCAGTCCGTATACATCAACTTCAACGTCTTCGCACGGACCTGTGTTTTTGATAAACAGTCGCTTCCCTCTATTCTCTGCGACCACCACACGCTCAACAAAGAAAATCTGATCACATGCGATGGTCCCCCTTCTCCCGAAGTTACGGGGGCATTTTGCCGAGTTCCTTAACCACAGTTCACCCGACCGCCTTAGTATTCTCTACCTGACTACCTGTGTCGGTTTAGGGTACGGGCCGTCCACGCACTCGCTAGAGGCTTTTCTCGACAGCATAGGATCACCAACATCACCCCAAAGGGCTACGCATCACGCCTCACACAAAAAAGCACCGGATTTACCAAGCACTCGTGCCACACGCTTACACCACACACCATTAGGTGGCTCGGCTACCTTCCTGCGTCACCCCATCACTGAACTACTACAGATCAGGCCCTACGCACGCACCAACCACACACCCGAAGGCACATGATCAGATTATGGGTAGTTAGTATCACTGCCTCACTCTTGAACGCACATGAACGGGTACGGGAATATCAACCCGTTAACCATCGACTACGCCTGTCGGCCTCGCCTTAGGACCCGACTCACCCTGGGAAGACGAACTTGACCCAGGAACCCTTAGTCATTCGGCGGATAAGATTCTCACTTACCACTCGTTACTCATGCCTGCATTCTCACTCGCACACAGTCCACACCCCCTCACGGTAATGCTTCACCCCATGCACGACGCTCCCCTACCCAATACAAAATATTGCCGCGGCTTCGGCGGTGTACTTGAGCCCCACTACATTGTCGGCGCAGAACCACTCGACCAGTGAGCTATTACGCACTCTTTCAAGGATGGCTGCTTCTAAGCCAACCTCCTGGCTGTCTTCGCGATCCCACATCCTTTTCCACTTAGTACACCCTTAGGGGCCTTAACCGGCGATCTGGGCTGTTTCCCTCTCGACTACGAAGCTTATCCCCCGCAGTCTCACTGCCATGCATCACTTCACCGGCATTCGGAGTTTGGCTGACATTGCTAAGATAATAGTCCCGCTCAACCAACCAGTAGCTCTACCTCCGGCAAGCTAACACAACGCTGCACCTAAATGCATTTCGGGGAGAACCAGCTATCACGGAGTTTGATTGGCCTTTCACCCCTACCCACAACTCATCCCCTCAGTTTTCAACCTAAGTGGGTTCGCGCCTCCACAAAGTCTTACCTCTGCTTCACACTGGCCATGGGTAGATCACCCCGCTTCGGGTCCAGGACATGCCACTCAAACACACAAATTTAGTATTCGCTTTCGCTACGACTACCCCACACGGGTTAACCTCGCGACATGCCGCTGACTCGCAGGCTCATTCTTCAAAAGGCACGCCATCGCACATAAGAAGTGCTCTGACGGATTGTAAACACACGGTTTCAGGAACTATTTCACTCCCCTCCCGGGGTACTTTTCACCATTCCCTCACGGTACTATCCGCTATCGGTCACACTAAGTATTCAGGCTTACCGGGTGGTCCCGGCAGATTCACAGCAGATTCCACGAGCCCGCTGCTACTCGGGACAACAACAACACACACAACCACGCCTTCATGTACAGGACTCTCACCTTGTTCCGTAGGCCATCCCAGACCACTTCCACTAACGCTTCGCGCACGCTCCAGGTCAACAGCCCTGAACAGTTGCATCCCACAACACCACACACGCAACCCCTGTCAGGTATCACACGCATACGGTTTAGCCATCATCCACGTTCGCTCGCCGCTACTAGCAGAATCATTACATTATTTTCTCTTCCTACGGGTACTGAGATGTTTCACTTCCCCGCGTCACCCCCACACCGACTATGAATTCACCGGCAGGTAACACCACATAACTGGTGCTGGGTTTCCCCATTCGGACATCCTCGGATCAACGCTTAGTTGGCAACTCCCCGAGGCATAACGCAGCCTCACACGTCCTTCATCGGCTTAGCATGCCAAGGCATCCACCATGTGCCCATAAAAAACACACACAACCACCAACAAACAGTCAATGGATGAACACAACAAACAAAAAAACACAAAAAAGAATAAAGATGCTCGCGTCCACTATACAGTTCTCACACAACACAACCACCACACGGAAGCAACCACACAACACGATCACCCCACGACATGACAGTCACCCACAAGGACAATGCTGCCCCAGACACCCAACAGCGCACCAACATACCCCACACCACGACACAACACCGCAGCATGCACATTCATGGAAAGACATCTAACCCAGCATGCACCCGAACACACAACAACGTGTATCGGTATGCCTCCACCCGGATTTTTAAAAAAAACACAGCAGCAACACATCCGGTCACTTAACTGCCTTCACCAACAACTGTTGATGGAAAAAACAAACTCCTTAGAAAGGAGGTGATCCAGCCGCACCTTCCGGTACGGCTACCTTGTTACGACTTCGTCCCAATCGCCGATCCCACCTTCGACAGCTCCCTCACAAGGATAGGCCACTGGCTTCGGGTGTTACCAACTTTCATGACGTGACGGGCGGTGTGTACAAGGCCCGGGAACGTATTCACCGCAGCAATGCTGATCTGCGATTACTAGCGACTCCGACTTCATGGGGTCGAGTTGCAGACCCCAATCCGAACTGAGGCCGGCTTTGTGCGATTAGCTCCACCTCACAGTGTCGCAACGCGCTGTACCGACCATTGTAGCATGTGTGAAGCCCTGGACATAAGGGGCATGATGATTTGACGTCATCCCCACCTTCCTCCGAGTTAACCCCGGCAGTCTCTCATGAGTCCCCACCATCACGTGCTGGCAACATAAGACAAGGGTTGCGCTCGTTGCGGGACTTAACCCAACATCTCACGACACGAGCTGACGACAACCATGCACCACCTGTATACAAGCCACAAGGGAAACCATATCTCTATGGCGATCTTATATATGTCAAGCCCAGGTAAGGTTCTTCGCGTTGCATCGAATTAATCCACATGCTCCGCCGCTTGTGCGGGCCCCCGTCAATTCCTTTGAGTTTTAGCCTTGCGGCCGTACTCCCCAGGCGGGGCGCTTAATGCGTTAGCTACGGCACAAGAAACGTGGAAGTCCCTCACACCTAGCGCCCACCGTTTACAGCATGGACTACCAGGGTATCTAATCCTGTTCGCTACCCATGCTTTCGCTCCTCAGCGTCAGTCACTGCCCAGAGACCTGCCTTCGCCATCGGTGTTCCTCCTGATATCTGCGCATTTCACCGCTACACCAGGAATTCCAGTCTCCCCTACAGCACTCAAGTTATGCCCGTATCGCCTGCACTCCCGGAGTTAAGCCCCGGACTTCCACAGACGACGCGACAAACCACCTACGAGCTCTTTACGCCCAGTAATTCCGGACAACGCTCGCACCCTACGTATTACCGCGGCTGCTGGCACGTAGTTAGCCGGTGCTTCTTATCTAGGTACCGTCACTTACGCTTCGTCCCTAGCGAAAGGAGTTTACAACCCGAAGGCCGTCATCCCCCACGCGGCGTCGCTGCATCAGGCTTCCGCCCATTGTGCAATATTCCCCACTGCTGCCTCCCGTAGGAGTCTGGGCCGTATCTCAGTCCCAATGTGGCCGTACACCCTCTCAGGCCGGCTACCCGTCGACGCCTTGGTAGGCCATTACCCCACCAACAAGCTGATAGGCCGCAAGCTCATCCCGTACCGCAAAAGCTTTCCACTTACGTGAATATCCGGTATTAGACCCAGTTTCCCAAGCTTATCCCGAAGTACAGGGCAGATAACCCACGTGTTACTCACCCGTTCGCCACTCGAGTACCCTGCAAGCAGGGCCTTTCCGTTCGACTTGCATGTGTTAAGCACGCCGCCAGCGTTCATCCTGAGCCAGGATCAAACTCTCCACAAAAACATTTCAGAAGAAACATCAAGCAAAAAGCCCGAAAACCCAACCAAAACAACACTGACAAACAACAAAAAATATCATTCGCCAATTGTCCAAAAAATTACAAAACAACCACTGACCCCCATCCCTTGACGAGGAACAAAACAAAGGGCCAGCAAACAATCATCAACAAACTAAAAAGTCCATCAACAAAAACAAAAATGTCTTCATTCACAAACCAGTCCGCAACAATCATGCATCTTGTACCGCTATCAAAAAACAACACGCACCCCACGAAAAAGCACGCATCACCGGCACACACCCACCACACAACCCCACAACAGGATCACGCAGCCGGCACACACAAAAGCCACACACCAATCCACAAACAAAAGTACATTGGCACACTATCGAGTTCTCACACAACATTCGCACGCTTCTCTGCGGTTTCTTTCGAACCCGGTTTGAAGCAGCGGATTTAGAACTTACCTTCATGATCTGATCTGTGTCAAATCTGCTGGTATTTGGTTCTTTGTCTCACCTGGTTAACCTCGCGGTTACCGTTGCGGTGGCGACTTGAAGAACTATATCCAGCTCGAATGAAATTGGTCAAATCCCCTGGTTAACAGCACAATTGTTCGTCGTTAAGCGAAAGCTTAGTGATACACCGCGAGTAGACCGTCTGGGCCGTCGATGACTTTGACTTCGGTATTGAAGATGTCAGTAAGTAGGTCAGACTGGAGTACTTCCTCGGGCGTACCGAACGCACTGATCTGGCCGTCCTTGACCGCACAAATGTAGTCGGCGTAACGGGCTGCAAAGTTGATGTCATGAAGTACAACGATGATCGTCCGCCCGAATTTCTGAGCCGCTTCCTGCAGGTGCTGCATCATTTGGACGGAATGCGCGATGTCGAGGTTGTTCAAAGGCTCGTCGAGAAGGACGTAGTCAGTCTCTTGGCATAAGACCATTGCCACGTAGGCGCGCTGTCGCTGTCCACCGGAGAGCTGGTCAAGATAGCGGTTTTCGAGTTCAGTGAGGTGAAGGAAGTCGATGTACTTGGTGATGATTTCCTCGTCCTCGGCGTTGAGTCGTCCCTGTGTGTACGGGAAACGGCCAAATCCAACCAACTGGCGCACGGTGAGCTTGGTAACGAAGTGATTTTCCTGGCGCAGGATCGAGATGACCTTGGCTAAGTCCTTGGACTTCGTTTTAGAGATGTCGTGCTGCGCAACGGTAACGGCACCGGAGTCGATGGCCAGAAGGCGTCCGATCATCGTGAGAAGAGTTGACTTACCTGCACCATTGGGCCCCACGAGTGCGGTGATTCCTCCCGCGGGTATCTCCAGATTGACAGGACCGATCGCAACATCAGAGTTGTACTCCTTGCGAACATTAGTAAGTGTAATCACAGTCGACCCTTTCTCAGTACGACGACTAGGAACACGATGCCGCCCACCATTTCGATGATGATGGACACAACGCCCTGCGCGTAGAAAATGTGGTTCATGATGAAGTAGGCGCCGGTAAGCACAACGAATCCGATTAGCGCAGCCATCGGAAAGATGAAGCGATGATCGTAGGTTTCGGCGAACTGATACGCCAAGGTTGCTACGAGGAACCCAAGGAACGTCATCGGCCCAACCAGTGCGGTGGACACAGCCATCAAAATGCTGACCATAATCAAGGTGCCAATGGCATGGAACTTGTAGTTCACACCGAGATTAATCGCGGCATCTCGACCCAAAGCGAGGACGTTGAGTCGACGTGAGTTCAGGTACAACACCACCACTGCCACCGCGATGAGTGGTATCGCCACAGGGTAGTACGACGCATCGGCGTTATTGACCGAGCCGAACATTCGCGCTGTAAGCACGTCGAATTCGCTGGGAGTCAGCATGCGCTGCATGAATGTCGACACGCTGCCAAGACCTGCGCCGATAATAATTCCGATCAGCAGCATCGCGTGCATGTTGCTGTTCTTCCCGGTCAAAAGCCACGCGTACAGCAGTAATGACAGACCGACCATCAACACGATTTGAAGCACGAACATCTCTAAGTTTCGGGCATTGATCAGCCCAGATGCACCGAAGAAGAACACGGTAGAGGTGTGAATCACGGTGTAGAGCGACTCAAAGCCCATGATTGAGGGCGTAATAATGCGGTTATTGGTCACGGTCTGGAACGACACCGTCGCCATCGCTTGGCACAGCGCAACGATGGCCATCGCGATGACGGCATCGAGACGGCGCTCTGCAATAAGCCAAAACCCACGGCTGCCAAATTCCATTGGGTTGTCCCAGGCTAAAAGCCCTGCAGTAAACAGGCCTGCTGCAAGAAGCATCGAGCACAGGACGATCCAATACCGACGAGCGGACTTGGAAGATTGAAACGCCCCGACCTCGCGACGAGTATTTTTGCTGAGCACTAGGGTTCTAGCCACGACGCGTCTGCCTCACAATCAAGATGACGAAGACGATGGCACCGACAATGCCCAGGATGACGGAAACCGGCATCTCGAACGGCGCGATGATGGTCCTACCGATGAGGTCACAGATCACGACGATCGCGATACCGAGCAGGCAGACCCAAGGAAGATTCGAACGAAGATCGTCTCCGCGGTACATGCTGACAATGTTGGGCACGATCAGACCCAAGAACGGCAACGAGCCCACGGCCACCGTCACCACCCCCGTCGCGATGGAGACAAGTCCGGTGCCGATCAAAATGATGCGGTTGTAGTTCACGCCGACATTTGTCGCGACCTCTTCCCCTAGTCCGGCAACGGTGAGGCGGTCAGCATAGAAAAACACCGCTACGACGACGATCGCCACGATCCACAACACCTCGTATTGTCCAGCGACAATGTCGGTGAAGGTTCCAGCGAACCACACGCCGAGCTGCTGCAACATATCGGTCTGCAGTGCAAAGAAAGTAGAAACCGAACCGACGACTGCGCCCAACATGATGCCGATGATCGGAACGATCAAACTGGATCGCAGGGTTACGCGGCGCAGGAAAAGGAAGAAAATCATGGTCCCGATGAAGGCGAAGATCACCGCGCCTGCCATGCGCTGCAGGATCGTCGCGGCCGGTGCGAAATACAGGACAAAAAGTAGACCAAGCCCGGCCCACTCGGTGGTTCCCGTGGTCGTCGGTTCTACAAAGCGGTTCTGGGTAAGCAGCTGCATGACCAAGCCCGACATCGCCATTGCGGCTCCGGCAAGCGCAAGAGCCAGCGTTCTCGGAATGCGGGTAATGGCAAACATCTCGCCGCCGTCGTCCGCGCCGAAGATGTCGTACTGCCCCACGAACAGGGACAATGCGAGTAGGGCGAGAACAGCAACGCTTGCAACCACGAGCCTCCAATCGATTACTCGTGATCGGGTCCGTGGTTTTTCAGCGCGGGCGGCGACTTCCGTCATTTACTTTGCGGCCTCAAATGCGTCGGCGATATCGTTCAGAATCTCGGTATACGTAATGATTGATTCATTAGTGTAAGTGTCGTTTGGCGCGTAGACGACATGGCCCTCGTTAATTGCCGTGACGTTTTGTAGTGCCTGGGATTCCTCCACCACCGCTTTGGCAGGCTTTGAGCCTTCTGCAGTGCTGGTGCCAGCGTCGCGATCAAGCACGAGCAGCCAATCTGGGTTGGACTGCGCAATCGCTTCAACGGAGATGTCGTCGCCCTCGTGGTTCGACGATCCTTCAGGCACCTCGAGTGCTGGGGTCAAGCCGATCAGATCGAAGATCGGACCGTAGGTACGTCCGACAGTCGGAGCGACGTAACCAATGTTGCCACCGGAAACGTTGATGGCCATGACCTTCTTCTCCGGATCGTATGCTGCCTTGGCGCGCTCGACTGCGTCCGTGAAGTCCTGCACCAAAGAATCAGCTTCCGCTTCTTTGCCAAAGATCTTCCCGAGTTCTTCCACCTGGCGGATTAGCTCTTCGTCAAACGGCTCTCCGTCACGGGGCTCAAAGTCCACGATCGGGGTATCAGGGTTGAGCTTGGCGATCGCCTCCGCGTGAGAAGTGAAGCGCTGGCCGTTGATGATCAGGTCGGGCTCAGCCGCAGTTAGCAATTCAAGATCGGGCTCACGGTGATTACCGATATTCAAAATCTCACTGTTTTCGGAGTATCCGATGGTGTTCGGCATCAAATCGATTGGCGCTGCGACCAGATCGACACCCCACTGCTCAAGCACCTCAAAGGTGCGGTTGTCCAGCGACGCGGCGGAAGTCGGCGGACTAGGAACGGTTTGGGTTCCGTTGTTGTCTTCGACTTCGATCGTGTTTACAGAATCGCTTGACGACGACGCGTTGTCCGTCGGTGCAGCGCCTTCCGAACACGATACGAGCAGCAGTGATGCACTTGCAACGATTGCCACGAGTGCCTTTGGGGTAGAAAGTCGTGCGACCATCAGTCTCTCCCTTTTGTTCAAGTTAGGTTAGCCTTACCTGACTTAATTTAGCGTTCGGGCCTTTGGTAGCCAACCCTAACTCCGATGAGTCTGATTATTGAATCACATAACCCCAAGAAAATGGGGCAAAAATGAGAAATAGGGGCACCCCCAACGGGCACCCCTATTTAGCAAACAAGAATGTTCACTAAATCATTTACTTACGCTTCGATGGAAAGAACATCAGGCCTAGACCGATCGCAACGAGCCAGGAATCCTTGGCCAAGGAAAGACCAGCCTGGGAAGGGCGGATTCCGTCAGCTTCAGTATTCTCATCGTTGTTGAAGTACATCGTCATCAGGCCCGCGCCAAAAGTGGTCAGCGCAGCACCCGCAAGTCGGCTTGGAATAAACGGTGCCAACAGGGCTCCGCCAACACCGATTTCCGCGATGCCTAGGTTTCGGGCAAAACTGTCCGCAGGCAATTTCTCGATAGCCTTAATGCCCGAGGTAGCAGCTTGATGAAGACCGTGAGAAACTTCAGCTGGCAGCTGCAGCTTGCCAACGCCAGAATTAACAATGAGCGCACCGGGGATTGCTCGGAGAGCGATTTCAGAGATGGACATTATGTCCCGCCTTTCGTAAATAACATCCTGTCGCTGGCTACCTTAACAACTTTTTGGTGACACAGCACCTATCCATTTTCGATTTAGCCCGAGTTGCGCAGTGCAGTAGACAGACCATTCATAGTCACCTGAATTGTCTTAGACACTAGGAATGAATCGTCGCCTGCACGATAGCGACGAAGCAATTCCAGCTGCACTGCGTTCAGAGGCAAGAGGTACGGGTAACGGCGCTTCAAAGAGCGAGCTTGACGCTGGTTTTCGGAAACCAAATCCTCGTTGCCCGTCACACGCAGGTACACCGAGCGAGAGAGCTCAAACTCATCCGCAATCATCGTGTAGATGCGATCAGCGAGCTCCTTGTCATCGACAAGATCCGCGTAGAGACGCGCCAGCGAGATCTCAGCCTTGGCCATAACCTGCGCCATATTGGAGAACACAGTTCGGAAGAATGGCCACGTGCGGTACATTTCGCGCAATTCCTCCCAGCGTGACTCGTCGTCGCCGGCCCACTCGCTCACTGCAGTTCCCACGCCAAACCAGCCTGGAATGTTGGTCCTAGACTGCGACCAAGACAGTACCCATGGGATTGCGCGGAGATCCGAAATCGCCGTGGTCTGCTTACGCGCAGCCGGCCTTGAGCCAAGGTTGAGATCACCGATCTCGTGCAGAGGGGTCGACTGGGTGAAATAGGTGATAAAGCCTGGATCCCCCACCAACTCTTGGTACTTCTTCCCGGAAAGATCAGCAATCTCTCGCATCGTGGCGTAGGCACGCTCAGGCGCTTCGATCCGCTCAGTGTCCGTAAAGGATGCTTCCAACGCGCCGGAGACAAATGCTTCTAGGTGTCGGCGCGCAGTATCCGGCGACCCGTACTTGGCCGAAATCACTTCGCCCTGCTCGGTGATACGCACCGAGCCAGAAACCGCGCCCTTGGGCTGAGCCAGGATCGCATCATAAGTAGGGCCTCCGCCACGGCCCACGGCACCGCCACGTCCGTGGGACAGGCGCAGCTCAATACCGTACTTGTCAAACAGCTCCACCAACTCGCGCTCGGCGTCATACAGAGCCCAGTTGGCAGCGAGGTAACCGCCGTCCTTATTGGAATCCGAGTAACCCAACATAACTTCTTGGACATCACCGCGATCGCGCAGGTGCTCACGGTACATCGGTACATTCCACAGCTCTTCGAGGATCTTCGCGCCCGACTTCAGGTCATCAATAGTCTCAAACAGCGGAACTAGGTTGAGCTGGGTCAAGCCCACCTCTTTGAGCAGAACCATCGGCTCCAGAATGTCGCTGACGGCTCCGGTCATCGCAATGATGCAGTTCTGAATCGTACGCGGGCCAAAATTCTTCACGGCCTTGGCTGCCGCGCGGAAGATACCCAGTTCTTTCTCGGTGTCAGGGCTCAAGCCTTCGACATCAGGAAAGACCAGCGGGCGGTTTCGTTGGATTTCCGCGATAAGCAGTTCTTGTTTTGCGGCTTCGTCCAGGGACGCGTAGTCGTCGCAAAGCCCTGCGGTGGCAAACAACTCGGAGAGGACCTTTTCAAACGACTCAGAGTTTTGGCGAATATCCAGGGTGTACAGGTTGAAGCCGAAGGTGCTGACTGCCGAGCGGATGCGTGCGAGGCGATCGTCCGCGATAACGTCGTCGTTGAACTGACGCAGCGACCGATCGATCACATCGAGGTCGCGCAGGAGTTCAGCAGGCTTGGAGTACGGCTCGTACCCAGCCGCATCATCGAGGTTCGCGGTTGCACGGACTCGGTTGCGCACGCCAAAGATCGCGCGACGGTAGGGCTCATCGACGCGCGACGGCCAGTCATTCTTGCCGGACTCGGCAAGCGTAAGGAGTTCGCCCGAACAGGATGAGTAGCGGTCGGACAAGCTGAGTTCGCGCTCGAGCTCCCCCAGCTCGGTCTCGTAGTGATCCAAAGCGGTCGCCGCGGCGCGCTCCGTGGCGTAGGTCAAAGTCTCCGCATTCACATAGGGGTTGCCGTCATGGTCGCCCCCAATCCAGGAACCGGTACGAACAACCGACACTCCCTGCAGCTGCAGACCAAAAGCTTCCTTGGCACCCTTACGAATCGTGCGGTTCAACGCTGGCACCTGATCCAAGAGAGACAGCTTGTAGTAACGCAGCCCGACATCGACTTCATCTTCCAAAGTGGGGCGCGAGATACGGATCAGCGCAGTCTGCCACAGCAGGGTCATGCGCAGGTAAATCTCTTGATCAATCTCTTCCAACGCCACAGCATTGGTGATGGAATGACGCTGCTTGAGTAAAGACTTGATGCGGGTCTGAGTATCGAAAACGGTGCGGCGTCGTGTCTCCGTAGGGTGTGCAGTTAAAACCGGCGAGATTTGTGCATTACGAAGCACATCGGAGGCCTGCGCCGGTGTCACCTTCGACGCCTTGAGCTTTGCAAAGTCTTTTCCAGCGAAACCTCGGCAGGAACCGACTCGTCATCAAGGTCCTCAGCCAGGTTTGCTAGCAGCGCGAAATAGCTAAACGAGCGCGCAACCAAGTTCGCTTTCGTGATGTCCAGGTCCCGGAAGATAGCGAGCAGTTCGCGAGCATCAGCATCCCCGTGCGCCACATCAAACGCGGTCCGGCGCGTTGATTCCACGAGCTCAAAGATGTCTTCGCCCTCTTGCACCGCAATCACATTGCCAAGGATGCGACCTAAGACTCGGATATCTTCGTGAACTTGCTCTGCCATGAGCTCGCCTTTCGTCAAAATGATCTGTGATATCCCTCATAACATAGACGGCTTTTTGTTGTAGCGCACGCGAAAAGTGAACGTTGTTAAGGCAACTTTTGCAAGTACCCCCACTTAGGTAGACAAAAAGCGCCCTCGCAGCACTTTAGGCTGCAGGACGCTTATCGACGATGGCGCAATCGGTTTACTTAGCGCCGATTTCTTCCATTAGGTGATCAGACTCATCCGGGAAGATGAACTTGTAGGTAAAGCCTGCGATCGCAGCACCGATCAGTGGCGCGACGATGAAGACCCACACCTGGGACAGAGGCTCTGCACCTGCAAACCACGCGACGCCAAGGGAGCGCGCAGGGTTGACCGAGGTGTTAGAGATTGGGATCGAGATCAGGTGGATCAGGGTCAGCGCGAGGCCAATGGCGATCGGCGCGAATCCCTGTGGCGCACGACGATCAGTCGCGCCGAGGATGACATAAAGGAACAGTGCGGTGAGGACGATCTCTGCGACCAGAACCGCGCCCAGGGAATAACCGTCAGGAGAAAGCTCGCCGTAACCGTTCGTCGCAAAGCCAGACTCGGCTGCGGAGAAACCCTCCTTGCCGTTCGCGATGATGTAAAGGACGCCACCTGCCAGCGAGGCACCGACAATCTGGGTGATCCAGTACGGAAGAACCGCGCCAGCTTCGACGCGGCCTGCCAGGAAAGCGCCAAGGGTAACAGCCGGGTTGAAGTGACCACCGGAGATGTGACCGACAGCGTATGCCATTGTCAGAACGGTCAGACCGAATGCGAGGGAGACACCGAGGAAACCGATGCCCATGTTGACGTTCGCATTGTCGCTAGCAAGAACGCTTGCTGCGAAAATTGCGCTGCCACAACCACCGAAGACTAGGCCAAAAGTACCCAGCAGTTCGGCACCTAGGCGCGCAGCCATTGATTCGTGCATTTAGAAGCTCCAATCCTCATCATGTGAGCGCGATTGCCACGCCCAACTGTTGGGAGACAAGATGACCTTACAACATTTCTCCACATACATAAGTACTTGTCGCTTCCACCGAACCACAAATCTTTCGCAAATACAGGTTACGGCGTGAGCATAACCTTGATAGCTTTGCGCTCATCCATCGCTTGGTACGCCTCGAGCGCTTGGTCAAGCGGAAGAGTCAGGTCGAATACGTCGCCTGGAGTGATCTCTCCGGAGTAGATCCGGTCCACCAATTCGGGAAGGTATCGGCGCACCGGTGCGGGGCCACCGTGAAGATGGATCAATGCACCAAATAGTTCTGCTCCGCGCAATTCAACACCGTGGGACACACCGACGAAGCCGAGGGAGCCTCCGCGTCGGGTCGCGCGGATTGCCTGGTGCATCGCTTCATTGGACCCCACCGCCTCGACGGTGGAATGCGCGCCGTATCCACCAGTCATCTCCACGACCTTGTCCGCGAACTCGTCGCCACGCTCCTCCACGATGTCCGTCGCACCGAAAGCCTTGGCCAACGCCTGTCGCTGTGGGTTGCGGGAGGAAATGATGATGCGCTCGGCACCGAGCGCTTTGGCACCAAGCACAGCCGACAGACCCACTGCTCCATCGCCGACCACCGCGACAATTTTGCCCGGTCCGGCAGCTGCTGCATCTGCGGCGAACCAACCGGTACCTAATACGTCGGAGGCGGCCAGCACGTGGCGTAGCTGTTCGGGCGTCGGCGCTGCAGGCAACTTGACCAAAGTGCCGTCGGCCCAAGGGATGCGCGCATACTCGGCTTGGGTACCAACTCCGCCCATGAATTCACGATTGATGCAGCCGGAAGGGTCGCCGTCAACACAAATTTCACAGTTCCCGCAGCTTGCGACGAAGGAACCGACGACCCAGTCCCCCACTGCGATGTTCTTAACTTCGGCCCCGATCTCAGACACAACACCGACATACTCATGTCCCATTCGGGCCCCTGCGTCCACTTTTTCAAGTCCCCGGAACGGCCACAAGTCAGAGCCACATACGCAAGCGGCTTTGACTTCGATAACGGCATCAGTTGGATTTTCAACCGTGTCCTGTTCAACTTCCTCGACACGAATATCGCCGGGGCCGTGAATGATGACAGCGCGCATAGGGACTCCTTAAATAAAATATAGACGTAGTTTCAGCGGTGCTTTTCCGCCGAGACTACGCCTAATGGAGAGACCGTGTTGGTGTTCTAGAGCACCATCGCTGCGACCCAGCCCGAGATGATCAGGGGAATGTTGTAGTGCAGGAAGGTCGGAATCACTGTGTCACGAATGTGATCGTGTTGACCATCCGCGTTCAAACCAGAAGTTGGCCCAAGGGTGGAGTCCGATGCCGGCGAACCTGCATCACCGAGGGCACCAGCCGCGCCAATAATGGCGACGGTGGCGGCTGGGGAGAATCCCATCGTCATACACAGCGGCACGTAGATCGTCGCTATGATTGGCAATGTAGAAAAGGACGAGCCGATTCCCATGGTGACGATCAAGCCGACCAAAAGCATTGCGAAGGCCGCTGCTCCCTTGCTGCCTTCAAACAGGTTCGCCGACGCAGTCACCAGCGATTCGACCTCGCCAGTAGCCGACATCACGGACGCAAAGCCCTGGGCGGTAATCATGATAAAACCAATGAGTGCCATCATCTTCATTCCGCCCGTGAACACATCATCGGCCTCGCGCCAGCTCACGCCACCGGTGAGCAAGAAGATGGACAGACCGACGAGCGCACCTACCAGCAGCGAGTCTGCTTCGGTGCCGATCGACTGCATGACAACCTGGACCAGGAACGTAGCGACGATCGCGACCAGAGCCACGATGATCTTGTAGCGCGAAATCGGCTCGTCTTCCTTCTCCTCCGCTAGGCCCTGGATTGGCTTATCTGCGTAGATGCGCGGCTTGCGGTAGGAAACAAAAACGGCGATGAGCAGGCCGGCGACCATGCCCAGCGCAGGGATGGTCATGACAGACAAGATGTTGATGTTGCTGACATCCATCCCGGCCTTTTCGATGTTGCCCAAAAGGATGTCGTTCAAGAAGATCGAACCAAAACCGACGGGCAACCACATGTATGTGGTGACAAGGCCGAAGGTCAGAATCGAAGCGATCAAGCGACGATCAAGCTGCAGTCTGTTAAACACCACCAGCAGTGGCGGGATCAGCAAAGGAATGAAGGCAATGTGCACAGGGATCAGGTTCTGCGACATGATCGACATCGCGAGAATTCCCAGGAGAAGACCCCACTTTGTAGCGGTGACAGCACGGCTCTTCGTAGTTTCGTCAGTGACCCCGACGCGACCAATCAACCATTCCGCAAGGACGCGCGGCAGCCCCGAGGCAGCCACTGCCATGGCGAAAGCACCAAGAAGTGCGTAGCTGAGGGCGATCTTTGCGCCACCTTGCAGGCCCTCTTGGAAGGCGACCATCGTGCCTTCAAGACCCATTCCGGCCAGGAGGCCACCGACGAGAGCACCAATAAACAGGGACAATACAACGTGTACGCGAGATACAGAGAGGATCAGCATCACAAGGACTGCGATCAAGACAGCATTCATGGCAATGACATTACTGGCTGTGATCTAGCTGGGTAAAACCGTGTGAACATCTGTGGGCAGACCTCACGAGGACTCGGCGCGAAGATGGTCGTCGATTAGCGGATTATGCTCAACCCAGTAGCCTGCGAGGCCTCTTCCATCGACCCTAAGTCAGTGACGTTGTCAAAGCCATTTTCTTCGAGGAGTGCCACGGTTTGCGCTGACCGATTTCCGGAACGGCAATACACCATATATTCAGCATCGGGATCGAGCTGCGAAATTTCTGCCTCAACTTCTCCAGAGTTGAAGTCGAGCAACCGTGAGTTTTCCAAATAGCCGACGGAATCGGCTTCCGCTGGGCTGCGGGCATCGATGATGATCGTGTCGTCGTCGATAGTTACTAGGGCAGTTGGCTCAGAAGAACAGGCAGCCAGCCCGACAACAGTCAGACCAGCCGCAAGGGCTACGGACAGGGAACGGAACATGTGATGCCTTTCTATCGGGCGGTCGGAGCTGGGCAAACCCCGCCCGCGCAGTATTGAGGTGCTTCTTTGGAAAAACGCGCCTGGAGTACACAGCCAACGCAAATGCCAAAGGACGTCTCTAAGAAGAGGAAGACGAGACACACGCTGCAAAGCGCAAGAGTAAGAGACAGAGGGGCGGACAGTAGTCCCATTCCTAGACACGAGATCGTCGCCAAGCTAAACCCGAGCCACCATGCGAATTTCTTTTGTGGCGCACCTACCCATTCGGGCTGCTGATTGCGTACTGCTAACCTGCCGAGGAACATCGACGGCGACCAGCGGTCCCCCAATGTCACGCGAATTAGCATGTCCAGCATGAAGATCATTCCGAACGGCTGCAAGGGCTGTATCGACTGTTTGAAGTAAGCGTTCGCGAATGCGATTCCGCCACAGAGGAAAAGGATTCCGGCGGACGCACGAACTGCACGTTCGTTGATCATCGGAATCTCATAACCCGGAAGGCGGATACCGATCTGCCTGGAGCCAGGGACGGAAGACATGAGGGCCTTTCTTTCAGGACGCGGATTTTTCGCCCGGATCAGCTTTTCCGCGAGGTGAGCACGGTCCAGCCACCACTATACCCACGGGGGTATGTAGATTGTCAATGCGATTACCTGGGAAAGATGGATCCCCAGCTCGACCCCAACCCCTCAATCGCCCCGGGGACCAACCCACCATCTCCACAAGCACCAACGGAGACAACGCCGTTAACGATTTTTACCCCACTACCGCAACCCGCTCCCGCCCACGCCATTTCCACCTTGAAGTTTGCACGAAAATTCGCCTCGACGACCAGCGGCCCATCACACACAACGCTGCGCACTCTGACTAGTTCAGCGTCCCCCTCGATCCCCGCCCACGACAGAAGTTGGTGTGGAGCGTGAACCTGCACATCCTGAAGTAGGGCGGCGACAGCGTCGGTGAGCTCGTGGGGTGCCGTCCTCACTAAATCACCCCACCGAGGATCCGGATTCGTAATGTGGTTGTGAAAGGGTATTTCGAGCTTTGCGTCACCCTGCATCCCCGCAGCTAACCCAAGCGAGACCGTCAACGATATGGGGTCCCGCCCATCAGGAACGAAGACGGTCACTACTACGTCGCCACTATCCATTCCGCGGGTGGAGACTGCTTTCTCCAAATGTAGGCCGATTGCATGCGCCGGAACCCAGGCAGGCATCTGGCTAGCGTCCACAGCCCGCGGAACAGTCAGAATATTGAGCTCGGCCGAGTAGCGCACGGAGCCAATCAGATGGTCGGCAAAGTTGCGCCATTTCAGGTTAGATTCCCAACCACGAGAAATATCACCCACCTCATTGCGATATCCAGGAACCCCCGCACAGTCGATATAAACAAAGTCATCGAGGACCTCATCATTTTCACGAATGATATGGTTTGCCACCTTCTTGCACAGTTCATGCCACGGCGAGCCGAGCACGATCACGCCCACCTCCTCCAACGGCGGTAAAAGCCTGTCGAGTTCGTCTATTCCGTATGTCCACGATGTTTGCTTCGTGCTTCAACGAATATCAGCGGCACCCGACACCGAGGCCACAAAATTGGAACGTTCGAGCGATAGTGTCCACTACAAGCAAGAATTCCGCTTGAATGCCTATTAGTGCCATCTCAACTACTGATCGTTCGTAGTGGAGGTACAGAAAGTCTCCCACCGTAAGGAATCAGCAACCACTACAAGCCAGGCCTCTTTGGGGATTTCCAAAATTACCCCCTTGCCCCACACCTCAAATAGTGTAGCCTGTGACACCGGCCATACGAATAGCGATTCGTAGCACTAGTTAGGATAGGGCACGCGTCCCCCGTGATCGTCGGTAAGCACCACTGCCCTAATCACCACACAACATCATCCCTGGCCCGCGCATTAGCAACTTAAGTATCTTGCCGAATGAATAAACAAGGAGTAATCCCCATGTCGTACACCAGCCCTTTCGCAGAAGTGACCATCCCAGAGGTCGATGTCTTTACCCATATCTTCGGCAACCTGTCTGAGGAAGATGCCGCGCGCCCTGCGATTACCGAAGTAAACACCGACACCACCATCACCTACGGCGAGCTGCGCGATCGTGCATTGTCTGTCGCTGGCGCTTTGGCTCAGCGCGGCATCGGTAAGGGCGATGTGGTCGCACTCCAGATTCCAAACTCGATCAACTACGCCACCGCGCTGCTTGGAATCGCACGCTCTGGCGCGACCGTCTCCCCACTCGGCGCCCTACTCAACCGTTCCGACCTTGAGAACCTGCTCAAGCTATCCGGCGCGAAGCTTTACATCGGTACCACCGACGTTGAAGAGATGCCGCAGATCTTCTCCGGTGAAATCCCACCCCTCGCAGCTAAGGGCTTCGCCGCACCAGACGTGGACATCTCCCCGGACGATCTGTTCGCGATTCCATTCTCCTCCGGAACAACCGGAGTGTCTAAGGGCGTGATGCTGACTCACTCCAACATCGTGTCCAACATCGAGCAGACCGGTCACATGTTCATCGAGAACGAAATCCCTGACCACTCCAACTTCTTGTGCCCACTGCCTTTCACCCACATCTACGGCATGACCACCCAACTGCTTTGCCAGCTTGCACATGGCCACCAAGTATTCAGCATGCCGAAGTTTGACCTCGACGCATTCTTGGGCGCGCACTCGAAGCACAAGATCGTGATGACCTTCATCGCTCCACCGTTGGCGGTTGCGCTGGCTAAGCACCCAGCGGTGAAGAAAGAGGACTTTGAGTCGTCCCGCCTCATGATCTCTGGTGCAGCCCCACTGGACAATGAGTTGGCCCGTGCGGTCGAACAGCGCCTAGACACGAATCTGGTGCAGGGCTACGGCATGACTGAAACCTCGCCCGTTACCCACGTGGGCCTTAAGGGCAAGAGTCAGCCAGGCTCCATCGGTTTCGTGGTACCGAACACCGAGTTCAAGATTTTCGAGCTCGAAAGCAACAACGAGGTTCCGGAAGGCGAACCAGGCGAGCTGACCATCCGCGGACCTCAGGTGACCAAGGGCTACCTGAACAACGAAGAGGCAACCCGCGAGGCTCTCATCGGCGATGGCTGGCTGCGCACCGGTGACATCGCACGAGTCGACGACGACGGAACCGTCTACATCGTCGACCGCGCGAAGGAAGTCATCAAGTACAAGGGTTACCAAGTCGCACCGGCTGAGCTCGAGGCACTGCTGCTCACCCACCCCGACATAACCGACGCTGGCGTTGTCGGCGTTTACCGTGACGGTCTTGAGATCCCGCGCGCGTTCGTCGTCAAGCGTGAGGGCGCCGAGCTCACCGAAAGCGAAATCATGCGCTGGGTAGCCGAGCGTGTCACCCCTTACAAGAAGATTCGCGCTGTGGACTTCATCGACGAAATCCCGAAGAACCCAACCGGTAAGATCCTGCGTCGCGAACTGCGCGATATCCCGTTTGAAGGCTAGTCGGAAATAAAAAGGCCGCTCGTTCTGGTCCAGAACGAGCGGCCTTTGGTGGAGCTGCCGGGAATTGAACCCGGGTCCTTCATCACCGTGCCAGGGCTTCTCCGTGCGCAGATTGCGCGCGATCTCTCATCGACCCTCCGGTTCGGGCAAACACGACCGGATGATGGGCCCAGTCAGTGAGAAAGTCCCTACCTAACGCACTGACACGCTAGGCAAGCAAGCCTCTTAAGTCGATGCCAGGGTCCGAATGCGAGGCTCACTCGGTCTGACAGACACGCGGCGCTACTTAAGCAGCGAGGGCGTAGTCACGCTGAGAGTTCTTCTCTGCGTTTATTGTGTTGCTGCGACGCTCACGGTGGTCTCCAGCCTGCACCGGCACGCTTCCCCTGGCTAAGTCAACGAAGTCGAAACCAAAATCAGCCCCATTGCCTGTGGCGGGATCATGCAATCTCCACAGGAGAGATAACTTTACCGCACTGCCCCGCCGAGCACAAGACCCGACGGACGCACAGAGATCTCGTCCACCGATGCGTCCTCACCCATGTCCACCGCCAGACGCACCGCTCGGGCGACCGATTCCGGTGTGGCATACAGCGAGCCGTCGTATCCCGTGGCACCCATGTCCTTTTGCAGCTGCACCTGCATGTCCGTGTCCACGCGCCCTGGGTGCACGGATGTCACCCGCAGTCGCCCCTTTTCCTCTACTCGCAGCGCATCGGTAAACGCGCGCAGGGCAAACTTCGTGCCGGAATACACCGCAGCTTTCTCGCCCGAATGAAAGCCCGACCCTGAATTAATAGCCACGACGAGGCCAGTGGTTCGTCGCAAAGCAGGCAGCAGTAGGCGCGTCAGCTCCGCCACGGCGAATACGTTCAGCTCAAAAGCTTCGCGCCATGTGCTTAACGACGACCCCTCCACCGTTTCCCACGGGCACACGCCAGCCGAGTGAACGAGCACGTCCAACGATTCAATCTGTGTGGCAGCCTGGGCAAGCGCGGCCGCGTCGGTGAGGTCCACTTCAAACGGCTCGGCCGATGGCAGCGTGGCCACTACTTCGGAGGCGTCACGGGTGGCACCGACCAGCACGTGGTGGTCGCGACCGAGGTCCTCGGCTATAGCGCGCCCGATCCCTCGGGAAGCACCGGTGACTAACGCGGTTTTCATTCCAGCCATCCTTTCAACACCACGGCGTGATTGATGTCGCGGTCCTTGGCTGCAAACAATAGGGTCACGTCGCCTGCTTTGGCAAGGTCTCTTAGCTTGTCAACGTCCGCATTGCCTTCATCCAGCTCTGCGCAGTAGCGGCGGGAAAACTCATCGAAACGCTCGGGGTCGTGCCCAAACCACTTGCGCAGCTCCGGAGAGGGCGCAGCGTCTTTGAGCCACAGATCAACCTCAAGATCGGTCTTGGCCACGCCACGCGGCCATAGTCGGTCCACCAGCACAGAGGTGCCTTGGACTTGCGCCGAACCGTCCAGCACGTCGTGGACCTTGGCTGTATAAATCACGCCTTGATGCCCTTGAACTTCTTACCCATCTCGCGAGCGATTTCGCGGTCCTCAGTGCGACGCTTAATGGTTTCGCGCTTGTCGTAGTCCTGTTTACCCTGCGCCAGCCCGAGCTCCACCTTGACTAGGCCTTCTTTGAGATACATGGACAGCGGCACCAAGGTGCGGTTGCCGTCGCGCAGCTTGCCTTCAAGCGAGTCGATCTCGCCGCGGTGGAGCAACAGCTTGCGCGTGCGGCGCGGCGAGTGGTTGGTCCACGATCCCATCGAATACTCCGGGATGTGGAGATTGCGCAGCCAGACCTCGCCGTTATCGATCGTCGCAAAGGCTTCTACCAGCGAGGCTTTTCCCTCGCGCAGTGACTTAATCTCGGTGCCGACGAGCACGATCCCACATTCGTAGGTGTCCAGAATGTGGTAATCGTGCCGGGCTTTCCGGTTCGACGCGATAACAGATCGGTCTTGCTTTTTCTTTTTCTTTGCCATAACGCCTAACAGTCTACTTGCGCACGTACATGCGCAAAGTCGCCTGGGCGACGATGCCTGCCAGCATGATGCCGACAAGCGAAACAAGCGGCATGGTGGTCCACACTGCGCTGTCCGGCAGCTTCGACACCAACTGGGAGGCGTAAAGATCGTTCATCATCGGATCGACCAACTGAGTCTTGCCCAGCCATACGCCCAGGGTTGCAAGCACGCCACCAATCAGTACCGACAGCGCTGCCTCCAGCACGAACGGAGCCTCGGTGAACCAGCGCGACGCGCCGACCATGCGCATAATCGACATCTCTTCACGACGGTGATACGCCGCAAGCTGCACCATGTTACCGATCAGGAAGATCGCCGCGATCGCCTGCACCGCTGCCACCACAAAGGTCCCATTACGGAAAGCATCGAGGTTATCGGCCGTGGTGCGCACGCCTTCAGCCTGGTCAACGACAAGCTCTACCTGTGGCAGATCGCGCACAGCATCAATCGGAGCGACATCGGTAGGATCCTCAAGCCGCACATGCAGCGTCGCTGGCAGCGCGTCCGGGGAGGTCTCCTGCACCAGGATCGGGTCGGTCTGCCCGAACAGCTCGACAAAGCGATCATAGGACTGCTCGCGGGAACGGAACGTCACCGACTCCACGCCGTCATCGCCGTCCAGCGAATCACGCACTTCCAAACATGCCGGGCTGGAGCAGTCCTTATCGTTTGCCGAAATCTCCTCGTCCAGCTCAATCATGACCTCGACGCGGTCCAGATACAGTTCCTTCGTATCCGAGGTGACCTGCGAAATCAGAATGCCTGTGCCCACCAAAGCCAAAGAAATCGCGGTGGTAATAATCAGCGCCAGTGACATCGTCAGGTTGCGCCCTAGTCCGCGGAAAGCCTCGCGGAAAACATATCCAAGATTCATAGTCGGCTCTTCCTAATCGTTGACGGTTCCGTAGACGCCGCGCTCGTCGTCACGCACAAGCTTGCCCAAGTGCAGCTCGATCACGCGCTGGCGCATATCGTTCACAGCGCGCGCGTTGTGCGTTGACATCACAACAGTGGTTCCGGTGCGGTTGATACGCGCGAGCAGCGCCATGATGTCATCTGCAGTTGAGGGGTCCAAGTTGCCGGTGGGTTCGTCGGCAAGCAGCAAAGGAGGCTTATCGACGAATGCACGCGCAATCGCCACTCGCTGCTGTTCACCGCCCGAGAGCTCGTTTGGCATGCGCTTCGCCTTGGATTCCAGACCGACCAGCTCCAGCGCTTCCGGCACAAGCTTTTTGATGCGGTTCTTCGGCTTGCCAATAACTTCAAGAGCAAACGCTACGTTGTCGTACACGTTGAGCTTTGGCAGCAGGCGAAAGTCCTGGAAGACGTAGCCAATGCGTTGGCGCAGCTTGTTGATTTCCCTGCCCTTGAGCGTGTTGACGTGGAATTCGTCGAAGAAAATATCGCCATCAGTGACGTTTTCCTCGCGAATCATCAGCTGCAGGAAGGTTGATTTTCCCGAGCCCGAGGGGCCAATGAGGAAGACAAACTCTCCCTTGTCGATCTCAAAGGAGACGTTGTCTAACGCTGGCCTAGTCGAGGTGGGATAGACCTTGGTTACGTTGGAAAATGTGATCACGCCTGTCCACCCTAGCCGGAGCGGTGGGACAGGAGAAACTAAAGTTACGGCCTCACGCTAACTCTCAGCGTTTTCTTCGGCCATCCGCCAGCGAATGCCAGACTCCAAGAAGCCGTCGATGTCTCCGTCGAGAACCTTTTGCGGGTCATTCACCTCGAAGTTGGTGCGCAGATCTTTCACCATTTGGTACGGGTGGAGCACGTAGGAGCGCATCTGGTTGCCCCACGACGCGTTTCCACCAGCACCCAGCGCATCCATCTCGGCCTTTTCTTCTTGGCGCTTCAATTCCAAAAGCTTCGACTGCAAAACAGCAAGCGCCGAGGCCTTGTTCTGGATCTGCGACTTTTCGTTCTGACAGCTCACCACGATGCCGGTCGGAAGGTGAGTGATGCGCACCGCCGAGTCCGTGGTGTTTACCGACTGTCCACCTGGACCGGACGAGCGGAACACGTCGACGCGAATATCGGCATCTGGGACATCAATAGAGTCAGTCTTTTCCACCACCGGAAGCACCTCGACCTCTGCAAACGACGTCTGCCGCCGGCCCTGGTTATCAAACGGCGAGATACGCACCAGGCGGTGCGCTCCCTGCTCGACTGAGAGCTGGCCATACATGTACTCTCCGTGCACCACGAACGTTGCCGACTTAATACCGGCCTCTTCCGCATAGGAGATGTCGTACACGTCGACCTTGTAGCCGTTCTTCTCAGCCCAACGGATGTACATGCGCATCAACATCTCAGCCCAGTCCGCAGCATCCACTCCCCCGGCGCCCGAACGGATATTGATCATCGCCTCACGCTGATCGTATTCGCCCGACAGCATCGTGGTCACTTCCAAGGCCTCGATTGCTTTCGTCAGTTCAGCGAGCTCGTCTTCTGCCAACGACGCATCGCCCTCTTCTTCGGCAAGCTCGAACATGACCGGGAGATCGTCGACACGCGTACGCAGGTTTCGCACCTTGCGCAGGCGGCCTTGCACGTTCGACAGCTCAGTGGTGATCTGCTGAGCGTGGTCAGGGTCATCCCAGAGACTCGGCTCCGCGGCCTTCTGCTCCAATTCGCGTACCCGATCAGACATCTCGTCGAGGTCCATCACCTTCTCAATGGTGGTCAACGTCGAATCAAGATGCTCAATCGTGGAAGTGGTCTCTGGCTGCATGTGCGTTGATCTTACCTGCCACCCCTCCCCCGAAGCACACCGCAATGGCCCATAATAGAAAGCATGCGTCCCACCACAGAAGAATTCATCGCCTCACATGCCCACTCCACCGACCTCGAACTCGCGCGCGACCTTGTCGAGTACGCCGGCTCGTTGGCACTCGAGATGCGCGATGCCGGTGTAGCCACGGATTTCAAGACCTCTATCTCTGACGTTGTTACCGACGCCGACCGCGCCGCCGAAGAGTTCGTAGCCCGTGCGCTCGAGGCATTGCGCCCCGATGACGGCATCGTGGGCGAAGAAGGCACGGCCAAGCACTCCGCGAGTGGCAAGACCTGGATCATCGACCCCGTCGATGGCACATACAACTTCGCCTCCGGATCGGACTACTTCTGCTCCGCACTCGCTGTGGTGACCGGCGAGCCTTCTGCCCCGGATGAACTGTTAGTCAGCGCCGTCAATCGCCCCGCGTTGTCCACGACGTGGCTGGGTACTCCTGACCAGGCCACCGTAAACGGAACGGCCTTGCCGCTGCTCGAAGACGCTCCACTTTCTACGCTCAGCGTCGCTTCCTACTTGCACCCAACTTCGATGCAGGTCGACGACATCCGTGAGACCTGGCTGCGCGTAGCCCAAGGTGCAGCGACGATCCGCATGTTCGGCGCGGGTTCCATCGACCTAGCAACTGTTGCCGCGGGTGGCGTCGGCGCGTGGATTCAACATTCGGTGGCTGATTGGGACTGGTTGCCAGGCAAGATTTTGGTTGAAGCGGTCGGTGGCGCAGCAGTGAAAGTTGATGCCGGCGGGGTTACCTGGTGCGTCGCGGGCAATAAACAGGCGGTCGCTGACATCACTTCGGCCCTGGAAAATAGCTAAGATCGGTACCCATGAGTAACTACGCCGATGATCTGGCCCTCGCTCTCGAACTCGCCGAGCTCGCCGATTCCATCACAGCCGAACGCTTCGAAGCCGCCGATCTAGAAGTCAATTCCAAGCCGGACATGACCCCAGTCTCCGACGCCGATCTCGCCGTCGAAGAGGCCATCCGCGAAAAGCTTTCCGACGCCCGCCCCAACGATGCCCTCCTCGGCGAGGAGTTTGGCGGCGAACCGGTCCTCGAAGGCCGCCAGTGGATTATCGACCCGATCGACGGCACCAAGAACTTCGTCCGTGGCGTTCCAGTCTGGGCTACGCTCATTGCGCTGCTCGACGACGGCGTCCCCGTAGTCGGTGTCATCTCCGCTCCCGCGCTGGCACGCCGTTGGTATGCATCGCAGGACGCGGGCGCTTGGCGCACTTTCAAGGGCGAAGGGCTAAAGCGCCTGAATGTCTCCGGCGTGGAAACTCTCGACGACGCTTCCTTGGCGTTCTCTTCCCTAGAAGGCTGGGCTACCCGCGACCTGCGCGATAAGTTCATCGAGCTCACCGACAAATGCTGGCGTTTGCGCGGCTACGGCGATTTCTTCTCTTACTGCCTCGTTGCAGAAGGTGCCGTAGACATCGCTGCGGAGCCCGAGGTTTCGCTGTGGGACTTGGCCGCGCTGAGTGTCCTCGTCACAGAGGCCGGCGGTCGCTTCACCTCCATCGCTGGCGAAGACGGCCCTCACAGCGGGGACGCTGTGGCCACCAACGGTCTGCTGCACGATCCGGTGCTGGATTCGCTGCGGTAGGTCGTCGCCGAGCAGCAGATCCCGAACGGCAAAACCCGAACGCCCTGGATGCGCTCCTTCGTGGAGTTCGCGCGTCCAGGGCGTTCGGGTTCTCTGGTTCGGGTTTTACTGAGAGGCTACGACGAAGCCCTTGCCCGGCGCGCCCGAGTTGTTCATATCCGAAATCACGGAGTCCATGCGCGCACCTGCAGTCGGAGCGTGCAATGCGCCCTGCAGCGGAGTCACGCACTGGACGTTGAAGGGTGTTGGCAGCACCCCACCGTTGACCATGCCCACTAGACGACCATCGCGGTACAACGGTGCGCCGGAATCGCCCACCATCGAACACACGTGGTTGATCTGTAGATCCTTGGAGGTCACGAAGGTCACGCCACAGGTCTCATTCGATGCGACGCCCTTCTTGCACACGCGCTCGCCTGGTTGTGGCTCGCCT
Organism: Corynebacterium breve; assembly: GCF_030252165.1. Taxonomy (NCBI): domain Bacteria; kingdom Bacillati; phylum Actinomycetota; class Actinomycetes; order Mycobacteriales; family Corynebacteriaceae; genus Corynebacterium; species Corynebacterium breve. The sequence continues at coordinate 530,176 of NZ_CP126969.1, read as the reverse complement.
CCGACAGAGTTCACTGTGACACCGTTGTATGTGTTGGTCACCTCGGCGTTGGAACCGAACTCGATTACGGAGTAGTCAAGGTAGTCATTGCGATGCACCACAGTGCCGGATGGGCCAACCTGCCACGAGTCAGCCGACGATACGCTATCCCCCACCTCGCCACAGTGGCCTGCAGTGATACCGATCTTGCGACCCTGCTCATCGGTGCCGGCGACGGTCAATGTGCACATGGTATCTTCGCCAACGTAGATCGGGGTACTCGGACCATAGAGAGAATTGCCACGGCTCATTGCTTGGTTCGACTCTTCCGGCACGCGAGGGGCATCAAACCACGAGCCATCCACACGATGCAGCACATTTTCCTCGAACGGCTTGCCAGCCATGACTTTGGACACTGGGTCATTGCGCCAGACGTAGTTCTGGTTCGTGGTCACTGGGAGCGGCTCGGGGACAGTGTCCATGCCCACAGGCTCTGGGTTAGTCATACTGTAGCTTTCGGCAGCTACCTCTTCCGGGGCCTCTACCGGAGCGACGATTTCTTCAACTGTGACTGGTTCCTGCGGTAGGAACTGGTTCACAGCCTGGTCGATGGAGTCAGTGACAGCCGCGTCTACCTGTGGGATTTCGATGCCGAACTGCGCTGCGTCGTCGCGCGCCTGCTCAACATACGACGATGAGTCCATCGGCGTGACAGATAGCTCCGGCAATTCCGGAAGCTCAAACGGCAACCCCGCGGAACTTTGCGCCGAAGCGATCGGGCTAGCAGCTGTGACCAGGCACAATGTTGCTGAGATGGCTAGAGTCCGAAGCGTTGTACGGCGCAGCATCGTTTGAGTTCTCTTTCTACACAGATTGAAATTTTCATGCCCTCCGAAGGCACTAAGTTCAGTCTGCCACCCGCCCAAAGCTTAGGAAGCTCTTAGATTGGGTTTGTATCCGAATCGTTGTACTCGGCCTATTCCGTCACCCGCGCGTCATTTTATGTACACCCGTGTGCATTTTCACTTCACTTCCAGTAGATCCACTTGAATGAACAACAATCACTTGCGTCACATCGTCACCGCGACAGCTTGTGTCGCGGCACTGTCCTGGACCCCAGCTGTTGCCACCGCCGATATTTACCGCGACATCGTCGATGCATCCAGTCAGAACTCAGATTCCTCTCAATCCTCCATAAACACAGGCACTGGTGCGCTAGCACTCATGGGGTCATCCCAGATCCCGATGCCCGAATTCAACGTTGAGCTTTCCGACGAGTACCCCAAAACCATCGATGAGTCGATCACGACCACGGAAATCGTCGATAAGCAAGTGACTGCTGGGAGTCGCTGGGAGCGTTGGACCATTGCTTCTCCAGCAATGAAGCGCAACGTCTCTGTGCAGATTTACCGCTCGGCCGACACGGATGCCCCGGCGCCTATGGTGTACATGTTGGATGGCATCAATGCGGAATACGAAAGTGGTTGGCACGTACAAAGAAGAGACATCGATAGAGTCTTCGGTGCAGAAAATGTGACACTTGTGATGCCTACCGAAGCCCGAGGCTCGCTTTACGCCGACTGGCAAAAGCCAGACCCCGAGCTTGGTGTGAACAAGTGGGAAACGTTTATCGTCGATGAACTCGCACCACTTCTCGAAGCAGAGGAAGAGCTGAATTTCAACGGCAAGCGAGGGATCGGCGGTCTTTCTATGGGGGCGAACGCAGCAGTCCATCTTGCTAATGACAATCCCGATGTCTTCGATGGTGTTTTCGGACTCTCGGGCTGCTACTCACCAACTAGTCCGATCGGTAGCCAGATGGTCAGCCTTATCGTGACCTCACGAGGAGCCAGCACAGACAACTTGTGGGGCCCGTTTAAGTCCGAGGATTGGATTTCCCACGACACCGTGCTCAGTCCGAAAGGGCTCCGCAACCAAGCGGTGTACCTCTCTACGGGAAATGGTGCCCTCACCCGAGAAGAGCGCGCACTGTACGACAAGCAAGAAAGCCCGTTTAGCATGTCCAACGGCGTCATGCTTGAAGCCGGCGTCCTATCGTGTACCAAGGATCTCGATGCCTCGATGCGTAGCGAAGGCATGACACATCACCGCGTCGATTACAGCGACCATGGTGCCCACAACTGGATTACATTCCTTGAGCACCTTCAGCCAGCTTGGGACCACGTGAAACCGGCTCTGTACTAAATCTCGGTTAGCTCATCCACCCCACCCGAGAAATACGCAACCCAGTCACGGGATTTCGATTTCGTGACTAGGTAGTTAAGCTTTTCCGAACGCTGGCCCGGGAGCTTTACGACGATTCCTTCAGCCTGCCCGCCTACGTTCAAAGTCCTCGAAAGTCCTCGGTGGGGTGCTGCCTTTCAATCTGGTTCGTCATCAAGAAAACCCCCGCCAGAATGGTATCTGGCGAGGGCACGTCACTGAGAAAGTGGGGAGTTTTTACACGTCGTGGCCGTGACCATGATCTACATGATCCTGGTTGGAATCATTTGCCACCATAACTGCCAAGACGATGCCTACGATGGTTTGAATAACGGTAAATGCCGTATTCCAGCCAACCTCACCGGTCTGCATGTTATGGAATGCCGCGAAGATACCCATCAAGATACCGATCAATGCAAAGATAAGGATGACTTGGCGCGTGCGTGACATTGCTCTTTCTCCTCTGACTTGAGCTGACTAAAACTCGGAAAATTGACTGCTGATTCAAATTATATCTAAAAGATATGTCTTTTTCTCTGTTCTAGGAGGCAATGTGGCATAAACGTCATATGAATACGAAAAAAGGCCCCTCTCCGCAATGGGACGGTTTTGGGTTACACCCCAAAAATCGTTTGGGAAACTGCTAGAGATGAACGATCCCCGCTGATTTTCAGCGGGGATCGTTTGTTTTTATCTCTTGCCCCGGGGCTCGACCGCCCCTCCAGGCAGCTTCACGGCCCCCTTACACCGCCTCGCTCCACTTGCGGGCATGGCAGATCACCAGCACTCCACGGGATCGCTGGTGGTCGGGTTCAAACATGTAATTCTTCACGTTTAGGCCGCCATCCCGTCGGACGTATCGTGCGGAGGCCCATGAGGTTTCCCCACCGGCGACGACGTACCGGGCGGAGATGGCGGTGTCGTCACCGGCGGCGGCGCCGTGAGGTTAGCCGCTACCCGGTGCAGGAACTGCGCGATCAAGGAGAGGATCACGCTAATGACCCCCAGCGCGGTGAACATCCACGCGGCAGCGAAGCCACGCACCAGACGACGAGTGTGATCACCAATGGAGGCACCCCGGCCGTTCTTAAGGAGAGCGTTACGCGTCTCGATGACGTTACGGAAGGTTGCGAATATCTCCCGCCACTCCGCAGTCTGATATGCCGGCCCGGTCTGACGATACTTCATCCCCTCGCTGTGAGGAATGCTCACCGACGTCGAATTGTCACAGCACTTACGACGATCCTTCGGCAGCTGGGCCGGGAGAATGCGGGGCAGCCTCTTCTTCTTGGCGTCACCACGCTCTGAATTTTGAGCGCGCGGACAGTAGACCGTCTTGCCTGATCCCCGGGCCGGACACATGAACGCCATCGACGTATCCGTGTCGTCGGCACCTTTACGACGCATCGCGTACAAGCGCCGCCGCTCGATACGGTCGTCATAAGTCTCCTGGTCGATGCGCCCAGCCTGCTTATCTTCCGTGGCGTGAATGAGATGATCCGGAAGGGCCGGGCAATACCACTCGCCCTCCACCAGTTTCATCGACTCGAACTCATGGGTTTTGCCCAGCTTGTCCTCGGGGTAGTCACCCACCAGCGTGTACCCCGCATGACGCAGTGGCTCGTGGTAGTTCTCTACTCTCGCATTAGGGAAATAGGCTCTCTCACCGACAATGATGCCCTTATGCACGTCGTCGTTACCTATGAGATGCCGAATGGCCTCCAGGGCGCGGACAGCCGGGTCATGACCGGGCCTGTCCATGGACATGGCGTGAATCAGATGCGGTTGGCCATGCTGTCCTTGATCAGTCATCACGCCAGCGACAAGGGTGGCTTCGTAACCCCATCGCACCTCGTCCTTGGTTTTTGCCAGCGCTGCCCGGGTGCCCTTATGGTCGCCGTCACGCACGTGCCACCCTCCCTCAGGGGCACTGGAGACAAGATCATCTGGACGCAGGTCCTTGCGCGTTCCGCGCTGGGAGCCGGCAATGAACGTGCCGTCCACAGCGAGGTCACCGGACCAGTTGTCGCGGTAGTGCTGGGGCAGTTCCTCCATCGACGCCGCAATGAGCCTGTTGAAGAACTCCGTCGCTCTAGCCCAGCACAGTTTCTCGCGGTCCTCGTCGTGCTCAGCCATGATCGCGTCATATTCCTTCTTGGTGAGCCTGCGCCAATGCGGGAGGTCATTGAAAGGATCAATGGGCTGAAGCACTCGTTTCAACGCTCGCCACAACCTGTTGTACCAGCGCTGCGAGGTGATCTCATAGGCGTCGCCGAGGGCGCGCGCCTCTCTACGCGCAGGCAGGCCCAGCGACTCCAGCGCTTTATCAGTGGTGTCCGGATCAGTCAGTAAGTCAGTGCATTGTTGGAGGTGCAGCGGTTTTCCGGAGGTAACCACGATGAGAAAAATGATGAGTATTGCGCGATCAGACACGACCGCAGGCCGCCCACCCCGGCTGGGATCATAACCGTCCTCGGCACGCCACTGCGCTAACAAGTCACACGCCCCGGCCCCGTCGACGATGGCACCGAAACGTCTGACTTGTTCCGCGTCTATACGAAAGAGTGGCCGCGGCAACGGTGTGATCGTTGATCTCATGTGGTTCACCTCCTTTCTCGGGCGGGGATGATCTTTTGAGGGTGTCGGGTACTACAGCGCAGTCAGTGGCGGGTAGTCAGCGGGTGCAGCGTCATGTTGCCAAGCGTCATATTCGTCCTCACTCATCACCCCAATGGAGATGAGGGTGCGTTTGTAGGCGCGGCCGAGACCTCGGTTGATGCCGGCGGCGTGGTTAAGAAGCTCGAAGGGAACACGGTGACGGGCATGTCCAATCACCCACGCGTGCCGTAGCCGTCCGATAACGGGAGCGCGGCCATTACCAGTGGCCCTACTGCGCTCAATAAACTTCCTGATAACCCTGGTTGGTGGTTGCTGGGTGATAGTTCCACGCCGGGATGCGACGATCGGAGAGGAGTCCGTGTGACCGGATGGTCTGTAATGAATGACGTCTGAGAGCACCGCGTCCCAGGGCGCAGTCACGGGGACATGGCGACTCCGCGTGCCTCGAGCACCACGCGTGAACACGATGATGGCGTGCGCGTGAGCCGTCACGTCGTCGTAGGTGACGTCGGTCATTTCACTGATCGTGACACCGGCACCGAGGGCGAGAGCGACGATCGAGGCAGCACGGCGCTGTGAGTAGGGCGTCGGTTGAGTATTGACCCAGTCCACGACCCCTCGCAACTCGCGCATCGTGTATGGCAGAGACTGAGGCGGCTGCCCCAGGCCATAAGGTTCCGGGATCCAGCGATGCACAGACTCATGAGATATTGAAGCATCGCCCCAGCATTCCTTGAGGCGTCGCACCAGCCGAGTGAGGACCCTGAGTTCCTGTTGCAGACTGGACGGCTTCTTCTGACCCTCGTGAGCATCAATGTAGTTCTGTACCGCCGCATGATCCGCGATGTACGGCAACGCCGCCCGAAGTTCGAGCTCGAATCCGTATTTCTCGTGAAGCCACGTAATATAGGTCGTTAAATGTGAGTACTGGCTCCGCCGGGTGTTTTTATTGCCTGCGAGAATGTCATATTTTTCATGAAGCATGTCGATCGGTGCTGTTGCAAAGTTGGATACAGCTCGCGCAGCTCAGTCGTGCTGGCCTTGTCGCGGGTGCGCCACGCGCCGGTGTAGGACAGGCGCGTGCGGTGCGACGCGGTCAGCAGGTTGGAGTCTTTTCGGCCGCGTGCACCCACAATCAAGTCTGGAAAATAATTGGCTCCGATGACGTATCGCGTGCTCACTTTTCCTCGGTCTGCCCACCGCATGATGCGCTCAGGCACCACGCCTGCGCCTATCGCTGCGTAGGTCACCGCCACATCCATCACCAGCAAATCGTGCGTGATGGTGCTGAGGCTGTTCAGCGTCACCGGTTTGAAGTCGCCGGTGCGGTTTCCAGCGTCGGTGATGGTGTGCCAGCGTGTCATCGCGGACGCTTTGGCCGTAGCTGCAACAGCACCTTCGAGACTGCCTAAGCAGGCTGGGCCATAATGCCGGCCGGGCGACGAAGAAAGGAGTGTTCGCGGTTCTCCACCCAACTTTGCAACAGCACCCTTGGGTTTGTGTTGATGCCTTTTATCCGCGGCACTCTTTAGGGGGTTAGCACTTAGTGGTAATGAAAGCCCAGAAAGCGATTTGTCCACCTGCTACAACTAGGCGAACTCCAGGGTGAACCTTCGCGATCGCAGGGGCGGTCTGCCAAGCCCAGCTCTGGGATGCGGCAGCTGTGCCAGCGAAGAGGTTGCACAGGTATGTACGCGTTCCCTCACTTACAGAGACGGTTGTCGCCATGCGACTGGCCTGCTAGCTCGTGGAGATGTGGGCGGCCATGTCCAGGATTTCAGCTCGATCGAAGACTGCCTTTTGTCCAGTTTCATCAATAACTGTGATGGTTTGGTTCTCGAGATCTTCAGTGACGGTTGCAGTGCCGTCAGGCGTGACGATGTGGTCAGTGGATGTGCCGCTGGCCTGGGTTGTGGGGATAGGGGTGTGGTCCTAAGAAGTGTTGGCCAGGGCAGCATTTCCGCCTGAAAAGGCAACGGCGAAAGCAAGAGGTAGTGCGAGCGTTCTTGCGAGGAGCTTCTTCTGAATCATTGCTTTTCCTTCGTTAGTGTGTAGATGTTAAATCTAGCCACTACTCCTACCATGTGAACAGGAAACTTTTATGGAAAGAAGAATATTCGCTGTTGGGATATTAATCATGGCACTGGGGGCCGGGCTTTTTCTGCTCGGTAGCATTACGCCGGGATCCCTCATAATGACGTTAGGCGCATTAGACCTGGTGGCCGTTATTTTTTGGCCAAAGCTAACGGGTCGTGCTTCGGATCGGAAGGAATACAGCCTGGGAAATCAGCTGGTAGACGCCGCTTTGATTGTCATCGGCGTGGTTCTTACCTTTATTACCGGTATGCCGGTTTTCCTGGCGCTAACAGTGGGGGGAGTGGCAGCTCTCGCTTACCGTTACCAGAAAAAGCCGACGCTAGCTTAAACCACTAAGTAATACATTTTTCGTTCCTGTTGGAACAATTGTATTTCAATTATGTTTATCTTTGGCAATATTTGCTATTAGAAACACCGGGGTACGAAAATTTTTCCTCATATCAGGGGTCCTATTCCATATAGCCATATGGATAATTTTGGACTACCTTCATTTGGGCTGGTAATGACATCTTGCCTTTTGCTTGTGCTCGGAGGAGAGAATTTTCTTTGCAAATTGGGGGATAAATGGATTGAAATAATAAGTAACTCTTCGGAAAAGATGACTATACTTAAGGGCAAGGAAAGATTGAAATGACTATATTTTCAATTATTATGGCCGCAACGTGGCTAATTGCTGGGGTCTGCGTTTTGATGGTAGGCATAAAAGCTGGTCAGGGGACCCTGGCCAAAAATAAACTAATTGGCATCAGAACCCCGGAGCTTCTGGCCAGTGAAGAAGCGTGGTTTAAAGGTCACAAAGCCGCCTCTCCCTATTTAAAAATCAGCAGTGTACCGCTATTTATCGGCGGAATCATCTGTCTATTCGCCGATGATGATCTGATTGGTTGGGTGAGCATACCCGTGGTGGTACTTCTAACTATCATGATCCTAATTTCTTCCAAGAAAGCTCATTCTTCCATAAAGTAGAAATCGGCATTCCTTGTTATCCCTAGCGGGCAAGGGGATCAAATGGGCTATGTCAATTCTTGTTAACGGTAAAATTCTCGAGCTCGGAGGTTAGGCTGTTTGCGGGACGGCGGTTGCAGTATGGTTCGATCCATTCGCCGAGGCTGACCGTGCTTCTAATCTAGTGACAAACTGTTTTACAGCCAAAAGTACAGTTCGATATACATTCTCCGCACGGTGCTGTTGCAAAGTTGGGTGGAGAGCAGCGAAGACTCAGTTTCTCATTCCCTGATGGCCGCTGCGTGTGGGCGTTCTCAGGACGTCTCGAAGACCCGGTTGACGATCACCGCATCCGGGTTCGGGTGCCCGTAGGCAAACATCGTGCCCTGGCCTTTCCGTAATGAATGCATCGCTTCCATCCCTTTCAACGTCCGGTAGGCGGAAATTCGGTTTTTGAACGCTCCCTTCGGCCCCAGGATTCTTTTAAGTCGGCCATGATCTCCCTCGAGAACGTTGTTCAGGTATTTCACCTGACGGTGCTCCACTGTCGGTGGACAGATGCCTTCTTCCTTGAGCTCGGAGATCGCCTTGGCCAGGGAGGGTGCCTTATCTGTATTAATCACCCGCGGGGACCCGGCCGACGCGTTTGACCTCAGGGTCTTAGCCAGGAAACGCTTCGCTGCCGCAACGTTACGCTTCGGAGAGAGGTAAAAGTCCAGGGTATACCCACCGGCGGTGATCGCCCGATAGAGATAGCACCACCTGCCGACCCGGATATAGGTCTCATCCACCCGCCAGGAACTGGCCTGCCAGTCAGGTACCTGCCGGTACCACCGCGTTTGCTTGTCCAGCTCAGGGGCGTATTTCTGGACCCAGCGGTGAGAATCGTGGTGTGATCGACCTGCACGCCCCGCTGAAGTCATCATTTCCTCCAGATCGCGGTAGCTCACCCCGTAGCGGCAGTACCATCGCACTGCCCACAGAATGATGTCACGGGGGAAATGACGACCGGAGAAGATACCCATGGCTGCGATTATTTCACGTCGCTCTTCCTACTGCCCCAACTTTGCAACAGCACCCTTTGCACCTTCGAGACTCGTAGGTGCAAGTTCTGCACGTTCGGCGTGACCAGCACGTTTCCTCGTAGGTGCAGATTTTGCATCTTCGACAGAATACGTCGTGTCCAGATGCAGAATGTAGCGATTCGACGCCCGCCGGATGGAGCCCGTGCCGTTGCTATAGGTTCGACGCTCCACTGAGATCAGGCCCAGCTCCTCCAGCTCCTTCAAATGCGAAATGACCGAATGCTTCGAGCAACGCGCCCGCGCAGCGATTCTGTCCTGACCCGGAAAGCAGGAGTTGCGTTCATCCGCAAAATCGGCCAGAGCCAACATCACCAACGATGGCCCTTGCTTCAACCCTTGGAGGTCGTCAAGGACCCAAGAAACGGCCTTAACGCTCATTCCCTAGCCTCCCCACGCTTCTCGAATGAAAAGGGGTTGACGAGACGAGACACGTTTGGGATGATGACCACGTCAACATCAACAAGCCAGTTGAGTTGTTCTCGATGCCCCTGTTAGCCGCAGGGGCATTTCTTATTGTTCTCATGACGCTTCGATCCCATCCATTAGGGCATCCACGGCCGTTTCCGGGATTTGCCAGCGTCCGTTCGGTAGTTGAATGGCTCCCGGGATTCTTCCCTGTCTTGCCCACTTCCGGACCGCAGCAGCGCCTAATCCGCCTGGAATCGCCTCGCCAAACTCCTCAGGAGTCAGCCATGCGCTAACGTTCCTATCGTTCCGTTTCGGTACACGTGTTACGCTTGCAGCATGATTCAGACCCGTCAATTGATGACTGCCAACGAGGCAGTCGGCGCAAAGGTTAACGAGCTCATGTTCCGCTCACGGACAACACGTAAAGAGCTGGCAGCCCACCTGGGCATCACGGGGGCTGCGGTCAGCAGGAAGGTGTACGGCCAGAACAGTTGGACCTTGGAAGAATTGTTTGCCACGGCTGACTTCTTCGGCCTGGAGGTCGCCGACCTTCTCCCCCGCCGAGTCGAGGCGCCGGTGGAAAATGAAAAATCCCCCTCCGAAGAGGGGGATTCGAAGAAGATGGTAGCGGGGGCAGGATTCGAACCTACGACCTCTGGGTTATGAGCCCAGCGAGCTACCGAGCTGCTCCACCCCGCGTCGGGTGATCTTCTTTAATTTTCACCTTGCTGCCTCACTGGGCAACGTCATGTAACTATACATAGCAGCTCCAGAAAGGCCAAATCCCCTGTTCAAGAGCACTTCTCAATCAGGGGATTCACCTACCCATAACGACCAATTAACCAGCCGTTAAACCTACGGGCTAGCCGGCGAGTTTCTGGTATTCCTCGACTGCCTTATCCAGATCGTCAAGGGCGCGACCATATTCCTCAAACGAGCCATCACGGGCGTCTTCGAGACCTGTCAGGGCATCGTCGATCTGCCGCAATGCCGCGTCAGCATCAGCAGGCGCAGGAGGCTCAGCATCAGCGGGCTGCTCCTCTGCAGGTGCGTCTTCCTCTGGCTTGGCTGCGTCGTCGGTAGCTGGAGCTTCCTCCCCATCGACAAGATCAATGTCTTGCGCTGCCGCGGGGTCGATGCCTACCTGCTCAAGCGCCTGGGAAACGGTTGGCGCATATCCCACCTGACCCTTGTAATAGACCAGCACACGCAGCAGCTTCGGGAAGGCCGAAGCCTGGTCCTTACGCTGCGAGTAAATCGGCTCAACGTAGAGAATCTCACCGTCACCGACTGGAAGGGTAAGCAGGTTACCGTTCTGCAGGTCGTTCGTACCCTCCCACAGAGTTCGGTCACGCGCGACTTGGTCCGAGGACATCATTGCGTCTTGAACTTGCTTTGGACCAAACGTTTGCGTGTTCGTTGGGAGCACGCGCACGGTCATCTTGCCGTAGTTATCCGGATCCGATGTCACCGTCATGTGTGCCGCCAAGAATTCGCGGTTCAGGCCACGGTAAGGGGTGATTAGCTGGAAGGTGGAATCTCCGCCTTCTGGATCAGCCGCCATGATGTAGTACGGAGGCTGGTTCAGCTCTTGGAGTCCTTCCTGCGCGGTCGGATCGTTCGGCACGGACCAGAAGGCATCGTTGTTGAAGAACACGCCTGGATCGTCAACATGGTAGCGAGCCAAAAGTTCACGCTGAACCTTGAACAGGTCCGACGGGTAACGAAGGTGTTCGTTCAGCTCGTCGGAAATTTCACTCTTCGGCTTGACAGTATCTGGGAAAACGCCCATCCATGCCTTGAGCACTGGGTCTTCTTCATCAAACTCGTAGAGAGTGACAGTGCCGTCGTAAGCATCCACAGTGGCTTTGACGGAGTTGCGGATATAGCCCACGTCATTGGTGATCAGGCGCTGGGTAGTTCCGTCAGGATTCAGCGCGTCCTGAGTGGTATCCGTCAGGGAGGTCCGGGTCGAGTACGGCAAGGCCGACAGCGTGGTGTAGCCATCGACGATCCACTTGACGCTGCCGTCGATCACGGCCGGGTACGTCATGGAGTCGGTGGTCAGCCACGGCGCTACCTTTTCAACTCGCTCGCGCGGATCGCGGTCGTAGAGAATCTTGGAATCTTCGCCCACACGATCCGACAGGATCATATTCATCTCCTGGTACTTCAGCGCGTAGGCGGTGCGGTTCACCCAGTTGCCAACGTTGACGCCGCCTTCGCCGTCGTAGGTGAACTGGGTGGTGTCAGTGTCGTATTCCACCGGATCCGAGCCATTCTTACCGACGATCGCGTAGTCCATGCCATCGTCAGCGGAAGCGATGACTGGCCCGTAGTAGATGCGTGGCTGCTCGACGGTAATACCGAGTTCTTCTGCCTCTTCCTTTTCCTCTTGCTTGGCGTTGGACTGCAAGTCAGACACGGTAAACACCGGCAGGCCGCCACGGGTAGAACCAGCGTCCTGCGCCGCCTCGTCGACAGTGTTGGCTTGTGCTGCGATGAAGCCGTTGCCGTGGGTGTAGACGGTATGGCGGTTGATCCAGTCGCGCTGGTTTTCACTCAGCGCGTTGGGATCAAGCTCACGAGCTGCGACGACGAAGTCACGCTTCTCGCCTTCGATCTCGTAACGGTCCATCGCCAGGGTCTCGGGGAAGCCGTAGAAGTTCTTTAGCTGCTGGTTCTGCGTGAAGGTCGGAGCGATAATCTCCGGGTCCAGCAACCGGATATTGGAAATCGTTGCCTCGTCCGATGCGACCTTCTCGTCGTCAGCAGAACCAGTGCCCCAGTTGTCAATGTAGGTGACCTTGTCGTCGGTAATGCCGTAGGCCTCGCGGGTCGCCTCGATATTGCGCGCAATATACTCACGCTCTTTCGCCTGGCGGTTCGGCTTAACGGAGAATTGCTCCATCAGGACCGGCCAACCTTGACCGATTACCAGCGCGGACAACACCATCAACACGGTTGCGAGGACAGGGACGCGAAGATCGTTGTAGACAATCGCAACGAAAAACGCGATAGCGACCAACACCGAGATCACCATCAAAATGATTTTGGCAGGTAGCTGCGCGTTGATGTCGGTGTAAGAACCACCGGTGAAAATGTCGTTCTGCGTGTAAAGCAAGCTGTAGCGCTGCAACCAATAGTCAAACGCCTTGATCAGCATCCACAGGCCACCGGTGACCGCAAGCTGGACACGCGCGGACTTAGAAATATGTCCCTTCACGCCCGCAACCTGATTGCCGATGCGAATTCCGCCCAGAAGGTAGTGCCCCACGAGACCGATGATGAATGCAACCATCAGCAGGGTGGCCGAGGTGCCCACCACTGTGGAAAGACCAGGCAAAGTAAATGCGTAAAAACCAAGGTCGCGACCGAACTGCGCATCGGTGGTGCCAAATGGCTTACCGTTAAACCACAGCAGGAAGGTGCGCCACGTGCCCTGCCCGATGAAGCCCGCGATGAGGCCGACTACGAGGGGAACCCAGGTCAGAAGGCTCTTCACACTTGCCTCGATGTTTTCGCGGTATTGCGCCATCGGAGAATTAGCGTCGATGAAGGACAAATCCTTCGGGCGTCCGCGCCAGGTAAAATAGGCCGCAAGGAAGGCGATCAAGCCTGCCACCAGGGCGAAAACAACAAATAGGACAACGCGGGAGATAACCACCTGGTTAAACACGCCACGGAAATCAAGCTCGCCGAACCACAGGAAATCTGTGTAGAGGCCGATGAGAAACGGCGACAGCAGCAAGATCACTGCAATGACAATCACCGCGGCCATCATTTTGTTCGGTGGTCGCTTCATTGGCTGTTGAGGATTAGTTAGGCCAGTCGCCAAAACCCTGCTCCTTATAGAACTAGTGATGAAAGAAGTCGTATACTCTTCTACTCTAAATAATCCAACGTTTGATTGACCAGAAGGGTTCCCTCTGTGACCGACCTACCACTTTCCCAACAGGCACTTAACAAAGCCATGGTGGAAGCCGTGGAGTTTATTCACGCCGAAGGGTGGGATGCCCCACCAACCCTGTTCGCGTTGGTTCCCTCTCACCTGCTCGTCGACCAGCTCGATCAATTCGAACACGAACTGGACGATTCCCCTCTGACCCTTGTTGTCCAAGATAATTTGCCTGACAACATTCTCCCCGGATCGGAGGAACTGGCGGAGTATGTTTCACGCCTTGCGTGGCCTGAAGAGATTGAGGGCGTGATCTTGGCTCAAGAGATCAAGTTCCGCGATGCCTCGGCTCCGGCGAATTCCCCGGCTCAGCCGGCACGTCTTTTCTCTGGTGTGCTGCGCGAAGAGGACCTAGAGCAAACGCTTTTGCAACTGCGCCCGACAGAGGAGGAACTCGCTGAGAAGGGCCCATTTGCGCAAGACGAGATCGAACTGCGCGGTGGCCCTGACGTTGCCCCGGGGGTTATCGCTGCTCTCCGCTATGGCCTCGAACGCGATCCTGAGGATATGCTCTAAGCTAGTAAGAGTTTTTCAATCCCTTAGCTTGAGGAGAAACCTCGTGTCCCGCATCCGTATCGCCCGCCTTTCAGCGGGGATCTTGTCTGTCGCGCTCGCCGGCACGATGCTTTCTGCTTGCACAGACAAGGACGATCCTCAAGCGGCGAATCCTACCCCACCGGCAGAAACAACCGAGGTCAGCACGCCTGCTGAAACCACCTCTCCGTCTCTTGAAAGTACAACGGCAGAGTCGAGCACCAAGGAATCTACCTCGAAAGAATCGACTAAGTCTGCGCCGAAGACCACCGGCCGGACGTCGACTGCCTCGGAACGCAACTCCAAGCAATCCAAGCTTGTCGACGAAGTCTCGGAGAAGTTTAGCTCTCTCGCACCCGAGTCCCTTTTCGAACAGTTTGATGCGTGCACGGAAACTGCCCTGAAGGGCTCCTACGACTGCTCCGGGCCTGAAGTCGGCCAGTTCCAGTTCTTCGACTCAACTTCCAAGGCCGCATCGACCACCCAACTACTCACTGAGCTGCGCAGCTCGCGCGTCGTGGAAGACACTGGTCGCACCGTTGTCGGCTGGTCCACGTTGGGAACCACCGCGGTGATTACCGTCGTAGACAACGAGCTGGGATTGGTTATGCAGCAAATGGTCTCCTCCGATCAGGAAGATCCGGAGGAAAAGATCTACGAGCTAGGCCTCGCTACCCCAAAGGCCGACCCTGAAGAAGAAAAGCCTGCGAAAAACGACGACACCGACACGGTCTAGGGCTACTACTTAGCGCAGGTACGCACTTCTTTTCCTGCGGAGAAGGCGTCCATGGCTTCGATTGCGTCGTCGAGCGTGTCAACTCTAGCCACCACCATTTCGCCCGTGTCTGCGCTTAGTGCTTCAGCACAGTTTGCAGATGGCGCCAGGAAAAGCTCCGCCCCTTCCTCTTCCGCAGCAGCGACCTTGTGCGAGATACCGCCAATGGGCCCGACCGTGCCATCTTCAGAGATCGTGCCTGTACCAGCGACAAAGCGTCCACCGTTGAGCTCACCGGGAGAGAGCTTGTCAATCACGGCCAAAGAAAAGATCATGCCTGCGGATGGGCCACCAACATCGTTTAAGTTGTAGGCAACGCTAATGTCGTCTGCAGGCTCCGAAGTCATCGTGATGCCTAGGAGCGCCAATTTCTCGTCGTCAGGGTGGGAGCCCAAAGTGACGGTCTCGGTCACTTCCTCATCCCCGCGACGCAGGGTGAGTTCTACCTCTTCCCCCGGCTTTTTCGCCTGTACTAATTCTTGTACGGTGCCCGGCTGAGAGACTTCTTTCCCGTCCAGCGCGACGAGAACATCCTTCGCTTCAACCTTGCCCTCAGAAGGGGCATTGTCAACGACCTCGTGAACAACGACAACCGTTGGCTTGTCCAGGTAGTTCATCGCCGCGACAGTTGCGGCTGCCTCAGACGAGACAAACGCTTGTTGGTTGCTTTCCTGGATCTCCTCTTCCGAACGGTCCGGCGGAAGGACTTGATCGATGGGGATCAGGGTGTCGTCGGTAAGCAACCAGCGACCAAGCGCCTGTGCCAGCGTCATATTCGTACGCACCGAGACAGTGGTCATGTTGAGGTTGCCGGAAGTTTCGTCGGTATCGGCGCCTTCGATTTCGACAACGGGCGTACCGTCAACGTCTCCGAGAGTGTTAAAGGTTGGGCCCGGCCCCTGAGCGGCATACGGCACGGTCAATGAAATGTCGGTGCCAGGGATATGATCGATGGTGACAAGACCTGCCAACAAGACGACAGGGATGGCACCCCACACAACGGTGGACATGCGGCGATTAATACTGCGGCGCGGACGGTTCACGTTCAGACACATTACCCTTGTTCGCTCTCAGCGTTACAAGCGCCATAGCTTCCTGCTCTGGTAAGCCGGTAGTCTGGAACTTATGAGTAACGGATTCGGTTTCTCCTTCCCTAGTGATGGACGCGACGACGACGATGACAACCGCCGCGACGGCGACAACCCGTTCGGTGCTTTCGGTTTCAATTTTGGAGGCCAACAAGGTGGAGGCTTCGGTGACATCCTGAACCAGTTTGGTCAGATGCTTTCCGGCATGGGTGATTCCATGAATTCTGCCGAGGCTGGTGCCGCCGTCAACTACGACATGGCGACGCGCACAGCTCGCCAACATATCGGCAAGCAAAATTCGATCTCCGAGGGCGACCGCAACGCCGTCGAGGAGTCGGTTCGCCTCGCCGACCTGTGGCTTAACGACGCAACGACGCTGCCTACTTCCGAAGGCCGCATCGAAGCGTGGAATGCCGAGGACTGGCTTGAGAACACCATGGCGATGTGGAAGCGCTTGGTCTCCCCTGTCGCTGAGCAAATGAACCGCGCACAGTTAGATTCCATGCCGGCCGAGGCTCGCGAGATGCTAGGCCCCATGGCGCAAATGTTCAACCAGATCAACAGCATGCAGTTTGGTCTGCAGCTTGGCCATGCGCTGGGGGATCTCTCGGTCCAATCGCTTACTGGCTCGGACTTTGGACTGCCCGTGGCACCAGCTGGGACCACTGCTATCTTGCCGGGCAACATCGCCAAGATCTCGCGCGACCTGAACGTCCCTGGCCAGGAAGTGCTGGTCTACATCGCCGCGCGTGAAACCGCACGCCAGCGCCTATTCAAGCATGTGCCGTGGCTCGTGGAGCGGCTCGTTTCCTCCGTCGAGGAATATGCGGCCGGCTTAGAGATCGACACCTCCCATCTCGAGGAAGCCGCTCGTGGGCTCGATCTTGAATCCAACGATCCGGCTGCGATCCAGGACGCGATTCAACAGATGCAAGGAATGGATCTCTCTCCGAGGATTCGTTCACGCAATGCCGGTGCCACTGCGCGTATGGAAACGCTGCTCGCTCTCGTCGAGGGCTGGGTGGATCTTGTTGTTACAGAATCACTCAAGGAGCGCTTTCCTTCTGAGGTTGCGATGACGGAGGCGTGGCGTCGACGTCGCGCTACCGGTGGTTCTGCTGAGCAGGCATTTGCAAAGGTCGTCGGCATTGAGTTCGCCACCCCTCGCGTGGATAAGGCAACCGATCTTTGGACTCGCGTAACCAACGCCGTTGGCATCGAGCGACGCGACAAAGTCTGGGACCACCCGGATTTCCTGCCTACCGCAGAGCACCTGGAAAACCCGGCGGCATTCATCGATGCGCTCTTAGACGATGCCCCAGACACCAAGTTTGATGAGGAAATCGCCAAGCTCGAAGAGATGCTGCGCAACGAACCTTCAACGGAGGAGCGCGAAGAAGGCGATGGCTTGGACGACGGTCGCGACGACGGCACAGAGCTCTAGCCGAACCGCTGATACGCCTCTAGGTAGCCCTTGGCCCGCTCGGCTCTGGGCACCCTGTCTGCCCACTCCCAGAACTCTGCGCTGTGCCCGGTGATGAAGGTGTGGGTCAATTCGTGAACAATTACGGAATCCAACACCCAATCAGGAACGATTTTCAACCGATCGCTGATTCGGATATCGCCGGTTGAAATGGTGCACGACCCCCACCGCGAATTCTGATTAGATACCCAACGTATCGATCCGATGGTGGCGCGTCCCTCCAAAAGGTCTTTGTTGAGCATCTCTGCACGCGCTAGGAGATCATCGTCGCTCAGGCGTGTGGACTGGGTTTTCTTGGCAATCTTCGCCAACATCTCGTCGACAGCTTCTTGCTCTTGCTGGGCGGTGAAAGACGCAGGGATGCGAATTTCTATCACATCGCCTTTTTGCCGCGCCTGGATCGTGCGCCGGCGTTTTGTGGACCGGATGACTCTCACCTTCGACATGACAGCTGATTCTAGCTGTGTTCCAATGATTCAAAGCGATGCCATCTCAAGGGGGAGAGAGAATCGTGAATCAACGCCATCACATCACCACTGTTTCCTTGGCGCCGGGCACACACGTCTTCGCGCGCGATGCCACACACGTCCAATTCGGCATGGATGCCACCCGCGCCGGAATCATCGAAACACCCCACGCTGAGCGTCTCGCCGTCGTACTATCACGGCTCTCCTCTCCTGTGCGCGTGTCCGCGCTGATCGACGAAATCACCACCCACACCGGCGTCCACCCCACACAGGTCCAGGTACTTCTCGACGAACTCATCGACTACCGCATCCTGCGCGCCACAGAACGACGAGCCATCTACGTCGTCGGGCACAGCACCCTCGCCCGCGCTTTGGTGGGTCACTTCACGCAGCTCGGTTTCACAGTGCGCCGACCCTTGCGCAGTGAATCCGACGGAGAGTTCCTTACTCACTGTGTTCCAACCGTGCCGCTGGTGATCGTCGATAAGCTTGCTTATTCACGAGGTTTAGCGAAACACTTGGTCCAACCCCACAGAACCGTCATTCCCGTTAATGTGGTGGATCACCGTGTGCTTATCGGCCCGGTGCGGATGCGCGGTACAGGCGCGTGTCTTTTGTGTCTGCAGCTTCGACTCACCGACATTGATGAAGAGTGGCATCGAATTACTTCCTTGTTTCAATCCGGCCCGCCGCGCCCCGACCCCACCGTGATCTCCGCAGGAGTGGCAGAAACAAGCGTCTTGTTGCGCCGAGCGATCAAGGCGGATGTTCCCGCGGGGGTCACGCTTGAGCCAGTGTCGGGAGGCGAACTGATCGTGGTGGATCCGTTTGGGGGCGGGACTCGTCGTGAAGCAATTGCACAACACGGCCAGTGCCCGGCGTGTTCTAGCGAAACTGGCTCAGGACGCTAAGCACCCCGTCGCCGTAACTGTCTACCTTGGACGGGCCCACACCGGAGATATCGAGCATCTCGGCATGGTCGCGTGGCATGGCTTCGGCGATGGACATCAAGGTGGCGTCGGTGAAGATCATGAACGCTTTCATGTTGTGCAGGCGGGATTGATCGAGGCGCCATTCCTTCAGCGCGAAGAAGACGTCTTCGTTGAAACCGGGTTCACAATCCTCGTGGCGGCCGAGGCTTTTCTCCGCCGGCGAATTCAGCCCGAGACCGCACACGCGACACCGTTTGGACCGTCGCAGTCGCTCCGGAGTCTTTTCCACATCCAGCTCGGGCACGATCCCGTCGAGAAAGCGCGAACGCTTGCGAGACTTGTGCCCACCTTCCTGCCGTGCCAGCGCCCACGAAAGGTGCAGGTGCTCGCGCGCACGAGTGACACCCACATAAAACAGGCGGCGCTCTTCCTCGATGTGCTCGTGCCCGGCCTTGATCGCGTGGCTGATGGGCAGTGTGTTCTCTACCAAACCGGTGAGGAAGACCGCGTCCCATTCAAGGCCCTTGGCGGCGTGCAGGCTAGCGAGTGTCACGCTATCGACGTTCGGCGGATGCTTTGCGTCGGCCCTGCGTTTCAGGGACAGTAGGACCTCGGTGAGCGTTTCGGCCTCGCCCGAGCGGACAATCTCTTCGATGAGGTCGACCAGTGCACCCAACGACTGCCACCGCTCGCGAGCTTGCGCGCCCTGGGGCTCGGTCGGAGTCAGACCAAGGGGCGCGAACACTTGACGGGCGACATCCACCGGATTTTCCGAGGCTAAGTGCGAACGCGTTGCCGCAATGAGCGCGTTGGTGGCTTCACGAATCTCCGGTCGCGTAAAGAAACCCTCGCCGCCGCGAACTTGATAGACAACGCCGACGTCCGAAAGTGCTTGCTCGAACGCAGCCGACTGCGCGTTCACACGGTACAGGATGGCGATCTCGCGAGCTGACACGCCGGAATTGATCAACGAAAGGACTTTGCCGGCAACCTCGCGGGCTTCGGTTGGCTCGTCGTCGTAGGCGGTGAAAGTAGGCTGCGGACCATTATCGCGCATTCCGATCAGTTCGAGCCTGGTGCCTGCGACTCTGCCAGTGGCTTTGCTGATGACGCTGTTGGCCAAATCCGTGATTTCCGGGGTGGATCGGTAGTCTCGTTGAAGCTTGACCACCGTGGCGTTGTCGTACGTGCGCGAGAAGTTCAGCAGGTAATCCGGTGTGGCGCCGGTAAAAGAATAAATCGTTTGGTTTGCGTCTCCAACCACTGTGAGGTCGTCGCGGTCGCCGAGCCATGCTTCTAATACACGCTGTTGCAGGGGCGTGACGTCTTGGTATTCGTCGACGACAAAAGTGCGGTACTGGCTGCGAAATTCCTGCGCCACGCTAGGCGCGTTTTCTAGGGCACCCGCGACGTGCAAAAGTAGATCTTCGAAGTCCAGGAGCATCCCCTCAGAACTGGACTTCAAAGATTCGTAGTCGCGGTATACCTGGGCAACCTTCGCCTCGTCGGCTGGAGGGGTGCGGTGGTGTTGTGCAATCTTCTCTGCATACCCATCGGCGCTAATGAGCGATGCCTTTGCCCACTCAATCTCTGAGAGCAAGTCGCGCACTTGGTCACGGTCGGCGGGCAGTCCGGCGTTGCGGGCCGCGCGCCCAACGAGGGAGAACTTGTTGTCGATCATCTTCCACGGTAGGTCCCCTGCGATCTGTGGCCAGAAGTAGCGCAACTGGCGCATCGCCGCAGAGTGGAACGTACGGGCCTGCACTCCTCCGATCCCCATGTCGCGCAGCCGATCGCGCATCTCGCCTGCAGCACGGGTGGTGAAGGTGACCGCTAGTGTTCGTGCGGGCGTGGCCATGCCTTGGTCGATCAGATGCGCGATGCGGTAGGTAATTGTGCGGGTTTTGCCCGTTCCTGCGCCAGCCAAAATGCATACTGGCCCACGTGGGGCGGTCGCTGCAATCCTTTGGTCCTCGTCAAGATCATCGAGGTTGATCACTTATTTTTCACTCCGAATCTCATAATTGCCACTCGCCCATTGTTCGATCAAGGTTCGCGCCAATGAGCTCGGCATGGGCAGTTTCAATCCACCCAAATCATTTCGCGTAGCCCAGATGACCTCGGCCAGCTCTTCGTCCGTTTCTCTCACTGGGGTGTCATCTTCGGTCTGCGCAAAGAACCCGACCATGAGTGTCGACGAAGGAGCCCATGGCTGCGAACCAGCATAGGTGATGCTGTGCACGCGTCGGCCTGTTTCTTCCAATACCTCACGGTAAAACGCCTCCTCGAGGTCTTCCCCGTGTTCCACGTAGCCCGCGATGCAGGAAAAGAATCCTGGCCGGTGCCGATTCATACCCAACAGGATTGCATCGCGCGAAGGATTCTCCACCACGCCGATGACCGCTGCGTCCAAGCGCGGAAAGATGGGGAGGTCTCGTGCACCCCGAGACACGAATCCGTGGGCATCGAATGTCACACGCGAGCCGTCGCGCGGGTCGTACAGGTATTGCTCGCGATTATTCAGCAATGCGACGGCATGTGCGACCACGCGATCAGTGGCAAACCTGTGGGCCGTGGACACTCCCCGCACAGCAACATGCTTTACGACGTGACGTGGCACCCGCACCGCGTACACCTCATCGGTTACCCGAATCGCAGCACCCAGGCCTTCGCCTTTGGCATCGGCGATATAAAGCGGCCTGCCCTGCTGGTCTAGCGGGAAGCGTCCGCGATCGTCGATAAGCAAGATGCGTGGCATTGCTGGGGCTATGCCTCCGGGCGTTCGAAGTTTTCGGTGGTGTAACGGATGTAGAGCAAACGGTCGCCCGGCTCGACGGTCTCGGCCTCCGGGGAATCGATGCGATAAAGCTCGCCAGAGCGTACAACGCCCAGGACAATGTCAGCGAGGTGACGTGGGTTGGCCCCCACCTCGTCGTCAGTGATGTGGCGTTCGGAGACCGCAAAGCCTTCATCGGGGCTCAACAGGTCTTCCATCATCTCCACCACCGTTGGTGTCACGGTTGCCAATCCGAGAAGGCGGCCCGCGGTTTCGGAGGAAATCACGACAGAGTCTGCACCCGACTGGCGCAGCAGGTGCTGGTTCTCGTTCTCGCGCACACTGGCGACGATCATCACCTGTGGAGCAAGCTCGCGTACGGACAGCGTGACCAATACCGCCGTGTCATCGCTTGATGTTGCAACCACGACGGATTTTGCGCGCGTGACACCAGCGATCTTCAAGACATCAGACTTTGTGCCATTGCCGTTGACTGCGACTAGGCCTTCGCTTTCCGCACGGGCGAGCGCTTGGGGATCCGAGTCGATGACGACGATCTTGCTCGGTGAAAGACCGTCCGCGATGAGGGCATCCACTGCGGAACGGCCCTTGGTACCAAAACCGATGATGATCGTGTGGTTGCGCATATTTTTCCTCCAACGTTGGATTTGCAAGGACTTACGAGAATCCTCGGTAAGCACCGACAAGGTCGTGCCGACCAAAAGCATCAGGAATAGCACTCGCAGCGGGGTGATTAGGAAAATATTGACCAAGCGGGCGCTTTGCGTGACCGGCGCGATGTCGCCGTAGCCCGTGGTCGACAAAGACACCGCCGCGTAATACAACGAGTCGATGAAGGACATCTCCTCGGAATAGCCACCCTTATGAACGTAGACCGCTAGCGCCGTCACGACCAGCAAGATGATGGCGTAGGAGAAGCGTCGCGCGAGAAGCCCCCACGGGCTCGCGCTGTGCTGACCTGGGATGCGGATGACGCCTAAGAGGGCATGGTCAGGTAGATCAGTGAGCTCTACGTCTCCGCGGAATCTTTCGCGGAACCGTGGGCTAACCCCTGTTTTTCTGCTCACAAGTTATTGTCCCTTCTTCCTGTCTTCTGAAGAGAACTCTAGTAGGTCTTCCAGCTCAACCCGATCCGGCAGGTGATCCGGCGCGAAATCTTCTCCGCTGCGAACATAATAAAACACGGTGTGGACATCCTTGTCGTCATTCACGATGCGCTGCCACGCTTCCCTATACACGGCCAACTGGATCTTCGCCGTATCCATATCGCGGCCCTGTGGCTTCTGGCCCGTCTTCCAGTCCACCACCCACCAAGCGTCGTCTTCGTAAAACACTGCATCCATGCGTCCGCGCACCACAGAATTGCCGATCGCAATTTCAAACGGATGCTCAATGAACTGCGGTGTCTTGCGCGCCCAGTGACTCTTCTCAAAGGAGGCTTTCAACTCCGCCAAGATCGCTCCGTCAACATCCGACTCGTCGTTGCCAGGCAATTCGTTCTCGTCCAGCAATGGTCGTTCGCCAAAGAAGTCCTCCAGCCATTCATGAAATGCTGTTCCTCTCTTGGCGTACGCATTGGGTTTGAAGGGCACGGGTCGGCGCGCTCGACGCGCAAACTGCTCCGGATCGGCTTGGATGCTCACAACATCGGAAGCCGTCAGCTCGCCTGGCATTTCCACTGCCACGTCGGCTTGGCTAAGCGCCTGGTGTTCGTCGATAAGCGAGGTCGTGTCGCGTTCCCACAATCCAAACAGTTCGCCTTCTTGCGCCCCAGGTAGATTCTGTAACGCACTCGCCACGTCGGCTGCAGCCGCTTCTGCCTGCTTATCGACGAACACCTGTGGCCACTTTCCGATCTCCACCACAGGAGCTGGCTTCTCCGCCTTTTGGTTCTCAGCATCGCCGTCTGCGTGAGCCCACGCAACGATGTCTTCATCTGGCACAAGCTTCTTGATGGACTCGAAATGTTCATACGGACCGACAAACTTATTTCGGCTGACCTTCTGCCCGCCGGTGACGATGAGATCGTCCTCCGCACGCGTAATCGCTACATAAAACAACCGAGTTGCTTCTTCTTGATTGTTCGCACGGACTTCTTTCAAATATTCCTTACCCAACGCCTCAAATTCAGCTTTGTCATCGGCCTCGGCGACCGCGGTGAATTCCTCATCCGGCAGGCGCTGCACTTGGGTGAGAAAGGTCTCCGCTTGCGCGTCGTAGGTGCTTGCGTCCGCGTGCACCACCGCGACGGTTCCCCACTCCAGCCCCTTGGCCTTGTGTGCGGTGAGGATTTGCACGCAGTTGGCAGTAACAGTGACATTGCCGGGATCGAGCCCGTCTTCGTGTTCTTTTGCTAGAGCAAAGAAGTCCAAGAGGCCGTCGAGGCTGGCACCTGGGTACTTGGCTACCTCATCGGCGAAACGATCGAGGTGGATCGTCCCCGCTGCGGATTGCCGAGCGAGTACTTCAGTTCGAATACCAAACACGGAAATAATATCCGCGAACAGATCGGGCAGACGCTTACCCAACGAGTAGGTGCGTAGGTAGCGCAAGCGGGCGGCCAGGCGTTTGAGGCGGCGCAGTCCTTTTTCGCTATACCGATCCTCCTCGCCTAAGTCAGCCACTGCATCAGTCAAGCCAGAGAGTTGCTCTGCATGTGCAGCGGATTGCACGCCTTGGGCCACCAGTGCATCGAGCTGGGCTCGCAGCTTGTCCATCGGATCAAGGTGTTCAGGCTGTTCTAACGACTCCTCAGGAGTCTGTTCACCTGCGAGATTCCGTGCACGCGATGCGAGGGCCTTGATGTCGTGCACACCGAGCCCGCAATGCGGTCCGGCCAGG
Organism: Corynebacterium breve; assembly: GCF_030252165.1. NCBI lineage: Bacteria > Bacillati > Actinomycetota > Actinomycetes > Mycobacteriales > Corynebacteriaceae > Corynebacterium > Corynebacterium breve. The sequence continues at coordinate 505,945 of NZ_CP126969.1, read as the reverse complement.
ATGCGCAGCGCTGCTTGAGAATCTTGCGGGCGAGACATCATCGTCGCAATGGCGACAACGTCTGCGACTTCCGGCACATCCAGTAGTCCAGCCAGGCCGACGACCTCGTAAGGCACTCCGCGCTCTTCCAGTGCCTCGGCAAACTCAAGCGAATGCCGGTTCTTTCGCACCAAGATAGCCGCAGAGAATACCTCTTTGATGTCTTCGGAATCGGCAAATGAACGGTATTTCTCCGCCAGACGGTCCGCTACGTACGCGATCTCCTCGTCTTCGCTAGGGAAGAATCCAAGTTTGACGTCCCCAGTTTCCTTATATGGATTGTGGGTTAACGACTTCACAGCACGGGTATTCTCGTTAGTTCCCAAGACTGCCTCGGAAACTCTATTGGCCAGCGCGAGTACTTCAGGTGGATTGCGCCACGAAACCAAGAGCTGCTTTTTCGGCGCGGGAGTGCCGTCAGGCTGTGGGAAATCATCAACAAATGCCTGCAAGTTTTCCGCGGTCGCGCCACGCCACCCGTAAATAGCCTGCATCGGATCCCCCACCGCGGTGACGGTCAGGGGATGATCGTCAACATCGTGAGCCCCGCGGTTCTCTCCGAACAAGCTCCGCAGCAAAACCCGCTGGGCGTGCGAGGTGTCCTGGTACTCATCGAGCATGACGACGCGGAATCGGCGTCGCTGCGATGCCCCCACAACCGCGTGAGTCTGAGCCAGCTGGGCCGCAACCGACATCTGTTCGTTGAAGGTCACCACTCCCCGGTTGCGCAGTTCCTTCTTCAGCTCGTCGACAAGCGGAAGGTACTCTGTGCGCAGCTCTTGCACGTTGCGCCACTTCTGAAGTGGCTTGGTCATCTCGGAGCGCTGCCTAGGCCCCTTGGGCAAGTCGTCCGTGGTGGCGACGAAGGCGTGGGCATCTTCTCTGATCCGCTCGACATCGATAAGGCTGTTGCCCATCTCATTCATCAGTTTGAGCAGGTTAGACGTGACGGTTCCGATGGAATTGTCGGCTCGCAGCGATCCTTTGTAATTGGTCACGACGTCGTAAGCGATCGAGTTCAGCTCTGCAGCGGTAATGATGCGTGCGTCCGGCTCGACAGGGACGAGAAGTCCGTACTCACGGACAAGGTCTCCCGCATAGGAATCGTATGTGGAAACAGTCGGTGTGATCACCTCAAGGTTCTTGGCAAGCTCGCCCGTCGGGTCGAGATCACGCAGGAAGGACTCTTCTTTGCTGGCAAGAATACCTAGGCGGTCCCGGATTCTTCGTCCCAGCTCTTGTGCGGCTTTTCTGGTGAAGGTAAGACCGAGGATTTCATCAGGGCGCACGTAACCATTGGCAACAAGCCACACCACGCGGGATGCCATGGTGTCCGTTTTTCCTGCTCCGGCACCGGCAACCACCAACAGTGGACCCGGTTCAGCACCGATGACTTCTGCTTGTTCTTCGGTAGGGGGGAACTTCAGCCCCAGCGCGCGAGCGAGATCCGCGGGAGAGATTTTAGCCACGGGTGATGTCCTTTCCTTCGGGCTGTACGGGGCAGATGTGGCGCACTTGGCAGAAAGTGCAGTGGTCCCCGGTGCGGGCGGTAAGATGCGGCCCTTGCATCTCGTTGGTCAACGGAGTAATTAGATCTGCGAAGTCTTGGAGTTCTTCGGCAGTTTTCGCAACTTGCTCGCGTGTGGTGATGGACGACGAATCAACGGCTGGGTAGACCAGCGCGGCCCCTCCACAAGATAACGGCGAATCCCCCGGTGGCGCGGTAACTACTCGATCACCGTCGAGCACTCCATGTGACAGCGCTAGCTGATATGCAGTGAGCTGCGGGTTATCGCGAGTTTGGTCCGCGGTTGGGGCGTACTTCCCTGTCTTGAGGTCGATAATTACTGCTGCCCCATCGCCGTCTTTTTCAAGGCGGTCGATGCGGCCTCGGATTGTTAAGTCCTTGGTCACCGCAACATTGACCTCCACTTCGCTCCCTACGGTCTCAAACGCTGAGCGAGTATTCGTCAGCCACGCACTTGTCCGGTCTAAGATGCGCTCAAAGCTTTCAAGATCCTGGGCTTCCTTCCATCGCGGTACATCGCGAATCTCCAGGTAAGCCTCCAAAGTCGCGCGCCGTGCCATGTCTTCGTCCGCTCCGTTTCCGATGGCCTCAAAATAGGCATGCACCAACGAGCCACGGATCATCTGGATGGTTCCGGTCTGCTCAATAGTTTCTTCTAAAACGGCCCGTAGTGGACACGCAAGGAGTGCTTCAATGCGCGATGGGGATAGTGCCTTCCTGGCTGGCAGTGGCAGCTCACTACTCGGAGTGGTCGTGGTCGCCCACTCGTCGGGGTGAACGCCGGGAACCCCTGCTTCCACGAGTCGCGCTAATTGGCGAGAAGCCTGGCGCCTCGTCTCTTCAGTTAACTCTGGATTGATCAGTACGCGACGCAGCTCGGCAACGAGGTGGTCATGGGCCAAGACGCGCACTCCAGTTTCATTAAGATCTGTCATGTCCGTTTCGTCGGTCTCCGCCTTCTGCGCCTGCAGCCCAAAGCGCTTGCGGAATTCGTCGACAAACCGCGACGGGTCTTGCGGTTCTGCATCCTCGGGTGCGTTGATTGTTGTCACTAGGCACGCCGAAGTCGCCCGCGTCGTCGCGACGTGAAACAACCTGCGTTCCTCTTTCAATCGGTCCGCGCTGTGAGACACCGGGACATTAGGGTCCACCCCAGAATCCAGCAGGTCAATCACATCCTCCTGCCCGAATAAGGAACCGGTTTCCCCCAAACTCGGCCAGGATCCTTCCTGCACACCTGCTACTAGGACGTGGGAAAATTCACGCCCGGCGACACCATGCGCGGTGAGCAGCGCCACTGCATCCGGAGTTGCAGTGCGACGATCGCGCACGCCTGTTGGGAGCTCTTGGTCGTTGATATGGGAGATAAATGCCTCAAGGCCCGCGCTTTCCCTGCGTTCGGCGAAGTCGCCAGCAGCATCGAACAGCGTCATCATCGCGTCAAGATCACGATCTGCTTGGGAGCCCGTAGCCCCACCGCGCAACGCGACGGCCATGAGGCGCTGAGACAGGCCGGTCGCATTCCACACGGCCCAAAGGATCTCCTCCACGCTCGCTTCTGCTGCAACGGAAGTTTGCCCAGCCTCGAGAACGGAGCGGATCCGCAGCAAAATATCGATCTCACGTTGCGTCAACATTGCACCAAATTCCGGCAGTGGTCGACGTGGATCGATGACCTTTTGTAAGGTGACCTCTGCTCGCGTAGCTGGATCGAAACGCCGCAGCCCACGCAAGAGGCGTCGCAACGTCACCGGATCGGCTCCGCCTACTGGGCCTAAGAGTAGGTCACGCCACTCAGACACGGTGAGGTCTTCGATAAGGGCTCGAAGGCCCAATACCATCGCTGCGACAATGCGCTGCTCGCTCAACACCACATCAGTTGGGTTCAACGAAACCGGGACTCCCGCGGCCAACAAGGTGCGCCGCACTGGCTCGATCATCCCGGAGGAGCGAACAACTACAGCAATATCGCGCCACGGCACCTCGTCTTCTAGATGGGCACGACGCACGCGGTCCGCGATCGTGGCGTTGTGGGCAGTTGCTGATGACACCTCGATTACCTCGCGGGTCGGAATCCGTCGCGTGCTGCCAAGATGGATTGTCGGTGCCTGCAACTCGGCAAAAAACTTCGGCGATCCACCACGGAAGTGGAAGACCGACTGCTCCGCGTCCCCGCCGACTACTCCCAAGTCAGCGGTTTCCAGCAATCGCGCAACCAGCTCGGCTGAGGCGGGGTCGAGGTGCTGCGCATCGTCGACAAGCACCGTGTGCCATTGCGACGTGAACGGTGCTTGCAGCACCTGCGCCACTAATTCCGACGCCGAGTAACTGTCTGTGCCCCAGAGCTTCATGACTTGGTTGTACTCATCGAGAAAATCTCCGGCGGCCGACCACATCGGGCGTTGATGGAGCCGACCAAGCTCCCGAAGAGTCTCAGGAGTCATGCGTCGTTCCACCACACGCAGCAGGAAGTCGCGCAGCTGCCGGGCGAATCCGACAAATGTCAAAGCTGGGCGAAGCTCGGCTGGCCAAGAACCAGTGCCAAACTCAGCGTTTCCGCGGAGCAGATCACGAATAACCGCATCTTGTTCAGCGCCAGAAATTAGCCGAATCTGCTTATCGCTGCCCTGTCTGAGCAGCGCGAAAGCCAATGAGTGCACCGAACGCACCAACGGTTCATTGGCTACGAACCCTGAATTGGCCACACGATCCGAAAGCTCGCGGCGCAAGCGAGCACCAGACTCCTTCGAGGTTGTTACTACGAGAATTCCATCTGGATCGGCGCCGCTGCGCAAAGCATGCATCACAGTATCGATAAGGAAACTGGACACACCTGAGCCAGCCTCACCAGTGACTTTCCACAATCCCTTGGTCGGCAGCTCGAAATCCCACTCGCGCTCATCTACGGACCGCACCCGCGGAACAAGGTACGTGGTGGGGTTTGGCGGGAGTTGAATCTCAGGCACATTAGGCATGCCTTTGATTCTTCCATGCGGCTACGACATGAGGAGGGCACGAACCTCGCCGAAGCTCGCCATTGCGTTCGAATCCGCAGGTTCTTGCAGAGCTTCGCGGTAAGCCAAGGCTCGTTCACATAACGGTACAAAGTGCGGAACATGCGCCCAGCGATCAATCACGGCACCGTCGATCGCACCAGCCAGCAAGCCGTCTACGGCCGTCAACGCCGCCGAATAGCCGTGTGGTCGTGGCGCTGCAGTAGGAACGATGTCGGTTAAAGCTGGGGGCATTGTGCCGGAGAACACCACGCACGCCAAGAAATCCGCATGGCACACCTGCCGGTGGCCCGGAATGTCGATGCCTTCCCAAGCAAAATTCTCTGCCTTTGCCCAGCGGTCTTCGCGCTTTGTCTCGGGTTGTTCCACCACCGCCAGCGCGTCGTCGAGGCGTAGTGCTGCTGCGATCGCCTCGTCGACACGGCGCGCGGTCTCGCCCTCAATGAAGTCGTTTGCCTTGTATCCGCCGACAACGAAACGCCCGTCAGTGGTTCGAACAGGGCGTGAGACACGTACGCCTTCGATGTTGATTTTGTCACGCAGTTTCGCAGACCACACCGCTGTTTCGCTCGCGTGAGCCACCACAGTTTTGCCCACAAGCAGGCCGTTGTCCCAAGCCGGACCTAACGCCTGCGGGGTGTCGTTGTCCGCTTGAAATGCTGAAAGAACGTGGTCAGGAATCACGCTATCCTCGTTTCTGTTCCGGGCCGGATGGTCGTCGCTACTGCGCATTTGGTCGCGGGTACGGCCACGGGTTCGCACGACAAGTCTTTTGATCGTCCGGGTACACCTCAGTCGGATCGATCGAAAACAGCTCAGAGTTATTCAGACTGAGAGTTTGCTGCATCATGATCGGAGCCAGCTCTCCATCGTCACCACACGGAACGTGTGCCGCATACCCCAAGCCGTGCCCCACCTCGTGGTTGAGCAAGTATTGCCGGTAGCTGCCTAAGTCACCCTGGAATGGCACAGCACCGCGTACCCAGCGTGCCTCGTTGACAACCACGGTGTTCCCGCCGCCTAGAGTGGTCCGACAGCTGGTTTCCATGCCTAGATTCGCCCCGCACAACTCTTTGGTGGTCTCCACGCTCGTGAGCTGGATGCGCATCTCTGGGTCGTCGTCGGGACCGACGTGCTCAAACTTGAAGCGTGAGTCGTTGGTCCAACCGCGCGGGTCGGACAGGGTGGCATCAACCATCGACGCGAAGGCATCGTCTCCACCATATGCGGAAGTATCCACGCCATTTTCGATCTCAACGACGAAAGTCATCGTGGATTCTTCGCCCTCACCTGCACTCATGCCGGGCTTTCCGACGACCCGATAGGTGCCATCACCCTTCTCAGAGTAAGGACTTCCCGGGGGTAGGTCCTCGATCGCCAGAGCGCTCAGTGGAGACTGCGCTGGATCGGGGCCTGGTCCCTTAGATTCCTGCTCCGCAGGCTGGTCTTCAGAAGCGCTGACTTGCGTTTCACGGGCAGCCTGATCTGTACTGAGCGCGGGCTCGTCTGGACTGCGTAGAACGTCAAAAATAAGGAAAATAGTTATCACGGCAAGTACTGGGATGGCGTAGGCCCGCCACCCGTAGTCCCTAGCGAAGCGAACAAAAGCGGAGTCCTTTCGCTGTGGCCTCTCGCTTTCGTACGGTTCAGTGCCGTGATGCTGTGTCATAGTACAAATAACTTAGCGCATTAACCTGCAAAGCCCACTGCACGCGGAGCTGTGGAGCCGACCTCGACATAAGAAATTCGCTCGGTGCGGATGACGTACTTGCGACCTTTATCGTCTTCCAGAGTCACGGTCGCTGCACCGGACTCGATCGCCTGATTGATCTGGCCAACGACGTCATCCTGGGATGCAGTGCTGGAAATGACCAGTTCACGGGCGCTTTCTGCAAGTCCAATCTTGATATCCATGGGTGGAATAGTCACAATCCTTCTATGTTTCATGTCTCACTTGGAGCTACCACGAAATGCGGCAGTGATTCCATTGTAAACAGGTCGGGTTAAGATGACGTTGTGTCTTCCGATGCAACTGACCATAAACCCAGCACACCGTCTTTCGCCGAGCTCGGCGTGGCCGTGGAAATCACGGATGCGCTTGCTGCCCAAGGCATTACTCATACCTTCTCCATCCAGGAACTGACGCTACCGCTCGCCCTTGATGGAACCGACCTGATCGGTCAGGCTCGCACGGGTATGGGAAAGACTCTCGCATTCGGTGTTCCACTGCTTGATCGCGTTTTCGACGATGCCGATGTCGCAGAGCTGGACGGCACACCACGCGCCCTCGTCGTAGTTCCTACTCGTGAGCTTGCAGTTCAGGTGGGTGAGGATCTCAACCGCGCTGCACAGAATCTGCCGGTGCGAGTCTTCACCATCTACGGTGGCCGCCCGTACGATGAACAGATCCAGGCCCTCGACGAGGGGGTTGATGTAGTCGTCGGCACGCCGGGTCGCTTGCTTGACCTCTACAATCGCGACGCGCTGCAGCTGGATAAGGTGGCAGTCTTGGTCCTCGATGAGGCCGACGAGATGCTCGACCTCGGTTTCCTGCCCGACATCGAAAGGATTTGGGAGGCGTTGACTCACAAGCACCAGACGATGCTGTTCTCCGCCACCATGCCAGGCCCGATTCTGACCTTGGCGCGGTCGTTTATGAATAAGCCCGTTCACATCCGCGCTGAGGCTGCAGATGCCGGTGCTACCCACGCCACAACAAAGCAAGTCATTTTCCAGGCTCACCGCATGGATAAGCCTGAGGTCACCGCGCGGATTCTGCAATGTGAAGGTCGCGGTCGCACCATCATTTTCACCCGCACAAAGCGCACGGCCGCGGACGTCTCCGCGGACCTGGCCAAGCGTGGTTTCGCAGTCGGCTCCGTCCACGGCGACTTGGGCCAAGAAGCCCGCGAACGTTCTCTCGAAGCCTTCCGCGACGGCACCATCGAGATCTTGGTGGCTACCGACGTTGCGGCTCGTGGCATTGACGTAGACGACGTCACTCATGTAATCAACTACCAAACTCCCGATGACCCGATGACCTACGTACACCGCATTGGCCGCACTGGCCGCGCAGGTCACTCCGGTACCGCTGTCACTCTCGTCGGATATGACGAAATGCACAAGTGGGCCATGATCAATTCCGAGCTTGGCTTAGACCAGCCCGATCCGCCAGTTTGGTTCTCCACATCGCCCGAGCTCTTTGAAGCTTTGGACATTCCCGAGGATGCGGAGTCTGTCGTCGGCAAGCCACGAAAAGTTGTAGGTGCACGCGCACCTCGCGGACGATCCAGGGGACGCATTTAAATGACGCTTATCGACGACCACTCGGCCCGTAAACCACTGCAGCGCAGCAAGAAAGACCTAATCGCGTTGGCTGTGATCTCCGTTCTGGCGATCTCGTTATTCGCAATTGCTTTCTTCTCCGCGCCGATTCGCTCTGCTGAGTTGACTTCCTCCGACAAAGACCATGCCGACTATGGACAGCTGGCAGTCGTCCCAACGGAGCTCACCGAGATCACGCGTATCGACGACGCCTCCCCCGCTCTCAAACCAGTCATGGTCGAAGGGATGATCGCCGCATACGCCGACGACACGCTCACCGCGTACACACCGCAAGGCGATATAGCGTGGACGTACAAGCGTTCCGATGCCGAGTTGTGCTCTCTCTCCGGCGCCTGGGGCAAATTCGTGGCCACGTACAAAACCCACCTCGGCTGCGGCGATGTCATCGCGATCGATGCATCCTCCGGCAAGTACGCCGGCACTCGCTCCGCACCCGCACCTGAACAGGTGGTCAACATTTCATCCAACGACCGCATCGGCACCGTATCCGACAAACGCGTCGAGATTTGGCGCTCCGATCTGGTGCGCACCGTGGAGTACGGCGAAGTTGAGGCCCCGCAAGAATCCGACATGCAGCCCAATCGCGACTGCACGATCACCTCGGCGCTGACTCGCACCGAATTGCTCGCTGTGACAGAAAAGTGTTCTGACGAAACGTGGCTGCGTATGCAAGACACCACTCCGGAGGACTCCCGTAAACCCGAGGTCACTGCAAACGCAAAGATCTCAGACAACTCCGTGTTAGTTGCGGTAGGTCAAGAAGTTGCGGCCATCTACCTGCCGGAGTCCACTGAAATTGTGGGCATCGACAAGGCAGGTGAAGAAGTCTCCCGCTCCGCCGTACAGCCGATCGAGGCCACGGAGGGACTGTTCGAACCGGCTGTCGCCGACCTGCCGAATCACATGTCCTTCTTCGACGGCTCGCGCTTGCTCCTACTTAACCCCGCAAATATGGCCGTCAACACAATCTACGAGGGCGCGCTCGGCACCGGCATCGCTATCGACGGCAAGCTCCTATTCCCCGTGATCAACGGAATCGCAGTTGCCGACTGGAAGACCCAAGCCATCGAGAACACCATCCCCGTCGATCGCGGCAGCTACGACGGCCCTGTCTCGCTTGCCAATGCGGGCGATGCGATCGTCGAAAAGCGTGGCGACGAGCTGGTATTCCTCGGCAACTAAGCCCCGTAGTGCGATTCAATCCATTCGGTAGAACGCGGGTGGAAGATCATCGCGAGCGCGAGAACCGCGGACAGAAGCGTCACGATTCCCAGAATGATAGCGCCACCTTGGAACATGAAGAAAGCCACGCCGAGCAGGATAAACTCGATCAGCACGATGGGGCCCCTGCCCCAATTCTTCCCGCGCAGCAATGAGACCGCACCGGCAATTACTGTGCCAAAGATGATCGCTAAGAAGATCGCTGTGCCGTAACCAACGTATTCGGCGTTCGGGCTATCGGAGACAAGGCTTTGGTCTTCCTCGCCCAGAAGTTCGCGTACCACGATGCTAAGGGCGTAGCCCAGGACTACGAGGGACTGCACGATCGCGACGATGGCCGCCCAACGAAGCGTCGAGGGTGGCTGGGTACCGGCTGGAGTTGATTTGTTTGTCACAGGGATTAAGTCTAGCCCTACCAGGTCTAGGGTTTGTGCACTGTCGGTGAAGACGGTTACAAGGAGGTGAACCGGCGATTTTGGTTAACACAAATGTTGAACAATCCTCAAATCTGCCCTCCTGCCACCTTGGTATGACTTTGACAGATTTGACCTTTATACGAAAGTGCGCTTCGCCACATTTTCCACCTCTATGCAGGTAGACTGCTTGAGTACACATAAACAAAGCGGCCCGCTCGTGCCACTCGGAGGCCCCCTCCAAACCTGAATTATATGATGTCGGTCACATTTTGCGGGTTAACCCTAGCGGAATTCGAGTTAACATGTCATGATTCTCGGGTAGCAAAAACAACCGGCTGATAAATCGGCCATTAACTCTAAGTCACCACAGAGTTAACACCAGGTAAAGTTGATGGGCCCCGGAGCCACCGGCGGACTGCCGTCCCACCACCTGGACACCCAAAGATTTGCATCAACCCCGCAAAGAGGGGCTGATTGTGGTGCGTACAAAACCCGCTGTTCACAACATCTTGACCTAAGGAGCATTCACCATGGATTGGCGCCACGAAGCTATTTGCCGAGACGAAGACCCAGAGCTGTTCTTCCCGGTCGGAAACTCCGGCCCTGCACTGTCCCAGATCGCACAGGCCAAGCTGGTCTGCAACCGCTGCCCAGTAACCTCCATGTGCCTGAAGTGGGCACTCGAAACCGGCCAGGACGCAGGCGTCTGGGGCGGCATGTCTGAAGAAGAGCGTCGCGCACTCAAGCGCCGCAACAAGGCACGCGGTCGCGGTCGCGCACGCGTCACCGCATAAACCAGAACCACTAACCAAGCCCGATTTTCCCACCGGCGCATCCGAACACTACAGTCAGTGGGTAAGCAATTATCCACTTCCCTATTTAAATAAGGAGCCCGCATATGTCTAAGCGTGGTCGTAAGCGTAAGGATCGCCGTAAGAAGGGTGCAAACCACGGCAAGCGTCCTAACGCGTAAGAACAGCACAACCCTCCCCGGTCCCAGTACAGACCAGGGAGGGTTACTTATTTGTCCCTACCGGTAGCGAGTCTCCGTGTAGCGAATTGAGATCCGCTGCACAATCCGCTGACGTAATGCCTCCGGCGCCTGCTCCTGTGAGCAACAGTGGCGCACGATCGCGCGCACCTCGCGCTCGGACTGCAAACGGCTCACACAATGCGGACACGCCGCCACCTGCTCGTGGATCTCGGCGGCGCGAGCCTCGGACGTGTCGTCGTCGAGAAGCTCACAAAGAAGGGCTTGAATATCGCTGCAGTTCATGCCACATTTCCCCTGCTGATCCTGGGCACTCATTGCTCGGTTCCTTCCTTCATATCCGGGTGATCCAATCCGATGCCTTTTTCGGCTGCTACGTCTTTCAACAATCCACGCAGCTGTTTTCTTCCCCGGTGGAGGCGACTCATCACCGTTCCCAGGGGCGTATCCATGATTTCGGCGATTTCCTTGTACGCCATGCCCTCGACATCGGCGAGGTACACCACCAAGCGGTAATCGTCGGAAAGCGAATTTAGCGCGTCTGTGATCTGCTGGTTCGGGATGTTTTTCAGCGCTTCGACCTCGGCGGAAACAAGGCCAGTCGAATCGTGCGAGCTCGTGGTGTACAGCTGTGAGTCAGTCATCTCATCGGCCGAAGTCTCCACTGGACGGCGCTTCTTCTTGCGATACGTATTGATGTACGTGTTCGTCATGATGCGATACATCCACGCCTTCAAGTTGGTGCCCTGCTTGTACGAGCCGAAAGCGTTATACGCCTTCAGATACGTTTCCTGCACCAAGTCCTCAGCGTCCTGCGGATTGCGAGTCATGCGCAGCGCACCGCCGTACAGCTGATCCAGCAATGGCATGGCCTGCTCTTCAAAGCTCGCGCCCGCCATTGCGTCGTCTTTAGTCTCCACTAACGTGGGGCCTCCTTGTAGAGTTCATGGTCTTTCACATACTCTACCCGCGCGCCTACAATCACTTTTCATGGCCAAGAAGCACCACCGCGCAGCAACACCGGCACTCACGCTGTTGGAACGTGCCGGCATCGCGCACTCAGTGGCAACGTTCGAGGCCGGCTCCGACCATTTTGGAGACCACGCCGCTGAGTCGCTGGGTGTAGATCGCGATCGTGTTTTCAAAACCCTTGTCATCGACCTCACCGCCGGTAAAGGCGCTAAACGACGACTCGCCGTGTGCATGATTCCTGTGAGTCACCAGCTCAGCCTGAAGAAGGCGGCCACAACGTTCGGCGTGCCAAAAGTCACCATGGCGCTTGCCGACGACGCGTCCAAGTCATCAGGCTACATCCCCGGCGGGATCTCGCCACTGGGTCAAAAGAACGTTCTTCCCACTGCAATCGATGAGACCGCAGTGCTTTTCGACACCATCATGTTCTCGGGAGGTCGACGCGGGCTGGATATCGAGATGTGCGCCGCGGATCTCCCCCGAGTGATTGACCTAGTGTTTGGGGACTTGATCGCGGACTAGAAGAGGCTGGTGGGCGGCTGCTCGTCGATAAGTTCGGCGTAGTCATTGCGCACGTTTCCCACTGCGGGGTCGGCTTTGCGGGTAGCGAATCCGCGCAAGGTACTCGGTTCCAGGAGCTCTTCCCCGCTCAGCCACGGCATGATCTCGTCGCGCGCGAGAAACTTTGGCAGCCGCGCATGCAGCCAAGACATCTCGTCGGTGGCTGCCGTGGTCACCATTGTCGCCGAAAGCTGATCCATCCCCGTCGCCCACAGGCCCGCGGCCCACAGCATCCCCTCGGGGCCCGTGACGTAGTAGGGAACCTTGCCGGTGCCGTCATCGTGCCACTCGTAATACCCGTCTAACGGGATGACGCAGCGACCTTTTCTAAATGCATCGCGGAACGACGGCTTCGAGGCCACGGTCTCTGCACGCGCATTGAATAGTGGCGGGCCGGTGAGGTCCTTCTTCCAATGTGGCAGCAAGCCCCAGCGCGCAGGCGTGACCTCGGCGAACGATTCGCTGACGCGCACGATCGGCACCATCTGTGTCGGCGCAATGTTGTAGCGCGCAGGAGGGAGGTCCTCGGGGGCGTGAACCTCGCTGATGCCAGGCCAGCTGCCGACCTCTGCCAGCAGCTCATCTGAAGTAAAAAGAACGAATCGTCCGCACATATCACTGAAGCTGCGCTGTCATCTCGCGGTCGATTCGACCGAAATTGTAGTACGCGGCGCACGCGCCCTCCGGAGACACCATGCACGTACCGATCGGCGTGTCGGGTGTGCAGGCCGTGCCGAAAACTTTGCACTGCCATGGCTTGATGTAGCCAGTCAGCACGCTGCCACATTCGCACGCCACGGGATCCGGAACGTGGTTGCCCGGAACGTCAAAGATGTGCTCAGCGTCCCACTGCGCGTAGGCCTTGGAGATCGCCATCCCCGAGTTGGGTAGGGTGCCCAGGCCGCGCCATTCGAACTCGTCGCGGAGAGTAAAAACTTCGTCGAGAAGCGCGCGGGCGGATTCGTTACCTGCAGGGCGCACGACTCGGGAATATTGGTTGTCCACGCGCCTTTCACCGGAAATGAACTGTTCAAGCAACATACTGACTCCCTGCAGAATATCGAGCGGCTCAAAACCACACACGGCGACGGGCAGGGAGTGGTCCTCCACTAGGAAATCAAAAGCCTGCGTGCCGACGACCGTTGCCACATGCCCCGGCCCAATGAACCCATCCACCTGCGTCTGACCACCATTGGCGATTGCTCGGAGCGGCGGCTCGATGGTGACGTGATTGGAGAAAACAGAAAAGTTCGGCACGTTTTTGTCCTTGGCCGTACGCAGCGTGATCGCCGTCGACGGTGTGGTCGTCTCGAATCCGACGGCGAAGAAAATGACGTGCTTGTCGGGATTCTCTGCCGCGATCTTCAGCGAGTCCAACGGAGAATAGACAAAGCGAATGTCACAGCCACGGGCACGCGCCTGCAACAGCGAGCCGGTGGTGCCGGGTACCCGCATCATGTCGCCAAAGGTGGTGAGGATGACGCCGTCTTGCTCAGCAAGCCACAACGCGTCGTCGACACGCCCCATCGGAATCACGCATACCGGGCAACCTGGGCCGTGCACGAGGTCGATGGATTCGGGAAGCAGATTTTCGATGCCGTAACGGTAAATCGTGTGCGTGTGGCCGCCGCAGATCTCCATCAGTTTGACGGGACGCTCGAGCTTTTCGGCGTCGGCGGTGATGCGGTCGATGAGACGGCGTGCGGCGACTGGATCGCGAAATTCGTCGACAAATTTCATGGAAGCCTCACTCAATCCGCGACGAAGTAAAGGAATCAACTTCGTCCTCAAACGTATTCGCGCCCAGCTGCTTGATCTGCTGCAACGTGGTCTGGGCTTCGGCTTCGTCGATCTTGGACAATGCAAACCCCACGTGTACCAACACCCACTCCCCAACCTCGAGGCCCTCAGCCACCAGTAGGTCGGTGGAAATCATGCGGCTCACACCTGCGATGCTGACTGTTGCGCGGGTGGGGTCGTGAATGTCGACCACCTGCGCCGGTACGCCGAGGCACATATGTCTTCTCCTGATTCGATTGAGAACGCTAGTACTCAATCTACTCGGTTGCTCCCGCTAGCATAGAAAAGGAAGTATTTTACGCACAAGGGAGCTGCCATGGAGCCGAAGAATCGTCTCAACGAGGTCGAGGAGAAAGTCAACGACCAAATCGCGCGCGTGCGACGCCGAGGCGGGCGGCTCAAAGACGAGGTGGTCACCCTGTCGCACGGGGCCGGCGGCAAGGCATCGGCAGCCCTGTTGGACCATGTGTTTTTCGACATCTACGGCAACCAACTGCTTGAGCAGAGCAGCGATTCTACGGTGGTCACCGTTGAGGGCGAACGCCTCGCTTTTTCCACCGACGGTTACGTGGTTAGCCCGATCGAATTCCCCGGCGGTTCAATCGGCGAACTCGCCGTGAACGGGACGGTCAATGATCTCGCCGTAGCTGGTGCCGAGCCGCGGTACCTGTCTGTGGCGTTCATCCTCGAAGAAGGCTTGGAAATTGAAACTCTGCGCCGGGTCGTCGTCAAGCTGCGTGAAGCTGCTGATACCGCGGGCGTGCACATCGCTACCGGCGACACGAAAGTCGTACCGAAAGGTGCCGCGGACAAGCTGTACATCACCACTTCGGGAATTGGCGTGATCCCCAGGGGCCGCGAACTTGGCTTCGAGCGGGTGGCGGTCGGCGACCGCATCATCGTTTCCGGCCCCATTGCCGATCACGGAATGAGTGTCATGATGGCGCGCGGCGACCTCGCCATCGACGCGCCGATCGAATCGGACTCGCGCGAGGTCGCCTCCCTGGTCAAGAAGCTTTTCGACGACCGCATCGACGTCCACTGGATGCGCGACGCCACGCGCGGCGGCCTTGCGACAGTGATGAACGAACTCGCCGAAACCACCGAACTCGGCATCGCACTCGAGGACGAGAAGATCCCCGTGCGCCCCATGACCCGCGCCGCGTGCGACATTCTGGGCATCGACCCCCTCTACGTAGCCAACGAGGGCACCTTCGCTGCGGTCGTTGCCGAAGCTGACGCCACTGCCGCCGTCGAAGCACTCCGCGCTGCCGGTGCCGATGGGGCCGCCGTGATAGGTAGGGTCGTCGACAAGCCTGTCGCCTCCGTGGTGCTACTGACGGGTTTCGGCGGAGCGCGCATGGTGGACAAACTGGTGGGCGACCCGCTACCTCGAATCTGCTAGCAGCCTGCCGGCGACAGCTTGTCCAAGGCTGAGCCCACCGTCGCCTGCTGGGATCGTCGTGTGTTGCAGCAGCGGGTGCCCGACGAATTCCGCAATATCGCGCGCCAAAATCGTGTTGTAGGCGCTGCCACCGCTCAAACCCACCGCCGGGGTATCCGCCTTAACGAGCTCGCGGGAAATCAGCCACGCCAAATCCCGGTGGAACTGGCGTGCCTGATATCGCCTCTCCCCCGGCGCGACCACCCGCGCAATCATTTCCTCCCAGGTCGACGCTGGTTCCAGGGGAGCATCGCCCGTAGCCAAGGCTTCGAGTTTCATGGCGGCCTCGCCCTCGTAGGTCACTTCCGTGACGGCCCCGAGGAGGTAAGCAACTGCGTCGAACAGCCGGCCAGTAGAGCTTGTCTCCACCACGCCGACACCCGAAGTGAGTTGTGACCGCACCAGCGTTAGCTCGTCTTGATCGATGCCCGAAATGTCCATGTCCTGCCCCGCGCGGTGGCACAGAGCCAGGGCAAGTCGCCACGGGTGCTTTACCGCCCGGTCGCCGCCCACGATCCCGAACGTCGGCAGGTGCCATGAGCGCTCAAAACTGCCGTCGGGCAGGATTGTGAGCACTTCGCCGCCCCAAATTGTCCCGTCAGTTCCGTACCCCGTGCCGTCGAGCGTGGCTACCGCAGCACGCTCCCCGATACGCCCATGTGATGCCAGCAGCGACAGAGCGTGCGCATGGTGATGCTGCACCAATGCCAGCTCCAACCCATGCTTGTCGACGAACCGTTGCGCCCAATTCGTCGTCGCATAGCCCGGATGCAGATCAGCCACCACAAGTTCTGGATGAGCGTTTCGCATCGAGAGCATTTGATCGACGGCCCGCTCGAAGTTTCCCTGGGCGGTCCACGACCCCATGTCACCCACGTGCGCTGAAACATGCGCGTACCCGCCAACTGCGAGAGTAAACGTGTTCTTCAGTTCGCCCCCAACGGCGAGCACAGTCGGTCCGGAGCGAATCGGCACAGGCACGGGCGCGAAACCACGGGACCGGCGGATTGGCATCTTGCCGAGGAACACCGAGTCCTCCACAGGGACGTGAATTTCTCGGTCATGCATGAGGAACATGTCGCACAGGTGCGCCAGCTGCACGCGGGCTTGCTCGTTGGTGAAACACACCGGCTCCCCCGACGGGTTGCCTGAGGTTGCAACGATCGGACGGTCCACTAGCAGTTGGTGCAGCGGCGAGTACGGCAGCATAAGGCCGATCGAGTTGAGCCCCGGCGCGATGCCCGCCAATTGCCTCTGCCCCACCGGCACCGTCACGATCGGACGCGCGGGCCCTGCCAGCAGTGTCTCGTCGTCGACCACACCGAGCTCGTGCGCTGTCGTCAGATCTGGCACCATCACCGCGAGAGGTTTCGTCGGCCGGCTTTTCTTTTCACGCAGCCGCGCCACCGCGTGCGGATCCGTCGCGTCACAGGTCAGGTGGAAGCCGCCGATCCCGCGCACGGCCACGATCTCGCCTGCGTCCCAAGCCTTGCGGACGCGCATGACGAGTTGGTCGAAGGGGTCGTCGATAAGCATGCCTCCCTGCTCGATCCAACACCGCGGCCCGCAGTCAGGGCAGCTGATCGGCTGGGCATGGAAGCGCCGGTCGGTGGGGTCAGAGTATTCGCGCTGGCACTGTGGACACAGCGGAAAGACGCTCAGCGTTGTGTTTGGCCGATCATAGGGAAGCGACGTAATAATCGACAGCCGCGGACCACAGTTCGTGCACGTAGTAAACGGGTAGCGGTAGCGCCGATTCGTAGAGTCGTGGATTTCGGCGGCGCAGTCGGCGCACATTGCAACGTCCGGCGGGATCAGCGTCTTTTCGCCTGGGGTATGCTGCGAGGGCCTAATGTTAAAGGCTTCCTCCCCTGGGACGGGTGCAAGAGTGGTAACCTCACGCGACATTACGTGCGCCAACGGAGGGAGCTTATCGACGAGCGCCTGAGCAAACTCATCTACCCGCTCACCCTGCGCCTCGACGAATACTTCGGTGTCACTGTTTCCGCAAAAGCCGGTGACGTTAAATGCGCTAGCCACGGATGCAATAAATGGGCGCATCCCCACGCCTTGCACAATGCCGCGCAGAATGATTCTTCGGCGCCCGAATTCGCTCATAATGTCTCAAATTTAGCGGTAACGTTGAACAAGTGCACGAAGTAGCCCTAGCCACTCAACTCTCCCACGTTGTCGCACGGCACGCCGAAGGCCGACGCGTGTGTGCAGTCGACATTGAAGTAGGGGCGCTCCGACAAGTGGTACCCGCAACTTTGGCCTACGCGTGGAGGTTTGTAGTCAAAGACACTGTGCTTCAAGACGCACAGCTCAACATCACCTGGGTCGACGCAGAAATCGCCTGCTCGTCCGGCCACCACACGCGCCTCGACGCCACCGACTACTTAGACGTGCGCTGCCCGACATGCGCTTCCCCCACCACCGTGATTGCCGGCGAAGAATTCCGCGTAATCGACATCGAAGTAGACCTAAGCTAAAAACCAGAACCGCAGAAAGGACCCGCCATGGGACGTTTCCATCGCCACGACGACGGCACCGTACACTCACACGATCACGACCACACAGGACATGCACACGATGTCGGTGATCATTCGGGCTACGCGACTGGACGCGAGCGCATCACCGTCTTAGAAGACATTTTCACCGAGAACGACCACCGCGCTGCCGACAACCGCGCTGCGTTCGACGAGCACGGGGTCACCTGCATCAACTTGATGAGCTCCCCCGGCGCGGGCAAAACGACGCTGCTGGAACGCACGCTTACTGCGGGGCAAGGCAAGGTCCGCTTCGGCGTGGTCGAGGGAGATATCGAGACCTCCATCGACGCCGATCGCTTGACTGATCTCGGGGCGCAGATTTCGCTGCTCAACACCGGTGACGGATTCGGCGGTGAATGTCACCTGGATGCACCGATGGTGTCCCAGGCGCTCAAAGGGCTCAACCTAGCGGAGTTGGACATCGTCTTCATTGAAAACGTAGGCAACCTCGTCTGCCCGGCTGAATTCGAAGTCGGCGAGCATCGCAAGGCCATGGTCGCCTCCGTCACTGAAGGCGAAGACAAGCCTCTGAAGTACCCGGTCATGTTCCGCGCCGTCGAGGCGGTCGTTGTAAACAAAATCGACCTACTGCCCTACCTCGATTTCGACGTTGACCTGTTCTTAAGCAATGTCCGTCAGGTAAACCCAGACGCCCGGATTTTCCTCATGTCGACGAAAACCGGAGAAGGCTTCGATGCTTGGATGGATTGGGTTCTTCAGCAAAACGATTAAGGTCACACACTTATAGGTGGGATAACATTCACTTTGTACGCGAAACGCTACTGAACTTGGACACCAACTCGATACGCTGAAAGTTGTATGAGTTTGGCCAGAAATTCCGTGGTTGACGCGCTGCCCCGACAACGAGCACACCGAATCCGTGGAATCTCTTAACAGTGAAACGGAAGTGTCTCGATGCAATTGCTCGACACCTGGCAGGGCGGGACCCTGCAAGAAAACCTCGAACGTAAAGGTGTGAAGCGCCGCGATTTCATTAAGTTGTGTGGCAGCTTGGCCGCGATCTTCGCGGTCGGAGCCCCGATCGAAGGTGTCGCCAGTGCCCAAGAAGCAGAGGAAATCGCAGAAAAGCTAGGCAGCGTAACCAAACCCAACGTAGCGTGGCTCCAGCTGCAAGAGTGCACAGGTTGCATGGAATCCGTCCTTCGCTCCGGCTCCTCCACCATCGAAGACTTGGTACTCAACCAGCTCTCACTAAACTACAACGAACTGGTCATGGCGGCAGCCGGCGAGGCGGCCGAGAAGGCCCTCCATGATTTGAACCAAACGGACCACATTCTCGTCGTCAATGGCTCTGTTTCGCTCGCCGAAGATGGCGTTTACTGCATGATCGGCGGCAAGACCTCCGAGCAAGTGCTTCGCGAGGCGGCCGAGAATGCCTCGGTGATCCTCGCGGTGGGTGCGTGCTCCGTGTACGGATCCGTGCAGGCAGCGCGCCCTAACCCGACACGTGCTGTGGGCGTCGACGAGATCATCAAGGACAAGCCCGTGATCAATGTATCCGGCTGCCCACCCATCGGCGAGGTTATTACCGCGACCATCACGTACATCTTGACATACGGCGAGCCTCCAAAAGTCGACGCCGAAGGTCGGCCGCTGTTTGCTTATGACCAGCGTATTCACGATTCGTGCCCACGCCGCGCCCACTTCGATGCCGGGCAGATGGTGCGCACTTTCGACGACGATGCCGCCCGTAACGGCTGGTGTCTCTACGAAGTCGGCTGCAAGGGCCCATCGACGTACAGCCCATGCCCCATCTTGCAGTGGAACATGAAGGCGGGCTGGCCGATCGGGGCGGGACACCCCTGCATCGGATGTACGGAAAAACACTTCTTTGATCGCTTCACCCCGTTTTACGACAAGCTGCCAAACGTTGGGGCATTCGGAGTCGAATCGACAGCGCAAAAGGTAGGCCTAGGGCTTGTCGGCGCCGCAGCCGCCGGCGTGGCCGTCCACGGGGCGATAACTGTTGTTAATGAAATCGGCGTGCGACGAAAGAGCGGCGATGTCGAACCCCTCGCGTCCTTCGGCGACGAGACCACCACGACCAAGCAGGGAGAGTAACCCATGGCTACCGAAAGAATTGTTGTTGATCCCCTGACCCGCATCGAGGGCCACCTGCGCGTGGAGCTCGAGGTCGATGGTGGCCAAATCAAACAGGCGTGGAGCGAATCCACTCAGTACCGCGGAATTGAGCAGATCGTCCTCGACCGCGATCCCCGCGACGTATGGGCGTTCGTCGGACGTATCTGTGGTGTGTGCACCGCGACTCACTCTGTAGCCAGTGTGGTCGCCGTGGAAGATGCGATCGGCTGCGATATTCCCGTCCAGGCTCAGCTCATCCGTGACCTTCTGCTTGGTGCGCAGGAGATCCACGACCATGTTGTGCACTTCTACCATTTGCACGCGCTCGACTGGGTTAACGTGGTGTCCGCTGCGGAGGCGGACCCCGAAAAGACCGCCGAGTTTGCCAGCTCTATTGGCTCAAGTTGGAGGGGCAATACCGCCTCACAGTTTGCCAAGGTGAAAGAGACCATCCAGGGCGTGCTGGACTCTGGCCAGCTGTCCATTTTCACTGGCGGCTACTGGGAGCACCCTGATTACCGACTCCCGCCCGAAGCCAACCTCATGGCCGTCAGCCACTACTTGGATGCGTTGCAGTTTCAGCGCTCGATCACCCGTATCACCACAGTCTTCGGCGGCAAGAACCCACACCCGAACTTCCTCGTCGGCGGCATGGCGTGCTCCATCGACCCAGACAAGTCCGAGACCGTCAACCAGGTACACATCGACCAGATTAAGAACTGGATTGCCGAGATTCAAGAGTTCTGTCACGACTGCTACCTGCCAGATGCCCTTGCAATTATGGGCGAATACAAGGACTACTTTGACATCGGCAAGTCGGCCGACACTTTCCTGGCGGTGGGCATGGCTGGCGCAGTAGTCAATTCCAAAAACATCGACCGGCACCTTGGCTTCAGTAGCCCAACTGTTAAACCGGGAGTAATCATCGACGGTGACTACACCAAGGTCCAACCACTGGACCCAAGTTTGATCGAAGAGTACATCGCCTCCGCGTGGTACTCCTACGAAGACGGAAAAGACGTCGGCCTAGTCCCCGGCGAAGGAGAGACAACGCCGGCCTACTCGGGCCCGAAGCCACCGTACGAGTGGCTTGCAGAAAACGACGAATATACCTGGTCCAAGGCTCCCCGCTACGACGGCCGGCCCGCCCAGGTTGGACCTGTCGCTCGCGTGTTGTTGGCCTACCTGCAAGACGAACCACAAACAAAGCAGCTTTGCGACGAAGCCTTCGACGCACTCGGCATCACTGTCGAGCAAATGAACTCCACCGGAGGTCGCACCCTCGCCCGCGCGGTTGAGGCCGTGACCTCCGCAGACACACTAGCGAACGTGCTTATGCCGAAATTCGTCGAAGGTCTTCAAAAGGGCGACATCGACGTCTTCAATGAGACCACCTGGGAGCCATCCCGCTGGCCAGACGAGTGCGACGGATTCTCCATGATGGAGGTAGCGCGCGGAATGCTGTCGCACTACATCACCATCAAGGATAGGAAGACGGCTCGCTATCAGGCAGTTGTGCCGACCACATGGCTTGCCGGTGGCCGCGACCCCGAGGGAAATCTTGGCCCGTACGAGTCCTCACTTGCAGGCGATGGAACTCATCCGTTGGAAGATCCGAAGCAACCTCTTGAAGTCTTGCGCACCATTCACTCCTTTGATCCGTGCATGTCTTGCGCCGTGCATCTCTTGGACGAGGAGGGAGAAGAAATCATCAAGGTGATGGCACAATGACAACCGCTAGGGAGTCGTCGACAAGCAAAATCTCCGTTGTAGACTCCGTCCCAGTTGCTGACATCGGTCGCGAAACGCTGCTGCGTTTGGCGGCGGCGTCGCCGGAAGGAAGCTCGGACCCTGTCGACCAGGCGCTCGTACAGTCTGTGCAGGGCAATCAGGGGCGCACGAGCAACTTCGATCCAGCAACGCCCGAGCGTAAGTATTCAATCGCGATCGTGCGTGACAGCGAGACCGACATCGCGGTTATGCGCGGCGACGTTGATGCAGTCCTCGACGCTGCCCACGGTCATGATGGGTCACGCCGACTCATCCGCAAGGGTGTGGATTCCATGCAGCGCAAGGGTCACCGCTGTCTCACCGTGGCCACTGCGCCAGTAACGGGCAACGACCCGGGCGAGTTCGAATTGAAGGGCTACGTGGTGCTGGGCAAAGGTGAGCACCGACGGCCGGTATCGCAAAGTCGTGGTGGTTTTACTCGCGTTGAGCTGTGGCCTCGCGCCCTCCGAGTGCAACATTGGCTCAACATGGCGCTGATCATTGCGTTGACTGTGACCGGGTACTACATATTGGACCCCTACTACGCCACCCCGGCGTCCGGGGACACTGGATTCATCATGGGGTGGGTACGTTTGGTGCACTATATTGCTGGTGCATCGTGGATCGCTTTAGCAATTTGGCGATTATGGCTCACGGTGACAGCGAAGACTCGACAGATGCACCGTCGCTCACTGTGGCCGATTTACAATCGCGAGGGCCTCAAAGACATGTGGGGCACGATTCAGTATTACCTCTTCATCAAACGTGAAGAACCAATACACATCGGCCACAACGCGCTGCAGCAAATCACCTACACGGGCATCTACGCCCTGTGCATTGTGCAAATGGGCACCGGGCTTGCTCTGTGGGGGCTGGCCAATCAGGATAATTGGTTCTGGGTCCTGATGAGCTACCCGGTGCACTGGATTGGCATCGCGGGAATCAGGCTGATTCACACGATCATTATGTACGTCATTTGGGCGTTCGTCGTAATCCACGTGTACTTGGCGTTCCGTGCTGACGCGCTGGAAGACCACGGTGGTGTGTCCGCAATGATCAACGGTGGTGTGTGGTTGCCCACGGGCACCAAACCTGTTGACGGGCCGGAAGTTGAGTAGATGGCTAAGAAAATCACTGCCATTGGCATCGGCAACCCGATTATGGCTGATGACGGGGTGGGGCTTGCGATTCTTAATGCACTAGCGTCGGAGCCACTCGGCGATGTCGAGTACATCGACGGGGGCACGTCTGGCATGGAGCTTCTCCCCGATGTGCAAGATGCCGACCGGCTCCTGATTCTCGACGGCATCAAAGGCCCCACCCCGGGCGAAGTCCGAGTAGTCGCGGGAGACCAGATCAAGATTCTGCAGCGAGCGCACCTCAGCCCACACCAAGTGGGGTTGCTCGACTTACTCACTGCCGCACGGCTGCTGGGCAAGGAGCCTGCAGAAGTAGTCGTCGTCGGTGTGGTCGCTCAGGAAGTTGACCTTCAGGTTGGGCTGAACGACGTGGTTGCCCAAGCTGTCCCGGAGGCTGTTGGCAAGGCGCGCGCTGTGCTTGAAAGTTGGGTCACTCAGTCCGTCTCTACGTCGACATAATCGACATGGAATTCCTTCCCACGGCGCAGATCCGCGGTGGGAGTCCCGCACTCGGGGCAGGTCAGGGCGAAATACTCGTCGATTTCTTGCTCACCTTCACAAGCCGGGCACCACACTGTGGCCGCTACTTCTGTGACGTGCAAAGAAGCTCCCGCGCAGCACGTTCCTTGCTTTGCGACGGGCCAAGCAGCAAAGAGGGCGTCGACAAGCACTCCGGACCTAGCGCCGACGACGAGGCCGACATCACGCACCACAGTAGAGGGCTCGACCGCCTTCGATACGATATCGGTGACTCCCCCGAGCAGCGATAGTTCATGCATGTCTCCATTGTTTCATGAGTAGAAAGGTCATTTCGTGGCTCGCATCAAATTACCTATTGACGCGGTGGTTGATCCGCTAGCCGTGTCGGTGATCGTGGAGGGTGATGCCGCCCGCTTCGACGTTGCCGGAGTGCCTCGCGTTGACCCCCATCTGGTCGGTCGCCCCGCACACACAGTGCCAACGCTGGTGACCCGCCTGTGCGGCCTATGCCCGGTCACCCACCATCTCGCGGGGATGCGCGCGCTGGACCACCTGGTGGATCAACCGGTTGACGACACCGCCCGCGCAGTCCGCGCGTTACTCCACCACGGCAGTGTGTTTGACGTGATGGGCCCGCGCTTGGCGCCGACCCACGCCCTCGAGCTCAAGCGGTTCGGTAAGGCGGTACTTTCTGCTGCTGGCTGTCCAGGGCATTTCCCGGATGTTGCCGTGCCAGGCGGGGTGCGCGCAGCAGCCGATCCTGACCTAGTGGCAACGCTTGTCGACGAGCTGCCTCGGATCCAAACGATCGTCGACAAGCTGCAGGGCGATCCATGGCAACCACCGACTACCCCGCTCGACGTCTGGGTCAGCAACGGCGACAAGTGGGATCCGCTTGGTGACTTCTTGCAGGCTGAGGAGCTTATTCCTATCTCTGAGATTCCTCAGCGCATCCGCGAAACTCGACCGGGCGAAATCAACCCCCACCCTCAGATTATCGTCGATGGCACATGGCACGATTACCGAGTCGGTCCAGCTTCCCGTCACCCCGAAATGAGCCCGGCCCAAGCGCAAATCGCCACGCTGCACGATTCCCTCTATGCACTCCGAACCCTTCTCGACGATCCCGCATTGACCACACCCGTCACGGCCCCCGATCTGCCGCTCCGAGACGGCACCGGGGTGGGCGTCGTTGATGGCCCGCGTGGACTTCTGATCCACGAGTATGAAGTGCGCGAATCCATCGTCACCCGCGCCCGCATCCTCAGTCCCACCGCGCAAAATGAACCCTGGCTGGCCGAGATGCTCACGCACGTAATCGCACACGGCGGGGACGCCCGTGCCGTCGAGGAACCCATCCGGGCTGCCGACCCCTGCCTGCCATGCACGAACGCCCCACGTGGGATGATGAACGTAACGATCAAGGAGAAATAGCATGTGCCTCGGAGTTCCCGCCCGTGTCATCTCAACCGGCGACACCACTTCCCCGATGCCGATGGGCGAAATCGATATCAAAGGTGAGCGTCGCCCATGTTGCTTCGCCTACACTCCCGATGCTCGCCCGGGCGATTGGGTGTTGATCCAAACCGGGTTCGCCATGCAGCTTCTCGACGACGACTCTGCCCAAGCGGCCCTCGCCACCATCGACGAGTTCAACCTCTTGCCATCGCAACACGAGCCTCCATTGCATCGCTAGTGCGCAGGTAATTCATTATGATGATCACATGTCAGAATTGTGGAATGCGCCTGTAGCTCACCAGCCGATCTTTCGTGAGGTGACTGTACCGGGATCTAAATCGATCACGAACCGCGCTTTCATCCTCGCAGCCCTTGCAGAATCGCCCTCTGTTTTGAAAGACCCACTAGTCTCTCGAGACACTCACCTAATGGGAGCCGCTCTTCGATCGATGGGTATCGGAGTCGAGCTCATCGGCGACGATGTACACATCACCCCCGGGCCCCTGCGTGGAGGCTCCGTCGACTGCGGACTAGCCGGCACAGTGATGCGCTTCACCCCGGCGGTCGCAGCTTTCGCCAGCGGAGACGTCCGCTTCGATGGCGATCCGTATGCCCGCAAGCGCCCAATGACCGAGATCCTCGACGGCCTTCGTGCACTCGGTGTCGAAATCACGGGAGACGGGCTGCCGTTCACAGTGCATGGCACCGGTTCTGCATTAGGTGGCGTCGTCGAGATCGATGCGTCCAGTTCGTCCCAGTTTGTCTCCGGTCTCCTGTTGGCCGGTGCACGCTTCGAGCAGGGCATCACTGTTAAGCACACGGGCGCATCGCTGCCTTCCATGCCTCATATCGAAATGACTGTAGACATGCTGCGCCTCGCTGGCGTTGAAGTGACTTCGCAAGAGACTGAATGGACAGTCAACCCGGGCCCGATTCTTGGTTGCACCTGGATGATCGAACCCGATCTTTCCAACGCCACCCCCTTCCTCGCCGCCGCAGCCGTTACTGGGGGCGTCGTGCGCATTCCTCACTGGCCCCTGCGAACCACCCAGCCGGGTGACGTCATTCGAGACATTCTCGACCGGATGGGCTGTGAAGTCGACCTCTACTCCGAAGGACCAACCTATACCCTTCAGGTTCGAGGTCCGCAGCGTCGCGATCTGAAGGGCATCTCCCTCGATATGAGTGACATTGGCGAGCTGGCCCCAACTGTCGCTGCCCTAGCGGCGCTTGCATCGACGCCTTCGGAGCTTACAGGCATCGCCCACCTGCGCGGACACGAAACCAACCGACTTGCAGCACTAACCACCGAAATCAACAAGCTAGGTGGCACCTGCGAGGAACTCGGCGACGGCCTCCGCATTACTCCAGCGCCACTCCACGGAGGCGAATGGAACTCCTACGACGATCACCGGATGGCTACCGCTGGGGCCATCATCGGACTCGCCGTCGAAGGAGTGAGTGTGGAAAACATCGGCACTACCGCTAAGACTCTGCCGGGCTTCGAACACATGTGGGCGGACATGGTCCGTGGCTAGGCGTTACTACGACGAGTCCGACGTACGGGTCCGCGCAGGTAAAGGCTCGCGCCCCCGCACAAAAGACCGCCCCCTGCACAAAGATGCCGTTTTCGGAATGGTTGTGACCAAAGACCGGGGCCGCTGGGGCGTTGTGCTTGACGACGACACGCTCGTCACATGCATGCGTGCCCGCGAATTAGGCCGCACATCGATTGAAGTGGGTGATCGTGTCGGCATCGTAGGCGACACCACTGGGCGCAAGGACACCTTGGCGCGCATGGTGAGGCGCGAAGACCGCACCAGTGTTTTACGACGCACAGCAGACGATACAGACCCATACGAACGAATTGTCGTCGCTAATGCGGAAATCTTGTTGATCGTTTCCGCCGTAGCAGATCCACCGCCCCGTACCGGTTTCGTCGAACGCGCGCTGATCGCCGCATTTGTTGGCGGGCTGAAACCCGTCATTTGTCTGACCAAGTCTGACCTCGCCGACCCCTCCGAGTTCGCCGCAGAGTTTGCCGAACTAAATGTGGACGTCCTTACAACAGGCATTGACGACGATCTCGCTGCCCTTCACAACCTCATCGACGGTCACGTTTCGGCGGTGATTGGACACTCTGGGGTCGGTAAGTCTACCTTGGTAAACCGACTCGTACCGGATGCGGATCGCGAAACAGGTGCCGTGTCAGGGGTGGGCAAAGGTCGCCATACGTCGACGCAATCCGTGGCACTGCATCTCCCGCAGGGCGGTTGGATAATCGATACGCCCGGAATTCGGTCGTTCGGTTTGGCACACGTGGCACCCGACGACATCGTGTCCGTGTTTGAAGACCTCGCCGAGGCCACACAAGACTGCCCCCGACTCTGCACGCACGCTGGGCCACCCGCAGACCCCGAGTGCGCTTGGGACAAGCTCGACGGCGAGAGCGCAACGTACCGCCGCGCGATGGCAGTGCGAGGATTGTTGGTAGCGCTTCGATCCAATAATGAGTGGGAGCTCAAAGATCTCAAGTGACCCGCATCGCCCCGCCACGCGCAGTCGGGTGATCGTTTAAGGTGTAGCCGCCGTTGAAAGGCCCCACGTGGTAGGTCAAGCCCCCATGTTTTACGAGGTGGCCGTTTCGCGGCTGGCGACGGTCGTCGTCAAGCCTGCCGTTGTGAAACGGACAGCTCATCGAAAGATTTGAGAGGTTCGTCGGTCCGCCATGTGACCATGCCACATTGTGGTTTACTTGGCATCTGTCGGCGCCTTGCCCGCAATCAGGAACTCCACAGGTCGGGCTCTCTAGCGAACACATCTTTCGTTGCTTCGAGGAAGCCAGTCGCTGGGTAGTGTACAAATCCACTGCCCCATGAACTCTTGAAACCAACATCGCGAGGCCGTGATCTGTGAGCTTCTGTTGCAAAAACTCCGCCCCGGTCATGCGGGCACCGTTGGTGGCAGAGAGTATTACATCGTCACCAGCTCCGCCATAGATTGCTTCTAAATCGCCGATCGATACGATGACGGCAGGTGTGTACTCGGCCTGGCTGATACCACGGTTGCTGAACAGCTCGAAAAGCGCATCCGACTCGTTGATATTGTTCTTGGTCGCATGATCACGCACCTGGTCCCACACTGCTGCGATCTTTGACTCGGCCCCGGTCCAGTGAATCGTGCGCTCCAACGATCCTGGTGGATTGCTCATCGACGCCCGCGGGCGCGCTGGCTGTTCTTCCCGTGGGCCGTTGTAGTGCTCCACGCGTTCTCGCGCAGCAGTGCGTAATTTTCGATAATTGGCAGCGAGACGGCAAAGGTCTCGGCGAAGTTTCCATGCATAGGCCTCGTCGGCAAGCTTTGCGACGTTACTTTCTATCAACTGCAGCGTATCTAGGGTATGCCCTGCGCGAATGGCTTCCTCGCGGGCTTGACGCTGTTGCTTTCTGAACCGAGTAGGCCCGAAGTAAATGGTCGAGAGCTTGCACATTCGGCGCGCGGTCGGCGTGGAGAAGCCGGCAGATTCGATTTCGTGCACGCTCATGCCGGCCGCCTCGGAAAGGAGATGCATGGCTCGGGCTTCCGCAGCCCCTCTGGATTGAAAATCGTTCATGCTGGTGACGCTATGGCACAAGCGACACGGAAGGGTTTTGCTCGTTGGCACACTGTGGATAGAAGTGTCCGATCGGGCAAAACCTGTGGAAAACTAAAGTAGCTCGATCAGAAACGGCAACTCTGTGGGATCATAGAACGCCATGTAATTGTCCTGCGCATCACCAACAGCAAGCTCAGCATCCTCATCGCCGAGGTCAGCAGCGTCCACATTCTCAATGGCCTTTTTGGTCGCTTCTTCGGCCTCCTGTACATCTACGTGGATTGCGGCCACGTCGTCTAGGGAAATCGGACCGGCCAGTTTGACGACGGAATCACCCATGTCAGGCATTCCTTCTGCCTCGACATCTACAGAAACGACGACGCGACGGTGTGGGAAGCGCGACTCGTCGCCAATGGCGAGAAGACGAAGGGACGCGAGCGCCGCATCGTCGAACGCAATCATCTCGATCTCGTCTTGGTCGCCGGAGCTGTAAAACTCGGTCAATTCAGGCGTCGCTGCGAAACCCCAACCATTACGTACCGGCATCGATCTAGTGGAGTCCAAAGTCTCCAGCATGCTAAACACCGCGGGGATGTACACGCGCACTCTAGAACTCACCTTCAATGTCGAACAAAGACTGAATTTCAACAACAGTACGGTCGAAAGCAGTGTGGTAGATGCCAATCAAGCCATTATCGACGGCTCCACGGATATTCAATATGTTGTC
The DNA here is from genome assembly GCF_030252165.1 of Corynebacterium breve. NCBI lineage: Bacteria > Bacillati > Actinomycetota > Actinomycetes > Mycobacteriales > Corynebacteriaceae > Corynebacterium > Corynebacterium breve. The sequence continues at coordinate 476,790 of NZ_CP126969.1, read as the reverse complement.
GTCGATAAGCACGCAGTTAACCAGTTCAACATCCATCGCGTCAGCAGCCGCCTGGAACGCTTCACGGGCAGGCTTTTCCGCTCCGATCTCGCCGGACAGTAATACCGCATCAACGTCTCCGCGGAACTCCCATTCGCGGATGTGGTCAGCGCCTTCCCCACCTGGATCGTTAGAGAGGATGGATGTGGCCACTCCTGCCTCGCGCACGGCAACGAGCAGTTCGCGCCAACGACGCTGGTCCTCGTCGTCCATGTCGAGTACGCCGACATAATCCACAATGAGTCCTCGCATGAATGCCTTTCCTTTGCTGATCTGTACTTAGCTCACTTGACAGGCGAGCTGAATCGATTCGTGACACAATAATACCCAGCCCGCCTCTCGTCTGTCCCTCCACTGCCCAACTATTGGAGGAAAAGACTCGCGATGTACGCACCCATCCCCGGAAATACTTACCTGCAGGCGCTGGTTCCGCGAACGCCAAGTTCGCCGGAAAAGCCGATTCCTCAACCTGTAGAGCCGAAACTGTCCCCGCTGATTCGTGTCGCACTCGATGCGACTTTTGGCATTCGTGAATTGGAAGCGCTGCGCCGAACCCGTTATGACGTGGGCGTGCGCACGCATATTGCGGCGCGCCGTCGCGCTGGGCTGCCCCCGGGACCGGTACGCGTTCTGTCATTCCACGCGCGGGAAGAAGGTGAATTTTATGGCACTGCGCAATCGGGTGGCCGCAAATACGGGTTTGCCGCCCGGGTCGAAGGCGGGCGGCTCACCAGCTTTAAGGTGCTCTAAGAGCGATTACGCCTCGACGGGGCCTTCTTCTTGCGGTGCGAACTGCTTGCGCAGCATGAAAAGCTGGCGGACAGTTTCTTCCTTGACGGCGTCGTTCATCGCGTTGAACATGTCGCCGCCCTCCTTTTGGTACTCAACTAGAGGGTCTCGCTGCGCCATCGCACGCAGGCCAATACCTTCCTTGAGGTAATCCATTTCGTAGAGGTGCTCGCGCCACTTTGTGTCGATGACCGGCAAGATGACCATGCGCTCGATGTTGCGCATCTGTGCTTCGCCGCCGATCGCTGCAACGTTGGCTTCAAGCTCATCGTAGGACTTCAGCGCGTCGTCGACAAGCGCTTCGCGCAGATTGGCTGCAGAAAGTTCCCCTGGCGCACCAAATTCGTCACCGTCGATGAGCTCTTGAGCAGTGAAAGTCGGCCCGTACAGTCCGTCGAGAGCATTCCACAGTTCGTCGAGATCCCAGTCCTCAACGTATCCATCGTAGGTCGCGCCATCGACGTATGCGCCGACGGTATCGGTGATCATGCGACGAATCTGGTCTTGAATGTCCTTAGCCTCAAGGATCTCGCGACGCTCTCGGTAAACCACCTTGCGCTGCTCGTTCAAAACCTCGTCGTACTTCAGGACGTTCTTGCGCATCTCGAAGTTCTGGTTTTCCACCTGCGCCTGTGCGTTCTTGATGGAGTTAGACACCATCTTCGCCTCAATCGGCACATCATCCGGCACGTTCAGGCGGTTCATCATGTTTTCCATGGACTGGCCTAAGAAACGGACCATCAGTTCATCGCGCATGGACAGATAGAAACGGGTCTCACCAGGGTCACCCTGACGCGCGGAACGGCCACGCAACTGGTTGTCGATGCGGCGGGACTCGTGGCGCTCAGTACCAACAACGTAGAGGCCGCCTGCCTCGCGGACCTCGTCGCCAAGCTTCTTGGAGCGCTCCTTCGCTTTCGGCAGCTCCTCATCCCACGACTTTTGATATTCTTCCTCGTCCTCGAACGGATCGAGCCCACGCGCTTGCAACTTTGCGTCAAGCAAAATCTCTGGGTTGCCACCCAGCACGATATCAGTACCACGACCAGCCATGTTGGTAGACACGGTGACATTGCCCGGAAGGCCTGCCTCTGCGATAATGCGACCTTCTTCTTCGTGGTGCTTCGCGTTTAGAACATTGTGCTTGATGCCCTTCTTTTGCAACAGTTGCGACAAGAATTCGGAGCGCTCGACGGACGTGGTACCGACTAGGACTGGCTGGCCTTTCTCAACGTGCTCGGCAATGTCCTCGGCGACGGCAGCGAACTTGGCTTCTTGAGTCTTGTAGATCAAGTCGTCACGGTCGACGCGCTGGTTGTCCTTGTTCGTCGGGATCGGCACAACATCGAGACCGTAGATCGAGTGAAGCTCGGCTGCTTCGGTTTCAGCGGTACCAGTCATACCGGCCAGCTTCTCATACATGCGGAAGTAGTTCTGCAGCGTCACCGTGGCGAGGGTTTGGTTCTCATTCTTGATCTCCACCCCCTCTTTAGCCTCGATCGCCTGGTGCATACCTTCGTTGTAGCGACGACCCGGCAGGACACGTCCGGTGAAGCTATCGACGATCATCACTTCACCCTGGCGGACGATGTAGTCCTTGTCGCGTTCAAAGAGTTCCTTCGCCTTGATCGCATTGTTCAGGTAACTCACCAGTTGCGAGTTCTCCGGCGCATAAAGGTTCTCGATACCCAACTGATCTTCGACGTACTCCACGCCTTCTTCGTTGATGCCGACGGTGCGCTTGCGCTTGTCTACTTCATAGTGACGGCCCTCGCGCATCCGAGGAGCAAGCTGGGCAAACACGTTGTAGAACTGGCTAGACCCATCAACTGCGCCGGAGATAATCAGAGGCGTGCGGGCCTCATCGATCAGGATGGAGTCGACCTCGTCGACAATCGCGTAGTTGTGGCCACGCTGCACGAGGTCGTCGAGCGAGCGGGTCATGTTGTCGCGCAGGTAGTCGAAACCGAGTTCGTTGTTGGTGCCGTAGGTAATGTCTGCATCGTATGCCTTTTTGCGCTCGGCTGGGCGCATGTCCGACAAGATCACGCCAACCTCAAGACCGAGGAAGCGGTGCACACGACCCATCATCTCAGCGTCGCGCTTAGCTAGGTAATCGTTCACGGTAACGATGTGGACACCCTTGCCCTCGAGAGCGTTGAGGTACGCAGGCAAAACCGAAGTCAGGGTCTTGCCTTCACCCGTTTTCATTTCGGCAACATTGCCAAAGTGCAGTGCGGCACCACCCATGATCTGCACTAGGTAGTGCTTCTGTTTCAACACTCGCCAAGAAGCCTCGCGGGCGGTGGCAAACGCATCGAGCAGAATCTCGTCCAGGCTCGTGCCGTTAGCAATCTGCTCTTTGAACTCGTCGGTTTTCGCCTTAAGTTCTTCATCAGAGAGCTTTGCGTAATCGTCCTCGAGCGCAATGACATCTTCAGCGATTTTGTGAAGTCGCTTGACCCTACGGCCTTCACCGGCGCGGAGCAGCTTGGACAGTCCAAACACGTGTTTTTGTCCTTCGATCAGGGGTGGAAAATTTCTGGTATTAAAGGGCCATTGTACGCACACAATGCTTGTCGACGACTAGTGAGGTACACGCACAACGCCGCCCCAGGCTACCTCTTGGTTTACCTGGGGCGGCGAATATTGATTACCGACTACTGAGCATCCTCATCTGGAACGAGGGAGATCAGGCCGTAGTCAAACGCATGGCGACGGTACACCACGGATGGACGGCCGTTCTCTTCGTTAATGAAGAGGTAGAAGTCGTGGCCAACGAGTTCCATTTCGCTCAGTGCTTGGTCAACACTGATAGGGGTTGCGGAGTGCTCCTTGGTACGTACGATGTGGCCAGGTTCTACGTCCTGCACCTTGTCTGCGTATGGGTCGACGTCGTACTGTCCGCTCTTTGCTACTGCTTCCTCGGCCTCTGCGACCATTTCGGCAGCAACCTGACCGGTGGACTTTGGCGCACGGTGGCCGGAACGCGAAATTTCACGACGCACCTTGACCTTGCGTAGCGAGCGCTCCATCTTAGCAAGAGCGGTCTCAAGGGCGGCGTAGAAACTATCTTCCTTTGCCTCGGCGCGGGCGATGTGGCCCTTGCCAGTTGCGGTGATCTGAATGCGTTCGGCCTGCGACTCGCGTCGCGGATTCGGCTCGTGCTGCAGTTCAACGTGGAAGAACGTGAGGGTTGGGTCAAGCTTCTCAATCTTGGAAAGCTTGGCGTTCACGCGGTCTTGGAAGTGCTCTGGCACCTCGACGTTTCGGCCTGTGATGGTCACCTGTGCGTCGGGGCTCAGGACTTCGTTGTTTTCTGCAGTGGTCATCTGCTTCCTCCCTACTAGGCGGGGACTGATTGTTCTTCTATTGTACGTCTGGTCATAACCGCTTCGCCACAACACCCCTGCTTAAGCTTTAGGCTGCTGCGAGAACAAGGGCACCGACGACTTCACTACCTCGTCCAATGAGGGATTCAGCGGCGGTCTGCAGGGTAGAACCGGTTGTGACCACGTCGTCGACAAGCAAGATTTTTCCTTGCGGTATGTCCGAAACATGAACCCTACCGGCAAGGTTTCTACGTCTATCGAGGGCCCCTAAATCAGACTGGTCTGCGATGTGCTTGCCCATCGATAAGACGGGCGCTACTGACCTCCCAGTCGCCTTGCACATGTCTGTGACAGGGTCGCCGCCTCGGCTTCGAGCGACATGAGCGCGCGTCGGGGCGGGAACCAAAACGGTGTCATAAGGAAGTTCTCCACGTGCTTCGAGATATTCGAGCCCAGCACGCAGGACCGCTCCTGAGTGTTTGCGCACGGCGAGGTTGTTGCGTTCCTTCATGGCGAGGATAATGTTGCGATGCGGACCCGAGTACGGCCCCATCGCCCAAACAGGCGCGTGCGGGTCCACTCGTGTTGACACTCGAAAAGGGGGCGACGCGAGGGATCGTCGACAAGCAGCACACAGATGTTCCCCCGGCGTCCCGCAACCGGCACACGCCCGCGGGAGAATCAACTCAATCACTTGGCGACGACTGGCGCCGACCTGACACCCTGCAGCCCCGGCACCTCGCGCCAGTTGGTGTACTCGGTGCCTGTGGTGGGAAGCTGCAGAAGGGCATTCGCGTCGGTGGCATAGATCATGGTCGGACCTGCCGAAACGGCAACAACGGGCCCGTTGATATTGCCCGATGGGTAGGCCGTCACGCTGGAACCATCGAGTTCGACACGCTTTACCGGTGAGTCTGGGGAGGAGGTGCCCACGACCAACGAACCATCAGGATTCCAGTCCACGCTTACTGCCGCCCCGCTAAGCTCGGTGGCGTACTCCATCACGTTGACAATGGAGCGTTCGCCGGCACGGGTGCGTTCAACGATGCCGATGAACAGCCTCCCATCGATGATCATGGCAGCGCGGGAACCGGTGCGCGAGAGGCGCAGCATGGATATTTCCCCACCGATATCCTCAAGGAACGGGGTTCCTACTTCGCTGCTGACGATGTCGCCGGAGTCAGTGGACTGCACTGCGCGCACCACCTTGGTTCCATCGACCACAACCCACGCCACATTGGAGTTTTGCTCGAAGCTGGGCCGCGAAATCGTGCGGGCGCGCAACACTTCGTCCTTCTTTCCACTCAAGTTGCCGACCGCGAAGATCTGTTCCTCCTCGTTGTCGGGGTTCTTCAGCACGGCTGCCACGCCACCATCGCTGGAGATCTCGACAGAGGACACGTTGCCCTCACTGCCTAGTTCTCCCTCCAGTCGGGTGACCTCTCCGCCGCTGACTTCATGCACATCGCCATTTGTAAGCGCATAGAGTTTCGCAACGTCGTTGGAAGCGGTCTGTGGGTTCATCGAAGCAAAATCGTCGGTTGTGAGCTCTTCTTTGTCGCCAAGAATTGGGGCACCGTCGACATTGAGTTTGTACGGTCCGGACACGCCCGCCATTGCGAGAGTCCAGACCACTTGGCCGGCGAATTGCGTGCGCTTCTCGGTGTCCATCGAGGCCATGTTGGAAAACTCGTAGATACCGTCCGACTTGCCTGTGAACGCCGCATCGGGAGGAAGGATGTTCTCCACTGCCGGAGCAAGCCTCTCTGACGGCCCTGCGGTAATCAAGCTCATGATCACAGTGTCGAGGGAATCACGCCCCGAATATACCCAGCGCCGGTCGCCAACAATCACGTTGCTCGACTTTCCCGCGAAGTAGATATTGAACGGCTGGTACTGGTTGCGCAGCTCGTTGCGCTCCATGATGATGCCCGATGGCAGCGACGAAATTCGCCACTCGCCGCCTACCTGCTCGAGTTCGACGGTTGCTTCGTAAACACCCGCCTCTGGTACGAATGCGCCGCCCTCCTCCAGCGCGCCAATCACGTTGCCTCGTACCGACAGGCTTCGGCGTTGGTTGTTACCACCCGGCTGCGTGTTTAAGTCAATGCGGTCCACGATCAGGACTGACTCACTCGGGTTCCACACGTCACGCGCGGCTGGAGTGAGGTAGCTGCGGGCCGCCTCATAATCGCCGGCCGGGACAGCGCCCGCTGCGTAGAAATCACGTAACAGAAGGTCGGCCTCTCGTCCGGGGATCGGAGCGACTACTTCCGCAGCAGTCGATTGTGGGTCGAAGGGGCGCAGGGCTTGTGGTTCGGTGTTCGTCGGTAAGCGAGTGCAAGATGCAGTGAGGGCGACGGACAGCACAATGGCCGTAAGCGTCAGAGGCTTCTTTGCGAACATTACGCTTCCTCCTTAATGGGCCCTACCGGTGGTGACAATGCTAGTGGCGCTTGCGTAAAGCCAGCTTCCGGATCCCTGGGGAGAACCAGGCGGAACTGCGAACCCACCCCGACGGTACCTGCTGCATCGAGAATACCTTTGTGCAGCAGTGCGTCTTCGCGCGCAATAGCCAATCCAAGGCCGGTACCGCCAGAGTGCCGCTTGCGCGATGCATCCGCGCGCCAGAACCGGTTGAACACCAGCTCTTCCTGCCCCGGCTTAAGCCCCACGCCGTGGTCGGTCACGGTAAATGCGACAGCTTCCTCGTTGGAATCAAGCTTGACGACGATCGGGTTGCCTTCGGAATGGTCAATCGCGTTGGCAATCAGGTTGCGCAGGATGCGCTCGATGCGTCGGCTATCGCCTTCGATTGCTACAGGTTCGTCGGGCAGGTCGTAGCTGACATCGACGTTGAGTTCGTCGGCCAGGTGGCGCGTCTGGTCCGCGGCAGATTCGAGAGGCGCCCGTGCATCCAACTTGGTTGCGGCCAAGTCTGCGACGCCGGCATCGTGGCGAGAAATTTCTAGGAGATCACCCAACAGGGATTCAAACCGATCCAGTTCGCGGATCATCAGTTGGCTTGCGCGCTTGGTGTGTGGCTCCAGCGAATCATCGTCGGCCGCAATCATGTCGGCGGCCATGCGCACTGTAGTAAGCGGAGTGCGCAACTCGTGCGATACGTCGGACGTGAACTGGCGCTGCAAGTCGCCGTACTCTTCCAATTGGTGAATTTGGCTAGAGAGTTTGTCGGCCATGTTGTTAAACGACAACGCCAAACGCGCCATCTCGTCCTCGCCCTCGACGGCCATGCGCTCGCGGAGGTGGCCAGCTGCGAGACGCTCCGCGATCCGCGAAGCTGAGCGCACCGGCGCGGTAATCTGCTGGGTCGCAAGCCACGCGATGCCCACCAGCAACACCACGACGACAAGGCCGGCGGTAGCAAGAAGGCCACGCATCAACGCCATGGTCGATTCTTCCTGCTCCATACTCATGACCATGTACACCTGCAGATTCTGGATGTCTGCATTCGTCGGAGTGCCGATAATCAAAGCGTTGTAAGTCGATCCGTCCGCGCGATTCATCGTGGCGTATTGGTTAGACACTTGGCCTTGGGCCACAAAGTCCCGCAGCGCCTTAGGAATTCGGTACCCCTCTGGCGAGGTCACTACCGTGCCGGTTTGGTCTTCGACAACCAGCACAGGCTCGTACACCACGGCTTTATCCGCGGTTCCCTGCGACTGCTGTGTCAGCGTGGCACGGGCTGAATTGAGTCTGGCCTGCAGCGACGTTGATGATCCCGTGGCATTGATCTGCTGCTCGACGGTTTCGCGGGCGCGCTCAATCTCACTGAGTGCGACTTCCTCTTTTGCATCGACAAGACGCTGCGTGACCACCGAGGCCAACGCAAAACCCAATACCAGCATGACGACGCCGGAAGCTATCAGCACCGAGCCGATGAAGCGCACCTGAAGGGAGGTACGCCAGGCTTCGGATACTCGCTGCTGAAGCTTTGCTAGTTTTTTGAACAGAACGGCCTACTCCCCTGGCGTGCCAGTTTTGTAGCCCACACCTCGCACGGTGAGAACGATTTGTGGGTCCTCCGGGTCCTTCTCGATCTTGGAACGAAGGCGCTGGACGTGCACGTTAACCAAACGGGTGTCCGATGCATGGCGGTAACCCCAGACAGACTCCAAGAGCTCCTCGCGGGTATGCACCTGGCGGGGTTTCCGTGCCATCTCAAGAAGCAGATCGAACTCGAGGGGTGTGAGCTGGATTTCTTCGTCGCCACGCTTGACCATGTGTTGTGGGACGTCGATGGTGAGATCGCCTACTTCGAGAATCTCAGTCGGTTCGTCGTCGGTACGGCGCAGGCGCGCACGAATCCGGGCAACAAGCTCCTTGGGCTTGAACGGCTTAGTGATGTAGTCATCGGCGCCGGACTCCAGGCCGAGAACAACGTCGACAGTATCCGTCTTCGCGGTGAGCATGACGATAGGCACGGAAGACTCCGCGCGAATCGCGCGACAGATGTCCACGCCGTTCATGCCTGGGAGCATGAGGTCCAGAAGAATCAGGTCCGGATCGCTGTCGCGGAACGTGGGCACTGCGTCGTTGCCGTCGTTGACCACGACGGGTTCGAATCCCTCAGCCTCCAGCACGATGGACAGCATTTCAGAGATTGCGGGATCGTCATCAACGACGAGAATCTTGGCGGACATGCACCGGCTCCTTTATAGTTTTTCGATCTCTTGCAGAATAACGCCAGAATCGCCGGAGTGCACCCAGCGACCCGCCCAGTTCTGCTCAGCAAGGCGCACGTAAGCAGCATATGTGTTGTTTTGCAGATCCGAGTCGCGCTCATAACGGTCGCGAGCTCGCGCAGAGTCCTCGCTCTCCCGCTTCTTTGCGCGTGCCGACGCCTCTTCGGGTGCCGTGGCCAACAGCACCTGCAAATCTGGTGTCGGAAGCCCGAGACGCTCAAACTCCAACTGATACACCCAGTCAAAGACACCGTCGTCGCCAGTGCGCGCCGCGGAGTACGCGGCGTTAGAAGCTACATAGCGGTCCAGAATGATCATCCGGTCCTGCGCCCCCTTATAGGGACGCAACTCTTCCGCCACCCCGGCGCGGTCCAACGCAAAAAGCGTGGCCATGGCGTAGGCAGAATCAGTCAAATCCCCCATCCGCCCGTGGAGCGCTTCCTGCGCAAGCTGCGCGTGGACGGAGTCCTCATAGCGAGGAAAGGACAACGTGCGGGCGTCGATAAGCCCTTTGAGAGCCGTGACAAGCGTGTTCTTCCCTGCCCCGTCGATGCCTTCGACCGCGATGATCATTAAGTTGCCTCTTTTAGTAGCGGTAGTGCTCTGGCTTATATGGGCCAGCGACGTCGACGCCGATGTACTCGGCCTGTTCCTTGGTCAGCTCGGTGAGTTCGCCGCCGAGTGCTTCGACGTGGATGCGTGCGACCTTCTCATCGAGGATCTTTGGCAGGCGGTAGACCTCGTTCTCGTAGTTGTCGCCATTTGTGAATAGCTCGATCTGTGCAATCGTCTGATCCGCGAAGGAGTTCGACATCACAAACGACGGGTGGCCGGTTGCGTTACCCAGGTTGAGCAGGCGGCCTTCGGAAAGCACCAAGATAGAGTTGCCGCTTGGCAGCTCGAATAGGTCAACCTGTGGCTTAATCGGGGTGCGAGTGACATCGTCGCGGTGCAGCAGGGATGCCATGTCAATCTCGTTGTCAAAGTGGCCGATGTTACCCAGGACCGCGTGGTCTTTCATCTTCATCATGTGATCAAAGGTGATGATGCCCAAGTTGCCGGTTGCGGTGATGACGATATCTGCATCCGCAATTGCGGTGTCAGTGTTGACCACGGCAAAGCCGTCCATCAGTGCCTGCAACGCGTTAATCGGATCAACCTCGGTTACGGCAACAATCGCGCCTTGGCCGTCGAGCGCCTCCGCAACGCCCTTGCCTACGTCGCCGTAGCCACATACGAGGGCCTTCTTGCCTGCGATCAGCATGTCGGTGCCGCGGTTTAGCCCATCGATCACCGAGTGCCGGGTTCCGTAACGGTTATCAAACTTGGACTTGGTCACAGCATCGTTGACGTTCATCGCAGGGAACGGCAAAGTGCCTTCCTTGGCAAAGTGGTACAGACGGTGGACACCAGTAGTGGTTTCCTCGGTAACACCTTTCACCGACTCAGCAATTTTGCCCCACTTGCCGTTTTCACTCTTCAGCGTCTCTGCGAGCATCGCGTAGAAAGCGATCTGTTCGTCGGAGTCAGCGTCCTGTGCAGAAGGAACTGCGCCTGCCAGCTCAAATTCCAGGCCCTTGATCACGGCCATGGTTGCGTCGCCGCCATCATCCAGGATCATGTTTGGCAGGTCGTCACCCCAGGAGAAGATTTGGTTCAGGCACCACCAGTATTCGTCGAGGGTCTCGCCCTTCCATGCGAATACGGGAACGCCCTGGGGATTGTCTACTGTGCCTTGCTTACCGACGACGATGGCCGCAGCGGCCGCGTCTTCTGTGGAGAAAATGTTGCACGATGCCCATCGGACCTCTGCGCCTAGCGCCGTCAGCGTCTCGATCAGAACCGCCGTCTGGGTGGTCATGTGGATCGAGCCCGCGATTTTCGCGCCCTTCAATGGCTGCTCGTCTGCGTACTCGCGTCGCAGCTCCATCAAACCCGGCATCTCATGTTCAGCAAGCTCGATTTGCTTGCGGCCGGCTTCGTAGAGGTTGATATCCGCGATCTTGAAATCCATGAAGGCAAAACTCCTATCAAAGTGGTGTAAAAGACACAGGCCACGGTGGGCCTTGCGTACTAGACCACTCTAGCGCGAAGTAGGGAGAGTGCCGAAGAACTAAGCCAACGCTTCTACGAATTGGTCGATGTCATGCTCGGTGTCTACGGATTCCAGCACCTGCGCTGCCGCCTGAAGAAGTGTTTCATCCACATCGCCCGCGAAGCCGCGGATGAACGGGTAATCCTCGGCAACGTCGCCTGCCGCGAATGGCGCACCGGCCCAAATTGCCGCGATGGTGGCTGCAGCCTGTCCGTTGAGGACCTCGTCGTCAGTAGCTGCGTCTGGGTCTGCAGCAAGTAGACATGCATCCCGGACTGCCTCGACGATGTCTTCTTCTTCAAGATCGGCGAGCTCGTCGAGGAAATCAATGTTGACATCCTCCGCGAAGATCTCAATATCCCAAGCACTCATGATTTGCTCCTAACAATTCAAAGTGAGACCGATCCTAGGCAGTCTCTATCTGTCTGTATTAATGCCTACTTGGTATCGGGATGCTTTGTCCACTGGACATTAATGCTCAGCAAACCTTGCCCATCTAACCGTATCTTCCCCTACTGCTATCAAGCAGGCAATCCCCTAAATTGTGTGTGGTTGGCCACGTGTCTTCATGGATTTTTCATAGCGTCTGCTATCTTGTTACCAAGTTGTTACCCATTCTGAGCAAGACCTGAGAATCTAGGGGTTCAGCCAGCAGATAAGCAGCTTTTGACGCACAATAGCACCGATATAGCCAAACACTTATTCAAACGATCACACCGGGAAGGGGTAGAGAATGGAAGCAGACCGCCGTCGCGTACTGCTCTTCATTGCAGCAGGACTACTTGTTGCGACCCTCATCGGTGTCACCGTTTGGTACGCCGGCTCCCCTACCGAGAACAGGGATCAGCAAACCTCTGGTGCCGCATCGGTGGCCACATCGACGGCTCACACCGAGAAAGCCTACGGCGTTTAGCGAAACTGAATCTGCAGCACCACAGGAAGGCCACGGAGAGCTTCCGGAAAGCGACCCATATTTGCCGCCCAACGCGGTAATCGCAGCTCCCAACGGGCAGCCCAGCCCGACCGTTGTCTATCGCCCGTCTAACATCGTTCCTCTTTCGGGGTCGGAGCCAGAAACCACTGAGACAGAATCAGCATCAGCGGAGCCAGAGATTCCTGAAACCACCGAAGTTGCTCCACCAGAAGAACCTGCTGACACCGCGATGAATGCCCCTGCGACGCCAACGGAAGCAGCACCAACCGCGGAAACGACCCCGACAACCCCTGCAGAGCCAACCGGCGCGGTGACTGCAGATGAAGCACCGTTGGAAACTGCAGTTCCGACAGAGCAACCAACAACAGAGCTTGAAACCGCAGCGCCACCGGTCGCAACGACGCCCCCGGCGGAGACACAGCCTGCTGAAACACTGGAAGCAACACCAACCACAACGCTGCAGCAGGAAGGCCCCGAGCCTGGCTCACAAGAGCCACCAGCGACGAGCTGGTGGGACCACTTCCGCAATTTCTTCCGCTAAACGCGGGCGTAGAAAACCTGAGTTCCTGGCTGTCCCGTAAACGTATGGGCGCCGTCGCTTGCGGGGACCCACACAGCTGCGCCGGGGGTGAGCGTGCGGTGATCGCAACGAGCTTCGCCCGCAGTACACAACACGATAGCAGGGCCATCACTATCGACGACGAGGTCGTGTTCGCTGAGGTCATGGCTGCTCACGATGAAGTCATCCACGGTCACTGGGTACGCCACTTCCCCGTCGGTTGATTCGGTATCGACCATCGGGTGGGCAAGCGCTGTGAAGTCCAGCACGCGCACCAATTCCGGAACGTCAACGTACTTGCTGGTGAGCCCACCTCGCAGTACGTTGTCCGAACTCGCCATCACCTCGACGCCAAGCCCATGCAAGTACGCGTGGAGCTGACCAGCGCGAAGGTGAATCGCCTCGCCGGGCTGGAGCACAACGTGGTTCAGCAGCAGGGCTGCCAAGGAGCCGACATCGTCTGGATACTGTTCTGTGAGCTGTAGGAAGCATCGTGCCATGTCGCCGATCCAGTCATCGCGGTCGCGCAGTGGTGCGCAGCTTTGAGCGACAGCGTCGATAAGCGTGGTGCGCGCGGCACGCGGAATTGTGATCCACGTGGTAAATAACGCGCGCAAGCTCGCATCTTCGTGGGCTGGGTCGATCATCGTCAGGTAGCGGTCGAGGGCCGAACAGTTGAGCGCTGCGAAAAGCTCTTTCGTCTGGGCGAGCGGACGAAAACCAGCCAACGCACGGAATTCGGTCAGTGCAACAATCAGCTCAGGCTTGTGGTTGTCATCCTTGTAGTTGCGATTTCCATCGTGCAGAGGAATCCCCACTTCGTTCTCACGAGCGAACCCTTCCCGCGCCTGTTCTAGCGATGGGTGCGCCTGAATGCTCAGGGGCTCGGCAGCGGCCAGAAGTTTCACCAGGTAAGGCAACTTGTCGCCAAATTTGGCACGAACCCGTGGGCCAAGCTGGCCCTCGGGGTCCTTCGCGATGATCTGGTCCAACGGGCGATCGTCGATAAGCGAAGGGCCTCCCGGGTGAGCGCCGTACCAGAGCTCCGCCTCCGCGGTCGAGGCTGGGGACGGCTTGCCACACAGGTCTGCGAGCATGGTTCGAGAACCCCAAGGATAGTTTCTTAAAGATCCGGTTAGTAGTTCCATGATCGTGCGGGGCTCCTTAGACTCCATCGGATGCGGGTTGGTCTTGCAGTGCAGTGGCTGCAAGACCTCTCACCGCTAAGCGAAGGGCTGTCGCTGCATCGCCGAGCCCCGAAGGGGCACAGTTCTCAACGCGGGCATGCGACAGCGGGGCCTCTTCTTCGGCCCAGATAACGGCTTTCAACGGTACCAGTTCGTTCGGGCCGTCAAGGATTGGGTCGTAGAATATGTCATTCTGGGCCCCTGTCTGCTCCAACGCTTGGGGTAGCTCAGCTGGGGAAACGTAGCTTGAAGCGAGTCCTCGTGCAGACCACACGGAAGCGATCAATTCCGCTACCCCCATGCCTGTTCGGCGGAAACCCGAGTGCACAATTCGCGCGCCTTGAGCGTATCCGCGAAGCTGCCGCGCGGGGTTCACAGTCTCGTCGCGTTCTGGGGAAAGCTGCTGGATCTCTTCGTCTACGGCATCTGCTAAGTCGGAGAATCGTTGGGACACGATGGCTGCGTCCTCGTCGAGGCAGTCGAGCACTGCCCCAACAGCGGCGATCCCTCTCACCGGGGAGGCACCGGCAACCGTAGGAAGCGCAGGAAGGACGACTGCGTCGCTGGGCGCGTCCTCCAAGATTGGCCCTCGTGCCGGGCCCGCAAGAATCACTGTGGCGCCACGGTGGCCTGCCGTGATCAGCGAGCGCGACAACGTCTCATCATCGGCCACGTCGCCTACAAAAAGCACGACATCCAGTGCGCCGATGTAGGCCGGCATCACATCGGCAATCACAACTGGCAGGCGCAGCGGGCTGCGTTGCTGGACGACGAAGCGCGCAGTCGCCTTGGCAATTTGATCCGTCGCAACGATCACGACGCTTCGCGGCTGCATCCCATAAAGATCGGCGAGTTGCTCACACGCGCCGGCAATTGCGCGCAATTGGGCACCTTCATGGGCGACGTCGAAAAATCGTACGGTTTCGACATCGTAGTGTCCGGCGCCTTCAAAGTACTCCTGGCTTTCCATAGAGACTAAGAATAGGGCTTTTAGGTGCGAATAATGTTGAGAATTTCTGCTGATAGCGTATCAACCTGGTCACGGGTTTCCGCCTCGACGTTCAAACGCAGCAACGGTTCGGTGTTCGACGCGCGTACGTTGAACCACGCCTTGGTGCCCTGCAAGGTCACAGTCACACCGTCCAGCCGGTCTACTTGGTCGATGCGGTCTTCAAACGCATCGAGCACCCTCTGGGTGGCGGCCACCTGGTCGTCGACAGTGGAATTGAGCTCACCGGAAGCGATGTAGCGTTCATACTTGGCCATCATCTCCGACAACGGGCCATCGAATTCTGCCAGAGCCGCAAGCACGTGCAGCGCAGCCATCAGACCGGAGTCCGCGTTGAAGAATTCGGCGAAGTAGTAGTGTGCCGAATGCTCCCCACCAAACAGCGCCTTGTGTCGCGCCATCTCCGCCTTGATATAGCTGTGCCCGACGCGAGTGCGGACAGGCACACCACCGGATTCTTCAATGATCTCTGGCACCGCACGGGAGGTAATCAGGTTGTGGATGATCGTTCCGCCCGGGTTCTTTTCTAAGTAGCGCTGCGCGACCAGCGCCGTGATGGCCGAAGGCGACACCGGCTCACCCTTTTCGTCGATCACGAAACAGCGATCTGCGTCGCCATCGAATGCTAGGCCAATGTCGGCCCCTTCCTGCACGACGAAGTGCTGCAAGTCAACAAGGTTCTTCGGATCAAGCGGGTTCGCCTCATGATTTGGGAAGGTGCCGTCGAGTTCAAAGAACAACGGACGGATGTCCATATCGCCTAGCACTGCCGGGACCGTCAGACCAGCCATACCATTGGCAGCGTCCACCGCGACGACCAAATTGCGCTCCGTGTTAACCGGAACCAAGGTACGCAAGAATTCCGAATAGGCGTTGAGCACATCACGCTTGTCGACGACGCCCGGTGCACCCTCATAGGCCGGGACCTCGTCGACAAGCATGTCAGTGATCTCGGACAACCCGGAATCCTGGCTAACCGGAGTAGCACCGCTGCGGCAGAGCTTGATGCCGTTGTACTGAGCCGGGTTGTGCGAGGCTGTGAACATAGCGCCGGCGCACTTCAGGCTGCCTGCCGCGAAGTAGAGCTCATCGGTAGAGGTGAGGCCGAGATGAATCACATTGAGACCCTGTGAGGTGACGCCCTCAGCGAAAGCGTCCGCCAACGCTGGCGACGAGGGACGCATGTCATAACCGACCGCGATGGTGCTTTCACCTTCACCACGCAAAATGTGGGCAAAGGCAGCACCGGTATCGCGAACGAATGCCTCGTCGATGCTCTCGCCGACGACGCCTCGAACGTCGTAGGCCTTGATAACCTTGGTTACTTCCTCACGGGTACGCATGAAAAATCCTTGCACTAAAGGTTGGTGTTATAAAACACTCAGCATACCCGGAGTGCAAGGATTGGCGGACTCTAGTCTTCCCCATCCGGCTCTGCATCGGGCACTACGCGAAGGTGTGCGCGGCGAGCGTGCTTGTATTCTTCAACGCGTCGAGTGCGATGGATGGGGTGATTCGAGGTGTTTGGGTCGGTGTAGTCGTGGGTCGCCTCGTACTCGATTGGGTCCTCCCCCGGGTCGACAAGCCCAGTGGTCACCCGACCGGCCTCGCGCACGGCCTCAGCCAGGGCAGTGATGTCCTCGTCATCCTCATCGATGTCGATGTGGTTGACGCGCAGCATTTCCCAGCCCAGTGGTGCGGTGATACGGCCAGCATGGTGTTCGCACAGATCCCACGAATGTGGCTCGGCGACTGGCGCTAGCGGACCAACAACAGCTGTTGATTCCGCATAGGCGTAGGTCAATGTGGCTACGGCTGGTTTGCCGCAGCCGGTACGGCAGCAACGACGGAATTTACTCACGGTCACCAAGTCTAAACCCCAACTTTAGATTTGAACAGTCCCCGGCGGCGTGGCCACCCCTATTAACGGATTTCTCCCCCTAGGATCATAACCATGAACGTCGCAGATCCGCTCCATCTTCGACCCGCTCGCGACCGACGCGGGCGCGGCGCACGCGGCCCCCTTCTCCCGGTGGGAGTGCCACGGTACCGATCGCGCTCCATGAGCTTTGACCAGGCGGTTCTCGAAGCATATGCCCCACTACAGAACGCCTACTTCGATCAATTGGTCGGCGTGGATCTAGCCGTTGACACGGTGCCACGCATGCGCCTTCGCACTGACATCGCAATTCTTCCCGACGACATTGTCGCTGACGGCCCGGTCCCCCTCGGGCGCGTTCTTCAGGCAGGCGTTGACCCCCAAGGTCGCCCGACCCGTGCGCGCATTGTCATCTTCCGCATGCCAATTGAGCAGCGGACGTCCAATGCGCAAGAACGATCAGAACTCCTCACGTGGATACTGACCGCACTAGTGGCGAATTACCTTAACATCGACCCGGCCGATATCGACCCGAGGTTTCAGTAGCAATTCATCGATTATTTACTTTTAGCCAATCTGCTTCTTCAGGCGGCGGCGTTCACGATCTGAAAGGCCACCCCAAATTCCAAATCGCTCGTCGTGCTCCAGTGCATATTCGAGGCACTCATCACGAACACCACAGGCTTGGCAAATTCGTTTCGCTTCGCGGGTTGAGCCACCTTTTTCTGGAAAGAAAGCTTCAGGATCAGTTTGCGCACACAGCGCCTGGTCCTGCCATTCTTGCTCCATCGCGGTGAACAGTTCTTCCAAAGTCAGTTCACCTGCAGCTCCCCCACGGAGGATTGCGTTGTCAGCCATGTCTTCCACGCCCTGCCCCTCTCCGTTGGTCGGTCTTTCGGTCTCAATTTCATAACCCACCGTACCCACCTTCTCCACGGGCGATGGATTACTTATTACACAATTGTGATTACACACGTTGTCTCTAAATAGCGTCAACCTCAAAGTGTGAAAACCGCCAGGCTCTAAGGTTCTTACCAGGTGAATCGCCACACGAGTCACACCCGCAACATCCAACCAGGACCAGGGGGAGACCTTGGGGGTACTACATCTAGTGCCACTCGCCTCTCCGGCAACTAGTTCCCTCGTCAACCGGCGTGTCGGCTAGGCATCCGGCGAAAAGCGCACTCCAGAATCTGGAATGACAACTCCCGGCCACACACGCATGCCACCCATCAGCTCGCACCGGGCACCAATCGAAGCCCCCTCACCGATTACGCAGTCCGTAATGCGGGCGTTCGCCCCAATAGTGGCCCCAGCAGCGATAATGGAGTTTTTCACCACTGCGCCTGGTTCGATCGTGACGCCATCAAAGATCACGGAGTCGTCGACACGCGACCCAGCGCCAATCTCAGCGCCACGCCCCACCGCAGTGCCGCCGACCAAAATGACTCCGCCGGCGACGCCCGCGCTTTCGTCGACAAAGCTCTCGCCGGTCTTACCCTTAAGTAGAGGTGAATACGCGATGCCACGCACAAGGTCCGAGGAGCCCTGCACAAAATCGTCGGGGCGCCCCATATCTCTCCAGTAGGCCGTATCCACATGGCCGACAACCTTCGCGCTATTGGCCAACAGCTTCGGGAACGTCGTGCGCTCGACAGAAACAACGCTGTCGGCCGGAATTTGTTCGATGATTTCTTTCTTGAACACGTAGCAGCCGGCGTTAATCTGGTCGGTCGGCGGATCTTCAGTCTTTTCCAAAAACGCCAAGACATTTCCATCGCTATCCGTTGGCACCGATCCAAACGCGCGAGGATCCGGCACGCGCACCAAGTGGAGGGTCACATCCGCGTCGTGGGAAGTGTGCGTTTCCAGGATCTCTCCGAGGTTTGCTCCTGAAAGCACGTCGCCGTTGAACACCATTGCAGTGTCATAGCGCAAGTGGTCATAGACGTTGCGAATACCGCCACCGGTGCCTAGCGCTTCTTCCTCCACGACATATTCGATTTCAAGGCCGAACTCTTCACCGTTGCCAAAATATTCCTCAAACACCTCGGCTTTAAACGATGTACTCAAGATGACGTGTTCCATCCCCGCTTCCTTGATGCGCGCAAGTAGGTGCGACAGAAACGGGAACCCAGCCGTAGGAAGCATCGGCTTGGGAGTATTCACGGTCAAGGGGCGCAGTCGTGTGCCGCGGCCACCCACCAGGATCACTGCATCGGTGGTAGAAGGCTGTGCCATCGGTTCTTACCTCTTTTACTTAAGTTGATTTCTGATTGATTCGTATCTCATGCTTTGCGACGAGCCGTGCGACTCGCCCACAATGTCTGCGCATATCCGCGTGCCTTGAGCCCCAGCCACAACACCGCCCGGAGCGGAGCCTGCCACATGTACGGGTGGCGATCCGCTTGGAAACGATACGCAGAGTCGTGGTGCGCAGGGACCGTCACCCTACTGTGCTTGTTAGCTGAGTGACCTTGGTCATGCATTATTCGTGCTTCCGGGCAGAAAATACTCTGCCACCCGGCGCGCGTCAGCCGATCGCCGAAGTCTACGTCCTCCATATACATGAAGTAACGCTCGTCGAAACCACCAACCTCTTCGAAGGCTTCCCACCTCACCAACAGGCAGGCACCGGACAGCCAGCCCGCCACGCGTTTGTTATCCATATCGGCGTCGTCTTTGTACGCCTTAGTAAATGGATTGCCCGGCCACACTCCGGACAAAAGTGCGTGACCGATACCCGTCACCACATTGGGCACTGCGCGGGCAGACGGATACGCGGACCCATCTGCCTCTTCAATGCGCGGCCCTACCGCGCCCGCCCGAGGCTCGGACTCGATGCAATCCAGCAAACGGTCAATTGAGCCTGGGAGGAATTCGACATCGGGGTTTGAGATCAAGAAGAAGTTCGAGTCGATCTCCCCCGCTTCCCGCTGCGGACGCAGGTAATTAGCCGCGGCATTAATCGCTCCCCCGTAGCCGATGTTGCCGCCTGTCGGCAGAAATACGACCGTGGAATTGTCCCGTGCAGCTGCTTCGGGCACGCCGTCGGTCGAGCCGTTGTCCGCCATGATGGTGACAACGTTGCGATGCGTCGCCTGGGGCAGGGATTCTAAGAATGCTCCTAGGTGACGTCCGGGCGAATACGTCACGGTAACTATGGCTAGTGGCGCTGCTGGCCCGCCGCCCTGCTGGTTGGGATTGTCGTTTTTACACACAATGTTCTAAGCATACCCAGAACCTGATGAACTCACGATTGCAGATCCTCATTTCGATGGAGTGTGTCGTATAATTCCTTGACGGCCCTCTCCGCCCCCGCGGAGTTAGATTCGAGAAAGGTGCGTGACGTTTGTGAGCAGGTCTTATCGCTACGCGCGCGATATCCAAGCTGCTCCGTCGCAACGTCGTGACATCACGCAGTCGGGCAATACTGCGACCAAAACTTTGCTGACTTTCCTCGCCGTTGTGATTTTGGCTATATCCGCTATCGGCTATGGCACAGTCGGACGCCTAGGCAATCAGATCTCCGCTTCCGAGCTATCACTTGGCGGTGGCTCAGGGGTCAAGGGCAACGCCCCTGATGGTGCGATCGACATCTTGCTTGTTGGCTCCGATTCGCGTACCGATGCCCAGGGCAACCCGCTTTCCGACGAAGAACTCGCCCGGCTCAACGCGGGAGTGTCCGACGGCGAACTCAATACCGACACCTTGATGGTCATCCGCGTGCCCAATGACGGCTCCCGCGCCACAGCCGTGTCGATTCCACGTGATACCTATGTTCACGACGACGATTACGGCAACCTCAAGATCAACAGCGTCTACGCCAACTACGCCGCGGACAGGCGCGCGGAGCTCCTCGAGGACGGCGCCGAGGAGAACCGCAAACTCGAGGAGAAAGTTGCAACCGCTGGCCAGCAGGGTTTGATTAGCGCGGTAGCAGACCTCACGGGTATCGAGGTAGACCACTACGCCGAGGTGGGCCTGCTCGGATTCGTTCTCCTTACCGACGCCATCGGTGGCGTCGACGTCTGTCTCAACGAGGACGTTGACGACGAGTTCTCCGGCGCCCACTTCCCTGCTGGAGTATCCACGCTCGACGGCACGCAAGCCTTAGCCTTCGTCCGACAGCGCCACGGCCTGCCCCGCGGCGACCTCGACCGCATTGTGCGCCAGCAGGCATTTATGGCCTCCCTCGTGCAAAAAGTCCTCAGCGCTGGCACTCTCACCAACCCAGCGAAGCTTAGCGATTTGGGCAACGCCGTGCAGCGCTCGGTGACTATCGATCAAAATTGGGACATCCTCGCTTTTGCTTCACAGCTGGCGAACCTGGCAGGCGGAAACGTCACTTTTACGACGATCCCCGTCACGTCCATCGACGGCACCGGCGACTTCGGCGAATCCATCGTCACAGTCGACTCAAAAGAAGTGCACACGTTTATGGACGAACTTCTCAATCCACCAAAGCCAGACCCAACGCCGACTGAAGAAAAACCGGCTGAAGAAGAGGACAACACCTTCGAGGGATACTCGGTTCACGTACTCAACGCGGGCCAGATCTCGGGCCAAGCAGGAGGCGTCGGAGCTTATCTCGAGGAAAACGGACTGGCAGTCGCCGAGGTGACCAACGCCATCGAGGGCGTGTACTCCTCATCCCAAGTAGTGGCGGCCGACCCCAATGATCCGGCAGCGTTGAAGCTTGCCGAGATGCTCGGCGGGCTCGAAGTAACCGCTAACGAAGGCCTCGATTCCGCCACGTTGATCGTCGTTACTGCCGACGAGTACGCGGGACCAAAATCCAACGTCAGCGATGAAATCGATACTCCCGAAGAACCGGTTGGTACTCCAGGTGCTGACTTCGGCGAGGCCGAAGTCGCCCCCGAAATCGATGCCGGTGGCGACGGCCCGCGCTGCGTCAACTAGTCCGCGAGACATCTCCACTCGGTTTTCCTTACGATGGGTGCCATGAGCATGCTTGAACCCTTGCTAAAGCACGATCCCGCGTCTCCACGTCTGACTGTTTACGACGAATCAACTGGTTCTCGGATGGAATTTTCCGGTGTCACCTTGGACAACTGGGCAAACAAGATCGCGAACATGATGACGCAAGAGTTCGACTCCGATCCCGATTCAGCAATCCGCATTGATCTTCCCGCTTCGTGGCAGGCCGCGGTAATCCCCCTCGGCATCATCGCTGCGGAGCTCACTCCCCTTTTCCAAGGCGACGCCGAACTCGTCTTCACCGACCTCGAAGGCTACGAGCGCTGGCCCGATGCAGATGACGTTGTCGTGGTATCCAACGATCCATTTGGTCGTGGCGTGGTCGAATCGGGTGGCACGCTCCCCCTCGGCGCAATCGATTTCGGCCCAACAGTGCGGTTCTATGGCGACCAATATTTCGGCGCGTCCCCTGAATTGGCACAGTTCCGGGTAGACGGTGTCGTCGATAAGCGATACCTGACTACCGGGTGGTCCACTGACGACGACTTTCGCAACCGCATTCTCGCGCCACTCGCTGCGGGAGGTTCCGTGGTGATTGTTACTGGCATGGCATCGACGCAGCGACTTGATGAGATTGCCACGATCGAAAAGGTGACAGCGCGTCTGGAATCCTAAATCCCAATGTCCACATGTGTGGGATTTCAAACAGCTCACCCCCGCGCAGGGGTGAGCTGGGTTAATTGCCTGCGCTGTAGTGAATACAGTCACTAAGTTCAAAGGAAATACATTTCCGAAAGGTGACACAAACATGAACTTTTCCTTGACTCGTAAAGCAGGCGCGACTCTTGCTGCTACTTTCCTCGCAGCAACTGCACTGACCGCCTGCTCCAGCACCGACGAGGGTTCCGCCGACGCACCAGCAGTAGACAACGCTGACGGCCGCGGCCCGATCACTTTCGCGATGGGCAAGAACGACACCGACAAGCTCATCCCAATCATCGACAAGTGGAACGAAGAGCACCCAGACGAAGAAGTCACCCTCAGCGAGCTCGCGGGCGAAGCTGACGCACAGCGCGAAACCCTCGTGCAATCCCTGCAGGCAGGCAACTCCGATTACGATGTCATGGCTCTCGATGTCATCTGGACCGCCGACTTCGCAGCGAACCAGTGGCTCGCACCACTCGAAGGCGACTTGGAGGTAGATACCTCTGAGCTTCTGGAAGCCACCGTGGAGTCCGCAACCTACAACGACACCCTTTACGCTCTTCCCCAGAACACCAACGGCCAGCTGCTCTTCCGCGACGCAGACAAGGTCGCAGAAGCGCCAACTACCTTCGACGAGCTTAAGGCATCGTGCGAGGAGGTTGAAGGCGACTGCCTGACCACTCAGCTCAAGCAGTACGAGGGACTGACTGTGAACACCGTCGGCTTCATCGAAGGTTGGGGTGGCTCCGTCATCGACGACCAGGGCGCACCTACCGTGGACTCCGACGAGGCAAAAGAAGGCCTTCAGGCGCTTGTCGATGCCTACGAGGACGGCACCATCGCTTCCGGCTCCACCGCAGCCACCGAGGAAGAGACCAACCTCGCGTTCACTGAGGGCAACACCGCATACGCGATCAACTGGCCTTACATGTACACCAATGCTGTCGACGCTGGCATCAACGTAGAGGTGCAGCCACTCGTTGCCAAAGACGGTGTCGGCGTGTCCACCCTGGGTGGCTACAACAACGGCATCAACATCAACTCCGAGAAAAAGGCCACTGCGCGCGACTTCATCGAGTTCATCATCAACGAAGAGAACCAGACGTCCTTCGCTGATGCTTCCTTCCCACCAGTCCTCGCATCCATCTACGATGATGAAGCACTGATCGAAAAGTACCCTTACCTGCCAGCCCTGAAGGAATCCCTGGAAAATGCGGCACCACGTCCGGTGTCCCCGTTCTACCCGGCGATCTCCAAGGCAGTTCAGGACAACGCGTACGCAGCACTCACCGACGGCAAGTCCGTTGACGATGCGACCGCAGACATGAAGGCTGCAATCGAGCAAGCCTCCAACTAGTCATTCAGATTTCAGCCCGCACTGACGTTTCCGACAGTGCGGGCTTTGTCCACTAGGAGGTTTTCCATGGCCACAGCCACCGCGACACCCAAGAAGCAACGCTTCCCCGACGCGAAGCAAGCATCCCTCCTTGTCACCCCAGCTCTCATCGTGCTCGCGATCGTGATCGGCTACCCGATCGTTCGCGCCATCTATCTGTCATTCCAGCAAGACAAGCATCTCGACCCTTCTACCGGCATCTTCGTCGACGGCGGGTTCGCAGGCTTGGACAATTACCTCTACTGGATCACTAATCGCTGCATGACCGGCACCGGCGAAGTAGGCGCGTGTCCTCCCGGAACACTGGCCACCGACTTCTGGCCCGCTGTGCGCATCACCTTGTTCTTCACCGTCACAACCGTGGCATTGGAAATCGTTTTGGGCATGATCATGGCGCTGATCATGAACGGCAACTACAAAGGTCGCGGTTTCGTCCGCGCCGCGGTGTTGATCCCGTGGGCGATCCCCACCGCAGTGACCGCGAAGCTCTGGCAATTCATGTTCGCACCACAAGGCGTGGTCAACTCGCTGCTGGGCCATTCCATCGCATGGACAACCGATCCCTGGGCCGCACGCACCGCCGTCATCATCGCCGACGTGTGGAAAACAACTCCATTCATGGCGCTGCTCATCCTCGCCGGCCTGCAGATGATTCCGGGCGATGTTTACGAGGCCGCCCGCGTCGACGGCGCCTCCCGCTGGCAACAGTTTTGGCTGATCACGTTGCCGTTGGTGCGCCCCGCACTCATGGTTGCGATTCTGTTCCGCACCCTCGATGCGCTGCGCATGTACGACCTGCCAGTCATCATGATTTCAGCCTCCTCGAACTCCCCTACCGCCACGATTTCGCAACTAGTCGTCGAAGACATGCGGCAGAACAACTTTAACTCTGCCTCAGCGTTGTCAACGTTGATCTTCTTGCTCATCTTCTTTGTCGCCTTTGTGATGATCAGGTTCCTCGGCGCCGACGTCGGTGGAGGCACAGCGAAAAAGCAACCGAGGCGTCGTCGTAAAGCAGAAGTGGAGGCAGCACAATGAAGAAAGTCACTCACTACCTAGGCATACTTTTCATCATGTTCTGGGGCCTCGCCCCGTTTTATTGGATGCTGGTTACCGCGTTCCGCGACAAGGCGCACACCTTCGACACGACACCGTGGCCGACGTACCTCACGCTGGATAACTTCCGCGACGCGCTGGCCACAGACAAGGGCAATGATTTCCTGGGCGCGATTGGTAATTCGCTGATCATTAGCTTTTCGACGACCGCACTCGCCGTCATCGTCGGCGTTTTCACCGCGTACGCTCTGGCGAGGCTTGATTTTCCTGGCAAGGGTATCGTCACCGGCATCATTCTGGCGGCATCCATGTTCCCCGGTATCGCGCTGGTCACTCCGCTGTTCCAGCTGTTTGGCGATCTCGGCTGGATCGGCACCTACCGCGCGATGATCATCCCCAACATCTCGTTCGCGCTACCGTTGACGATCTACACCCTGATCTCTTTCTTCCAGCAGCTGCCGTGGGAGCTTGAAGAAGCCGCCCGCGTCGACGGCGCCACCCGCGGTCAGGCGTTCCGACTGGTGCTGCTGCCATTGGCCACGCCTGCGATCTTTACCACAGCGATCATCGCCTTTATCACCACCTGGAACGAGTTCATGCTCTCGCGCCAGCTCTCCACGACCGCAACCGAACCTGTTACCGTGGCGATTGCAAGGTTCTCCGGACCGTCGGCGTTCGAGTATCCATACGCCGCGATCATGGCTGCGGGTTCCCTGGTCACCGTGCCGCTGGTCATCATGGTGCTAGTATTCCAGCGCCGCATCGTCTCCGGCCTGACTGCCGGTGGTGTGAAAGGTTAACCGTGCGCGAACGCAAAGACCTCGTGTGGCAGACCATCATCGGGTTTGTCGGCTTCTTCGCGCTGATCTCGCTGGTTCAGGCGGTGATTAATGTGCTGCGGCCAGATCCTCTAATCTGGCCCGGAGTGCTGGCTGGCGTGTTGCTTCTTGCCACCTGGCTCTTGGTCCGGCGTTGGCTGCAATGGCGCGAAGAAAACTAGACGCTGAGGCGGTGCACCCCTTGTTCTGGTGTCCAGCACCAACTGACATTCAATCGATCTTGAAACTCGATCCGTTCGATGGAAAACAGCTTTGCATTTAGAACTGGCTCATACTGTTGACCAGATTCAACTGATGCTGCAAAGCCCCAATCTTTGTTTTCGACAGATTGTGATTTGCCCGCAAGACTTTCGATGAAAAACTTGCCAGGTGGCAGTAGCTCCAATTCAATGGAATCCTTCTCGACTCGAGACCTCGCGTTAATTTTCACATTATGGAATGCAACGGCATAGGTATCTGTATTTGCAACAACGACTCCCCAAACACTCGAATCCCCGTTTTTCCTTGTCGCCCAATATGCATGGACGCTACCGGCCACACGTTTGAGTTCGGACTCTTCCTCTTTTCTTCGAAGCTCTTCCCTCCATTCCTCTTCACGTTCATCTCGCTGCTTCTCAAGCGCTGCAGTTTGCATGTTCGCCCGTTCAGCGGCATCTTCTGCACTCTTTGATCTCTTAAATGCCACGATTGAGATCAACACCCCAACGGCCGAAGCTACTGCCCCCGCCCATTCCCCCAAAGTGCCGAGTTCCATTTTGTCCCCTTCTTGCGTCCCAACTCTTAAATCTCGAAAGCCTATTGCCTTGGGGCATAACTTACCCAGCCTTAAGGAAGTTGTCTATTCAATTAGGAACTGTGCATTCTACATACAAACAAGAAATTGTGATTGAGAACTCTAAGGCTGCGATGGCACGAAGAAAACTAGACGTCTCCACACGTGCAAGTAGTTTTCAGTATCCTCGGTGGCGACCCCTTCCCTACCGAAAGGAATGCTCATGTCTGTTGATCTAACCCAACGTTTTGCAGGAAAGTCCGTAGTAATCACCGGTGGCGCGTCTGGCCTTGGCCTTGCAGTCGCAGAGCGCATCGCTCAGGAAGGCGGGAACGTCTTCCTCGTCGACCTCAACAACGAAGCTCTCGAGGCAGCGAAGGCGCAGCTTGAGGCTGACTACCCAAACATCAAGGTAGAGATCTTCGCGGCTAACTGCGCTAACGAAGACGAGGTCAAGGCGTACGTTGCCAAGGCAATCGAGCTCTTTGGCCGAATCGACGGCTTCTTCAACAACGCTGGCATCGAGGGCAAGCAGAACCTCACCCACGAATTTGGCTCCGAGGAATTCGACCGCGTTATCGGAGTCAACCTCAACGGCGTGTTCTACGGCATGGCTGAAGTTCTCGCGCACATGGTTGAGCAGGGTGGCGGCCAGATTGTCAACGCTGCGTCCGTCGGTGGCATCCGTGGCGTAGGCAACCAGTCCGGCTACGCTGCGTCCAAGCACGGCGTCATCGGTCTGACCCGTAACTCCGCTCGCGAGTACGGCGAGAAGAACATTTCGATCAACGCCATCGCACCCGGTGCCATCATGACCGCAATGGTGGAAAACTCACTGCGCCAGATGGGCGGCGACAACTGGGAAGAAGTTGGCAAGCAGTTCGTCTCCGTCAACCCAACCAAGCGATTTGGTCGCCCTGAGGAAGTGGGTGCCCTCGTCGCGTTCTTGCTTTCCGACGATGCGTCCTTCATCAATGGCACCGTCATCCCTATCGACGGTGGCCAGCACGCTATGTACTAAGCAGTCCAATCCATTGGCTCTTTGAGCCAGCGCTTGAATCTGCGCCACACCACCCGTGAGATGGAGTGCGGTAACGCCCCCAACTCGCGGGTGTAGTTGTAAATACGGTCGTCGTTAGGCGTTCCTGCGCCGATGACCTGCACGGGAATATCTAGGTGCCATGCCCACACGCGCGTCCGTAGCACGTGGAAATTGTTGGTCACTACGATAAACCGCTCGGCATCGGGCACCAGCGCGCGAGCATTTTCTAGGTTCTCGTTTGTCGATGTCGCCCGTGGCTCAACGACGATCCGCTCCCGAGGGAAACCATTGTCGACCAGCCACTGCGCCATCGCCTCTGCTTCACCACGCCCGCTGACGATGATGTCCGCCGAGTCGACAACATCCATCGCCTTAGCCAAGCGTTCTTCGAGCAAAGGGCGCGGCCGACCGTCGATGACCTTCGCGCCGAGAACTAGAACTGGATCCACTACTGACCCATAAGGCGTTGCTTAAGAGCCTCATCCTTGCGCTCAACTTCGGCGGCCATGTTGGCCTGGTAGTCAGCCATGCGCTGCATCAATTCATCGTTACCGGTGCCTAGAATCTGCACTGCCAGTAGGCCCGCGTTCTTGGCTCCACCAATCGACACGGTAGCGACCGGCACGCCCGACGGCATCTGCACGATGGACAGCAGCGAATCGATGCCGTCGAGGTCCTTGAGTGCTCGTGGGACACCGATCACCGGCAGCGGAGTTGCTGCAGCGACCATGCCCGGCAGGTGGGCTGCACCGCCGGCACACGCGATGATGACCTTCAGGCCCTTTTCCTGTGCACCCTTGGCGTAAGCAAGCATGCGCTCTGGGGTACGGTGCGCGGAAAGCACACCAACTTCAAAAGGAATTCCGAACTCAGCGAGAACTTCTGCGGCAGGTTCGACAGTGTCCCAGTCGGAATCCGAACCCATGATGAGGCCTACTAGTGGTTGCATGTCATCTATTGTGCCACGGCTAATTACAGCCACTGCGCGGTGACCAAGAAATGCGCCGCCGAGCGGGCAATCTCGCGCGTCTTCACCACCGATTGACCGGAGACATTCACGTGCCCGATTTTGCGACCCGCTCGATAGGTTTTCCCGTACAGATGCACCTTGACCTGTGGGTAACGCTCCATAACTTCGCGAACCCGCTGCGCCATCGGCAGCTCTGGATCTTCGTCACCACCTAGTACGTTCGCCATAACAGTCACCGGGGCAGTTTGGTCAACATCACCTAGTGGCCAATCCTGTACCGCACGCAGGTGCTGCTCAAACTGGCTGGTCACACAACCGTCCTGTGTCCAATGCCCAGTATTATGCGGGCGCATTGCCAACTCGTTGACCGCCACCTGTGGCATGCCGTCTTCGTCGAGGTACTCGAACAGCTCAACTGCCAGCACGCCGGTCACGCCGAGTTCGTCTGCGATCTTCACCGCGAGCGACTGGCAGTAATCCGCCAAGCCAGCATCCATGCCTGGCGCGGGCGCAATCGCCTCCACGCAAATACCGTCGCGCTGCACGGATTCCACCACGCGCCACGGACGAACCTCACCCGATGGACGTCGCGCGACCAGCGCAGAAAGTTCGCGAACGAAAGGTACCTTCTGCTCCCCCATCAAAGGTACGTTTTCACCGAGCAGCTTTTCGACGAGCCCTTCAAGCTCCTCCTTCGATTTCGGGAACCACACTCCATGGCCGT
The DNA here is from genome assembly GCF_030252165.1 of Corynebacterium breve. Classification (NCBI taxonomy): domain Bacteria; kingdom Bacillati; phylum Actinomycetota; class Actinomycetes; order Mycobacteriales; family Corynebacteriaceae; genus Corynebacterium; species Corynebacterium breve. The sequence continues at coordinate 447,816 of NZ_CP126969.1, read as the reverse complement.
CGTACCCACCGCGAGTCGCCTTCAAGCACACTTCGCCGTCGACGGAGTCCCAGAAAGCATCAGCGTCCGCCACGGACTGGATCCCGGCAAATGGAGGCACCGGCGCGCCGATCTCCTGCAGTTTCTCCCGCATGACCAGCTTGTCCTGCGCGTTCACCAGCGCCTCTGGGCCCGGGTGAACGGCAATGCCGTCGTCGATAAGCGCATGCAGATGCTCGGTGGGAACGTGTTCGTGATCGAAAGTAACCACGCCTTCAGCGACTTTGCGCAAGTCATCGAGATTGCGATAGTCGCCCAGTACGACGTCAGCGATCACCTGACCCGCTGAGGAATCACGGGCCCCCGCGAGCAGTCGAAGATTAACACCAAGCTCAATCGCTTCGGTATGCATCATGCGGGCGAGCTGCCCGTCGCCGATCACGGTAACTGTAGGAGTAGCGTTCATGACAAGTAATCATACGCCCCCTTGCTTAGCGACGAACCGGCTCCCGCAATGCTTGCTCAACGCGCTTTGTGCGCCCAACGTTGGGAAAGTACACCGGCCGATCAAGACCGTACACCGCGATGGAAATTCCGCCCTTGTAGCGGCGCGCGGAATGAATCTGCTGTAGCGGAATTGAATCAACGCGAGGCTTCAACGACCCCGTTCGCGCTAGGACTCGTTTGTTCGTCACGACGAACCGCTGCCGTCGCGACCTCATCAATGGCAGAACAAATCGCCAGAATGCGAGGAAGGCCCACAGCAGCACAACTCCGTTGCGCAATTGCATGTCAATGACTTGACCAGGCTGATCCATAAACCCGACCACGATCCACAGGAGCCCGGTAATCAGTACCAACTCGAGGAACGGGAAAAACAGCGTGCTGATCGGCGCGCACATGTCAACGCGCGCGTATTCGTCTTTCCCCAGCTGGAACCGTGCCATGGAAAGAGAGCTTACCAAGGTGGGTATGCCTGTTCTAGACCTGCGGACGCAAGTGAGTGACATCGCCGGCTGAGTAGGGCGTGCCGTCGACGATGATTTCGCCAGTCGGGCTGACATCCTCCGCCACGCCGTAAACATCGCCTCCCGGCGCGATCAGCCGCACGTTTTGCCCGATCGTCGAGCACACCGCCCGGTATGCATCAAGGTCGAGGGGCTCCGACAAACGACGACCAAGCGCGTTGAGGAGGTCCGTGGCCAGCGCGGTCCAGTCATATTCGATGCCCTCTAGCAGCAATGACGTTGCATTTTCTACAGGCAAGTCCTTCTTTTCCAGCGCAACATTGAGCCCGATGCCCACCACCACGTGCGGCTTATCTCCGGAAAAGTCAGCTTCAGCGAGGATACCGGCGAGCTTCTTTCCATCAATCTGGACATCGTTCGGCCACTTCAAACGAGCCTGGGTAATCACGTCAGTTACTGCAAGGCCTGCGGTCAACGGGATGAGGCCGATGTCTTGGACGGACGGCGCGTCGATAAGCATGCTGAATGCGAACTGCGTGCCGCGCGGGGACTGCCAAGGACGCCCCAAGCGCCCCTTGCCTGCTGTTTGTTCACCAGCGATGAGCACGGCTCCTGGGGTGCCGCGCGAAAGAAGTTCAGTGTTGGTCGAACCGATTGAGTCCACATACTCAACGCTTGACCAATGGCCCTGCACGCGCGAACGTACAGTTTCGATGTCGATCTGAGTCATACCATCAGCGTACAGCTCCAAAAGGTAACGCTAGTCACTCCCTGGGGGAATGTTTCCCCTAGAAACTACCCCCGACCAGCAGGAACACAGAAAGTGACTTACATCACAGAGTTTCAAAGCTGGATAAACCCACTTCCATTGTCTAGAGTTCCAAAACATGACAGTTTCCTCAAGTTTCACGGATCTTGAAAAGCTTGCCGACAGCGCCACCACTGCCGGCAAGATCGCTGACCTGAAGAAGCGTCGCGCCGAGGCTGCCCAGCCCATGGGCGAGAAGGCTATCCAGCGCGTCCATGACAAGGGTAAACTTACTGCGCGCGAGCGCCTGGACTACCTGCTCGACGAAGGCTCCTTCGTCGAAACCGACCAGCTAGCCCGCCACCGCACCCACGACTTCGGCATGCAGGCAAAGCGTCCTGTCACTGACGGAATCGTCACCGGCTGGGGCACCATCGACGGTCGCGAGGTATGCATCTTCTCCCAGGACGGCACCGTGTTCGGCGGCGCGCTCGGCGAGGTTTACGGCGAGAAGATGATCAAGATCATGGAGCTGGCGGTCACCACAGGCCGCCCACTGATCGGGCTTTACGAAGGCGCGGGCGCCCGCATCCAAGACGGTGCCGTGTCGCTCGATCTGATCGCACAGACCTTTTACCAAAACATCAACGCATCTGGCGTGGTCCCGCAGATTTCCGTGATCATGGGCGCTTGCGCCGGCGGCAACGCATACTCCCCTGCGCTCACCGACTTCGTGGTCATGGTGGACCAGAAGTCGAAGATGTTCGTCACCGGCCCAGATGTGATCAAAACTGTCACCGGCGAAGAGATCACCCAGGAAGAACTTGGTGGCGCCATGACGCACATGACTACCGCCGGCAATGCTCACTACGTAGCTAAGTCCGACGAAGAGGCACTCGATTTCGTCTCCGACCTCGTGCATTACCTGCCATCCAACAACCGCACCTTCGCGCCACTTGAGGAACACGCGAAGGACGAAGGCTCCATCGACGACAACATCACCGCCGACGACCTAGCCCTGGACGAGATCATCCCCGACTCCCCAACCCAGCCATACGATGTCCGTGAAGTCATCGAGAAGCTTACCGACGACGGCGAATACCTCGAGATCATGGAGCAGCGCGCCGAGAACGTCGTCATCGCTTTCGGTCGCGTGGAAGGCCAGTCCGTCGGCTTCGTCGCAAACCAGCCAAGCGTTTACGCCGGCTGCCTCGACATCGACTCTTCCGAGAAGGCTGCCCGCTTCATTCGCACCTGCGACGCTTTCAACGTCCCGATCGTCATGCTTGTCGACGTCCCTGGCTTCCTCCCCGGCGCGGGCCAAGAATACGGCGGCATCCTGCGCCGCGGTGCGAAGCTGCTTTACGCCTACGGCGAAGCGACCGTGCCGAAGATCACCGTGACCATGCGAAAGGCCTATGGTGGCGCATACTGCGTAATGGGCTCCAAGGGCCTCGGCGCCGACGTCAACCTGGCGTGGCCAACCGCGCAAATCGCCGTAATGGGCGCCGCCGGTGCGGTGGGCTTTATTTACCGCAAGGAACTGGCAGAGGCTCGTGAGAAAGGCTTGGATGTCGAAGAGCTGGCCAAATCCTTCGAGCGCGAGTACGAGGATTTCATGCTCAATCCTTACCTGGCTGCAGAGCGTGGGCTGATCGACGCAGTAATCCTGCCTAGCGAGACCCGTGGCGCGATCGCACGCAACTTGCGCCTGTACAAGGACAAGAATGTCACCCGCCCGGCACGCAAGCATGGCAACATCCCGCTGTAAATCTTCTTCCAGCGAATTCCGAATTCCAGAACCCGAACGCCCTGGATGATTCGAGCACCCACTCGAAATCATCCAGGGCGTTCGGCATTTAGAATTCGGGATCTAGTTTTCACTATGAGAATTATGGTGAGGGCATACGCCCAATCCTGCAGTCCCTCCACCTTCGCCGCACGAGGATTGGGTGCGGTAGGCGATAATATCGGACGTTTTGAGTTTTCACCCATCTACTGCCCTCGTCTGACTTACCAACAAATCAAATATACTTTTATGCCAAAAACTTTATAGTTCCTGAATTATTCATCTAATATTTACAACTTATCTATTTCAAACTCTTACGGTTGACAATTGCTCACCAAAAACTTTTCCTTATAGGAGTTTTCGATGTCACTGTCCCGCCGTTCTTTCCTCACCGCCTCGGGCCTGGCTGTTTCCGCAGGCCTGACCGTTCCTACATCCGCACGCGCTCTTTCCTCCACTGGACTTTCCTCCGGCTCCTCCCTTTTCCAGGGCTTCCTTCCTAGCCGCCCAGAGATCACCCACGGTGTCGCCACTGGTGACATGCGTGCTGATGGAGCACTCGTATGGACCCGTTCCGACCGTCCAGCACGCATGGTTGTAGAGACAGCGGCTACCGAAGATTTCAACAACGCGCGTCGCTTCGTCGCAAAGCAGGCTCTTACTCCTGAGACCGACGGGACCGGTCGTGTTCGCCTTACCGGCCTTGAAGCTGGCCAGGATGTCCACTACCGCGTTACCCTGGAGGATCTCACCACCGGTGCTGCATCTGAACCAGTCACCGGCACGTTCCGCACCGCCCCTGCTGGCGAAGAGGACATTCGCTTCCACTGGTCCGCAGACGTTGCTGGCCAGGGCTACGGCATCAACCCGGACATGGATGGCATGATCGGCTGGTCCGCAATGGCAGCCCGAAGCCCACAGTTTTTCCTGCACTCCGGCGACTCGGTGTACTCCGACAATCCGATCGAGGCAGAGGTCAAGCTCGAGGACGGTCGCATCTGGCGCAACATCACCTCCGATGCGAAGTCCAAGGTTGCAGAAACTCTCGACGAGTTCCGTGGCCAGTACGCATATAACTTGATGGACAAGCACTACCTGGAGTTCAACCGCCAGGTACCGCAGCTTATGCAGTGGGATGACCACGAGGTATCGAACAACTGGTACCCGGGCGAGATCCTGGACGATCCGCGCTACACCATCGAGAAAAACGCCGATGTTCTCTCTGCACGTGGTTTCCAGGCATTCCACGAGTGGCAGCCACTGGACTCCACCATGGCCGTGGATGGACGCATCTACCGCAAGGTTTCCTACGGACCGCTCTTGGACATCTTCATCCTGGATATGCGCACCTATAAGGATGAAAACGATAAGCACCACGCCGGCGACAACGAGTACGGCTGGATCCTTGGCGATAAGCAGCGTGACTGGCTGATCAACGAGGTCAAGAACTCCACCGCAACCTGGAAGGTCATCGCAAACGACCTCCCACTGGGCATCATCATGCCGGATGGCGACAATCAGGAAGGTGTCTCATCCGGCACCCCTGGCGAGCCAGTTGGCCGCGAGCAGGAGCTCGCACACGTTCTCACCGCGTTCAAGGACATCAAGAACGTTGTTTGGCTCACCGCCGACGTTCACTACTGCGCGGCTCACGAGTACGACCCGAACAAGGCTGCCTACCAGGACTTCGCCCCGTTCTGGGAGTTCGTTTCCGGCCCGCTCCACGCAGGTGGCTTTGGTCCGAACGAAATGGACCCAACCTTTGGCCCGCGTGTGGACTTCTTCCACGGACCGGATTACGTCAATCAGTCCCCACTTGATGACATCCAGCACTTCGGCGAGGTTGACATCAACGCCGAAACCAAAGAATTCACCGTTCGCTTCATCACCACCCGCGGCAATGTCTTGTACACCAAGACCCTGCCAGCAGCGTAAGGAGATACACAATGACCGCATCTTTCAATCGTCGTCGCCTTCTTCAGGGCGGAACCATCGCAGCAGCCGCTGCAGCAATCGGCAACTTCGCGACACCGGCACGTGCAGTAGACACCGCAAACACTGCAGCGCCACTGCAGTTCAATACCGACGGCACCTTCAAGATCATGCAGTTCAATGACACTCAGGACGATCACCTCACCGACCGTCGCACCCTCGAGTTCATGGGCAAGGCACTTGACCATGAAAAGCCGAACTTCGCGCTTATTAACGGCGACGTGATCACCAGTGGCCCACAGGACAACGAGCAGGTCTACCAGGCACTAAACAATGTCGTCATGCCGATGGAATCCCGTGGCATCCCTTGGGCAGTCACCTTTGGCAACCACGACGAAGATTCAACCGAAGAAGGTGGCACCACGGTTTTCGAGCCGGAGATGACCAACTTTGTCCGCCAGTACCGGTACAACTACAACGCCCCTCTTGACGAGGCAGTATACGGCGCATCAAACACCCATCTGCTGGTCAACGGATCCACCTCCAGCTCCCCTGAGTTCGCGATTTGGATGCTGGATTCGGGTCGCTACCTCGACGACGCCCTCGCCGGCCAGCCCACCGATGAGCTACCAAGCTACGACTACATTCGCTCGTCCCAGATCAAGTGGTACCGCGATCTGTCAATCGCAACCGAAGAACAGTACGGCAAGAAAATCCCTGGCCTAATGTACTTCCACATCCCGACTTTCGAACACCGTGATATGTGGTTCGGTGGCCCTTATAACGACACCGAAGCACAGCACAAGGCGGCAGTCGCACGCCACGGCATCGAGGGTGTGAAGCACGAGGGCGTCTACGTTGGAGCGTTCAACTCCGGTATCTACTCTGCGGCGCGCGAGCGCGGCGACATCCTAGGCATGTACTGCGGCCACGACCACATCAACACCTTCCATGGTAATTACTTCGGCGTGGAGCTCGGCTACAGCCCTGGTACCGGCTTCGGCACCTACGGCCTCAACGACGGGACCTGGGACATGCACACCCTCCGCGGTGCTCGTGTCTTCGAGCTCAACGAGAACACCGACCGTGTCTACGAATCCACCCGCTTGGTCTTCGCTAAGGACCTGGGCATCGACATGAACCCAGAGCCACAGAAGATCGAGCAGCCAGAGGCATTCCCGGAGTACGTCACTCCAGGAAATTCCACTCCTGTACCAACGCCTGCTCCTGCACAGGGCAGCATTGATCTTTCTTCGAACGGCCTGTCCTCGATCTAAACCCACTAGCTAAGCGCGATATCCGGCATTTTAGGATATCGCGCTTTTACGTATCCCCAACTGGCTATTAATTAGCCCGTCCTATTGACACCAGTTTCTATTAACCTAGGGGTGTACCCATAAGCACATCCTCAAGGAGATCCAATGTGGAACAGAACACCCCCGTAGAGCAGCCAACCTACGCCATGCCACGCATCAGCGACCCAGCCCCAGAGTTTGTCGGCCAATCCACCCAAGGAACCGTCAACTTCCCATCCGACTACGCCGGCAAGTGGGTCATCCTCTTCTCCCACCCAGCGGACTTCACCCCAGTCTGCACCTCCGAGTTCATGACTTTCGCCATGATGACCGAGGAGTTCCGCAAGTACAACACCGAGCTTGTCGGCGTGTCCGTCGATGGCCTGCACAGTCACATCGCATGGCTGCGCACCATCCGTGACAACATGGACTTCCGTGGCTGGAAGAACGTCGATGTCACGTTCCCACTGATCGACGATGTCTCCATGCAGGTCTCCCAGAAGTACGGCATGATCATGCCTGGCGAGTCAGAGACCTCCGCCGTGCGTGCGGTCTTCATCATCGACCCAGCAGGCAAGGTTCGTACAATCCTGTACTACCCACTGTCTACCGGCCGTAACTTCGACGAAATCCTCCGCGTGGTCAAGGCTCTGCAGACTACCGACGAGTTCGGCGTAGCTACCCCAGCCGACTGGCGTCCAGGCGAGCGTGTCATCGTCCCCCCAGCTGGCACAATGGATGTCGCAGAAAAGCGCATGTCCGGCCAGGAAGACGGTGTCGAGTGCGCTGACTGGTTCTTCTGCACCAAGGAACTACCAGAAGACACCATCGAAAACGCGCTACAAAAGAAGTAACTCACCGCTTGACGACGAACCCCTAGCCTTCAAGGCTAGGGGTTCGCTTGTCTTTATGCTTTTTGGAAGGTCAAGTTGACCCCCCAAAAAACATGAAGGGGAATTCGTTAGTTTTGCAATGGCGTTTCGGCGGCCATTTTACCCGCAAGGTGCCCAAATATCAATCCCAACGCAATTGTGCCGCCGGCTCCTCCATAGAAGCCTTGAGTTGCTGCACCGCCTGCATTGCCCGCGGAGTAGAGTCCTTCAACAATCTGACCCGCCTTGTTTTTTACACGACCATTCGTGTCCGTAACTGGACCTCCTACCGTGCCTAGGGCCGAGGACTTCGCTTCCACTGCATAGAAGGGGCCACGCGAGATTGGGCCAAGCGTTGATGATTGTGGGGCTTTCAGGACTGGACGCATGATCTTGGAAAGCGGTCCCACGATCATTTTTCGCAGGGCTTCGGAATCGTTCTTTTTCGCAGCACGCTTGGCACCGACGTTGACGAATGGCCCAATTAACTTTGCGAACATCCCCTGCGCCTTCTGGGTGAAAGCTGGGAAGTTCTTTGCTGGGGATACTGCCCCTAGTACCGGATAAAAGTCGCCAAAGTAGCGATCGAAGAGTGTTTCACCACGGCCAAACCACGGATCGCGTCCCTTGGCGGCTTCTGGGTTGAATTTATCTACTGTTTCCAAGAGATTTTGGGCATTGACTCCTGCTCGTTCTGCCAACTCGGATAAGGAGTCTGCTTTCATGATGTATTCCGGTGCCTCCGCACCTGGAGCAGTACCGAAGAGTCCGTACTTCTCCCAGAAGTTTTGGTCGAAGATGAAGTAGGCAGGGTCATTAACCATTTCACCTCGCTCTTCGTCGAATACGCGCATTGCACCGCCCATCTGGTCATACGCTGCTGCTTCGTTGGTAAACCTCATGCCGTCTTTGTTCACCATGATGGAATGGGGAAGCGACCGCTCGCCCAGGAGCAGCCGAGCGAACGGCTTACCTTCCAAAGTTTCGCCAGGTATTTGCACGCCTGGCATCCACCATGCATGCTCCATCGCAGTAAGTTCGGCATCGATTTCTTCAGATAGCTGTACCGCAATGCCTCGATGTCCACGCGGAGATACGTGAGCACCCATTGGGGCATTCATGTACTCCGTAGTGAGTTCGTCGGATGTCTCAAAACCGCCAGATGCAATAATTACACCGTTATTCGCTTTGATAGTGTGCTCACCGCTCTTTGATGACACAACGAGGCCAGTAACCCTGCCATTTTCAATAATGAGATTCTCCGCAGGTGCCTCAACCAAAACATTGACACCAGCGACAAGATTAGCTTCAAGTAGTGCACCTACTAGCGCCGGGCCGGCGATCCACGCGGAATCGGTCTTCAGTCCACCTAGCATCCAGAAAGGCATGGGATTCTTCGCCATACCACTTGTTAGCGCTGGCCTAACATACTGAGCAGCATCGCCAAGCCCCTCCGCATTATACGGACCAGGGAAAAGTGCTCGCCCCACAGATGCGCCCGGGATATCTGACCGGTAGTCGGGCCAAATAGCGGGAATCCAGCCAAACTTCGTGTTGTTTTCGACATAGCGGACGACCTTCGGCCCTTCATTGAGAACCGTGTCAATCATGTCTGGGTCTAGGATTTCGTCACGCCCTTGACCCATGAAGTAGGTTCGACCTTGCTCAATCGAGTCCTCTACTCCTAGCGCCTCCGTCGAAAATCCATGGGCAGGAACCCACGCAGCACCTGCGGAAACACCTGTTGCTCCGCCGACGATATCAAGCGACTCGACGACCAACACGCTAGCACCACGGTCCGCTGCAGTCAGTGCTGCAGTTAGGCCTGCTCCACCGGAACCGATAACAATCACGTCAATATTGTCTGGAATGCCGTGCTCTTCTACGGTTCCGATTACACCTTTGTGACCAGGTTGACGGACAACCATAATTTCTCCTTCGCTCGAATTTGATGTTGAATCACCAATCGTATCGACGAATGATTTGAAGCACCGTAAGCTTTCTTGAAAAAGCTTGTGACAGTACTGTATAAACGCTCCCAGTGTAGGCACTTCTCCCGGGTCAAAGCATATTTCTCTAGTCCTATCCACGGGTTCGCTGTTTCTTCACCTCCCAGATACCCTGTCGCAATGTCCAAGACATAGCGTCGAGGCATGTCACTTTCGTTCTCCCCTGACGGCCACTTCCGCATCGTCCAATTCAACGACACTCAGGACACCCACCTCACTGACCGTCGCACGATCGAGTTCATGGAAAAGGTCCTCGATCAGGAGCAGCCGAACTTCGCGCTCATCAATGGTGATGTCATCTCCGGCGGCCAGGGCACAAACCTCGAGGTCTACCAGTCGATCAACAACGTGGTCATGCCTATGGAATCTCGCGGCATCCCCTGGGCAATCACCTTTGGCAACCACGAAGAGGACTCCACCGAACAGGCTGGCACGACGGTTTTCAAGCCCGAGATGGTCAGCTTCGTTCGCCAGTACGAGCACAATGTGAACCCGGAGGTCGTCGACAAGCTTCCGGGATGTTCGAACGGGCAGGTGCTTATCGACGACGCGTTCGCCATCTGGTTGCTCGATTCCGGACGCTACATCTCTCCACGGATTAATGCTCAGTCCATGCAGTTTATGCCGATCTACGACTACATTCGCCCACAACAAGTGCAGTGGTTCTTAGAACAGGCCACGAAGGTTCCCGGCCTGTTGTTTTTCCACATTCCAACCTACGAACACGCCGACATGTGGAACGGAGGGCCGGGCAAGAACTCAGAGTTTGATCACTACGAGGCGGTCAATCACTACGGGATTGTCGGCGAAAAGAACGAGGCAGTCGACTACGGAGCCTTCAACTCCGGCATTTTTGCGGCAGCACTCGAGCGTGGCGACATCGTTGGTATCTACTGCGGCCACGACCACATCAACTCTTACAAGGGCACCTACTACGGAATTGAGCTCGGCTTTAGCCCCGGCACAGGCTTCGGTCCGTACGGCTTCCAGGGCGAAGACAAGCACCGACTGCGCGGCGCCCGCGTGTTTGATCTAGATGCCAACTCCAGCCGCGTGTACCAGGGCACTCGATTGGTTCTGGCCAAAGACTTGGGTCTAGACATGACTCCAGAAAAGCAGCCGATCGCGGAGCCGGTGGAGTTTCCTGATTATGTCCGCCTTTCATAATTCCCATTGAGTAAGATTCCTCATATGCAAGATCTGTCAACAATGGAAGCTCTTAGACTATTCGCTCAAGAAAGAAACTGGACACAGTTTCATACTCCTGAAAACCTCGCTAAGAGCATCGCTATTGAAGCTGGAGAGTTGCTCGAGTGCTTTCAGTGGGATGACAATTCGAGAATTGAGCGGGTTCGCCTTGAGCTGGCAGATGTACTCACCTATGCATATTTTCTAGCAGATGCGCTGGACGAAATTCCAGAAGCACTGATCCGAGAAAAACTAGAGATTACAAAAACGAAGTATCCAGTTGAAAAAAGCTACGGATCATCCACGAAGTATGACGAACACAATGGGAGTGGGGCTGGTGACTGATGGAGATAATTGGTAGCGCTCGCACACTAGTTGAAGCATTCTCGTATTCTCCTAACAGTCTCGCAAAATTCATAGCGAATACTGGTGAAGCAAATGAGGAAGCCAAACGCTTGCTTCTCAAATTCCCTACCGTTTACATCATTTATTACCGAGCAAATACAGGATATAGCGTTTATGTCGGCGAGACGAACAACATCGCGCAACGAACCAAAACACACTTAGAGTCCGATACTCGGCTCAGGGATCTCAGTGAAGACGACCTGGAACAAGGTCTCCAACTACCCGCTGAGCCCACTCCCGAGATGCTTCAATCATCCAAATGGAAGGCTTTTCGTGACGAGGATTCGACCATTATCGTCATTGGCCACTCTCTATTCAACAAATCACTGACCTTGGACATCGAAGACCGCTTGATGCTCTATTTGTCCAGCGTTGACGAAGTGCAAGCCGCTGGGGAGAATTCGGTTCGAATCCAAAACTCTCGCCGGAATATTCAGACTGAGTATTTCACTCAGCAGTACGTAAACCGTACTTTCCAAGAAATTTGGCGAGAACTTCGCAATTGCGATCCTGAACTATTCCCTCTTGAGCGATTGATCCAAGAGTCAGCAATTTTTAAAGCATCTCCATTCCACCGCCTGAATGAACAGCAAGTTTCCGCAAAAGTCGAGATCCTCGAATCTATCGATCTTGCACTGACTCCGAAAGAAGGGTTTGAGGCAAGCCAATCCTCGAAACTCATCTTGGTCCAAGGTGGCGCAGGCACTGGAAAAACAGTTCTCCTAAGTAGTGTATTTTATGAGCTTTTCCAAACTCGGAGCGACGCAATCGATATAACAGATTTCGATTCTTACGATGCATACCTTTTGGTCAACCACGACGAGCAGTTGACAGTTTATGAACAAATAGCAGAAAAGCTCGGACTGAGTAATGCGAAAAAAGAGCGCGTTATGAAACCCACTAGATTCATTAACAGCCAAAGTCCCGACAGCCCAGTAGACATCGTTCTTATCGACGAAGCCCATCTACTTTGGACACAAGGCAAGCAATCATACAAAGGCGATCATCAGCTCAAAGACATACTTCAAAGGGCTCGAGTTGTGGTCGCTATTTTCGATCCAATGCAAGTCCTAGCAGGTAACCAATACTGGCAAGAAGATGCTCTCAAGGAACTTTATTCTCGCGCAGGTAATGATGTCATTCACTTAAGTGAACAAATGCGGATCGATTCAGACGGACCCGCTGAAGAGTGGATTGCGACTTTGGTCAATGACGGAATAGTGAACCCTATCCCAACGAATGACAAGTACAAAGTTGAAATCTTTAGTTCTCCTGGACAACTCCATGCGAAGATCCGAGAAAAGTCTTCCTCCGAAAACGCGAACGAAAAAGGTCTGTCGCGCCTCATCGCTACTTACGACTGGAAATTCACTACAGGAAAAAAGATCAAGCCAGTGGGCAGTAATACATGGGACGTTGTGATCGGCAATTTTCGGCTTCCATGGAACAACCAAGGTAAATACAGTCGCCGCGAGAAAAACCTAGCTTGGGCTGAACGAAACCAAACCGTCGACGAAGTCGGCTCAATCTTCACCATACAAGGATTCGATTTAAACTATGCCGGGGTGATCATCGGCCCATCCGTCAAGTATCGAAACGGCAAAATCGTGTTCGATGCAAAGGAAAGCCACAACCCGAACGTCATCCACAAACGCACGTTAACAGTTAATGGTGTCAAGAAGAAGGTCGATGTCAGTGAGGGCTTGCTTCGGAATCAGCTCAATGTTCTACTCACGAGGGGTGTCCGTGGGCTAGGAATCTACGCGGTGGACGACGCCCTTCGTGAAGCACTGCTCAATGCTCAGCAAAACTAGAGCCACTGACATGTTTTCCTAATCACAGGATTCGGAAATGGCAATCGCCGGTGGCATACTAGCCTAATGAACTCGACTTCCATTAGAGAACAGGAAACGAAACGCACCCGCGTCGTCGGTTTGGATATTGCACGTGCGCTGGCGATCATCGGCATGATCGTCGCGCACCTGGCCCCCTCCCGGCGCGGCCGAGGCAATCGTCTCCGGGCTGCCAGCTGCACTTTTCGCTGTTCTCGCCGGAGTCAGTCCTGGATTCATCGAGTCGCCACGCAACATCGCGATTCGTGGCGTTGTACTGATCGTTCTCGGATTCGCGCTCAACCCGTTCTCCGGAGCGATCCAAGTCGTGCTCCAGACGATGGGCGTGAGCTTCTTACTTCTGCACCGCGCTCCCCGTTGGTCGCTGCGCGCCCAAGCCGTTCTCACAGTTCTCCTGGCAATCACTGGAATGGCAGTCCACGCCTACGCGGCCAACGCCGAGGCGTGGGCGCTGTGGCTCATGTTCGTCGATGGCCCTTACCCGCTGCTCACGTGGACTGCGTATATGCTGATCGGCTTCATCGCAGGCCAAACACTCCTTAACAATGAACGCACCCAGATAATCGCGCTCATCGTCGGGTTCGCCACCGTGGTGTTCGGTGTCATCGCCCGTGGAAACGAAACACTAGCGACGTCTGGATTCCTCGATCCTTCACCTCATTCTGGTGGTGCGATTGATTTCCTGGCCACGAGCTCGTCGTCAATTGCAACGATCGCCGCTTGCTTAGTGCTGACCCGCTCGAAACCACTTGCCCTAGCCCTTGCCCCGCTGCAGGCTTTCGGATCGATGAGCCTTACCATGTATATCCTGCACGTTCTTAGCGCAGGAACCATGCTGAATCAGCCGTCGCAGCCCGTCCTGCCCAACGCTGCCCTCACGAGCATTTTTGTTGGGCTTGCCTTTGCGATGGCGTGGAAACTCACTGGTCTTCGACGCGGGCCCGCGGAATGGCTCATGCATAGGCTCGCGACTCTCGGTCGACCCAAGTCGCCCGCATCCCTCGCCACTGCAGCCCTCACCCTTCTGCCCACACCCGCTTACGCTTTGGATAACGCAACTCCAACCACCGACCCGCAGGCGCTGGAAACTGTCGCCAGGATCTATTTCAATGAAAGCCCAGCGGACGAACCCGACTGCACAGGGACCATGGTTGCCGACAGGTGGGCGATCACAGCCCGCCATTGCATCGATGGACTCTCCGATACCTCCGGCATCCTCACCCTAGGTAACGACGGGTCCGAATCTGATTACGAGTTCGATGGCGCCGTCCCCGCGCCGCACGGCGACTTCGCACTCCTCCACACAACCGAGCCCATCAACACAAGCGGTTACCCTCAGCTTTCCGACGACGTCCCCTCCCAAGGCAGCGGTACCACTTACGGTTGGTCGTCTTCTGGCATGGGAGGCGAAGGAACGCTCCCGCAGGCGGAATTCACAATCGACGAGGTGGCCGATTTCTCCCTGTACGACGGCGACAGCACGCTACTTACCACTTTGAAAAACAATGCCACTTCCCAACCAGGCGACTCCGGAGGTCCATTGTTCGTTGATGGCAAAATTGCCGGTGTCGCCTCCGTTGCCCTTGGCGGCGGCAATGAAGAGTCCAGCAACTCCGTCGCCTACTCCCCTGTTGCCTCCCAGGCCGAATGGGCCCGCGAACTAATCAGCAACGACGAAGTGGACTCGGCGCTGTTCGCCTCCGCCGACGGGGCCGACGCCATCACCGACGTGCCCTGGTGGTACGCACTGATCGCGTTTGCCGTGATGGTGATCGTCGCCGTGCCGTTTTACCGCAAGCGCGGCTAGACCCGCGTCCGGGCCGCTTTCACCCCAACAGTCACCGTCGCCGCCAATGACACTCCGAACCACACCCACGCATCGCTGATCTGCTTCGAAGCGTTGTAGGCCCACGTCTGGATGCTGTACTGCGCGTCGGCATCCAGAAGCGTGGGCAGCGCCCCCGTGCCGTGCGAGGTAATAAACAACACGCCGATCAGTACGAACAAAGCGCCGGAAATCATGGACAAGGTGTTCGTCGTGAAGCGACCGAGTCGCACTTCCCGCCCGCGCAGCCACGACTTTGAACCGAGGTCGAAACGATCCCAGAAAAGTGCGAGAACGAAAAGCGGCACCGCCATCCCCGCTGCGTATACCGCCATGATCAAAGCGCCGTACACCGCGGACCCCGACACCGCTGCGGTGGTAAGCACCGCGCCCAGGAGTGGCCCAGCGCAGAAACCCGCGAAGCCATAGACCGCGCCCAAGGCGAAAACGGCTAGGTATCCTTGACCGCGGACTCGTGAATTCAAGCGGGCCAGCCCCGGGACTTGGAACCCGCCGCCGAAAAATGCGTAGATACCCAGCGCGATGATGATCCACCCGCCGACTAGGATCACGGTCTCGCGGTGCATGGTAAAAATCTGCCCCAAGCCACCGGCACCAGTGCCCAGTGGTACAAGTGTCGCACAGAGGCCGAGGAAGAACACGAACGTTTTGGTCACCAACTGGCGAACCGACGCAAACGCATATGCAAAGAACGCCGGCACCAACAACGCGGAACACGGACTAATCAAAGACAAAATACCGGCGACAAAGGCACCAAAGACACCGATGGAAATCATAACGCCCTCCTTATACCCCGCCCAGAGCCAGCCCGAGCAGGAAGGCGGTCACAATCACCAACACAATAAAAAGCCATACCAGCCAGTGCGAGTCTGGGTTATTCATTGCCATAATTGTCCGTCAGTGCGTCCTGAATCGCCTCGTCGAAAATCTCGATGGGTTGAGCACCTGCGACAAAGCCCTTACCGACGAAGAACCCCGGCGTGCCATTGACCCCGATCTGGGCTCCATAGTTTCGCGCTTCTGTCACGGCCTCAGTGTAGGTGCCGTTGGTGACCTCCTGCTCAAACCGCGCAAGATCCGGCACCCCAGCCTGGCGAGCAAAATCGACGAAATTCTCGATTTCATACCCAGGGTGTCCCTCTTCCCCTTCGCTCGCCCCGAACAGTGCCTGCTTGAACTCCTGGAATTTTCCTTGCGCAGCCGCCGCGCGCCCGGCCGCCGCCGCTTTCTCGGAGTTCGGACCATTGATCGGCATGTCGTTCCACTCGATGCGCACCAAACCGGTGTCGACATACTTTTCAATCAGCTCGGGGTGCGTCTGATTCGTGTGGCGTGAACAGAACGGACACTCGAAGTCAGAAAACTCCGCGATTACCACCGGCGCATCGACAGCGCCGATCGCAAACGGGTCTGCCGAGTTGCGACGGTACACCTTATCTATATCCGTATCCGACGTAATTTCCTCGCGCGGACCGAACATAAACGCGTCGCCCTCCCCCGCCGCTGGCACCGTAAAGTCGGTTCCCGGTTCCGCCTCGTTGCTTGTCGACGAAGGCGCCGCCACCTTCGTCACCGGCACCGGTTCCTCCTTGCGATCGGCGATGAGGAAACCGATCACCAGCGCCATGATCGCGATGACCGCCACGAAGATCCATGTGGTCTTGGGAACGGCTGCAAGTACGGATTGCTTTGGCGACGAGGAGGTCATCTCGGATCTTTCTTAGGAATTTAAATGATGCCACTCAGGGTATCAATAAATTCAGTTTAGAAAAGCCGGAAAGCAAAATCCCCAATCCCGCCATATCTAGGCCACACCCACCTATAGTTGAAGCTGCAAGTTAATTCTGTTGCCCTTGTCCTAAAGGAACCTCCCGTGCGCCGTCACACACTCCGCCTTGTCATCGCAGTTTCCTGTCTCGCCCTGTCCGCATGCTCGAGTGCGAATACTTCCAGCGCTCCGGTGACGGTCACTTCCACCGTCGTCGCCACGTCTGAAGCTTCACAGGACCCGGAGACTCCTACCATCGAAGAAGAAACTCCGACCGAAGAAACGCAGGCCGCCCCAGTGGTCGAACCGGTCGACATCTCGCAACACAGCATTAACGCGGGCCAGGTAGGCGGCAATTGTGGCACGACCTCCCAAGGGGACTCCATCCGAGCGAACGATTCCACCTCCTGCGAGTTCGCGGCGGCTATCTTCAACTCGGCAATCAGTGCACAGTACACGACGGTTACGACAAATCCGTCCGTCACCGCTTTGCCCAGAGCACAAATCACCGCATACAGCCCAGTCACCCAGCAGGCCTATAACCTGGAGTGTTACGTGAATTCGGCCGGACAAACCTTAACCTGCTATGACCCCGGCAATGACGGACGCGGCGCATCATTCTCTACCGAGCGAATGGGGTACCACGGACGCCTCAACCTCATCGAGTAGTTCACCGACCGCTGAACACTGACCTGCAGTGAGCACACTCTGACTGAACATCCGTTCGCACACAGGAGCGCCCATGTCCACCTCGCCCAGTACTCTGCGAACATGCGAGACAACATTTCTGACTACGATCCGTTCCCCGACTCGTTCGAACTGCTAACCTCTGAGCAAGAGGAAGCCAAACAACGGTTCAGGAAGAACCGGCTGCCGTACATCGATTCTGTAACCCTGACCCTCCACGGCATGCCCGGCACGTCCGAATTCGGCGTGCTTAGCATTCAGGACAAGAAGGTCACTGTAGAGCGCGAAGCCGAGTGGATACTAGACCCTAGCTACAAGCCGCCCTCATACATCACCACTCGCCAAACCCTCGGTGCGTGTCACTCTGGATTGTGGGCACCCACCTACGAAAGCGACCTATTCATCATGGACGGCCAATCGTGGAGAGTCCGACTGACTTTCAGCAATGGCGCACCGCCGTTCGAGTCACGTGGCCAAAATTCATCACCGCCGACGTTTCAGCGTCTTGTCAAACTCTTCGGTTTCACCGCTGATTGATGTACCCCAAAAAAAGATTTCATGGACTGCCATTTCCGCCCCTTCACCCGCTACTTGCTCGACGGTTACTCAACCTCGTCAACCGTAGACCGCCCAGACACGCTCCACCAAAGACGCTGTCATCGCAGGGCCTATAAAACCTAAACAAGTGTCATCATTTTCATTTTCGGCGAATATTAACTTGACGTCGTATCTTTTGACTGGAGTTTCGAAATCTAATTGATCGCACGGCATGCGACTATTGAACTACTCCGCAATAGGCCTCCAAAATTGAAGGTTACTCGGCCCATTGACGTAAATATTAATCGTTAATTGAACCTATATTTTGCAGGCCGATCGACTGGTTGTTTCCCCTAGCCCAGTACGTGCAAGATCATTGAACCACTTTCCCCCTTGCACATTCAGGCAATCCAGCAAATAATGAATAGCATGGTTTCTCAGAATTCTCTGAATCATGAAAAGTCAATGCTCTTCACTTCAATTTTTCAAACTCAGTGGCTTAACTTTATTGCTAAGGAATCTGCTCTCCCGCCAAATCTGACAACTTCGAGCTATAATTCCTCGCTTCACAATGATCTACTTGCACTAAAGTGCATGAAAGCATCGAAACTCGCACCGTCAGAGTATCAGGCGGTGCGATTCGACGGAAAGATCAGGTTCATGGAGCTGCCCCATCCGTTACCTTATGCGTTTCTAGGCAATACACTCATTGAAAAGTGGGATCTATTGCGAGAGAAATGCTCAACAAAGGAATCTGCCCTTCGGCCGCAATTTAAGGGCAATACTCAACGAATCATTCGATTCACATATCCCGCAGACGACGATGGAGAATGCTGGCTTTCGGCCCTCGACGGTAACCGCTCTCCGTTCTTGAATGGCCGATCGAGCTTTAAGAACCCCATCTTATTGAAACTGGATATTGCCAATTTCTTTCCTTCCATCTATACCCATGCCCTCGATTGGGCGATTGAAGGAGAACGCAAAAGTGGAAAGAAACACCTTGGAGCTCTGGTTGACCAGGCATACCAGTACTCCAGAAACATGCGAACTGACGGTGTAGCCATCGGACCGATTACATCCAATATTGCCGCTGAAATCATACTTAACGACCTAGACAAGTTTCTCTCGGAAAAGAAAGATGCCGAAGAATTAGATTTTAGACGATTTGTCGATGACATCGAGATTCTCACGCCGAGTTCCACGGACATCGACCAGTTAGTTGGTGAAATTTCAAGAATTCTTCGAAAATACTCCTTGTCGTTGAACCACACAAAGCAATCGGTAAAACCAGTTTGGGAGCACCTTGCCGGTGGAATAAATGCCAAGGCTAACACCTTTCTTAGTACGAGTCTGGGATCGATTTCCAGTAAGAATATCAAGCACTTTGTTGCCGATCTTCATCATCTGGCAATTCAAGAAAAAAGTTATTCAATCCTGAAATACTCCTGGGATCGAATTATTAGAGAAATGGCCGAATCGTCAGAAAACAAAAAGAGACTCTTTGTACGCGAAGCGATCTATCTTCTCCGCGATCACCCCGATCTTGCTTCACGAATAGCAGAAGAGATAAAAAAGGACGCATTGCTCGCGAGAGAAATCAACGGCCATCGGCCATCAACGTCATACTTTAATCTTCTCACGCTGCACTTCATAAGCACTGGGTCAACCGAAACTGTTTGCTGGCTACTACATATCTTCTCACTTTGCAGAATTGATCCAAGCTGTCTGTTATCAAAATTAATGGAGCAGGTAGAAGAATCCAGCGGTCCAACTTCGCAGGCGACGGGTACAGACCTCCCGACTGGGCCAACTTACTCCCTAGATCCCTCCGCAGATCAAAAAGCTTCCGATGCAAGTGAAACTAATTCGCTTAACAATAATTCTTCCGGAGAGCCCAATTCATGCATCCGGGGTGAAGCAACGCGATTAACTCTTTTATCGTTGATTACCCCTCTGGTAGCACTGTCTTTTCTAGATTGTTTTGAGCGAGTCAGCTTGAAAAGGAAGCTGACTTGTCCGCCCCAAAAGATCCTTCGAATCCTAAAGGAAATGTATTCTGGAGACGATCCCTACACGGATGAGAGAAAAGAGGACTGGTCTTGGGCTTGGCCGATTCGTTACGAATTATTTCGTCGCAAAGAGCTCCATGCGGTCGATCTTGAACCCTATGAGACTAAAGTGTTCAATATACTTGAGAAAAACGATTTCAGGATTCTAGCTCCATAATTGGAAGTCTCTTGTCGGAACTATCCACGAATTGAAACTTTGAAGCACAACATTCGAACCGGCAGACGAACCACTCGTTAGTAGGACGAAGCCTACCTTAATTTGTTCAAATAAGTGTTAAGGTGGCACCTTTTACATTCCACCCCTACTTATGCGCGACAGTGTGCCCAGCCTCACGCTCATTCGATGAAGTCGTCATCGATTTCAGCACCTCGCTGACACGGATGTCGCCGACTGGCGCCTGCTCGGGGTCGTCGAAAAGCGAGTCGCCCAGGATGTTGTACACGTAGTCCAAGTCCTTGTCGCCACGGCCAGAGAGATTAACCAGCAGGTTGAGCTCCTCACCATCGGCAACCTCGGCGAGCTTCAGTGCGTAGGCCAACGCGTGGGAGGACTCCAGCGCCGGGATGATGCCCTCGTAGCGCGACAACAACCGGAACGCCTGCAGCGCATCCTCATCGGTCACAGCAACGTACTCCGCGCGGCCAATCTCACGCAGGTAGGAATGCTCCGGGCCTACACCTGGGTAATCCAAGCCAGCCGACACTGAGAAGGACTCTGGCAACTGCTCGCCATCTTGTCCAGTGACTACGTAGGAACGCGAGCCGTGCAGCAGCCCGATCTTGCCATGGTTCAATGCTGCGCCATGCTTGTCGGTATCCAACCCCTCGCCGGCGGGCTCGACGCCAATCAGTTGCACGTCCGCGTTGCCGGGTTCGTCCTTGAGGTACTCCGCAAATGCACCGATAGCATTGGAACCACCACCCACGGCTGCGATTACCGCGTCAGGGAGACGACCTGTGTCTTCCAGCATCTGCTGGCGCGACTCGCGCGAGACCACCGCCTGGAACTCCTTGACCAATGTTGGGAAGGGGTGCGGCCCACACGCCGAGCCCAGCACATAATGCGTGGTCTCGATGTTTCCAACCCAGTCCTCCAGCGCAACGTCGATGGCGTTGGACATGGAGCCGCCTGCCTCGTTGGTCACGGGGACTACCTTCGCGCCCATCAGCCGCATGCGACGCACGTTCGGCTGCTGGCGCGCAACGTCTTGGGCGCCCATATAAATGGTGCACTCCATATCCATCAACGCTGCTACCATCGCGGTCGCCGTTCCATGCTGGCCCGCGCCGGTTTCCGCGATCAGACGATTCTTGCCCAAACGCTTGGCCAGCAGTGCCTGCGCCAGGACCTGGTTGCCCTTGTGCGCGCCGCCATGAGCAAGGTCTTCACGTTTGAGGAAGATGCGCGAAGTACCCACGCGAGGCAGGTTCGCGCATTCGTATACCGGGGTGGGGCGACCCAGGAATTTCGCCTGCAATCGCGCGAGCTCGTCCAAGAATTCCTTGTCCTCGCGGGCCTCAACGAATGCCTTTTCTAGCTCATCGAGCACTGGGAACAGCGGCTCCGGAACATACTGCCCGCCGAACTCTCCAAAGTATGCTGGCAACAAGGTATCGCGGTGTTGTTTCTCGATCATTCTGTACCTTTCCAAGGTCGGGCGGGATTAATACATAAACCATACCCGGCCAGCACTAGTGATCCTGAAACGTTCTCTCGACTTTTACCGATATAATTCTCAGCTACTTGGTGCCCTAAATACCAAGCCCGGAGTATTTCGTCCTAGACTGTGAGATTATGAGCGCTTCAAAACCTGACCTGACTACCACCGCCGGTAAGCTTGCGGATCTTCGCCAGCGTCTAGCGGAGGCCCAGGCTCCCTTGGGCAGCGAAGTCGTGGAAGCAACCCACGCCGAAGGTAAGTCCACCGCCCGCGAGCGCGTACTGCAGCTCCTCGACCCGGAGACCTTCACCGAAACCGATGCGCTGGCCCGCCACCGCATCGAGACTTTCGGCATGGACCGCACCAAGCCTGCCACCGACGGTGTCGTCACCGGTTACGGCCTGGTCAATGGTCGTCGCGTGTGTGTTTTCTCCCAGGACCCGACGATCTTCGACGGTACCCTCGGCGAGGTCTACGCAGAGAAAATCCTGAAGATCTACGACCTCGCAACGAAGACCGGCGTTCCCCTCATCGGCATCTACGACTCGGCTGGCCCGCGTATCCAGGAAGGCATCGTCACCGCGGCGATGTATGCGAAGATCCTCCGCGCCGCGACCGAGGCATCCGGCCTGATCCCACAACTAGCCATCGTCACTGGCGCAGTGACCGACATCGCGGCGCTGACCGTCCCTCTCTCCGACATCACGATTGCGGTCGAGGGGGCGTCGGTAAGCATTAGCGGCGAGAGCACCGACAATCTCGCTCACATCACCGCGCCAAGCGACACCGAAGCTGTGGAAGCAACCCGCAAGCTCATCGGTTTCCTGCCGATGAACAACCTCGCGGAGTCGCCACTTGCCGAGGTCCCCGACACCATCGACGCAACAGGCCTGGACGAGTTCATGCCTGACGACGACTCGACCGCCTACAACGTTCACGACATCCTGGCCAAGGTCACCGACGGCGACCTGGTCGAGCTCAAGGCCGACCAGGCGAAAAATATCGTGACCGGCTTTGCCCACATCTCGGGTCGCTCGGTGGCCGTCGTGGCCAACCAGCCGACCGCAATGAACGGCCAGCTCACCGCCGCCGCAGCTGAGAAGGCGGCGCGCTTTATCCGCATGGCTGATGCGTTCAACCTGCCAATCGTGCAGTTCGTTGACTCCCCTGGCTTTGCAGATGACGCACCGGCCAGTGCCGCAAAGCTTGCGTACGCTTTCGCGGAAGCCCAGGTAGGCACCATCACTGTGGTGACCCGCAAGGCGCTTGGTGCTGCGTACGTCGTGATGGGCTCCAAGGATCTCGGTGCGGACCTCGCTTTTGCGTGGCCAACCGCCCAAATCGCGCTCACCGATGCCAACACCGCGGCTGCGAAGCTCGAAACCGATGCCGCTGAGTATGGCGAGGCAAACATCAACCCGTACATCGCTGCCGAGCGTGGCCTCATCGACGCTGTGATCGAGCCGGCGAACACTCGCGCAAGCATCACCGAGGGCCTTCGCCTGCTAGAACGTAAAGTACTGCACCCACGTCCGAAGAAGCACGGTAATATCCCGCTGTAAGAACTCGAAGGAGAAAAATCTGATGACCGCTCCGATTTTCAAGGTGCTCAAAGGCAACCCTTCCGACGACGAGCTCGCAGCGCTGACCGCTGTTCTGTCGTCGCTCACCGCCGAGGCCAATAAGCGCCCCGCACACGTCGAACGCAACATGTGGGGCCGCCCTGAGTCCCGCCTGAGCACACCCACTGTTTTCAACCCAGCTGCGTTCTCCTCGGTGACCTACTACTAATGCGCTTTGTTTTAGCGTCGCAGTCTCCGTCACGCCGCATGATCTTGGAATCAGGCGGCGTGACCCCTATTCAGCACCCCGCGCATATCGACGAAGATGCGCTGCTGGAGACGCTTAGCGACGAATCCCCCGCCACCACCGTCTGCGCCCTAGCTAGGGCCAAGGCGACCGTTGTCGCTGAGCAGTTCCCAGACGACGTGGTCGTTGGCTGCGACTCTATGTTGCTGCTAGACGGCAAGCTCCAAGGCAAGCCACTGACCGTAGACTCAACCATCGAGCGGTGGAAGACGCAGCGCGGCAAAACCGCCGAGCTGCTCACCGGTCACGCAGTCTGCTTCCAAGGAAAATGGGTGGAAGAGACGATCTCCACCACGATCCATTTCGGTGACGTCTCCGACAAAGACATCGTGGCCTATGCCCAATCAGGCGAACCACTCCAGTGCGCGGGGGCTTTTACTCTTGAGGCGCTCGGAGGCTGGTTCATCGATAGGATCGAAGGCGACCAAACCAGCGTGATCGGCCTGTCACTGCCGCTGTTGCGCCGGGCTCTCTACTCGTTTGGACTTTCTGCCAGCGATTTCTGGAGGTAGCCTCCCTTGAAGCAAGAGCGGCTCGACGGCATCGACCTTGCCCGAGCCATCGCCATACTGGGCATGTTCATCATGCACACATTTGCCAAGCAGGATCCAGACAATAAATTCCTGCAGGCATTCGAGGGCCGTTCCACCATTTTGTTCACCGTTCTCGCGGGTGTTTCGGTGATCCTGATGTCACGCACCCGCAACGTCAAACAGTCACTGGCCCAGTTCGGCATCCGGGGCATTTTCATCATGGCCCTCGGACTGTCGATCACCACCGAGAACACCGGCCCCATCGTGATTCTGTCCACCTACGGCGCCCTCTACCTCGTTGTGGCACCGTTGCTCTTCCGCGCGCCCGGATGGCTGCTTGCAGTTGTCGCCGCCGCCACGACTTTCGTAGCACCCTGGCTCTCCTTTGTCCTTCGCCAAGACTTGGAACCCGCCGCCGAGTTCGGTGAAATTCCCACTTGGTCCATGCTGGTCGACGGTGAAATTGGCCGCGCGCTCGAACTTCTCTTCGTCACGGGCAACTTCCCCGTCCTCACACTCGCGCCGGTGTTCATCGCGGGCATGGCCGCTGGGCGTGCTCTCATCCGCACAAAATACGCCTGGGACGGCCTCATCGGAGTTGGCGGAATCCTCGCCGCAGCAGCGTTTTGGGTCAATGTGTGGGCGCTCAGTGACCGAGGATTCGTCGACAAGCTTGCTGCTCTTGACGATCCCTTCACCGCCTACGGAGTCACCAACCTTGCCGACTCCCGCTTCCTCTGGGTCTACGTCCCCCACTCGGGCTCGATCACCGAACTCATCGGCTCCATCGGCGTCTCGCTGTGCGTGATCGGCATCGGGGTTCTCGTCTGCACGTTTGGCCCGCTGAACACAGTTACCTACCCGCTGCGCGCCGTGGGGCGCATGCCGCTGACGATCTACACCGCGCACATCATGGCAGTCGGAATGATCAACTTCATGGGAGCGCATATCTCGTGGCCAGAGTACGCGTGGCCAAACCTTTTGGTTCCGCTGTTTTTTGCCCCGGCGTGGCTGGTCTTTTTCAAACGCGGTCCGCTGGAAATGCTGCAACGACAGCTCCTGCGCATTACCGGGTAGCCTGGGCACATGGAAATGAAAGATATGCTTGCCCCTCCCCCAGTTCAGCTCCCCGCCGACCCGGCGCAGGGCAAGGACTTGCTTAGCGACGACACCGCCCTCGCCCACCCAGATTCCCCGTCTGTCTGGGCGGCTCGCGCAAAGAACGAGCTAGATGGTGGCGATAAACTCATCGCCTATGCGTACGCACGCACCGGCTACCACCGTTCCCTCGATCGCCTTCGCGCCAACGGTTGGAAGGGCTGGGGTCCGATCCCCTACGGGCACGAGCCGAACCAAGGCGTCCTCCAATCCATCGCACTGCTTGCGCTTGCGTCCCAGGCGATCGGCGACCAAGACGAGTACGACCGCTGCCGGGGCATGCTCTCTGATGCCGATCCGGAAGCGGTCGCTGCGTTGCTAGGCGCTTAGGCCTTCCTGGATTCTTCCACCAGTTCGCCGGTGTTTTGCGCGGTGCGGATCATGGAGATCACAAACTCCAGCATGACGCGGGAGTAAACCAGGCTGACGATGAAAAAGATGCCGCCACCAATGATGGTCAGCAGCAGCATGCCGATTCCCAAGCCCGCGCTTTCGGAGAAGGCTGCGAAGGAGGACAGGATCCAAGCCAGCCAGGTGAGAGCGAAGATCACCATCAAAATGATGTAGATGATCTTTGCAAACTTGATGGTGACAAACTGGGTGAAGGAGAAGTCGAACAAGGCGCTCATGAAGCCGTTGGCCGTGTTCGCTTCTGCCTTGTTCGCCTCAGGGGCTGCCGGGAATGGCTGCTGGAATCCCTGGTTCGGATCCTGGTACCCAGAGTAGTTCTGCTGCTGTCCATAGCCGGAGTAGCCCGCGTATCCGGACTGTGGCTGTTCGTTGTTCTGGTTGTTTGGATCAAACGGGGAGCTCATGAATTTCCTTACTACTTCCGACGCTTACGTGAAAACAGTGGAAGCATAACCCAGCCCGGTTGGTTGCGCAGTCCATTAACGACGAAAGGGTTCGTCGACAAGCACGAGTGCTTATCGACGAACCCTTGAAGTCGAAGGAGACTTACGCGTTCTTGGTCTCGATGCGGCCGATTGCTTCCTTAGCAACGAGCTCCTGGATACCCATGTCGAGCTCGGAGGTGAAGCCAACGCAAGAGCAGTTGATCTCGCCGAGAACGTAGGTGTCCTCGCCGTTTTCGCCGTCTGCGAGCATGAAGTCTGCGGTCCAGATCAGTGGGATGTTGTCGCCACCGAGCTTCTCAGCGATGACTGGACGAGCGTCAGCGAACATGTCGATGAGCTCCTGCCATGCCTCTGGCTTGTCGTAGGTGTACTTCGCGCCGGAGAACAGGGTTGCGGAGAAGTTGTCGCCACCCTCTGCTGGCTTCTTGTGAACCACGAAGACTGGGTGTGGGCCAACCAGAAGAATGCGGATCTCGCCCTCAACGATGCGTGGGCAGAAGCGCATGTCAACGAGCATGCCGTTGTCGCCGATGATGTACTGGTCGCAGAAGTCCATGAACTCGCCGAGCTCGCGGATTTCGGTGTGGTTGTCAACAGCCTCAGTGCAGCGGATCTTGGTGTCCAGTGGCAGTGCGGTGCCTGGCTCAACAGAAGCCTCAAGCTCCTTGTCTTCAAGCTGAACGCGCCAGATACCGGAACCGGTGGAGCCACGGTTCTGCTTCAGAACGCGCTCGCCGTAGGAAAGGGAGGTTGGGAAGGTGTTGTGGAAAGTCTCAACGTCGTAGTATGCCGCGGTGTCGGTTGGCACCAGGTCGGTGTCGTTGAGCTTGACCAGTGCATCCTTTGCACCGTATGCAAGCATCTCTTCTGGGGTGGACATGCCGACAAGGCCAGCCTCGGACAGCTTGGTCAGTAGGTCGAAGTAGCCCTTCTCGCCACCAGGGATGTTGCCAGGGTTAACGCGGGAGATGTAGCCATCAAAGTTCTCGGAGACGTATTTGAATAAATCCTCTGCCCACTCAGGACGGAAGTAAACAACCTCGGAGTGCCAGCCAGCGTCCTTGATCGAGTTAACGATTGGCATGGTGTCTTTACGGTGGCCGTCGATGTACTTGTCAGATCCGCCTTCAACTTCGAAGACGACAATTGCCTTGTGCACGTGCATCCCTTTCCATGGGTATTTCGTATCAAATAGTTTGAGAAACAGCCGCAATCGAGGAAACCCTTCACGATGGCCATCTCCTCAAGAAACATTAACGCTGAACGATGTTCTCCGCCGGATGAGCTAGTTTTTAGTTACCAAGCACACATCTCACATCCAGTCCACCGAGTAACTTCGATCACGGGTACTCTGATTTATGAGAGCTCACAAGATTTTGGAAAGGACCCCGCCATAATGGCTGTGCCATTCGACCCCAATCCGCAGTTTCAGGAGTATTCCCACCCGGAGCGGCTCGTCTCGGCTTCTTGGTTATCAGCCCGGCTAGGCACCCCCGGACTGAAGGTGGTGGAGTCTGACGAGGATGCGTTTCTCTACGACATCGGCCACATCCCCGGCGCTGTGCGCATCGACTGGCGCAAGGACCTCAACGATCCCGTCACCCGCGATTTCATCGACGGCCAGGCCTTTGCAGAACTCATGCAGGCCCGTGGCATTTCCCGCGACGACACCGTCGTTGTCTACGGCGACAAGTCTAACTGGTGGGCGGCTTACACCCTGTGGGTTTTCGAGCTCTTCGGCCACCCCGATGTACGCCTCCTCGACGGTGGTCGCGATGCTTGGATGGGCGAAGAGCGCGACATGTCGTTCGCGGTCCCAGAACCTGCGCCTTCTGATTATCCCGCGGTAGAACGCGACGATTCCACGCTGCGCATGCTTGTCGACGAACTCAAGGCCTCCAAGACTTCACGCACCTTGGTCGACGTACGCGAAAAGGATGAGTACACCGGCACACCGGCGACTACTGCGGAGGCGTTGCCCGCCCTACGCCACGGCCACATCCCGGGCGCGATTAACATCCCGTGGGGAGGTTCTGTGTATCCCAACGCGCGGTTCCGCCCGAAGGCAGAGATCGCGGAAACATACGGCGAGCTTGATCCGTCGCAGCAAACCGTTGTTTACTGCCACCTTGGCGATCGTTCCGCCCACTCGTGGTTCGTGCTGAAATACATGCTCGGTTTCAAAGACGTGGTGAACTACGATGGCAGCTGGTCGGAATGGGGAAACATGGTACGGATGCCTATTAAACAGGGCGAAAAGCCGTAACGATCTCGTGTTTCGCACCGATAATCTTTTTAATTTCCCCTAGGAAAAAATTAGAAGTATCCTTAACACATCACAACGTGACGGTTTACTCACGTTTGGTGTGTAACAATGATGCCCGTAATCGTTCACATCTGGAGGACTAATTTAAGTGGCAACGAATAACAAGATCACCAAGGTCTTAGTGGCCAACCGCGGAGAGATCGCCGTGCGCATCATCCGAGCGGCACAAGACGCGGGCATTGCCTCCGTCGCCGTATACGCTGAGCCGGACGCAGACGCACCGTTTGTTGAGCTTGCCGACGAAGCCTTCGCCCTCGGTGGTGCTACTTCTGCTGACTCTTACCTCGACATCGACAAGATCATCGATGCCGCGGCTAAGTCCGGTGCCGATGCTGTCCACCCTGGTTACGGATTCTTGGCCGAGAACGCGGAGTTCGCGCAGCGAGTTATCGATGCCGACCTTATTTGGATCGGCCCATCGCCTGAGTCCATTGCAGCATTGGGCGACAAGGTCACCGCACGCCATATCGCAGAAAAGGCGAACGCACCGATGGCGCCGGGCACCAAGGATCCAGTGGCAAACGCCGACGAGGTCGTAGCATTTGCAGACGAGTACGGCCTGCCTATCGCGATCAAAGCCGCATACGGTGGTGGCGGTCGCGGCATGAAGGTCGCTTACACACGCGAGGAAATCCCTGAGCTGTTCGAGTCCGCAACACGCGAGGCTGTCGCAGCCTTCGGTCGCGGCGAGTGCTTCGTTGAGCGCTACCTTGACAAGGCACGCCACGTGGAGGCACAGGTTCTTGCAGACCAACACGGTAACGTCATCGTTTCTGGTACACGCGACTGCTCCCTGCAACGTCGTTTTCAAAAGCTTGTGGAAGAGGCTCCTGCCCCATTCCTCACCGACGAACAGCGTGATCGCATCCACTCGTCCGCCAAGGAAATCTGCAAGGAAGCCGGCTACTACGGCGCAGGTACCGTTGAGTACCTCGTGGGTGCCGATGGCCTGATTTCCTTCCTCGAGGTCAACACCCGCCTCCAGGTGGAACACCCAGTCACCGAGGTCACCGCGGGCATTGACCTAGTGCGCGAGCAGTTCCGTATCGCCGAAGGTCAGGTTCTTCGCTTCACCGAGGATCCAGAACCACGTGGCCACGCCTTCGAGTTCCGCATCAATGGTGAGGACGCAGGCGCAAACTTCATGCCAGCTCCTGGCACGGTAGTCGAGTACTCCGAGCCAGCTGGGCCCGGCGTACGCGTCGATTCTGGTGTTCGTCAGGGCTCCGTGATTGGTGGTCAGTTCGACTCTATGCTGGCGAAGCTCATCGTTTACGGCGAAACTCGACAGGAGGCGCTGGAGCGTTCCCGCCGCGCGCTCGCCGAGTTCAAGGTCGAAGGCATGCCAACCGTGATTCCTTTCCACCAGGCGGTCGTGAAGGATCCAGCATTTGTTGGCACCGAGGAAGGCTTCGACGTCTATACCAAGTGGATCGAAGAGGAGTGGAATAACACTATCGATCCGTTTGTCGACCCTGCAGATCTTCCTGAGGATGACGAGAATGAGCCACACAAGAAGTTCGTTGTCGAGGTTGCGGGGCGTCGCATCGAGGTCGCTCTTCCTGCTGCGTTAACCTTCGGCGGCGGAGCTGCCCCGAAGAAGAAGCGCAAGCGTCGAGGTGGCGGCGGAGCAAAGTCTGCTGCTTCCGGTGACGCGATCGCGGCTCCAATGCAGGGCACGGTGATCAAAGTCAACGTCGAAGAAGGCGCTGAGGTCAACGAAGGCGATGTAGTCGTCGTCTTGGAAGCGATGAAGATGGAAAACCCTGTCAAGGCTCACAAGTCTGGCACCGTTACTGGCCTCGCTGCCGAAGCTGGCGGACAGGTGAACAAGGGCGCTGTGCTGATGGAGATTAAGTAAGGCAGACGCTATCGTCGGTAAGCATGCAACTGCTTCCCGCAACTGAATCTGACCGTACGTATTTTGCTCGCCTTTTCTTCCTCACGGATGTTTATGGCGACGAAAGTCGTGCGGTCAGTGATTACCACCTTCGCGACATCGTCGGCTACGTCGACGATTGGAATCCAACCCGCGACGGTGGTTTTGTGGTTTATGACGAGAACCGGATCCCCGCAGGTGGCATCTGGTTCCGATACTGGGAAGGCCCAGACGCCCTCGGCTGGGCGAATTTGGGCCCCGATATCCCTGAGCTCGCGATCGCAGTCGAGTCACGCTTTGCTGGAAAAGGTATCTCCCGCTTGCTTCTCGACGCAGCCGTGGACCTCGGACGCTCGCAAGGAGCCCCTGCTCTTGCGCTTTCCGTTGCCGCTGACAACCCACGCGCACGCCACGTCTACGAGAAGTTCGGCTTTACCGATGTCGCAGACGTTGACGGCGCGATGCGTTACAACCTCTAGGCAATAACGACGACCAGGTCGCCGCCTTCAACCTTCGTCGCCTGAGCCAGCGCGACACGTTCGATCGTTCCGTCGATGGTTGCGGAAATCGTCGCTTCCATCTTCATTGCTTCGATCGTTGCTACTGGGTCGCCAGCCTTGACCTCATCACCCGGGTTGACGGTGACGTTAACCACGCCAGCAAACGGTGCAGCCACCTGACCGGGCTTCGAGGAATCCGCCTTTTCAACATCGGCGACAACGGAATCGGCGTTGTTGTCGCGCACCTTGAGCGGACGGATCTGACCATTGACAGTTAGAACGACCTGGCGCATACCCTTTTCGTCCGGCTCGCCCACAGCATCAAGACGCACAACCAGTGGCGGTGTATCAGAGCCTGGGTTGCCGTAGACGACGACGGACTCTTCGCCTTCTTCCAGACCGTAGAAGAAGGTCGAATCGCTGAGCGCGTCGGTGTAGCCGTAGTTGCGGCGGTGCTCCAGATATTCGTCGTACTGCTTCGGGAAGAGCAGCTTGTTCAGCGCTGTACGACGAGTTTCGTGGTCCTCAGAAGTAAGCGCCTCTGCCGTATCTTCTGGGACATCAACCATAATCGACGATCCCTCGGCGCGACCAGCAAGTGCCTTGTCGCGCAGCAGCGGCCAGCCTCCCGGAGGGGTACCAAGATCGCCACGAAGGAATCCGATGACGGAGTCTGGGATGTCGTACTTCTGCGGGTCGTTGGCAAAGTCAGCCGGATCGACGTTTGCGCCGACAAGGTGCAGGGCGAGGTCGCCAACAACCTTCGAGGATGGGGTCACCTTGGTTGGGCGACCGAGCATTTCGTTAACGGCTGCATAGTAGTCCTCTACCAGTTCGAAGCGATCGCCCAAGCCTAGCGCCTTCGCCTGAGTGCGCAGGTTGGACAGCTGGCCACCTGGGATCTCGTGTTGGTACACGCGACCGGTTGGGCCAGGAATTCCAGACTCGAATGGAGCATAAACCTGGCGGACTGCCTCCCAGTAAGGCTCGAGGTCGGCGACTGCCTTCTCGGAGATACCCGTGTCGCGGTCGGTGTTGGCAAACGCGGCCACAAGCGCAGACATCGATGGCTGGGAGGTGGTGCCAGCAAGCGGCGCCGACGCAACGTCAACCACATCTGCTCCGGCGACTGCAGCAGCCACATAGGTAGCCAGCTGGCCACCAGCGGTGTCGTGGGTGTGTACGTGTACTGGAAGATCAAACTCTTGGCGCAACGCGGTGACCAGCTTGCGTGCAGCCTCTGGGCGCAGCAGACCAGCCATGTCCTTGATCGCAAGGATGTGGGCGCCGGTGTCGACGATCTCTTCCGCGAGCTTCAGGTAGTAGTCAAGCGTGTACAGATCTTCGTTCGGATCGAGCAGGTTGCCGGAGTACGCCATCGCAACCTCGGCCACGGTGGTGTTGGTTTCCAAAACAGCGTCGATCGCTGGTCGCATCTGGGAGACGTCGTTAAGCGCATCGAAGATGCGGAAGATATCGATGCCGGAGCTTGCTGCTTCCTTGACAAAAGCCGTGGTCACTGACTCTGGGTACGGTGTGTATCCCACGGTGTTGCGGCCGCGCAACAGCATCTGAATGTTGACGTTTGGCATCGCTTCGCGCAGGATGTCCAATCGCTCCCACGGGTTTTCGTGGAGGAAGCGCATTGCGACATCGTAGGTTGCTCCGCCCCATGCCTCCACAGAGAACAGATCTGGAGTCAGGTAACCAACGTGCTTCGCAGCCGCATACAAGGTCTTGGTGCGGATACGGGTCGCAAGCAAGGACTGGTGCGCGTCACGGAAAGTAGTTTCAGTAACACCGAGTTTCGTCTGGTTACGCAGGTTCTCCGCGAATTTCTTTGGGCCTACCTCAAGGAGCTCGTCGCGGGAACCCCGTGGGATGGAGTCGTATTCCCACTCCGGCAGCTTGTCTGCGGGGCGAACTGTGGCTGGACGCTCACCATTTGGCTTATTGACGGTAACATCCGCCAGGTAGTCCAGGATTCGGCCGGCAGCGTCGGTCGCAGGAGGTGCTTCGAGCAGGTGGATGTGGTCTGCGATAAACCCGGTTGCGATGCGCTTTTCGCGGAAGTCTGCCTCTTCTAGCAGTGCGCGGAGGAAACCGATGTTCGTGGACACACCGGAGACGCTGAACTCGTTCAGTGCGCGCTGCGCACGGGCAACTGCTTCAGCAAAATTCACACCACGGCAGGTCATCTTGACCAACAGGGAGTCAAAGTTCGGGGTGATCTCGGTGCCGACGCCGACGGAACCGTCAAGACGCACGCCAGCGCCGCCTGGAGAACGATAGCCGGTGATTACGCCAGAGTCTGGGCGGAAGCCGTTGTTTGGATCCTCGGTAGTAATACGGCACTGGAGCGCCGCGCCAGTGACTGTGATGTTCTCCTGCTTCAAGCCCAGCTGTTCAAGCGATGCACCAGCAGCGATGTGGATCTGAGACTTTACGATGTCAACGCCAGTGATCTCCTCCGTAACGGTGTGCTCCACCTGCACGCGAGGGTTCATCTCGATGAAGACGTGGTTGCCGTTTTCGTCGACAAGAAATTCGACGGTGCCAGCGCCCTCGTACTTGATGTGCTTACAGAAGTTCACTGCATCCTGGCAGATCTGGTCGCGTAGCTCTGGCTTTAGGTGCTGCGCAGGAGCGATCTCGACAACCTTTTGGTGACGGCGCTGCAAAGAGCAGTCACGCTCGAAAAGGTGGATGACATTGCCCTGAGAATCGGCAAGAATCTGAACCTCGATGTGCTGCGGGTTGATTACCGCTTGCTCGACATATACGGAAGCGTCGCCGAACGCGGCTTCCGCCTCGCGAGACGCTTCAGCGGCAAGCTGCTCGATATCCTCCAGCTTAGGAACGAAGCGCATGCCTCGTCCGCCACCGCCGGCAACAGCCTTGACGAAAACTGGGAACTGGAAGTCCTTTGCAAATTCTGCAATTTCCTTCGGGTCAGTGGAAGGCTCAGAATCGTGAAGAACTGGAAGGCCTGCCTCTGCAGCCGCCTGAACCGCCGCAGACTTGTCGCCGGTTAAGTCCAGTGTCGCAGCGGAAGGGCCGATGAACTTGATGCCGTTCTCATCGCACGCACGAGCAAGTTCCGCACGCTCAGAAAGGAAACCGTAGCCTGGATACACAGCATCAGCACCGGTCTTCTTTGCAGCGCGAATCACCTCGTTGATGTCCAAGTAAGCCTTGACTGGCTGGCCTTCAACACCGATGCGGATTGCCTCATCCGCGAATGGCCGGTGGAAAGAGTTGCGGTCTTCCTTTGGGAAGATTGCAACGGTTTGAGCTCCGGTCTCGAATGCTGCGCGAAACGCGCGTACCGCAATTTCACCACGGTTGGCAACGAGGACCTTGTTAAATGAAGGCAATTGTGTATCCACGAGATGCGTGTCCTTTCACTGCAAAAAATGTCCTAAGTGTGAGTGTATATCTCACCTGGACGCAGTGAGTGATAAAGCCCGCAATGGGGGCCATCACTAGGGCAAATCACAATTCCCCTTACACTGCGCCCCACCTATCTTGAACAGAGGCCCAACTAGCTGACGTGACGCTCGTCGTGTCCGTTGTAGGCCGCGAGTGGGCGGATGAGCGAGTTGTTTTCATACTGCTCAATGATGTGGGCACTCCAACCGGTGATTCGTGCCATGACAAACAGCGGAGTGAAAAACGGGATGTCGAAGCCCATCAGGTAGTACGCCGGGCCGGCCGGAAAGTCCAGGTTCGGGCGAATGTTGATCGATGTGTTTTCATACATTGCCTTTTCCATGACATCGTACATCTCGACCCACTTCTCGCCACCTTCATGTTCCGATGCAAGCTTCTTAAACGCCGCTTCCATCGTCGGCACGCGAGAGTCGCCCTTTTTGTACACACGGTGACCGAACCCCATGACGACTTCCTTGCTTGCAAGCTTGTCCTTGCACCACTGTTCAGCCTTCGCCGGATCGTCGATTTCGAGCATGTTGTGCATGACAGCTTCGTTGGCACCACCGTGGAGCGGCCCCTTCAAAGCCCCAACAGCTCCTGCAAGTGCAGACCACGTGTCCGAGCGAGTCGACGTGATCAAACGAGCGGTGAATGTCGAGGCGTTGAACGAGTGTTCTGCGTAGAGAATCATGGATTTTTCAAAGCACTCCACGTCTCCCGGCTTGTTCAAAGGCGAATCTGGGCCATCGCCGAACACCATCCAAAGGAAATTCTCCGAAAATCCCTTCTCAGGGTCGGGCTTGACATAACCTTCACCGCGGCGACGGCGAATATCCAGCGCGATGATCGTCGGGATCTTTGCTAGCAACGCACGGCCCACCTCCCGAATGTCATCCGCGCTTGTAGTGAAATGTTCCTTATCAAACGTGCCGAGGAAGGAAATCGCGGTACGCAGGACATCCATCGGATGGCATTCTTTGGGCATTGCCTCAATGACCGCGATAGTTTCTTCATTCAGGCCTCGCTCCGCGCGGTACTGCTCCTGGAACGCCTTTAGCTGCGCCGCGCTGGGCAACTCGTTACGCCACAAGAGATGAGCCACTTCTTCGAAGGTGCAGTTCTCTGCCAATTCCTGGACCGGGTAGCCGCGGTAGAGAAGCGAATTAGTCTCGGGATTGACCTTGGAAATCGCGGTGTAGTCGGCATAAACGCCGGCGAGCCCCTTCTTGATATCTGGTGCAGTCATGTTACTTCTCCTCCTTTTCAAAGGTGGACTTGTAGGAGTCCAGTGAGTATGTGAAAACTTTCTGGTCAAAGGCGTTGTACTTTTCGTACTCGACAAGTTCATAGAGGCGGGAGCGGTGCTGCATTTTCTCCAGCCACGGCTCTTGGGTGCCTGTTTCAGCGATATTGCGCAGCATTTCTTCGGTCTGCCCCATCGCCAAACGAAGTGTGGTCACCGGCCAAATCACGGCGTCATAGCCGATTTCTTCTAGCGTTTTCGCCGACAGCAGTTCGGTCTTGCCAAATTCAGTCATATTGGCCAGCAGCGGTATATCGACGGCCGCGCGGAACTTTTCAAAATCCGCCGGTGAATACAGCGCCTCGGTGAAAATCAGGTCCGCACCGGCATCTGCGTATGCTTTCGCACGCTCGATGGCGTTATCGATTCCCTCAATACCCGCCGCGTCCGTACGCGCGCAGATCACGAAATTCTCGTCGCGACGTTCGTTGACCGCAGCCGTGATGCGACGCACCATGAGATCCTGCGGCACTACCTCTTTGCCGTCGAGATGCCCGCACCGCTTTGGATTTACTTGGTCTTCCAGATGGAACCCAGCAACACCTGCGTCCTCGAACTCGGAGATGGTGCGTGCAGCACTCATCGGCTCGCCAAACCCAGTATCCGCGTCAACTAGAATCGGCAGATCCGTCGCGCGAGCGATTTGCCTCGACCGCCCCGCAACCTCGGTCAGCGTGGTCAGGCCAATGTCGGGAAGCCCAAGATCGTTAGCCAGCACAGCGCCTGAAACGTAGACGCCTTCGAAGGCGCCAATGTCCTGGATGAGTCGCGCAACCAACGGCGAGAAAGCGCCAGGTAGCTTGGTGATCGTCGAGGAGTTCAACGATTCACGCAGTGCTTTACGACGATCAGTCGCGCTGATAGAAGATGCAAACATCTAGAACAGTCCTTCCGGCGTCGCTGGCGCCTTGGCAAGCGCTTCGTCGGTAAGCACGACGTTGAGCTCGCGCAGATCTGTCAGGTTCTCCAGGTTCTGTGCAGCCTCAAGGAAGCGGTTCTGTTCTTCCTCAGACACCAGCCCCTCCGCCAGGGTGCGGAACTTCTGGATGTACTGTTCACGGGCGAACGGACGCGCGCCAAGCGGATGGGCATCAGCCACGGCCATTTCGTCTTGGATGACGGTGCCGTCCTTGAACGTAATCACTGCCTTCGCGCCGAATGCCTTTTCTGCCGGATCCTGTGAGTGGTAGCGACGAGTCCACTCAGGGTCTTCCACGGTGGAGATCTTGTGCCACAGCTCGATAGTTTCAGGACGGTTCGCCCGTTCCGGCGCGTAGGAACGTACGTGGTGCCAGGTGCCGTCTTCCAGAGCTACCGCAAAGATGTACATGATGGAGTGGTCGAGGGTTTCACGAGACGCGTTCGGGTCCATCTTCTGTGGGTCGTTCGCTCCGGTGCCGATCACAAAGTGAGTGTGATGCGAAGTGTGCAGCACGATAGATTCCACATCCGCGGTCTTCAGGCCTTTCTCCTCCAGAGTCGCCTTCATGCGGCGTGCCAGATCGATCGGCGCCTGGGATTGGTACTCCGCGGAGTGTTCCTTGGTGTAGGTATCAAGGATTGCGCGCTTCTCCTCCCCTTCTGCAGGAAGCGGAACGGTGTAGGTGCGTTCTGGCGAGTGGAGCATCCAAGCGATGAAGCCGTCTTCGCCTTCCCAAATCGGGGCCGGCGCACCTTCGCCTCGCATTGCCCGATCGACAGCCTCGATTGCCATCTTTCCGGCGAAAGCAGGCGCATAAGCCTTCCACGAAGAAATCAAGCCCTTGCGCGACTGTCGGGTTGCGGTGGTTGTGTGCAAAGCCTGGCCGATTGCCTGGTAGATGGTGTCTACATCCAGATCCAGCATCGTTCCCAGGCCTGCTGCCACCGACGGACCGAGGTGCGCAACGTGGTCAATTTTCCACTCGTGCAGGCAAATGCCCTTCACAAGGTTGACTTGGATCTCGTAACCGGTAGCGACGCCACGGATGAGCTGCTTTCCACTAAGCCCTTTGTGCTGGGCAACCGCCAGCATCGGAGGAATGTTGTCGCCAGGGTGGGAGTACTCCGCAGCGAGGAACGTATCGTGGAAGTCCAGTTCGCGCACAGCGGTGCCGTTTGCCAGCGCGGCCCACTCCGCGGAGTAGGTTCCCTCGATGCCGAAGACGTTTGCGCCGCCTTCGGTCACGGGATGTCCCTGAGCGATCACGCGCGCCGAAGTGACTGGCTTACGAGGTACGGATGCAACAGCCACAGATGCGTTATCGATGATGCGGTTGATAATCATGTCGATGGTTTCTGCAGGGACCTCCACGGGGTCTGCAGCAACGCGGGCAATCTTGTGGGCAAGGTGCTCTTCGATGGGAAAGTCTTCTGCCGATCGGCGGGTTTTCACTTCGTGATTAATCATTGGGTCATGCGCTCCTCTTGTTTTCGTTGGTCAATGCTCTGGCTGAGCTGCAACTCATACTAAGAAGAAAATTGTGCTGGCCATCACAGCAATATCTGCGTAATCTTGTGTCACACATTCGCCGATTTGGCGAAACATGTAAATACAGCAGGCAGTCCCCAAGATGCGGAAGGGAGTTAGAATGACCAAGCACTTCGCGGGGGCACGGATACGCACGCTCCGTCGCCAGCACGATCTCACACAAGTTCAGATGGCGAAACGACTCGACATCTCAACCAGCTATCTCAACCAACTGGAAAACAATCAACGCCCGCTTACGGTCAGCGTGCTACTTCAGATCACCGAGTCTTTCGATGTCGAAGCCACGTACTTCTCCGACGATCAAGACCTGCGCATAGTTCACGAACTCGCGGAGCTCCTACCCGAAACGCCTGAAGACGAACTCATCGATTTCACCGCTCGCTACCCAGAAATGGCCCGCTCGGTGCTGCGCCTTCCACGCCCGGGGCAAGCAAAAGAAGAAAGCCCGTACCAGGCGGTTCGTGAATTTTTCTACCAAGGTCGCAATTTCTTCCACGAGCTCGATTTCGCCGCCGAGGAATTCGCCACGTGGGCCGGAGTCCGTCAGCTCCGCTTGACGCGCATCGCTACTGCACTCGACGAGGAGTTCGGGATTACATCCCGCTTCAATAAGATCTCCGGTGGCCCGCGTCGCGTCTTCAACCCCGAGACACGCGAGCTTCTGTTGCGCACTGGGCTCACAGAGGCGCAACAATGCTTTGAGCTCGCCTTTCAGTACGGAATTACGAAAGAATCTTCGCTTATCGACGACTACGTGGCAGACTTACCCAGCGAAGAATCCCGCAAGATTGCGCGCCTCGGTTTGGCACAGTACTACGCGGCGGCAGTGACGATGCCATACGGCAAGATCCTCAAAGCTGCCGATGAAACCAGGTACGACATCGAGCTCATTGCCGCTAGGTTCGGCACCGGTTTTGAATCGACCTGCCAACGCCTGTCTACACTACAGCGCCCAGGTTCACGAGCAGTGCCGTTCTTCTTTGTCCGTACAGACCGCGCTGGCAATATTTCTAAGCGCCAGTCCTCGTCGACATTTCACTTTTCGCGCACTGGCGGAACATGCCCACTGTGGGTAGTCCACCGCGCTTTTGAAACCTCAAACCGCATCACACGCCAAGTCGCGGTGATGCCAGACGGGCGAGCTTACCTATGGATCGCCCGCATGGTGAAAGGCGCAGTTCAGGCCTTCGGGCAGCCTTCAAAGGAATTCTCCGTGGGCCTCGGGTGTGACCTCGACCACGCACATCGTTTGGTCTATGCGGATCAGCTAAATCTGAACCCTGCGGCTGCGACCCCAATTGGGCCCGGGTGCGCCACATGTCTGCGCGACGACTGCGCACAGCGTGCGTTCCCGGTCGAGGGCCGAAAAGTAGCTCTCGACCTCAACGTCACCACCGACGCAGTCTATGAGACGGTGCTTAGTTCAGGTCGTCGGTCACAAGCAAACGACGCGCAGCCTCAGTGATCGAGCCGGACAGTGACGGGTACACTGCCATGGATTCCGCAAGGTCATACACGGTGAGGTTGTTGGTCACTGCGATGGTCAACGACCAGATTAGCTCGGAGGCTGTCGGTGCAACGATCACGCCACCGAGCACCTGACCCGAGCCCTTGCGCGAAAAGACCTTGACAAAACCGTGCTTCAAAGAACGCATCTTGGCACGAGGGTTGGTAGCTAGCTCCAGCTTGACGATGTCGGCCTGCACTTTGCCGTCGCGGATCTCCTGCTCCGTCACGCCCACCGCCGCGATCTCTGGGCGGGTAAACACTGCATTGCCCACAGTCTTCAATCGGATTGGGCTCACGCCCTCACCCAGAGCGTGATACATCGAGGTACGTCCCTGCATCGCGGCAACCGATGCCAACGGAAGCAAGTCAGAGCAGTCACCGGCAGCGTAGATTCCCGGCGCGGTCGTGCGCGAGACACGGTCAACGTTGATGTGGCCGGATGGTGAGTAGCTCACTCCTGCGGCTTCGAGGTTCAGTTCAGCCGTGTTCGGGATCGAGCCGATCGACATGATGCAGTGAGAACCGGTGATCTCGCGACCATCGGCGGTACGAACGACGACACCGTCTCCGGTGTTAGTCACTGTGTCTACGCGGGCATGCTTTACCAAGGAGACTCCGCGCTTCTTCAAGACGGTCTCTAGAACATCCGCGGCGTCCGCGTCGTCGTGAGGCAAAATGCGGTCTCGCGATGCGACCATTGTGACCTTTACACCGAATTCAGCAAAGGCGGACACAAACTCCGCACCGGTGACACCAGAACCGACGACGATGAGGTGCTCTGGGTTCTCCTTGAGGTTGTAGACCTGCTGCCAAGTCAGCACTCGCTCGCCGTCCGGCATTGCGCCTTTGAGAACGCGGGGCGATGCGCCCGTGGCGAGCAGCACGATGTCTGCTTCCGTCACGTAGCTCTCTTCCCCCTCAGGGGTGATCTCAACGTTGTAGGTAATGTGCTCGGTCTGGTCCTCGGCGAAACGAGCCGAACCGATAACAACTTCGACCCCGGCGTTGACGATCTGCCCACGGATGTCAGCTGACTGCTGCGCGGCCATGGCGCGCACACGATCATTCAATGCATCAATGGAAAGCGAAGCGTTTGCGATGCCATGGTTCAGTCCCATGTCGTCGGCACGACGAAGGTCGGTCTTGATGTTTGCACCTGCGATGAAACTCTTGGATGGCACGACATCCTTGAGGACACCCGAGCCACCTAGCCCCTGGCGCTCAACGAGGGTGATCTCAACATCGTATTGCGCACCAACAAGAGCAGCTTCGTATCCCGCAGGACCTCCACCGATGATGACGACTTTTTTGGTCACAGAAATTGACTCCTTGGTTGATGAGTTTTCGGTGCCCAAGTGTAGTACCTAGTGCAGAATATCGCCGTCGAAGGCTCCTGGGCGCGCAGGTCGGCTGAAGAACCTTTCCACTACCGACCCAAATAGGCGCACTCCGACACCGATGGAGCGTTCGTCGACAAGCAAATCCCCCTGGTGCAAGTCGTGCCGATCACCTTCTCCCGACCAGCAGCCCAGCCGACCCATGGAGCCTGGGACGTGCTCGAGATACCAAGAGAAATCTTCACCGCCCGACGACTGCGGCGCATCGACCACTCCTTGCGGATCCACAGCTCGACCGGCATCGGCAAGAAGCGCGGTCGCGATGTCGTCGTTAAGCACTGGCGGGACGCCCCGGTGGTAAGTGAGCTTGTGAGAGCAGCCTGTCGGCGCGAGAATGCCGTCGACGAGTTCCGCCACCAGCGTCTCCATAGTGCGCCAGATACCGATATCTGCTGTGCGCAACGTACCGCGCAGCCTGCCGGTTTGCGGGATCGCGTTCGGGGCAAAGCCCGACTCAACTTGCCCGAATACCAGCACGGTGCCGGTGCGCGGGTCAACCCGGCGCGACAACAGTGCTGGGAGCTGCGTAATGACGTTACCCAGGGCATAGACCACATCAGAAGTGAGATGTGGGCGCGACGTGTGTCCGCCTGGTCCCGAAATTTCTAGGTCGATCACATCGGTTGCGGATGTGATCGCGCCCGTTCGGACACCCACCTTGCCCACGCGAAGCTTCGGCTCCACGTGCAAAGCAAAAATGGAGCCTACTCCTTGCAGTCCGCCCCAAGCGATAACGTCTGACGCCCCGCCGTTCATTACCTCCTCAGCTGGCTGGAAAATCACGCGGACGCCTTGTGGCAATTCCAACGTGGACAACGCGCAGGCCAGGGCAAGAGCGATCGTTGTGTGAACATCATGTCCGCACGAGTGCGAGACCCCGGGACGTTGTGAGGTGAACTCAAGCCCGGTCGCTTCCGCAATCGGCAATGCATCGATGTCCGCACGAAATGCGAGCTTGCCCTCAGTTTCTGGGCCGATGTCCACGTACAAACCGGTGCCTGGAAACCGCACTGGCGCGAGACCATGTTCTAAGAGGATGCTTTCGATGAAGTCGGTGGTAGCGAATTCCTCATTCGACAGCTCCGGGTGGGAATGCAGATACCTCCGCCATTCGATGACCTGCGTGCGGTACTCCCGCAACCAGGAACTCACGTCGGCTGCAATGCCCACTTCTTCTCTCCTGCCCAGCTGATTTGTTTGCTGGGTAGAAAGTCTACAACTAGACCAAGCGGTATGTTAATTCAGCCGGGTTGCTCTTGGCAGAATCGTGGCGCTTGCCCAAGTTTTCCTTCGTAGATGTAGTCATCGTGAAAGCGTGCCGTGTCCTCTGGGCGAGTCGGCCACTCGACGGCCATTGCAGGCACAGTCCCGTCACAGAACTCGGTGGGGCAAATCTCCTCGACGATCTGGTCTACCGCGGGCAGCAAGACCGCAGGCGGCACGTGCAAACCGAAAGCGATCTTGTACAACGTTGACAGGGTCGGATCCGCGCTGCGCTCACCACTGTAGTAATTGCGTTCCAGATTCGAGATGACGGACCGCGACAAGCCCGAAAGCTCCGCCAACCGTGTTTGCGAGAGACCCCGCATGTGCCGGAGCCGTCTGATACGGGCAGAAAGACCAAACCCATAGCTTGCCCAGTGGTAATCGGACAGCACTTCCGCCATGTCGCCACCTTCTTTCAGCATTTTCCCTGAGTACAGGCTAAGTGATCCGCTAATGCAAAGTTCGGTAGTTTCCACTGAAATACAATTTCTTAGGAAACCTCACGCGAACACTTAGTGCTGGCTGCGATATGACCAGTATCGGAGAGCGTGGCTGCTTACCCCCTACAGGTCAATATTGCGTGGCCCATAAAGGCGATCGCCTGCATCGCCCAAACCTGGCACGATGTACGCATCCGCGTTCAAGCTCGGATCGATCACAGCGGTAACCAAACGAACTGGCAAGCCAGATTCCTTCAGTTTGTCCACTCCCGGCTGAGCGGACACCATGCACACGCACGTGATGTCGTCGGCGCCACGGTCGACGAGCAACCGAATCGCGTGAATGAGCGAGCCGCCCGTAGCCAACATCGGATCCACCAAAAACACAGGTTGCCCCTTGAGATCTTCCGGTAGCGCTTCAAGATACGGCACAGGCTCGTGAGTTTCTTCGTCGCGCGCCATTCCGATGAAGCCGACTTGCGCATCGGGAATCATCGACAGTGCCGGATCAATCATGCCAAGACCTGCCCGAATGATCGGCACGATGATTGGCGGGTTCTTCAGGCGCACGCCATCGGCTAGGTCTACTGGAGTTTGGCAATCGAAATGTTCAACTTCGAGGTCGCGAGATGCTTCGTAAATCAGCATGCTGCCAAGGTCTGACAGCGCTGCGCGGAATCCCGCGTTATTCGTGCGCTCGTCTCGCATGATTGTCAGCCGAGATGCGGTGAGCGGGTGGTTTACCACAGTAATGTCCATACGCCCCATGCTAGAGGGAATTTTTCATTCGATGGAACCGTTCGGCCCTTTTCACGGTCTAACAAGAGTATGAACACTTCTGAACTTCACGTTGACCCCGACCGTATCGCCTTACTCGTGCAGCACATGCACGAAGATGCCGAACTCATCCCTCGCTCTCCCGATGCCCTAGTCCCAGCAGTAGGTCCCCTTACCCGCCTGAGTGCTGCGTTGCACAATGCCCATCGCCATTTCAATGACTACGCATCTACCCTCGCATCCGAAGCTCACCGCCTCGCAACCGATATGTCCACGATGTCGGATCTTGTAGTCGATGCGGACCAAGAACTCGCCCTTGAACTGGAGAAAGTCGTACCATGATCGATGTAATCTCGACCGTCCGCGACATCATCCACCGCGCGCCCCAGCCATTTTCAGTTCCTGCATTCGGTGAGTTCCCCGAATTCGAAGCAGCCCGCGAGCTAGCCGAGATTGTGCAAGCTGACCCGAGCGACTTCTACACGCAGCTGGACGCTCTCATCAACGACGGCTCGCTTATCGACGAAGCCACGTCCACTGCCCAACACCTCGTCGAGATGGCGATCAATGACATTGCCGACATCGCAACCGAATTCATTTCCCATGTGATGTCCAACTCAACTGAGTTTCTCCATCCGTTACTAGGCTTAGGTGCGGTCGCCGAGTCTGGAGTCTTCGGTATGGAATGCCTGGCGCGCGCTGATGCTCGTGCCGCACAACTTCAGGTCGAACTCGATCCGGTGGCCGAGAATCTCGAGTCGCTTGATCCTCCGGTGGAGGCATCTGTGCCACCTCCGCCACCTCCTGAGGAACCTGCAGCGCCCACAAATTCGGTTGGCCAAGCGGCCGTCGCGGCCGCAAAAAGCCAGTTGGGCACCCCATACGTTTGGGGCGGAACGCAGCCCGGCGGGTTCGACTGCTCCGGCCTCACTTCCTGGGCATATGCCCAGGCCGGGTTTGAAATTCCACGCTTGGCCGAGCAGCAAGCAGTCGGGCAACAGGTCTCATTCGATGAGCTACAGGCTGGCGACCTCATCGTGTGGGATGGACACGTAGCA
Organism: Corynebacterium breve; assembly: GCF_030252165.1. Classification (NCBI taxonomy): domain Bacteria; kingdom Bacillati; phylum Actinomycetota; class Actinomycetes; order Mycobacteriales; family Corynebacteriaceae; genus Corynebacterium; species Corynebacterium breve. The sequence goes on along the minus strand of NZ_CP126969.1, from coordinate 403,433 downwards.
ATGTATACCGAAGACGGAATGATGATCGAGGCTGGTGATCCAGTACAAATTAACCCAGTGCGCACCGAAAACATTGGGATGCCGTTTAAGGGCTTCTGGCGACCAACCGCATAAGCGTTTAGTAGAGTCATGCAACATGAGCTCCCGTGCGATTCTCCCCGTCAAGATTTCTTTGACCGAAGGCGACTTCTTCACCCTTTGGGCCCCCACTTGGAAGGAACATGGTTCAGAGTGGCAGGCGTTCCTCGGCGACGACGAGTCCGTTCTTGTCTTCCACACTCCCGAGGAGCTGCTGGCCTACTTAGATAAGAATTCTTCTCACGACCTGAGCAGTCACCCAAAGTGGGCCGAGTTCTCCCAGGGCAAAGATGACCGCGTCGTGCCGAATGAGAAACAGTACTACGACATCATCGGTGCACCGAAGTACCTCGCCGGGCGTCCAAGCCACGAAAATGTCTCCACGATCTCGCGAATTTTCCAGCTCACCCGTTCCCTCGCCGAGGTAGGTGGAGCCGAAGATGCCGTCATCTTCTTTGCTACTCACTCGGTTCTTGGCAACGTAGCGCGTGGCTCTGACCATTACTCCGGCGAGCATGGCTTAGGCGAATGGTCTGCGGTTGGTCGTGCGGTTCTGACGAACTGGGAGAAAGTCGTTGAGTCTCTCGACGAAACTGTTCGGGTCGTTGAAACTAAGGAATTCGAGCCGGATGTAATCACTGCCGCGGCCACACGCATTTCCAACGCACAGGCTGAGCGGGAAGAAGCGGAGAAGCTGGCAGCCGAGCAGGCGAAGGCTGAGCGCGAAAATGTCGACCCCTACGACACCACCCCTTGGGCCGCCGCAGGCATCGACCCAGTAAAGATCTCCGTTCAAGGCAAGAGCGTATACACGCTACGCACCTACCTTGATGGATCCCCTGTCTTCTTAGGCAAGTACGGCGAGATCTTCACCTTCCCAACTGGCAAGCAGCTGCTGCGTTGGATGCTGGAAAATGAGGACCATGACCTTGCAACCGTGTCTACCTGGGAAGATCTGATGAGCTCCGCACATGCTGGCGAGCTGGAGCTGACCGTCCACAAGGACAACACCTACTCGTTCAACGGTATTGCCAACGGCATCGAGAAAGGCGTCGACAGCGTTGACACTGACCAGATGGGCAAGGCGTACGAGATTCTCGCCGACGCTGCCGACTGGGCTGCCGACGATTCCCTCAACTCTTTCCTCTTGGCAAACCCTCGCATGCAGGATTATCTGGCATACATGCTGGGCTCCACTGAACAGGCGGGTTATGTTCCTTCCGCTCCGTTTAACGACAAAGCTGACGGTTGGCGAGAACTAGAGAACATGCTGATCAAGCGCTTCTCCAAGTTCTAAGCCACGTTAGTTCCGAAGAGCCAACCAACCACGAAAGTCACAACCAAGGCAGCGGCGCCACCAATTACCAGGCGTGATGCTGCCTTGACTTGGTTTGCACCACCAAGGCGCGCCGAGATCATGCCGGTAATCGCCAGTGCCACGAGCGTCACGACAAAAGTCACCGGGACGCGCCATGCTTCTGGAGGCAGCAGGATTGCTAGCAGCGGGATCAACGCTCCGACGAAGAAAGCGAAGAATGAAGCAATGCCCGCCGTCCAGGGGTTCACGATGTCTTCGCGGTCAATGCCGTAGTGCGCGTCGAGGTGTGCTCCCAGAGCATCCTTTTCGGTGAATTCCTTGGCCACCTGGTTCGCGGTTTCTTCCGAAAGCCCCTGAGCCTTATATTCCTCAACCAATACGCGGAACTCCCCTTCAGGGTCTTCCTTGTGCAGGTTGGTTTCTTTCTCGATAATTGCGTGTTCGGTGTCGCGTTGCGACGACACCGAGACGTATTCGCCCAGCGCCATCGAAACCGCGCCACCGACCAATGCGGCAATACCTGCCGTGGCGATTTCGCGAAGGCTACTGGTTGCGCCGGCGACACCCACCACAACTGCTGCGGTGGACACGATGCCGTCGTTTGCGCCGAGGACTCCGGCACGAAGTTTGTTGAGCTTCTCGTTGAGCCCTGCATGTTCTTGTGATGGTGTAGTTGTCATATATCAAGTGGTAGCCCTATTAAATAGATCACACAAGGAAGTTAGCCCTTACTAACTTGCAGGTCAGAGCAAAATTATGGTGTGTCCCCTTTCTAAGGCATAAACTGATCCCTTGATGAAACCTGCATCAGTTAGCGCCGTCGCCCTCTTGTGCGCGATCGCCCTCACCGCTTCCCCTCTGTTGTGGGCGGAAGAGCCGACCACACGCGAAGTCGCACCCGATACCGACCGCTGCCCGCAGGCAACTTGGCCTCCCAAGGCTCAGACAACTTCAGAAGCTCCAACAAGCATTTCTCCCCTGCCACAGCTTTACGACGGCCCATGTGGCATCACCGCTCCCGACGGCTTCAAGGTTGACGACAACGTCCTCGCTTCGTCCTGGCTCGTCGCCGATGTCGATTCAGGCGAAGTCATTGCGATGAAGGATCCACACGGTCGCTATCGCCCAGCGTCGATCATTAAGGTTCTCCTCGCGATGGTCGTGATCAACGAGCTTCCGATGGAACAAGAAGTCACTGTCTCTCTCGAATCCGCTTCGCAGCAAGGCTCCGCGGTCGGCATCGGTGAAGGCGGGGTCTACACCGTGGAGCAGCTTTTATTAGGCCTGTTGCTGGCTTCCGGAAACGACGCGGCCCACGCACTGGCCCAAACCCTAGGTGGCGATGAAGCAACTCTACGCAAAATCAACGCCCTCGCCAGCGAGCTCGGCACCACAGACACCCGAGTGGCCACTTATTCAGGCCTCGATGCCTCTGGGATGCAAACCTCCGCGTGGGATCTCGGACTGATGTACCGCGCCGCCTACGCCGACCCGACGTTCTCGCGCCTTGTCAACACTGAATCCGTGGAGTTTCCCGGCTACGGCGACACCCCGGGTTACGAGCTCTGGAACGATAACCAGCTTTTCATGAACGACCCCAACGGAATTGGTGGCAAGACCGGCTTTACCGACGACGCTAATCACACATTTGTCGGTGCGCTCGGCCGAGACGGCCGACGTCTCATGGCAATTATCCTCGACACCACCGTTGGCGAAATGCGCCCTTGGCAGCAATCGCAAGCGCTGCTCCACGAGGCCTACAACTTCGACACGTCCGTCGCCGAACTTACACAGCTTCCCGAGCCTCCCAAACAAGCGCCGCCAGTCGTCGCTCAAGCAAAAACTAACGACGATCCCGATGATCTTGCGATCGGAATCGTCGTTGGAGTTTTACTTGCGGCGGTCGTGGCTATTTTCGTCGGAGAAGTGCAACGGCGCCGGCGCCGATAGCACCCAACGCTGCACCAACGCCGAGCATGCGGCCAGAATCAGGCTGCTGCCGTACTTCGTTGCGCACGCGAATTACTGCTGAATCTGGGACCGGTACCGGCGCAATCGCCAGAGACTCCTCGGTAGTTGCTGTCCACGCAGATACGTACATCACCAAGCGCCAGATCAGATACAGCATGACCATGAGCGTGATGATCGGACCGAATGCCGCACCAGCAGGGTTGCCAGATGCTGAAGAAACGATCACTGTAGAAAGCTGCTTAATCACCTCGAAGAGAACCGCGCCGAGGAGCGCGCCCTGCAGGCCGGACTTGCGTGGCACCTTGGTGCGAGGAAGGAAAATGATCAGCCAAGCCATCACCAAGAAGTTGGCTAGGATACCGACGAGAATCGCGACGCCGAAAACGATCCAGCGGATGCCCGGCATCTGATCCAACCCGATCCAGCCAAGGATGGTCGTCGTCCAGCCGCCACTACCGATCGCGGTGGCCAGGAATGCGATGATCAGCGCAATCAACAGCCCAATCAGCGCGACGAGGTCCATGAGCTTCTTCTTCACAAAGTTGCCGCCCTCGGTCGGATCGAGGTTCCACATGGCGCCGATACCCGCGCGCAGGTTATTCATCCAGCCCAAACCGGACCAGAGGGCGGTCAGAGCACCGACACCAGCCACAGCGCCACGGGAAGCAATGGCCTGGTCGACGATCTCATTAACCGTGGTACCCAAATCGCCTTGCACCGATTGTGTGATCTGATCCTGGATCTGTGCCAAGAGATCAGGTCGGTTGGCAAGCACAGCACCAAGTGCCGCGAACAGCAGCATTGCCAACGGGAAAATGGACATTACCGAGAAGTAGGTAATGCCGGCGGAGAACTGGTTACCCCCGCCATGCCCGAATCTTTCCACCATCCGCATGATGTGGTCGATTACTGGGGCACGGTCGCGAACCTTCTCGACGACACCGTCGCCGTTATCGTTGTGCTCGCGCTCGATACCGTAGTCATCGGTGTATTTGTCTTGTGGTTTCGTGCGTGTCGCCATTCGGTTACCTCTTGAAACTAGTCTGATTAGTCCCTCTTTATGGTAGACATCTGCGACACAGCCTGCACAAGTGAAGGGGTAGTGTGCCTATACTCATTGCTTGAATGACTACTCAAAGCGAAAGGCTTCCCATGAATCTTCGTAACACTGTTGCTTCCCTTGCAGCCGCTGCAGTTGCCGGCTCTTCCCTGCTTTTCGGCGCAGGCGCTGCGCAGGCCGAGCCAGCTCCGGTTACTGTTGTTGCACAGGCTGAAGAGTCTGCAAAGTCCGACGAGGAGGCATACCCGAACTACTCGCCAATGATGAGCGCTGGTCTTCCTTGGGTTGGCGGCCTCATGATTGCAGGTGGCGTCTTCCTAGTCGGCTTGATCGTGACGATCTTCCTGTCCGGTCGCAACAGCCGCCACGTCGGTCAGCTCTAACGCTTCGGGCGCAAGAAGCCCGTCTTTTCGTAGACATCCTCGAGTAGCGGCTCCGATACTTCGCGAGCACGCTCCGCACCCTGCGCGAGGATGTCTTCTAGTTGTGCCCTGTCGGCCATCAGCTCGTCGAAACGCGCCTTGAGCGGGGTGGTAAACGCCTCCAAGGCATCAGCCGTGTCGCCCTTCAGCGCACCGTAGCCCTGCCCCTCATAGCCTGCGACGATGTCGTCGATCGGTTTACCGGTCAGAGCGGACTGAATCGCCAGGAGATTAGACACACCGGGCTTCGCCTCGCGGTCAAAAGCGATCACGCCGTCGTTGTCAGTAACGGCGGACTTGATGCGCTTGGCCGAGGTCTTCGGTGCGTCGAGCAGGTTGATGATGCCCTTCGGATTCGCACCAGACTTACTCATCTTGGCAGTTGGCTCCTGTAGGTCGTAAATCTTTGCGGAGCCCTCCGGGATCAATGCTTCCGGAACCACGAACGTCTCTCCGTAGCGAGAATTAAACCGCTCTGCAAGAGTGCGGGTCAGTTCAAGGTGCTGACGCTGGTCTTCGCCCACCGGCACGAGCTGTGGCTTGTACAGCAAGATATCCGCTGCCATTAGGACCGGGTAGGTGAACAGACCCACGGAAGTCCTATCTTGGCCCTGCTTCTGGCTCTTGTCTTTGAACTGGGTCATGCGCGACGCCTCGCCAAATCCCGTTAGGCACTGCAGCACCCAAGTCAGCTCTGCGTGTTGTGGGACATGCGATTGGACAAACAAAGTCGACTTCGCTGGGTCGATGCCGAGCGCGATCAACTGTGCTGCGCCCGCAACCGTGCGGTGGCGCAGTTCTTCCGGATCCTGATCAACAGTGATCGCATGCAGGTCAGGGATGAAATAGAACGCATCGAAATCCTCTTGCAGGTCAATCCACTGCTTCAGCGCTCCCAAGTAATTGCCCAAGTGGTAGGAGTCGGCCGTGGGTTGGATTCCGGAGAGGACGCGTTGCTTTTCAGTCATGTGTTGAAAGTGTAGTCGCAACACTATTGCCATTTCAGCAAGCCCGTTATATGGTTATCCACATGAGTGGTAAACCCATATACCAACAGATAGCCGACGAACTCCTTAACCTCATCGGCTCTGGAGAACTCGGACCAGGCGATCGAGTCCCCTCCACCAACGAACTATCCAAGTTTCACTCCGTCAACCCCACCACGTCAGCAAAGGCCCTCACAGAACTTTTCGATGCCGGCCTCGTCGAAAAGCGACGCGGACTCGGCATGTTTGTCCTCCCCGAAGCACGCGACAAGGTCCTCCATGCCCGACGCGCAGCCTTTGCCCAGCGCTTCATCCATCCCCTGCTCACCGAGGCCGACCACCTCGGCTTGAGCGCCGCCGAACTCCAGCAACTGATCGATCACGAAAGGTCCGCACGATGAAACCCGGAAACTATGGCCTCATCGGCCCCAACGCCGCAGGAAAAACGCACTACCTGCGCTCCCGCTTCACTCACGGCGCGGCGTTCGTACCCGCGGCAGCCGATGCCCACTTCGCAGGGCGCACCGTCGCCGACCACCTCCGCGCCGCACACGCCGTGCGCCCGCTTAACGACGACCTCCTGGCCGACTTCAACCCTGGCGCTAAGATCCGAGACCTCTCCGTCGGCCAACGCCGTCTGCTCACCATCTGCACGGCACTCGCGGCAGAGGAAGACCTCCTCCTTCTCGACGAACCATTCGACGGCCTCGACGTGGACAACCGCGCACGGATCCGCGAACTGCTCATCGACACCTACACGCCAGAGCGCACCATGATCATCGCGTCGCATCGCTCTGACGACCTCGCAGGCCTGGTCGATAGCGTCATTACTGTCTTTGACCAAGAGGTCTCCGAGCCGATCTCACTCGACAAAGTGCGCCGGAACTTCCCTACCCTGCTCGGCCGAAAGGATGAGGTGCGGCAGCTCGTCGAGAAGCGAAAAGTTGTCCGCGAAGACGTCCTTGGCCCCACTGTGCGCGTCACGTTTGCGGAACCGCTTGACCATCCCAGCGCCACCTACCCCTCCGATCAAGAACTGATCGATCTCCTCGCATCCGGAAAGGCAAACCGATGAAACTATTCACCAGCCCAGTACACCCTGCGCTTCCGTGGGCGATCTTCCTCCTTGCTGCTATCGTCGCGGCCGTCGGTCGCGAGTGGACCTTCGACGGGCAGTCATGGACCGTCGGCGCCGGCCTAGTACTCGCTACAACCATGGCTTACTTCGCCTCCCGATGGCCCGCCCTCGACCAGTTAGGAGCCAAGTTCAGCGCATGGCTCGCAGGAGCCCTGTCCACCGGAGTTGGCGGCGCTGCAATCATGGCGCTGTTCATCACCCCGATGACAATCTGGAATTCACTGCGCAACCCTTGGTACAACCGCTTTGACGCCTTGCTAGTCACATCCGGCGATGCCCCGTTCTTCGACACGAACGGCGAGCCCTACCTAGTCCCCAATGCCGGCCAGAATCCGACAACGATGGCGCTTACAGCGCTGATCATCTTCCTTTTCCTTGCCACCGCTGCGTTGGTCGGGCTCGCGATTGGGCTCGCTACAACCGTGACCACCAAAGTCATCATTGTCGGCGCGGCAATTGTTGCCGGCTTCGCTACTGTGGTGTGGTCTTCCGCCCCAAGCTTCTACAACATGTGGCAAAAACCTGTCGCGATAGCAATCGGCTGCGGAGTCTCCCTCCTTGCGTGCGCATGGGTCTTCACGCGACAACGCAAGCAGGCGTCCTACTCCTGATCGTCCTTCTTACTCATTCGTCGCAATGCACGGTACGCCTTTCGCGCCCCCGGAACACGGTTTGCATTGCGTCGAATTTGGTACGACAGCGCCATCTTCGGATCGAACTGCGCCGCGACTTCATCATCAAACTCAAACACCGGCAGTGACCAGTTGTACTTCAACGAAAGCAAGCGCACCGCCAAGACAAACACCACTGTCGCGATGGCATTGATCCAGCTCGGCACGCCGATCCACATTAAGCAGAAATACAGCAACGTGCCCATCACAGCGATCGACGCGTAGAGCTCCTTACGGAACACCAGCGGGACCCGGTCGGACAGCACATCGCGCATCACGCCACCGGACACGCCGGTAAGTACGGCAGCTACCGCGGCGATGATAATCCCGTAGCCAAGATTCAATGCTACTTCGATGCCGAGCACCACGAACGCCGCTAATCCGATGGCATCGGCCACCAAGAAGAACTTACGCAAGTGATACATCAACCAGTTGATCTTCACCGTAAGAACCGACGCCACGATCACGACGATCAGATACCGTGGCTCCTCGACCCAGGTCAACGGATAGTCGTCGAGGATAATATCGCGCACCGTTCCACCGCCAAGCGCCGTCAAAGCACCCAGCGTGATCACGCCGAACAGGTCCATGCGCATGCGTCCGGCGGCCACCGCGGCAGTCATCGACTCGGCAGTAATCCCGATGATGAACAGCGCAGTGAGTAGGTGCGCGGTATCTGCACTACTCATAGGTCACCAGCAATGGAGAGTGATCCGACCAGCGCTCCTCGACGCTCTGCGCCTTTTCCACCCAGGTCTTTTCAGCCCGGTCGAGCATGCTCTTCGTCGCCGCTTGGTAGTCGATGCGCCACCCTGCGTTGTTGTTAAACGCCTGGCCACGGTAGGTCCACCAAGTGTACGGCGCGTCCTCCGGCTGCAATCTACGAGCCACGTCGAACCATTTCGGATCCGCGTTTGCTTCACGACGACGATCCGAACTGTATTCCACCGCACCAAAGTAATCTCCGGCCGTCGGCTTCGGTTGCGCTTCCTCATCAGGGAAGGACCCGAATACCGCGTCCATGAAGGCACGCTCGTCCGGCAGGACGCCTGACTTCTTTTGATTGGTCTTAAAGTTCTTGAGGTCCTGCTCGCGGTGGCAGATGTTCCAGTCCCCGCCGATCACCATGTCGTCGTAAAGCCCGGCCCATTCTTCGAGCTTGACCTCGAACTCGTCGAGGAAGCGGTACTTCTCGTCCTGCTTCTCGGTGTTCTCACTGCCAGACGGTAGGTAGAGGCTGGCCACACGAACACCCTCAAAGTCACCCGCAACGTAGCGACCTGCGTCGGAAAAGCTGCCGAACCCGATTTCGATGTCAGTGAGCGGCTTCCGCGACAAGATGCCCACGCCAGCACGTCCTTTCGCCTGGGCTGGCGCGACGATCAGGTGCCACCCTGCTTCCAGAGCGGGTGCCAAGGCTTTCTCTGACTGGTCTTCGGTGGCGCGGACTTCTTGCATGAGCACGATGTCCGCTGGGGTTTCCTGCAACCAAGTGTTCATGCCCGGGTTGATCTCGCTGCGCTGCTTGGTGGCCGCGCGGATTCCGTTGACGTTGACGCTAGCAATCGTGACACTCATGGCTGCCTATGCTAGTCGAGACCGCACCTTGACTACCATCCACACCGCACCCGCGATGACTGCGACGAGCAGGATAAGCGCCAGGATCGGCGCGAGGATTCCCAGTACAGAAAGTGACAAGCTCGCAGCGTCGCCCACTGACGACACCACCACTGTGCCTGTGCCCAGCGTGCCCGCATCAACCACAGGCCTTGTCGTTGCTTTAGTAAGGTGCACAACCAGGGCAATCGCTACGCCCGCAGCGACCGCCCACCAATTGATCTCGCCGGTGCCATCGATCGCGGCACTCGAACCAAACATGATGCCGCCCGAAGTAGGCCTGATCAGTGTCTGAATGATGTCATTGACGGAATCCACCGCCGGGATTTTGTCTGCGACCAGCTCCACGATCAGGAGCAACGCGACGATTCCCAACAGAATCGGGTGCGCGAGCCACTCCCAGCCCGCAGGTAAAACCACGAGGTCGGAATAGCGGGCCAGCAGTCCAAAAACGAGCAGGGGGATATACGCGTTCAGCCCCGCAGCTGATGCAAGGCTAATGGCAGTCATGAGAGTCATAAGGGAAACCTTACTAGCCGTTCCGGGGGTACAAATCTATGATCTGTCCCACCTATCTGCGGGGATCGGGGGTGAGCAGGTACGCTGGCATGCTGAAGAATTATCACATATTTACAGGGAGTGACATTGGCTAAGATCATTTGGACCCGTACTGACGAGGCCCCGCTTCTGGCGACCTACTCGCTGAAGCCTATTGTTGAGGCTTTCGCATCCAACGCAGGCATCGACGTAGAGACCCGCGACATCTCTCTCGCAGGCCGCATCATCGCACTGTTCCCGGAGCGCCTGACCGAAGAGCAGAAGCTTTCCGACGACCTTGCCGCGCTCGGTGAACTTGCGAAGACCCCTGAAGCGAACATCATCAAGCTTCCAAATATCTCCGCTTCTTTGGTCCAGCTCAAGGCTGCTATCGCAGAGCTCAAGGCTGCTGGCTACGACATCCCTGAGTACGAAGAGGCTCCTGAGAAGTACGCCAATGTTATCGGCTCCAACGTGAACCCAGTTCTGCGTGAGGGCAACTCTGATCGTCGTGCGCCGCAGGCAGTCAAGAACTTTGTGAAGAAGCACCCGCACTCCATGGGCGCATGGTCCGCAGATTCCAAGACCAACGTTGCAACCATGGATGAAAACGACTTCCGCCACAACGAGAAGTCCGTCATCATGCCTTCCGCTGACACGCTCCAGATCAAGCTGGTCAAGGAAGACGGATCCGAGGAGATCCTCAAGGAGGAACTCAAGGTCCTTGAAGGCGAGGTCATCGACGGCACCTTCATGTCTGCGAAGGCTCTCGACGAGTTCCTGCTCGCCCAGGTCAAGCGCGCAAAGGAAGAGGGCATTCTCTTCTCCGCTCACCTGAAGGCAACGATGATGAAGGTCTCCGACCCGATCATCTTCGGCCATGTTGTGCGCGCATTCTTTAAGGACGTGTACGACAAGTACGGTGAGGAGCTCCTCGCTGCGGGCTTGAACGGCGAGAACGGACTCGGCGCAATCTTCACCGGTCTGGAGCAGCTGGACAACGGCGCTGAGATCAAGGCGGCTTTCGACCAGGCTCTGGCTGACGGCCCTTCCCTGGCAATGGTGAATTCCAACAAGGGAATCACCAACCTGCACGTTCCTTCCGACGTCATCATCGACGCTTCCATGCCTGCGATGATCCGCACCTCTGGTCACATGTGGAACGCAGATGACGCTGAGCAGGAAGCACTGGCTGTCATTCCGGACTCCTCCTACGCCGGCGTTTACCAGGTTGTCATCGATGACTGCAAGGAAAACGGCGCATACGACCCAACCACTATGGGCACCGTTCCAAACGTTGGTCTGATGGCTCAGAAGGCTGAAGAGTACGGCTCCCACGACAAGACTTTCAAGATTCCTGCAAACGGCACCGTCCAGGTAGTCAACTCCGCAGGTGATGTCCTCATTGAGCACAACGTAGAGGAGGGCGACATCTGGCGCGCATGCCAGGCCAAGGACGCTCCGATCCAGGACTGGGTCAAGCTCGCCGTCAACCGTGCTCGCCTGTCCGGCATGAAGACCATTTTCTGGCTCGACCCAGAGCGTGGTCACGACGCAAACCTGGCAACCCTCGTTGAAAAGTACCTCAAGGACCACGACACCGAAGGCTTGGACATCTCCATCATGTCCCCAGTCGAGGCAACCAAGGTCACCGTCGAGCGCATGCGCCGTGGCGAGGACACCATCAGCGTTACCGGCAACGTGTTGCGTGACTACAACACCGACCTCTTCCCAATCCTCGAGCTTGGCACCTCCGCGAAGATGCTTTCCGTTGTTCCGCTGATGGCTGGCGGCGGTCTCTTCGAGACCGGTGCAGGTGGCTCCGCTCCAAAGCACGTCCAGCAGGTTCAGGAAGAAAACCACCTGCGTTGGGATTCCCTGGGCGAGTTCATGGCGCTGGCAGAATCCTTCCGCCACGAGCTCAACGAGAACGGCAACGCGAAGGCTGGCGTTCTCGCGGACGCTCTGGACCGCGCAACCGAGTCCCTGCTCAACGAGGGCAAGAGCCCATCCCGCAAGGTTGGCGAGATCGACAACCGTGGTTCCCACTTCTACCTGGCCAAGTTCTGGGCAGACGAACTCGCAGCACAGACCGAAGACGCTGAAATTGCAGCAGCGTTTAAGCCTGTCGCTGAAGAGATCAACGCCAATGTTGAGGCGATCGACAAGGAGCTCCTCGACGCACAGGGAGAACCTGCTGACCTCGGCGGCTACTACTTCCCTAACGAGGAGAAGCTGTCCGCAGTCATGCGTCCTTCTGAGACCTTCAACAAGCTTATCGACGAGCTGAAGAAGTAATCACCAACCGCGTGAGGCGAGGCGGTGTGGCGCAGGAACGTCAGCGACGTTGATTCCCACCATCGCTTCGCCTAGTCCGCGCGACACCTCCGCGAGAATCGCCGGGTCGTCGTAGGCAGTCGCAGCCTTAACGATGGCCTTGGCGCGCGCCTCTGGGTTTCCGGACTTGAAGATTCCCGACCCAACGAAGATGCCTTCCGCGCCCATCTGACGAACGAGGGCTGCGTCGGCCGGAGTAGACACACCACCGGCAACGAAGAGCACTACAGGAAGCTTTCCTGTCTCCGCCACATTGCGAACTAAGTCATACGGTGCCTGCAGTTCCTTGGCAGCTACGAAGAGTTCGTCGCGATCAAGCTTTTCCAATCGTGAGATGTCCGCTTTGATTGTGCGCAGGTGACGCACGGCCTCGGACACATCGCCCGTTCCCGCTTCGCCTTTAGAGCGGATCATGGCCGCGCCCTCTGTGATGCGGCGCAAGGCCTCGCCCAGATTGGTCGCACCGCAGACGAACGGCACTGTGAAATCCCACTTGTTGATGTGGTGGGTGAAATCCGCTGGAGAGAGTACCTCGGATTCGTCGATGAAATCCACGCCGAGTTCGGCAAGAATCTGCGCTTCCACGAAATGGCCGATGCGCGCCTTCGCCATCACTGGGATCGACACAGCATTGACGATCCCATCGATTAAATCTGGATCCGACATCCGAGCGACGCCGCCTTGTGCGCGGATATCTGCCGGGACGCGTTCCAGCGCCATGACCGCGCTGGCTCCTGCATCCTCGGCAATCTTCGCCTGTTCGGCGTTGACCACGTCCATGATGACGCCGCCCTTGAGGTTGTCCGCGAGTGTTGAAGTCTTGATTTCAGTCATGAGATCTATCCAACACCGCCAAAGTGGTGCAACGCCAGATCCATTTTCCGCGAGTTGAAGTGGACCACTTATGCTGATGCCATGACGCTGCCCCTAAGAATCGCCGCCGAAATCCGCACCGCTGTTGCCAAAGGCGCGCTCCTGCCCGGCGACCCCGTAGAATCCACCCGCCAGGCGGCTCGTCGTCTAGGCTGCTCACGCGGAACCGTAGTCAACGCCTATGAACAACTCATCGCCGAGGGCTACCTCGTCGCCGAAGCCGGCTCCGGGACGCGTATCAACCCCGAGCTGACCACGCTGCATCCCACGCCATCTAGCTTGCCGGAGAGCAAGCCAATTGAGCCTTCCGCTCTGACCGAACTCACCCCTGGCCGTCCTGACGTCTCCGGCATCATCACCCCGGAGTGGCGCGCAGCTTGGCGCGAAGCCGCATCACACCCACCAACCCCAACCGACCCGCTCGGTTCGATGCCTTTTCGCCGAGAGATCGCCAACCACTTGCGGCTCATGCGTGGATTGATTGTGGATCCTGCACGAGTCGTCGTCACCGCGGGCGCGAGAGAGGGGCTGGCCCTATTCCTTCGTGCACTCCGCATCTCGAGCGTGGGTGTCGAGACCCCCGGATACCCCAGCCTGCGTCGTGTACCTGAGGTCTTGGGGTGCAATGTTGTCGAAGTTCCCGTCGATGAATCGGGCGTAACAGCTCCACGTAGCTCGCTCGAAGCGCTTCTTGTCACTCCGAGCCATCAGTACCCGCTCGGGGGATCGATGCCTGCGGCACGTCGCACCGAACTCGTCGCCTGGGCAAGAGACAACGACGCATGGCTGATTGAGGACGACTTCGATTCGGAGCTCCGCTATGTCGGGCATCCGCTTCCTGCCCTCGCCGCTCTCGCGCCCGAGAAGACGGTATTGCTCGGCACGTTTTCGTCGGTCATTTCTCCAGCGCTGGCATGCGGTTACCTGGTTGTGCCCGAGCAAACGCTCCCGTCTGTGGCCCAGATCAGAGCGATCCTCGGACAGCCCGCGAGTGCGATCACCCAGGAAGCACTTGCCCAGTTCCTGGCTAGCGGCGCTCTTCGTCGGCATACCGGCCGAATGCGAAAGGCCTATCAGCGTCGTCGCGACGTCTTGACCGGCGCCCTCGATGACTGCCCCAATCTTCAATTAGTCCCCGTCGTCGGAGGCTTACATGCGGTAATTCGATGCCTCGATGTCGATGCCTCCGACGTAGTCGCACGCTGCGCAGCCCAGGGCATCGGAATCACCGCCCTGCAGGATTATTGGGCCGGAGTCGGCGCTGACAACGGCCTGGTCTTAGGATTTGGACAGCTTGACGACGAGCACCTGCGCTTTGCACTTGATGTGCTCATCCAAGCGGCTTCCGCCTCTCCCCGGCTATCGTCGGGAACATGAACATCATTCTTCTCGGACATTCCACCGTTGCCGTCGATGCGCCAGAAGGCCGCTTTGTCATCGACCCAGGCAACCTAACCGATGACCCGCAATTAGAAAAAGCCCAGGCAGTTCTCATCACCCACATCCACCCTGACCATTGCGATACTGCAGCAATCCGAGCCTCGGGTCTACCGGTTTTTGGTCCGCACGCCGTAGTCGACGAATTGGGTACGGGCACCGTCGTCCGGTCCGGCGAGCAGATTACGGTGCTTGGCCAGGAAATCTCCTGTGTGGGAGAAATCCATGAGATGATCCATCCAGATCTTCCCCGTCCAGAAAACGTTGGCTATTTCTTTGACGGCGTTCTCCACCCCGGCGATGAATTCATCGAGATCGAAGGCGTGCGAACTCTTCTCATGCCGATTGCTTGCCCTTGGGTAAAGGGAGAGTTTGCTGCAAATTGGGCGCGTGAGATCAACGCCGAGCGAACGATCCCGATTCACGACGAAGTCTTGTCCGACAAGGGCCGCAACCTGTACGACAACGTATATGAGAACCTTGGCGTTCCAGGCTACACAAGGGTCCCCCAGGGAAAGAACTTCAAGACTGCTTAGTCTAATTATATTCATGCCCCTACCCCGAGGTTATTGGCGAAAATAGACCGCTTAGTTTGCACCGGCACAGCGTCGACGTACACTCTTACAAAACCGACGTAGTTTCATTGCAAGGAGGGCCACGATGCCTCAGTACGATAACGCCAACGCCTCTGAATGGGCTTTTGAGACCCAGTCCATTCACGCAGGTCAGCACTTAGATTCCGATTTCGGCGCACGCAATCAGCCGATTTACATGACCACCTCGTACGTCTTCGATGATGCACAACACGCGGCCAACCGCTTCAACCTTTCCGATGCCGGCCCGATTTACACCCGCCTGGGCAACCCAACGACCAGCGCTCTCGAGGACCGCATCGCAACCTTAGAGGGTGGCGTCGCAGCCGTCGCGTTTGCGTCCGGCCAAGCAGCCCAGACTTCTGCGCTGATCAACCTCGCGTCTGCGGGTGATCATATCGTGACCTCACCACGCCTCTACGGTGGCACTCATACCCTGTTCTTTACCACCCTCGCCCGTTTAGGCATTGAGGTGTCCTTCGTAGAGAACCCTGACGATCCTGAGTCTTGGCAAGCCGCGGTCCGCCCGAACACCAAGGCATTCTACGGTGAGACTTTTGGCAACCCGATCGCTGATGTCCTTGACATTCCAGCAGTAGCCGAGGTCGCACACAAGAACGCCGTCCCCTTGATCGTCGATAACACGATGGCTACCGCTGCTCTCGTGCGTCCGATTGAGCTTGGCGCCGACCTCGTTGTCGCGTCCTTGACCAAGGTCTACTCCGGCAACGGCTCCGTTATGGGCGGCATTGTCGTCGATGGTGGCAAGTTTGATTGGACAGTAGAGCGCGAGGGCGAACCTGTCTTCCCGTACTTTGTAAACCCTGATGCCGCGTACCACGGCCTGAAGTACGCAGACCTTGGCGAGGCAGCCTTCGCACTCAAGCTCCGCGCAGGCGTCCTTCGCGATACCGGCGCATCCCTTTCTCCATTCCATGCGTGGGTCACGCTCCAGGGCCTAGACACCCTGAGCCTACGAATTGAAAAGCACAACGAGAATGCACAGAAGGTCGCAGAGTTCCTCGCGTCCCACGACAAGGTTGAGTCCGTCAATTTCGCAGGCCTCGAAGCTTCTCCGTGGTTTGCAACCAAGGAGAAGCTGGGCCTCAAGTACACCGGCGCAGTTCTCTCCTTCAACATTGCCGGTGACCAGAACGACCGCACCAACGCTTGGGCATTTATCGATGCGTTGAAGCTCCACTCCAACGTCGCCAACATCGGTGACGTTCGCTCCCTCGTCGTCCACCCGGCATCAACCACACACTCCCAGTCCGACGAAGAGGGCTTGGCGCTCGCGGGCATTTCTCAATCCACCGTCCGCCTGTCCGTCGGCATCGAGAACGTCGACGACATCATCAACGATCTCAAGCTCGGTTTCGAGGCCGTCCAGTGCTAAATCTCCCCAAAGAGGGAGTTCTCAGCCACCAACCCATCGGCGATTTCATCACCGAGGCTGGTGCCGTAATCAACGACGCGACAGTTGCTTTCCAACGATGGGGCGAGTTTCGCGGTGACCCTCATGGCAAAAACAACATCGTGCTTGTCGAGCACGCCCTCACCGGCGATTCCGACGCCGCGACATGGTGGGAAGGGCTCATCGGTCCTGGCCTCGCTTTGGATACCGATGAGTGGTGCATCATCTGCACCAACGTCATCGGCGGCTGCTCGGGGACTACCGGCCCTACCAGCATCCATCCTGACGGCACGCCTTGGGGATCACGGTTTCCCGCTACCTCAATCCGCGATCAGGTCCGCGCGGAGCAAATCTTCCTAGAAGAACTCGGGATTACGCGATTTCACGCCGTCCTCGGCGGTTCCATGGGCGGTGCCCGCGCGCTTGAGTGGACGATTCTCTTCCCCGACGCCATGGGGTACGCCTGCGTCATCGCTGTTTCCGCGCGTTCCAGCGCTTGGCAGATTGGCATTCAGTCCGCCCAGATTTCTGCGATTGTCCGTGACCCAGCCTGGGCGAACGGCGATTATTACTCCACCGGTGCCTCCCCGCAGAACGGCCTCGCCGCCGCTCGTCGCATCGCCCACCTTACTTATCGCGGTGAGCAGGAGTTAGACGAGCGATTCGGCACCATCCCGCAGGCCGGAGAAAACCCGCTTGGAGCTTATCGACGAGACGATCAGCGGTTTGCAGTGCAAAGTTACCTTGATTACCAAGGAGACAAGTTAGTCGAGCGTTTCGATGCTGGGTCCTACGTCGCGCTGACCGACGCGCTCAACAGGCATGACATTGGCCGCGGGCGTGGTGGGTTGAACAAGGCCCTAGCTAGCTCAATCGTTCCGACCATGATTGTCGGAGTAGACACAGATATTCTGTATCCTTACCACCAGCAGGAACACCTATCACGCAACCTTGGCAACCTACTTGCGATGGCCAAGATTGTATCCCCTGTGGGACACGACGCTTTTCTCGTCGAAACGCGCCAGATGGATCGCATCCTGCGCAACTTCATCGCGCTTACCCAGCAAGTCCCCTCCCCGAATGAGCTTGCCGAGCGCAACGGTATCTATGACATCTAGCTACCCAGCGAGTCGATAGATACCGACATCCAAATCATTGCTGCGCCGAGAAGGCTGCTGAACAGCACATCAAACCGCCTCGACCGTACCGCGATGAGTCCGATCACTTTTGAATCGCAGGTTATCCGCAGCACTGCTACCCAGAGCATTGACGCGCCAAGGACAAACGTGGCTCGTCGCCAATGCTCTGTTAGCGCGTATGCCGTGGCCACAATCAATCCGACGAACAGCGCAACGACCCCGCCCCACTGTGCCCACTTGGGGAATACAGAAGGACGGTTGTCTAGGTCGTGTGGGTTGTCCAGCGAGAGGTTAGCCAAGCTGTTCCGCCCGTTCCACAACGTTGCGTACCAAGAACGCACGTGTGAGCGGGCCGACGCCACCTGGGTTCGGGGACACCGCGCCGGCAACCTCCCATACGTCTGGGTGAACGTCGCCAGTGGTTTTTCCGTCCACGCGTGAAACGCCCACATCCAACACAGCTGCGCCCGGCTTTACCATGTCCGCTGTGAGCATATGCGGGACGCCAGCCGCCGCAATAATGACGTCTGCCTCGGTGGTTTCTGCTTTCAGATCCTTGGTGCCGGTATGACATAGAGTCACGGTTGAGTTTTCGCTGCGACGGGTCAGGATCAAACCAATCGGACGACCTACGGTCACGCCACGGCCAATAACAACAACCTTCGCTCCATCGAGCTCCACGCCGAACCGCTTGAGTAGGTGAATCGAACCGTTTGGTGTGCAGGGCAGCGGAGCCGGCTCATTGAGCACCAGCTTGCCTAGGTTCACCGGATGCAATCCGTCCGCGTCCTTCGCAGGGTCGATGCGTTCTAGGATCGCGTTTTCGTCAATATGCTTCGGAAGCGGAAGCTGCACAATGTAGCCGGTGACCTCGTCGTCCGCGTTGAGCTCGTCGATAAGCGTTTCAACATCTTCCTGCGTTGCATCTGCCGGGAGCTGCTTTTGCACCGAGCGAATGCCCAGCTTCTCGCAATCCTGGTGCTTCATGCGCACGTAATTCTGCGACGCAGGATCCTCGCCGACCAGCACTGTCGCCAGCCCTGGGATGATGCCCTTTTCACGCAAAGCGGCAACGCGCACCTGTAGATCCGCGAAGATTTCGTCGCGGTAGAGTTTTCCGTCCAATTTGATAGCAGTCACGTTCCCTATCCTAGACTGAAGCGCGTGTCAGAATTGCATGTCATCTTCGATAATCCCGTCATCCCGCCGAATACTGGCAACGCCATTCGCATGTGCGCCGGAACGGGTGCCACACTTCACCTTGTTGAACCGCTGGGCTTCTCCCTCGATGACAAGCATCTACGCCGTTCAGGACTGGATTACCACGACCTCGCACACGTTGAAGTCCACCCTGATATCGACGCATGCTTCGATGCACTGCCAAACTCCCGCATTTTTGCATTTACGACGAGAGCTACCACCCGATTCACTGATATCGAG
The DNA here is from genome assembly GCF_030252165.1 of Corynebacterium breve. Classification (NCBI taxonomy): domain Bacteria; kingdom Bacillati; phylum Actinomycetota; class Actinomycetes; order Mycobacteriales; family Corynebacteriaceae; genus Corynebacterium; species Corynebacterium breve. The sequence continues at coordinate 384,402 of NZ_CP126969.1, read as the reverse complement.
TTCCGCCCCGGAGATGCATTGCTGTTTGGCACGGAGCCTACTGGCTTGCCGGACGAGCATCTCGCGAAAACTCGCGTCACGGCCGAGCTGCGAATTCCGATGTTGCCTGCGCGACGCTCGATGAATCTGTCCAACTCTGCGGCCGTTGCGTGTTACGAAGCGTGGCGACAGCTCGGCTTTCCCGGCGGGGTTTAAGAATGTAACGCTTTGATAACAAACACGTTCCCGACTAGAACTACTGTTCGAATCGGGTATTGTTGAAGACAGAACATCAGAGCGATTCCACGTCAGGGGGTGACGTGTCCGTGTCTTCCAACTTTTATTCCATCTGCTCAACGCAGCATCCGCTAGCAATCCACCAAACAGAGATTCGCCGCGCCGAATACAACATGTGGCAAAGCATCTACGCCTCTGTCCAAACTCAAGCCGACGTTCGCGATTGGACCGAACACGCCGCATCCTTACGTGCGCACATCGGGGGCTCCGACCACGCCAATGCAAACAACCTTCTTGCGCTCGAGACGCTCGAGTACCTTCCGAATTTCTCAGCGCTAGTCGAATCGATGATGCATGTCAGCATCCATGTTTTACGTCGTATCGGTCTTACTCTTTGCTGCGATACCTTCTGGGGCGATACAGACAATCAGGCCTCAATTGACCAGTTTCTGGTCGAATTTCTTACGCCAACACGCCCAAATCAGGCGATGCCTGGCACGACGAAAATCTGCAATAAACTCACCGAGTTCCTCCGGCTACTTGCCGTTGAAGAAGGCACAGAACCCGAGGACCCTTATGCCAGATACTCGAATGTAGAGAATTCGGACGGCACGTTCACAGTTTCATCCACTTGGGATCCGGTTACTGCCGGGCGAGTCGACGCGCTCATCCGCAAGCACGCAGCGAACAACGATCTCACCTTGGCGGAAGCACACGCCGAGCTTTTGCTGGGCAAGGCCGATATCAAGATCGTCATGAACCTTTATCGTGCCTCCGACATAGTCGACTCTCCCGTCTGGATGCCTGGTGTCGGATTCCTCGGTCAAAGTGGCTCCGCTCTCGCCGACGAGTTGACCACCTACTCCCGCGACATTCTCGCGGCTGCAACCGAACAGACCACTGCCTATCGCGTCACTTCTCGGATCCGTGCCTACCTTGAGGGCCGCGACGGTACATGTCGCTGGCCTGGGTGCTCACGGCCTGCACACCGCACTGAGAAAGACCACCGCGTGAACTGGGACGAAGGCGGCCCAACTACGCCGTGGAATATGGTGTGCCTCTGCGCTCACCACCACAATCGCAAAACTGACGGGGTCATCAACTACATCCTCGACCCCATTACAGGTGATGTTTACTGGCTTTTTTCTGACGGCACTTGGTCAGTCGATGAAGCTTCGGGGCCTCTCGCACCCAAGAACGCACGTTGGATTAGCACACTTAACCACCGCAAACAACGTCGCAGGATGAGGAAAGGGCCACTACGCCCACCGAAAGACCCGCGACGGTACGCCAGCATCGGTGATCCCAACGCCCCGCCGTTCTAGCCAAAACGACGATCGAGACGATGCTGCAACATTGGCGGAAGTATCCGCGCTTCCCACACCTTTCTTGCTAGCTCCTGATCCCCCATCTTGGCTCGGAACGCCATTCCCATGGTGATGCCATGATCGGGGCGATCAAGGAGCTCTAAGCCGTCCCCGGCAACGATTTCACCTGGCTGGATCACGCGAAAGTACGCTCCGCAATCGCCACTTGCGGTGAACCGTTTCTGCCACTTGTCAACCCCAATCCAGCCCGCGAAAGTACGGCATGGACTGCGCGGAACCGACACTTCCAGGACAGTCGATCCCACGGCAATGCGCTGGTTAATCAACAATTCCGCGAGATCAATACCAGTTGTGGTGAGATTCTCCCCGAAGGAACCGCATGCAAACGAGCGATCAAGCTTTCGCTCCCACCAGTCCAAGCGTTCCCGCGAAAATGCGTAAACGGCTTTATGCTCACCGCCGTGATGCTCAGTATCACCGACTGTGTCCCCCGCGACACCGGAACCATCACCGTAGTTTGGTCCTGGCTTATCGACGACCAATCGCGCCACTGGACGCTTATCGATTCCACTAACCCGCTCTGCCCCACCTGGATCAAGGCGAGCGACCGCAACGTTGGTACTGAGAATCCTCATGTGCCCAGTGTAAGGCTTGGCAACTCACGTGTGCGTAGCCTGTCGACCAGAATCTCAGCTTCCTGGACGTCCATATCGCGAGCAACCATTTTCACGGGGCCAGGAACCAAGTCGAAGCGGACGTTCGACAGTCCCAACAGATTCTGAACTGGTCCTCGACGGAGCGACAACTCTTGGATGTGTTCGACCTCGATCATGGAGACACGCCGCACGAACTTCCCGCAATGAGTGATAGCAACGTTTCGATGCATCGTGGTCGCCTGTTGACGCAGGTCGATCGGTGAAACTATCCAAGCGCGCTTCGGAGAGGTGAACGTAGGATGTGTCGCTCCTTCGGGTGCAGCGTACCCCTCTAATTCGGCACGATCTAGGGCGCCCACGAGAGCAACAAGGCTCATTGCCTGCTCACGAGTACCCACCGGAAGAATCTTGGTAGTGCCAGAGCTTTTGTTTGACGCACCTCCATAGCCCGCAACAGAGACGGACACGCTCCACCACCCAAACAATCGCCACAACATGGGCTGCGAGATCGAGATTCCATGGAAGTGAGCAAGTGGGACGGATTGGCGTCGTCGAGAAGCAAGCCCGTACGACAGGTGCAGTACTTCGTCGTCTAAGCGTGCGTTGAAGCGCCATGAACGATCAATCATTTCCCAAGCAGGAGGAACGAAAGCTACCAATAATGGGATGATCGTGGCGGTAGCCAGCGGGGCCGCGAGCGTCAGCAAGATCCACACGATACCCACTGCAGTTGAGCCGCGAAGCAGCGCGCCGACGAGAGAGCGCATGATCGGGATCGGCTCGATGACATAATCTGGGTTCTCGATCGTCTCGCCACCGACTCGGATGAGAAGTTCCTCTCGGAGCGACTCGGCCTCGTGGCGATTGAGGTAGCCGATTTCGATTGCGGAGGAGGATCCGCCGGCGGTTTCGACGCGGACGGAAGCGAGTCCGAAAAGCCGGGCAATCAGTGGCTCGACGACATCGACAGCTTGGATTCGGTCGAACCTGGCCGTGCGCAAGTGCTTGGAGATGACACCGTGCTTAAGACGCACTTCCTCGTCGTCAAGCTGAAATCCGATTGCAGCCCACCAGATTTGCGAAACCACGAACACTGCCAAGAAAACTAGCGTTACGCCACCGACGATGTACCAGTTGAACGCGTCACTCAGTCGGTTGAGCATAGCCTCGTTGAGGTTCGCAAGGAGCGCTGCGGCGAGGGCGAGGAGAACCGTCCAGAAGCGCAACAGCGGAGTAAGCCGGTGAACGCGACGATATGTCACAGGCCGCTCATTCTCTCGCGGGCCTTCACTGTAAGTCGTTGGCGCAGAGCGTCAGCGTCGGCAGCGGGAAGGCCCTTAATCTTGGAGTCAGATGTGGAGGAGGCAGTGTGCAGGACGACATTCTTCAGCCCAAAGATACGCATGATGGGGCCGGCCTTTACGTCGACGAACTGGATGCGACCATATGGAACCACGGTGAATTTATGCCAGAAACGACCTTTGGCGATGAGCAACTCGTCGTCGGTTTCCTGCCATTTCATCAGTTTGACCTGGTTCGGAATCAGCCACGCCTCCCAAAGTGCAAGCATCGCCGTGGCTGCAATGCCAATCCACCACCACGCGTCAAAACGCCCGTACGCAATCACGAAGCCGATGAGCAAAAGCACGAGCCACAGCAAGCTGGAGAGGTACTTGACGTAGGTCAGTTTCGGCGAAACCGGGTTCATCGTGTGACTCGAATCGCGCCGAGGGAAGATTCGGACAGCGGGATGGTGTCACCGGAGCTGTTGGTCACCTGGAGGATTCCCGCGACCGCAGCTTCAGGCACTGTCAATGTAGCCTCGGGGATCAAGCCATGCGATGCCAGGTAGCGCAGGAGCTCGGGGTCGCTGTCATCGACTTGAGCAATCGTGACGGTTGCGCCCGGCTCAATTGTTGCAAGGGTGTGCACGTCCTGGCGAGGAAACGCACCGGTTGCATCCGGGATCGGATCGCCATGTGGGTCGCGGGCAGGATGCCCTAGGTAATCGTCGATACGCTTAAGCAGCAGGTCAGAGACACCATGCTCGAGCATGTCGGCATCGTCATGGACTTCATCCCAAGAGTACCCGAGCACTCGGACCAAAAACGTCTCGATGAGGCGGTGGCGACGCACCATCTGCAACGCGAGGTCTTTGCCCGAGGGGGTAAGCGTGACGCCCGCGTATGGCTCATGGTGGACCAGTTGTTGATGGCCCAGTCGCTTGATTGCCTCAGATGCGGTGGATGTCTTCTGCCCCACTCGCTTAGCGATTTCCCCCAACGCCGCAGGCCCACCGGTGTATTCGGTGATGTCCCAGACGACCTTGATGTAGTCTTGGGTGCGGTCAGGGAGATCACGAATGTGCATGCACTCATCCTAACGAAAGTCCCTTGAGCCCCGCGAAAGCACTTCGCCCAGCTCTAGTGGCTCGAGCTTGTCCGCGACCACGGTGACCGCGCCGGAGGCATTTTGCACGATGCCACGAACAACCAGCGCGCGAGCGGTCCGTGCGAGGATGCGATGCCGCTTCCACAATCCAGGGGTCACCATTACGTTGATCAGACCAGTCTCGTCCTCCATCCCAAGAAAAGTCACACCCGACGCTGTTTGCGGCCGCTGCCTATGCGTTACCACCCCGCCGACACGAATCCGGCTGCCGTCTTCGGCCGTGCGCAGATCAACGGCGGAAAGGATCCCCCGCTGAGTCAGACTTTCTCGCAGATATGCAATCGGTTGAGTCTCGGGCGTCACTCCAGTAGCGACAACATCTGCCGCGAGCAGTTCCAGCGCAGTCATCCCCGGCAATGCGGGGGCCTCGATGGCGCTGATGTGCGGAAGCATTCCTTCTTGCTCGGTCGCTGCCACTCCTGCCTGCCACAACGCTTGCCGACGATCCACCCCGAAACAATCTAACGCCCCCGCACGGGCAAGCGCCTCTACATGCTCAACTGTGAGGTCCGCACGACGAGAAAGGTCAGGGATCCCCCTATAAGGCTGGTGGCCCTCGATTCGTTGGGCAGGTTTCTCCCCAAGACCATTGATTAGGTTCAGCCCCACTCGGATGGTGGAGGAATCGATGACACGCGCCTCGCAGCCAGAATCATTGACAGATACGGGAAGGACGGTCACCCCGTGGCGTCGGGCATCCTGGATCAGCGACTGCGGGGAATAGAACCCCATCGGCTGCGCGCGCAACAGGCCCACGCAAAACTCCGCAGGGTGATAGCACTTGAACCACGCCGAGAAGAACACGATCGAGGCGAACGACTGCGAGTGCGATTCCGGAAAACCGTAGGCGGCAAACGCTACGATCTTGTTCCACAGCTTCAGCGAGGTGTCATGGTCAATGCGGTTGGTGTCCCAGCAGCCATCAAAGAACCGCTGCCGGAGTGCTTCCATCTTTGCGGGTGAACGTTTGGACCCCATGGCTCGTCGTAAAGCATCTGCCTCGGTGCCGGAAAAGCCCGCGGCATCCACTGCGATTTGCATGAGCTGTTCTTGGAACAGTGGGATTCCCAGTGTCTTGCCCAGCGCTTTCTCCAACACGGGGTGGTCATAAGTCACAGGCTCCTGGCCATCACGGCGACGCAGATACGGGTGCACGCTGCCGCCTTGGATCGGACCGGGACGAATCAGTGCGACCTCCACCACAAGGTCGAAAAATGTGCGCGGCTTCAAGCGCGGGAGAGTGGAAAGCTGTGCGCGGGACTCAACCTGGAACACTCCCACGGCATCGGCGCGGCACAACATGTCGTACACATTGGCATCTGCAAGGTCGAGGTCCCAGAGGTTCACGCGCCGCCCCGTGGTCTGTTCCACAAGGTCGATCATGTGATGCAGCGCCTCGAGCATGCCCAAGCCGAGGAGGTCGAACTTGACCAGGCCCGCAGAGGCGCAATCGTCCTTGTCCCACTGCACCACCGAGCGATCCTCCATGCGTGCCCACTCGGTGGGAACAACGTCCGCGATGGGGCGATCACAGATCACCATGCCACCGGAATGGATTCCTAGGTGGCGAGGCTGCCCCTTAAACTCGGCAGCCAGCTCAGTGACATCGTTGGGCGGATCGGTCAGCCCCTTTGACCACGAATCCGCCGCGCCCTGCGGGTAGCCCAGCGCGCGGGCGGCATCACGCACAGCGCCTTTCGTGCGGTACGTAATGACATTGGCTACCTGCGCCGCGTTATCTCGGCCGTATTTGGTGTACACATACTGGATGACCTGCTCACGGCGACCAGATTCGATATCAATGTCGATGTCCGGTGGCCCGTCGCGCTCCGGAGAAAGGAAGCGCTCGAACAGCAAACCGGCGCTGATCGGCTCAGCATTAGTGATCCCCAGTGCAAAACACACAGCGGAATTCGCTGCGGAACCTCGTCCCTGCGCCAGGATGTTATTCTCGCGACAAAAATCCACCAGATCCGTAACGATCAAGAAATACCCTGGAAAATTGAGCTGTTGAATGACGCTCAACTCGTAATCGATCTGCCTTTCGGCACGTTCGCGCACTTCAGCGGAACGATTCTCGTAGCGGTGCTTACCCCTTTCCCGCACAAGCTGTCGCAGCCAGCTCATCTCATCATGCCCCGGAGGCGTTTCGCATTCGGGGAGATTCGGCGCGACAAGATTCAGGGTGAAAGCGCATTCATCTGCAATCGCAACGGTGTGGGCGATCTGCGCTGCTCGATCGGGAGCCATCGCAAGGATTTGCTCGCCCGAGCGGAGCCAATTGGCTCCCATTGGATGCAGACTACTGTGGGCCTCCGCAACCGATTGCCTGCGCGCCAACGACCGCTTTGCCACCGCCAGGCCGGTCTGGGCTCTCGTCGCCGCCGCGGGTTGAGCAGTGACAATCCCAGGAACGTGCGGGTAAGCATCAAGAAGCGCGTGATGATCCGCGTCCTCCGGAGTCATCGACACTTCATATTCCAAAACCACTCGGTCTAACCCAAAAACGTCGATCATATGATCGATCTGCCCCGCCCATTGCCAACCAGCCAGCACATAACATTCCCCCGCCAAGCGTTCCGCGATTTCGCTTAACGACGAATAGTTCACCTTCCCCTTCTCGCCGGTCAGCATATGCGCGTCCGCCATCAGACGCGAAAGCCGTTTATACCCCTCGGGACTGCGCGCAAGCACAGGAAGGACCCGATCGCCAAGTGTGAGTTCCGCCCCGAAAATTGTCGGCAGATCAAGCTTGGCCGCAGCCTCCGCAAACTTCACCGCGCCGTAAAACCCATCACGATCTACCAGCGCCAATGCATGGAGGCCAAGCTCTTTAGCGCGCCGCACGAGGTCTTCCGGCTCACTCGCGCCACCGAGAAAGCTATAAGACGAGACCGCATGCAGTTCGGCGAACGGAACAATTGAAGATCCGGAGACGTAGGCCTCGTCGTCAAGCAGGTGCTCTACCGAGACTGGCGTGGGCGAAGGGCGGCCCGACAGAATGCGTTCGAGCCGCGACCACGAGAGCGGTGCACCACCGTTAAACCTCATGGAGGAAAGCGTAACCCATTTCGAACATTTGTGCTATATTTAATTATATTCAACCTTTAGACCCCAACTAGACTAAGCTGTCCGTTAAGTGCTAGGTTGACCCCCATCGAAACACGTTAAATCACCAAGGAAGTTACCCATGCGTTTTACACGAATCGTTGCAACCGCCGCAGCGGCAACCATCGCTGCAACCGGACTTGTCGCCTGCTCCGGCGCTGACGACAGCTCCACCATCAAGATCGGTACCACCGACGCGGACCAGAAGGCTTGGTCAGTCTTTACCGACATCGCGGCTGAAGAAGGCATCGAACTCGAAGTAGTCCCATTCTCTGACTACTCCCCCGTCAACGAGGCTCTCGCGCAGGGCGAACTCGACGTGAACAAGTTCCAGCACATCAAGTACCTCGCTGAATACAACGTCGGCTCCGGCCAGGATCTCAAGATCGTCGGATCCACCGAGATCTACCCACTGGCACTGTTCTGGAAGGATCACTCCTCCATCGACGGCATCGACGGCGAAGAGGTAGCGATCCCGAACGACCCATCCAACCAGGGTCGCGCAATCAACGTTCTCGTACAGGCTGGCCTCGTCACCCTCAAGGAAGGTGAAGTAACCGACCCAACCCCAGCCGACATCGATGCGGCAGCTTCCAAGGTCAAGGTCACTCCGATCGACGCAGCGCAGACTCCAACCGTATTCAACGAGGGCAAGCCAGCGATCATCAACAACTCCTGGCTCGACCGCGCGGGCATCACCCCAGATGAGGCGGTCTTCGAGGACGATCCGAACTCCACCCAGGCAGAGCCATACATCAACGTATTCGCTTCCCGCTCCGAAGACATCGACGACGAAACCCTGAACAAGCTCGTCGAGCTGTGGCACTCCGCCGAGGTCATGGCCGCAGTAGACGAGGACTCTAAGGGCACCGCCGTAGAGGTCTCCCGCGACAAGGAAGAGCTCAACGACGTCCTCGCACGCCTTGAGGAAGAAGCCAAGTAGTGAGTTCCACCGGCACACGGATCGAATTCCGAGACATCACCAAAGTCTTCACCTCCGGATCACAGGAGATCAAGGCCCTCGACAACATCACGCTCACCGTCGAACCTGGCGAGGTACTCGGCGTCATCGGATACTCCGGTGCCGGCAAATCCACCCTCGTCCGCCTCATCAACGGCTTGGACACCCCCACATCCGGTGAGCTTCTGCTCGACGGCACCGACATCGTCGGCATGCCCGAATCAGAGCTGCGTGGCATCCGCCGCAACATCGGAATGATCTTCCAGCAGTTCAACCTGTTCTCGTCTCGCAACGCCGCTGCGAATATCGACTACCCACTCAAGCTCGCAGGAATGGACAAAGCTAAGCGGAAAGCGCGCGTGGCTGAACTTCTCGATTTCGTCGGACTTGGCGACCGCGGCAAGAACTACCCCGAGCAGCTCTCCGGTGGCCAGAAGCAGCGCGTGGGCATTGCACGTGCTTTGGCGACCAACCCAACGCTCTTGCTTGCCGACGAAGCAACAAGCGCCTTGGACCCCGAGACCACGCAAGAAGTACTTTCGCTGCTACGCCGCGTGAACGAAGAACTCGGTCTTACGATTGTCGTCATCACACACGAGATGGATGTCGTGCGTTCCATCGCCGACAAGGTCGCAGTAATGGAAGACGGACGCATCGTGGAATATGGCAGCGTCTACGAGGTCTTCTCCGACCCACAGACGCATGTGGCGCAGCGCTTCGTATCTTCGTCGCTACGCAATACTCCAGATCTAGTCGAAGCTAAGGACCTCCTCGCCCACGAGGGCAGACTGTTCACCATCGATCTCACTGAAAACTCCGGATTTTTCGAAGCCGCCTCGGCGCTGAAGGACAACGGTGGAAGCATCTCGATCGTGCACGGTGGCGTGACAACGCTGCAGCAACACTCCTTTGGCAAGATGACCGTTCGTCTAGGAGGAAATCCAGAGGCAGTGAACAATTTCTACAACTCACTGCAGCACACCACCGAGATCAAGGAGATTGTGCGATGAACCAGATGATCCTTGCTGAAGCCGATTGGGACCGCCTTGGCCCCGTATACGTCGACGCGATCGTCGACACGCTGTACATGGTGGGCATCACGATGGTTGTTGGCGGATTCCTCGGCCTTATCTTGGGTACGCTGCTGTACACGACACGCCCCAGCGGAATCCTGAAGAACAAAGCCATTTACTGGACCATCAACGTCCTAGTGAACTTCTTCCGCCCCATCCCTTTCATCATCATGATCGCAATGTTGTACCCGCTCACAATCAACGTGGTGGGCACCTCCATCGGGCGTGATGCGGCGACATTTGTCATGTGCTTTACAGCGACATTCACGGTTGCGCGTATCGTCGAGCAGAACTTGGTCTCGATTGATCCGGGCATGATCGAGGCAGCTCGTGCGATGGGTGCTGGACCGTGGAAGATCATCACGTCGGTGATTTTGCCGGAAGCTCTCGGCCCGTTGATTCTGGGCTACACCTTTATCTTCATCGCGGTGATTGATATGTCCGCGATGGCTGGCTACATCGGCGGTGGTGGCATCGGTGACTTTGCCATTGTCTACGGCTACCGTTCCTTCGAACCACAAGTTACATTCGCCGCGGTGCTCGCGATTGTCGTGATCGTGCAGCTTGCGCAGTTCCTGGGTAACTGGCTCTCCAAAAAGGTGATGCGCCGATAAGGTAGGCGGCATGCCTGTCAAAATTGCCGCCCTAGATTTCGACGGAACACTACACCGCGGTGGAACCATTGCCCCACAAGACATCGCAGCAATTGATGCCTGGCGTAAAGCCGGGCATCTTGCCATTTCTGCTACCGGGCGATCACGCTCGTCGCTTACGCGGGGCCTTACAGGGCTTAACCGCACCTTCGACTACAACGTACTTTCCAACGGCGGATCCTCTACCGATGCCGAAAACAACCTGCTCTTCGGCCACCCACTGCCAAGCTCGGCGGTACGTACACTGGTGTCCACGTTTCACCAGCTTGATGGATTAGCGGTCTACGGCACCACCTTGGGCGATAACGACGGCGTGTTCAGCAACAACACTGGCCAGAAAAGAAACAAACTCACCGAGGGTTTCATCGAGATGACAGTTGACGATATCCCCTTCCATGACTTCGCCGTGGTGCCATTCTGGGTACCCACGGATATGAATCTGCGTGAGATAGTCATTGACTGGATTCGCAAGCATCTGCCACACGTAGCAATTACGACGAACCACAACTTCATCGACATCATGGCTGCGGGAGTAAACAAGGGTAGCGGGATCCAGCAGCTCTTGGCCTATCTGGGAATCAATGACTACGAGTTGTACACCTTCGGTGACTCGTGGAATGACATCCCCATGCATGAAATCGCGCACCGCTCGCACAGTTTCGACTTCTCTCCTACTGATGTGAAGGATGCGTCGCATCAGGTCATCAGACGCGTCTCCGACTGCCTGATGGACTACGCGTAAATCTCGATCGATCCCGTCAAAGTATTCAGATCGACCACAGCCCGACCGCCAGTGAATTCGCGGGAATACTGGCCCGGCTCATGGGTTGTGAACAAGGGCGATAAAGGATCGCCAAGGTCAACGTCGCCCAAAGGAGTCCACGGCATGGCGTCCGCGTGGTCATTCCATGTGGCTGTCACCGCAAGATCGGCCTGCGGTGCGAACACCCAGGCTGCTGCTAGGGCGAGTTCAACGTTGGTTCCAGGGATGCGCGCGATCACCAAACCGGGCCCATGGAGTTGATCTACCTGCGCAAGCATGTCGTCGAGGGATAGGCGCTCCCCTGGCTCGGTGCCCCAGGCGAAAAGACATTCTTCAAAGCCACCACCGAACCTCGCGTGTGAGCGCCAACGACCGGGTTTGACACGGCCTTCAGCGATATTCGGGATCAGTAATTTTCCACGGTCATTCAACGCTTGACCAGCCTTGGTGATCAACGCATCAAGCCCCCGACGCATCAGTCGGATGTCGATGCCTGTGCCGTAATAGTCGTCGAACACATCGTTGTCTGCAAAGACACCGTCGAAGGGGCTTTCGTCGATGAGCGAGACCACGTTGTTTACCCAAGCGTCGGCGTAGTCGTCTCGCCACACCTCCTGTTGGAAATGGCCGGGATAGCCCTGCCATTCCATACCAGTGTTGGTTCCCAACGCGGAAGCTTGCGCAGCAGACAGCCCTGAGCTGAAAACTGGTCCGGGCTCGTAAACCCGCACGCTGGAAAGGCACTGGTACGCCAGCACGGTAGTGCCGTGCTCAGAGAGGTAGCGTGCGGCCTCGGTTTCCCAAGGCTGAACGATTGCTACTCGGAATTTCCCGGCGGCTTGCTGCACCTCTTCCGGCTCAATCGGATTACCGTTTCTCAACCAAGCAAGGCATGGCATCTAGAATCCTAGAAGTCGGCGTCTGAAGTAGCTGCCCCCGAACAGGCTTCGCTTTCTGCCCGGATAGACCTCGATAGGATCCCTGCGCGGTGCGGGTGACTCGGGCAGCATCGGCTCGCGTTGACGCTCGCCACGTGCGCGACGCGATTGGGGAAGCTCGTGCTCGGAAGTTCTGCCTGGCACGAGCGGGGTGCCAGCTCCAAGTTCGCGGTACAAGGAGTTGTAGCGCTTCATGATCTTTTCCATCATGAACGCGGCGCGCACACGTTCCAAAGCGTTTTCGTGGAACGTCGTATACAAGCCAGGGGTTGCGATGAGTTCCTCGACTGCATCGGCAAACGCAGACACATCGCCGGGGGCCACCAGGCGGCCTGCGGGACCGATGGCGGTGCCGTCGTCGGCACGCAGTGGGCGCGTGACAGTCATCGCCATGCCGCCGACTTCGGTGCCGATCACAGGGAGTCCAGCAGACATCGCTTCGAGGACGACGATCGGCTGGCCTTCGTTATAGCTAGAAAGGACTAGCGCGTCATAGTCGTGGAGGACTTCCGGGACGACTTGTGTACCGCGGAAGCGAATGATTCCTTCGAGATTGCGCTTTGCTACGTGCTGCTGGCACTTTTCGGCGTACTCGAGATCATGCTCAAGTGGGCCGAGGATGTCTAAGGAGAGGTTGTTAATGCCGCGGTCCCGCAACACCGCAATGGAGTCGATCATCTCGATAATCGCCTTAATCGGGACGACACGGCTGATCGCAACAAGATTCCAGTGGTGGTGCGCGCCTGCTGCGATATCAGCAACGACGTCTTCACGTTCGCGGCGAGTGTGCTCGAATTTTGACCACTCAAGGCCGTTGGGAAGGATCTCGGCTTTGGACTCGTTCGCACCCAGCGACTGAGCTTCGCGCACCGCACCTGGGTACAAGTAGGTCAAGTGATCGGCTGCTGGGTAGGCCCACGCGCCAAGCGCGGTCCACCACAGGGCCCACATCCGCTCGGTAGTCGTGGTCGGCAGTTCTTTCCAGCTGTCTTGAGTCACGATTTGATCTTGACGACGACCAAACAAGGCGTTGATGGTATCGCGAATGTGCAGGTTGTGTTCCGTGAGCAGGACTGTCGCCTCGTGTTGGCGAGCAGCGCACGCAGCGACGAGTGCCGCGTAGCCCTGAGTATGTGCGTGGTAAACGTGCGCTGGGGCGTGTACCCGATCCATTAGGGCGTAGGACAATGTGAAGAAGTCACGAAGAGTCCAGAAGAGTTGTCCGATACTAGTGTCATCGTCGTTCGGCAGCATGCGCATAATGCTGTCCATGAATGGTTTGGTCGACAGAACTGGCCAGAGGCGCCACGTGCGGGTCTGCGGGTTGATTGCTTCGTCGTAAAGCTCCCACATCGGCTGTGTTTTGCCGTTGCTCAGCGAGCGTGCTGCGCGAAGGAGTTCGTTGGTGGCCTCTTTGGCGTCAAGTTTTGGCCGGTCGAACATCTCAAGGAAGTCTTGCTTGAACTCGTTGAGCGACAGGTAGATGACGTCGACCCAGGCGACGTTGGCGGGCATGCCATAAATGTCTTTGCCCACGGTTTTGGAATCCCACGAAATGTGTATCACGCCGAAAGTGAGATCGGGATTATTCACCACAATATCGTGGACAACTGCCGAAACTCCGCCCTTCAGAAATGGGTAGGTGGACTCCATGACGAGGGCAACGTCAACGCAAGGGAGGTCAAAGTCGTCACCGGGAAAACGGAAAACAGGTCCGCTCACGACAACACCACCTCTCCTGCGACGACAAGCAAGCTCTAGTCTATATTATGCAATAACTTAGGCCATTTCCTTAAGTTATTCTTTTCTTAATATTTTCTTTCGGCTAATTAATTTGCGTAACGGACTCGACTTCCCACACGTCCGCCTGTTTTGGTTCTGCGCCGCATGAAGAAATGACCCCATCGACCGTGCGCGCACTTAGGACCACAGTGTAATTATCACCAGTATCGATATCTGTAACGCCAACCGTTGCGACTCCGGCAATGGCAACTACTGCGTCATCCCCTACATCGAACTGCCCATATCGCACAGGTTTACCGGCCTGGGAAAGCTGACGAGCAACCGCGATCTCGGCAACTTGGCCTGTCGGACTGAGTGTGCCTCGTCCGCGATTACCAGGGACAAAGTACTCCCCCGCCAATGCAGCTTGAAGCATCGCAAGAGTCGCTGTCTCATTCATCCGTCCGAAACTGTACCCCCACGGTATCAGCAGCAGTGATGGCGCAAAGCGGTGTCCTTTTGTGTGCGATGTTTCCCACACCACGTCGCCATTCTCTGCGAAGGGGTACATCGACTCCATTTCCATCACCAATGGGCGCCCCTTTATCGCGCAGCAGGCATCGCGCTTCGCATGGGTGCAGATCAGCAGAAGTGGTTTCTCCCGTTCCTCTGCACCGTTGCGGCCAGGCCCCGAAAGATCGAGGTGAAGAATTGCTCCCGGCCCATCGACGTGCAGAACTTCGGTGACTGCCTCGTCGGCGAAAACAAGATAGAGGTGGTGGTCCTTGATCTGGCGGCCTTCTCGCGTCGGATGACGGATCAATTGCAGGCTCGCACCATAGCTATCTAGGTGGGCTTTCAGTTTTTCGGTCAGCTCAGGGCCGAAGGTGCCACCGTCTAGAACATCGTGGCTCCACCCGCCTGTCCACTCAAAGATCACATAGACGCGCGCTCTTTTGGCAGTTCCTGGCAGAGGCTCAGGTGCTACGTCGGAGCACCTCACCATGGAATCCGTCATCTTGGCCATATTCCTAGGCTAGTAGTTTTGCAACGTTTCGGTTAAGTTTCCTGAATTACGCCCACTCAATTGTGCATTCATCACCAATCTCGCTAGCGTATTTATTCATGGAACATCTGCGCTCGCTACTCGGTAGCGTTGTTGTGCTGTCCGCAGCACTAACGCTTTCCGCATGCGCTGGCGACGAAGCAGATTCAGCCCATTCTCTCTCCGCAGCCCTGCCTCACAGCACCGGAGGAGTCACACCGCTTGGCGATGCCGACGTTGCATCCAAAACCCATCGCCCCGAAGCTCCTTCGCAGCTGGTTGTCACCGATGTCCGTTTAGGCACCCACGATGGTTTCGATCGCGTCGTCTTTGACCTTGAGGGCGAGGGCAAACCCGGCTGGTTCGTCGACTATACAGTTGCTCCGGCACGCCAGGGATCCGTGTACCCGATCGAAGTTGAAGGCAATGAGTTTCTCTCTGTCAACATCGACGGCATCGTATTCCCCGACGACATCGGGATTGACGACCCGCAATTAACCACCACCCCCGGTGTCGGCAACATCACCGAAGTAGTAAACACTGGCGTCTTCGAAGGTCGCAACCGCTTCATCGTCGGACTGGATAACGAATCCCCCTACTCGGTCCAGATCCTCGAAGACCCGCTGCGCATCGTCATCGACATCATCTACCACTAGCTATACATCGCCTCCACCCGCCACCGGCCTCGCATCCAAACAAGAAGCCAGGCACACGGAACGTCGTCGCCCTCTCGCTTGCCGACGACCTGCAGGCGCGCCACACGCTGCGGAAGCGCTACCGGCCACGGCCCCGCCCACCCAGTGACTAAGTAGTATTGCGAGCCCCATCGCAACGCATATGGAACCGAACTCAGCAGCGCTTCGGCATTGACGATGATCCGGTTGGCGTGTTCGTCGATAAGCGTCACTTGCGCCGCTGGGTGAAGACGCGCAGGAAGTGGCGCTGGAATAGCACCAGGCCAAGATGCCTCTTTGGTTTCTGGAAGCTGCTCGCCAAATGGCACAAGCGCGATACGCTCCGCGACTCCCCTTCCGCCTACGCGGACCGGTTGCACCACCGCGTCGCTACCTAGTGTTGATTGCACCCTCTCAACCACTCGGCGGGCGATATCGGTGTTCGTGCCGTCTCGCCAGAGCTCACCCACAGGCTCCGGGGCTGCAAGTTCCAGCGGCTCCAAGATAAGCGAGGTGATCTCGCCCGCCCCTCCATTGGTCAGCCAACCATCTAGCTGCCAGCGGACGCGGTCGGCGGTGGCAGCTTCAGTCAACGCTTCGCGGGTGCGCCAGATCCGCTCGACCCGGGTTCCATCGGCCAGCTCGGCTACTATTTTCAGGCGCAGACAGTTCTGCCCGATCGCCGCAAGCTTGCTGTGCAGAGCTGCCGCCATTTTACGCGCGGCGAAAGCGGCCGCATCAACGCGCTCGATCGGCTCTTCCGGCGTAACCGCAACCGCCAAGTCAGCCATGGGCAGCTCGGGTGCTACGCGACGATCCGGTGCGGCACGTGCGATTCGATGCGCCAGCAGCCCGGCAGCACTAAAACGCGTGGCGACTGCGGTCGAAGGCAGCTCTGCCAGTTCGCCCAAAGTGCGCACGCCAAGTTGGGACAGCGAACGAACAAGCTCTGGGTCCACCCCCAGTGCCACTTCTGCCGCCAGCGATTCGATCGGCTGCACTGAAAGGAAAGCCCGGGAGCCCTCAGGATCAACCACTGTGTTGGAGCGCGTCGCGATGATGGCCGTGGCGATCTCATCCGCTGCTCCTGCGAATGCATCGATCCCCTTACGTGCTGCGGCATCGAGCATCATTTCCAGCGCGGCAGATTCACTCCCGTGGAACTTTGCTGCGGCTGCAAGGTCGATGACAACAAGGCCGGGGCGCACGACCTCCACAGACGCGGCGACATCATCAAAACTCGCGGCTAGGGCAGAAAACATCCGGCCATCGCGGTCGGGATCGTCCTCGATCACAGTCACTTGCGGACACACAGCTTGCGCTGCCCGCACCTTCATCTCCCGTCGGATTCCCTCCCGGCGCGCCTGCGCCGAACACACCTTGACTCGGTGGTGCTGGACGATCGCCACGGGCCCGCTCACATCTTGGACAGCCTGGATCGGCCAGTCAGGGAACCAGATCGCTGCCACACGCATCTTATGGCACCGCCTTCAGTCGGCGTTGCGGAGCAGCACCCAACGCCACCGTGCCACGCCCAGGCCGGTACCCCTTGGCTTCAGCGCGGATCGCAATGTCCATCCCGGTGATCCGCCCGCTGCCCTGTCCGATCCCCCGGAAAGCTGTCACCTCCGCTTCCACCGTGAGCGTTGGCGACTGTACTTGAGTGCCGACGAGCAGCAATGCAGCATGTCCTGCTCGCAGTTTTCCCAGCAGCGGCCTCGCACGTGTAGGCGAGAGCTGAGCTGCCGCCCCACGATAGACAACTAGATCCAACCCCTCCACTAGAACGGTCAAAACAGACAGGGGATCCATGCCAGGATCAGGCACCGCCACCACATGGTGCAGGTTATTGATGCCCGCATAAGAAAGTTCAGGCCAGCCCACCACACCGGCGTAGCTCCCCTGTCGCGTTGCTTGCTCTAAAAGCTCGACTACCAGCGACGGAGTTTCACTCATGTGGGTCACGGATCTGCGGGGAAGGCCTCGCATGGGAAGTACCCTCCCGAGCCCCTCCCCCACAGAAAGCACGTCAGTGGCATCAAGAACGCGTTCAGGGACTTCGCCACCGAGTTCGGCCATGCGGGAGCGCAGGGCTGCGACCTTCTCAGCCTGACTAAGCCCCTCCACTTTCCGAACAGATGTTCCCCTCATGGGTGCCAGTATGCTCCGGCATGCTCACTAAGTCAACCTGTTGGTAGCGTTAGGTTTTATGACCTCTTACGGCGATATGCGCGCACGGATCACTCCGATCCCCACACCCCCTGCAGTACGTCTCATTGGTGCTGCCCTAGTCGGGCTTTCCGTCGCAATTCTCACCTCTGACCTTGGCATGGGCACCCGCGTGACTATTGCGCTGGTCGCTGTAGTCGCAGTCTTTCTCCTTGTGCTGCGACACCCTTACCGCACAAAAATGAATCTTTTCGCCCTAAGCAAAAACGTCTCTCGCATGCCGACGATTGGCCAAGCCATTCCCCTCATGATCTGGTGGCTATTGCTGATGCTCGCACCGGTTGTAGCCCCTTGGCCGCCGATCGGTGTCACCGTGGCATGGGTCGCCCTCTCCGCCTTAGCGTGGGTGGTTTTCCCCCACGTCGACGGGACTCGGAAACTGGCTTTTGCTTAGTCTAGGTCGCGATCCGCTGCCCAGCGTGTGAGCTGGTGACGGTTGGACATCTGCGTCTTGCGCAAGATATTTGAAGCATGCGTTTCCACAGTCTTAATGGAGATGAACAGTTCCTCTCCAATCTCCTTGTAGGTGTATCCACGCGCAAGGAACCGCAAGACTTCCAGCTCACGACGAGTTAGAGCATCCACCACGGGATCATCAACCTTGACCGGCTCGCCCACTGGGTCTTCCGCCACGTGGCCGGTAGCAAAAGCATCGAGCACAAAGCCGGCTAGCCGTGGGGAGAAGTACGCATCGCCACCGTGGACACGCTCGACAGCCTGGGCGAGTTCGTCGCCGTTGATGTTCTTGGTCACGTAGCCACGGGCACCCGCACGGATCAGTGCGATGACATCCTCCGCAGCGTCAGACACGGAGAGGGCGAGAAACTTCGCGTCGGTGTGCGCGTTCTTAATCACTGCCCGGCCACCCCCATCGGGCATGTGTACGTCGAGAAGCACTACGTCAGGGTGCGTGCTTTCAATCCCGGCGATGGCTTCGCGTACCGTGCCCGCGTCTCCGACGATCTCTACTTTGTCGACAAGCTCGGCTTTTACTCCAGCACGAAATACGGAATGGTCATCGACCAGGAAGACTTTCACCATAAGCTTTAGGATACCGGCAAGCTCACAGCAATTTCTGTACCAGACTCATTTGAGCGGATCTTTGCCGAGCCTCCGGCACGCTCCATCCGCCCGATAATGGAATCACGGATACCATGACGATCTTCCGGGATCGCGTCGGGATCAAAACCGGGGCCTCGATCGCGCACGTAAATACTCAACTCCCCCGCAATGTTCTCCGCGTACACATCCACGGTGTCCACTCCAGCGTGTTTGCCGGCGTTCACCATGGCCTCGCGCGCAGCCATCACAAGCGGATCGGTCATCTCCGTGTATTCCATATCGTCGCCCACTGTCACCGGGACGATGCGCACCCCGAGAAGGTCCTCTACCTCTCCGGCTGCCTTGTTCAAGGCGGCGAAAACGGTGGTTGAGGTCTTCTCTTCTGCGTCGAAAAGCCAAGCACGCAGCTCACGCTCCTGTCCGCGGGCAAGGCGTGTGACCTCGGCGGGATCGTCGGCACGCTTTTGGATCAGCGCCAAAGTCTGCAACACCGAGTCGTGCAGTTTAGAAGCGATCTCTGCGCGCTGGTTTGCCACTGCCTTTTCCTCACGCGCAGCGACTAGCGACGAGGTTAAGCGCACACCAAGCGGGACGACGAGAACACTCACGCCCAGCAAAGTGATGACAACCGATGCAATAACTCCGCCGAGATCACCATCACCTTCGAGGAACGCCATGGCGATCACGCCCAAAAACACCAAGACCACACCAACAACCAGCGCGATCACGTTGCCAGCCGACTTCTTGCCCCGGTCGAAGGACTGCCAAGACAACCACGCACCTACCGCTACAACGCCGAGCGCGACAAGGACAACCCCGTTGATTCCGGAAAGGACGCTCATGGTCAGAAAGGCTCCGGCGATGCCAACGAGCGCCAAGACGGTGTACGTGCCCTTGCTGAAGTTCTTGTCCGACGGAACCGGCTTATTCAAGTCGTTCGGCTCCGAGAACATCCACAGCAACGCATAGGCTCCGATGCCAGCACCGGAGACAAACGCAGCGACGACTAAGACGATGCGCACCCAGCCAACATCTACGCCCAAGTGCTGGGCCAGCCCCGCGGCGACGCCTGCAACCACGCGCCCGTTCTTGGGACGCGTGTAGCGCGGATACATCATGACCGGCTCGATCGATGCGTACGGAGAGAGTTGTGCCATGCGTTAATTGTCGCACGCAGGAAAGGAAAAAGAATCGGGGGAAACCCTGAGCCAGAAGATCAGGGCGGATCCCGATTCACAAGGGGCACACAGCACGCGACAATTGAGTCATGGACAACTTCGAAAGCACTCTCAAAGAAATGTGGGCTACGCGCCCACCCCGCATCCCTAAAGACCAAGGCGGCAACGCCTTCCTCGGCGGCGTCTGCGAAGGCATTGGCGCTCGCTACCAAATTGATCCGACAATCGTCCGAATCATCTTCGTCATCACCACACTAACCTTCGGCGGAGGGTTGGCATTGTACCTGGCGATGTGGCTTGTGATGCCTCGCTTCGGTATGCCAAAGAGCCCATGGGACAGCATTAACGCCAACAAGGCTGCGCTGAACCCTACTGAACTGAAGGAACGCTCCACTGGCTGGTGGTTGGTCGTTGGCGTAATCTTCTTCGGAATGAGCTTCACCGCTGGCTCCGAAGGCGGATTCTTCTTCTCCGGACTGTTCACGGCAGCGCTGTTCTTTGCAGGCTGGTACTTGCTGCACCAAAGACTCCCGAATCCTCCAGAAGGGCTGTTGGTAACCGATCACGCAGAGGCCACAACCGTAACCGCGGATTTCTCTAGCCTCACCCCGGCGGAGGGTTACCCGCACCCCGACGGGGGACGCCCATCTCCCCCATCATGGGACCCGCTGGGCACGGTGCCTGAACTGTGGAGCCTCCCAGATCCGGAGGAACCAGCACCTACACCTCCGAAAAAGCAAGGCAACGCCTGGGGCTGGGTACTGGGCGTGGGCGCAATCGTCGCGGCTCTGGCATACGGGACCTTCGGCGTCAGTACCAACTTCTCGGACGAAGGAATGGGCGATGTCACCTACACCATGTCTACCGAGGAATCGCTGAAAGACGTTACCCACGAAATGGGAACTCTCACCGTTGATTTCAGTGAGCTGCCACGCCTTGATCAGGATCACGAAATCACCGTAACCTCGGATATGGGCGAAATCGAAATTATCCCACCGACCGATGTCCGCACGGTCTTTGATTGCGAAACCGACCTCGGAGACGAAAATTGCCCACCTGTTGTCAACGACGACATCGAAGGCAAAACCCTGACGGTCCACGTGCACAACAGCATGGGCGAAATTTTCGTGCGGAGCTAATTACTCCCACTCGATGGTTCCGGGTGGCTTGGACGTAATGTCCAGGACCACTCGGTTTACATCATCAACCTCGTTAGTGATGCGGGTCGAAATTGTCTCCAGCACCTCGTATGGCACGCGGACCCAGTCCGCGGTCATCGCGTCTTCACTGGCTACAGGGCGCAGCACGATTGGGTGGCCATAGGTGCGGCCATCGCCTTGGACGCCAACGGAACGAACATCTGCAAGCAGGACAACTGGGCACTGCCAGATGATGTCGTCAAGGCCAGCGTTGGTTAGCTCTTCGCGGGCGATTGCATCGGCCTTGCGCAGGATGTTCAAACGGTCCTCGGTAACTTCGCCGATAATGCGGATTCCCAAGCCAGGGCCTGGGAACGGCTGACGGTTCACGATCACCTCAGGCAGGCCAAGTTCGCGTCCGACGGCGCGGACTTCGTCCTTAAACAGCAGGCGCAAAGGCTCCACCAGTTCGAATTCAACGTCGTCTGGCAGGCCTCCAACATTGTGGTGGCTCTTGATGTTTGCGGTGCCGGTGCCGCCGCCGGATTCGACGACGTCCGGGTAAAGAGTTCCCTGGACTAGGTAGTCAACCTGCTCGCCTTCCAGAACTCCCGCGACAGCGCGCTCGAAAGCGCGGATGAATTCCGCACCGATCGCCTTGCGCTTGGCCTCTGGCTCGGTCACACCAGCGAGCTTGTCCAAGAAAGCTTGGCGCTCATCCATCGTCACTAGGCGTACATCGGTAGCGGCGACGTAGTCGGTCTCTACCTGTTCCCGCTCGCCCTGGCGCAGCAGGCCATGGTCAACGAACACACAAGTGAGGCGGTCGCCAATCGCGCGTTGTACGATCGCGGCAGCTACTGCCGAATCGACACCACCCGACAAGCCACAGATAGCCTTGCCCTCAGGGCCGATCTGCTCTGCGACAGAGGCAACCAATTGCTCAGCGATGTTCGCCGCGGTCCACTCCTGCTTCAGACCAGCGACCTCGGTGAGGAAGCGGGAAAGCACCTGC
Organism: Corynebacterium breve; assembly: GCF_030252165.1. Lineage (NCBI taxonomy): Bacteria > Bacillati > Actinomycetota > Actinomycetes > Mycobacteriales > Corynebacteriaceae > Corynebacterium > Corynebacterium breve. The sequence continues at coordinate 362,191 of NZ_CP126969.1, read as the reverse complement.
TGACCGTGTGGCGAGTGCATGACCTCTGGATGGTACTGCACACCCGCCATGCGCTTATCAACGTTCTCAAACGCAGCAACCGGAGCGCCGGGAGTCGAAGCGGTAACCTCGAAGCCTTCCGGCGCACGAGTCACGGAGTCACCGTGGCTCATCCAGACCGGGTGTTCGTCGTTAAGCCCTGCATGCAAAACGCCACCAGCCACGGACAGCGGAGTGCGACCGTATTCACGGCTTCCGGTCTTTTCCACGGAACCGCCGAGTGCGTCCGTCATGGCTTGGAAGCCGTAGCAGATACCGAAAACGGGCAGTCCGAGCTCCAGGAAAGCCGGATCGAGTTTCGGAGCGTCGTCGGCATACACCGACGCCGGGCCACCAGACAACACAAGCGCAGCCGGGTTCTTCGCCTTAACCTCCTCAACGGAGGCAGTGTGCGGAATGACCTCGGAGTAAACGTTGGCCTCTCGCACTCGACGTGCAATGAGTTGGGCGTACTGGGCGCCGAAATCAACGACGAGTACTGGGCGCGGATTCGGGATATTCACAGAACAAGAGTCTAGCGGATTAGTTATCCGCGAGCTTCTTCACTCGGTCAATAGCCTCATCGACTCGTGCTGGGTCAACATCGCCACCGATGTTTTGTGAACTGGCCTGAAGCTGCTCATAGGAAACCTCTGCGGCCTTCATTGCCCGCTGCACCTCGCGAACAAGATCACCCACGCCAGGCGCCAGCTCGGTTTGGTCGGTGGCGTCCCACTCCTTAATCAGGCTGTGCGGGACCTCCATGATGCGCCCGATACTTCCAACCTTCATATCAACACGACGCGCCAAGCGCGCGTGGGTGCTGACTGCGCGGTGCATGCTCTCAATATCCACATCAAGCGCCTCGATGAGCAGCCCGATGGCTTCCTCGTGCCCCTCTTCAGCGACAAACCGTGCGGTCACAGCGGTGTGCAGTCGAGCCAGTGCAATGGCAAAACGCGCTTCGGCGCCAGCATCCGCGAGCTGGCTCGCAAGCTCACCCAAGTCGGCGACGTGCTCGTCGATAATGCCTCGCATCGTCGACCACACACCGAGGGGAGCGAGCAGCAATGTGCGCTCAACGCCGTCAACGACGACGGACTCCATCTCCTCTTTCACGCGCGCGGTTGCCTCGTTCTCTGCCTCCAAGGCGCGACCAGCTTCTTGCATTTGCTGGGTTGCGTCAGCGATGGCCGACTGCACACCCATAAACGAGTCCAGCTCGTTGTACAGGGCCACCACCGACTCGTAGAGTTCACCTTCACCCTCTGGCAGGCAGAGGCCTTGCTCTTCGAGCGCCTGAAGCTCTGCTGGGACGATGGCGTACATGAAGTCTCGGTACGTGCCTACGATCTCCAGGATCTTCTCGGCCCCGAGCGCAGCAGCTTCACGACGATTCTTCCCCTCGCCTTTGACCCACGCTTCGAGGTCGTTCGCTTCGTAGTACACCTTCGCCGCGGTATCGAAGTTCTCGGTGACCGGACGGGTGCGCACCGACAAGTAGCCACCAGAAGGCAATGGCGTCACGGTTGCCATCACGTCATAGGTGGAATTGTCCCGCGCGAGGTTGCGAACGTAGCCGGCGAACGGGGCATCACTTTGCAGGTCGTCCCACATCAGCTTGAATACGCCGCCTGGCATATCTGGGTGACGAATGATGTTGTGCGGGCTGCCGATGAGCTCCTCTCTGCTCGATCGGGCAAGTCGCTCGAAAACGCTGTTAACGTGAGTGATCACGCCAGCGTCATCGGTTACGGAGAAAAAGATCTCGTCGCTGCCCACTTCATGCGAAGGGAACTCAGCGGCGTGGCGGGAAATCTGGGGCTTCGTGGACATACGGCACGGGCCTTTCTGACGCCTTTCGGCACTGGGGACACGGTTTCTTACTTATCAAAAACTTAAGTTTCCAGTGACAGTATAAGCATTTCCCGCTAACGTAAGGCTAATTTTACCTTTTGGAAACTCTTAACATCTGTGTAACCACACTTCGCCATCGCACGACGCAAGCCTCCTACCAGATTCTTTGTACCCAAAGCGTCGGCAGAAGGGCCATGCAAAACAACTTCCAAAGATTCACGTTCAGCGCTATCTGCCTCCCGAATGACCACACCGCGGGGGAAGCGGGGGTGGGCTGCGGAGGACTGCCAGTAGTAGCCATCTCCAGTTGCTTCTTCGGCGTAGGTCAGCGGGCTGCCAAGCATGACAGCATCGGCCCCACATGCGATGGCCCGGGCAATATCACCGGAGAGGTTAATCTCACCGTCAGCGATGACGTGAACGTAGCGGCCGCCAGTTTCGTCAAGATACTCGCGACGTGCCGCGGCCGCGTCAGCAATCGCAGTGGCCATCGGAGTGGAGATGCCCAGCGCCGTGTCAGAGGTAGTGTCGCCGGAGCCGACGATAATGCCGGCAGCTCCGGCACGCATGAGGTGCAAGGCAGTGGTGTAGTCAGAAACACCGCCGGCGATGACTGGAACGTCCAAGGAGCCGATGAACTCCTTGAGGTTTAGCGGTTCCCCACCCTGCTGCACATGCTCGGCCGAGATCTGGGTGCCCTGGATGAACAGCAACTCCACACCAGCCTTGACCAGAACCGGAGCCAAGTCGCGAGCGTTTTGAGGGCTGACTCGCACTGCGACAGTAGCGCCGGATTCACGAATCTGCGTGATGCGCTCGACCAAGAGCTCCTCATCAATCGGTGCAGAGTGAAGTTCCTGGAGCACACGGGTTGCCTGGGTGACTTCCTCGCCGAGGAAGAAGTGGTCAGAGTCCTCGGCTGCTGCAACGACACGAGCAAGCGCCGCTTCAACATCAGCGTGCCGCGCCCACAGGCCTTCGGCATTAAGCACCGCAAGGCCACCTTGGTTGTGCATCTCGATGGCAAACTCTGGGCCAACGATCGCATCAGTTGGGTGAGCTACCACAGGAATATCAAAGGTGTACGCGTCAATGTTCCACGTCGTGTCCACGTCCTTAGAGGAACGGGTTCGACGCGATGGAACAAGGGCGATGCTGCTCAAGTGGTAGGTTTTGCGGGCCTCACGGCCAATTCCGATTTCAACGTAGTCACGCATGTAGATCATTCTACGACGTGACCAAAACTAAAGACGCTTAACCGCGGTAGTTCGGAGCCTCGACTGTCTGGGTGATGTCGTGCGGGTGCGACTCACGCAGGCCTGCGGAAGTGATCTGAACAAAGCGCTTGGTCTGCAGCTCCTCGATCGATGCAGAGCCGGTGTAGCCCATCGCAGCGCGCAGGCCACCAACGATCTGATGGATAATGCCGTCGATCTCGCCACGGTAAGGAACGCGTCCTTCGATACCCTCCGGCACGAGCTTCTCTTCGCTGGTGACGTCTGCCTGGAAGTAGCGGTCCTTGGAGTAGGAACGCTTCTCACCAGAAAGCCCACGACCCTGCATAGCACCCATCGAACCCATGCCACGGTAACGCTTGTACTGCTTGCCACCGATGACGACGATGTCGCCTGGGGACTCAGCGGTACCCGCAAGCATCGAACCGAGCATCACGGTCGATGCGCCGGCTGCGATCGCCTTAGCCACATCGCCTGAGTGCTGCATGCCACCATCGGCGATGATTGGAATGCCCGCCTTGTGGGCAGGAACGCTGGCCTCAAGGATCGAAGTGATCTGTGGCGCACCCACACCTGCAACAACGCGGGTGGTGCAGATGGAGCCTGGGCCGATGCCAACCTTGATCGCATCCGCGCCAGCATCCACCATTGCCTGCGAAGCTTCGCGGGTTGCAAGGTTTCCGCCGATAATGTCGCAGCGGTCACCGAAATCGCGTTTCACGCGGGCAACCATTTCGAGTACGCGGTTGTTGTGTGCGTGTGCGGAGTCCACAACGAGGGCGTCAACGCCTGCGTCGACAAGCAAGCCTGCACGAGAGTAAGAATCTTCGCCGGTACCGATGCCTGCTGCAACAAGCAGACGACCGGAAGCGTCCTTGGAGGCATTAGGGAACTGCTCAGACTTTACAAAGTCCTTCACCGTGATCAAGCCGGTGAGCTTGCCCTCGCCATCAACGATAGGCAGCTTCTCCACCTTGTTCGTGGACAGCAGATCGAGCGCTTCCTCCTTGGTCACACCGTCTTTTGCCACAACAAGTGGCATAGGGGTCATTACTTCTTTCACCTGGCGCTCAAAGTCGCGCTCGAAGCGCATGTCACGGTTGGTGATGATGCCTAGGAGCACGCGGTTATCGTCGACAACTGGCAGACCTGAAATACGGAAACGCGCGCACAGAGCGTCGACCTCGTTCAAAGTCATTTCTGGGCGCGCGGTGACTGGGTCGGTAACCATTCCGGACTCGGAACGCTTCACGATGTCGACCTGCTCTGCCTGTTCCTCAGCGGAGAGGTTACGGTGCAAAACACCAATGCCACCTTGGCGGGCCATGCCGATAGCCATTCGCGCCTCAGTCACGGTATCCATTGCCGCGGAAGCGATCGGAGTGCCCAGGCGAATGTTGCGGGTGAACTGAGCGGAAGTGTTGACTTCGCCAGGAACAATGTGCGATTCAGCAGGCAACAGAAGCACATCGTCAAAGGTCAGGCCCTTCAATGCCACCTTGTTTGGGTCATCTCCACCGGTATGCACACGCTGCTCGGTCATGGTTAGCTAATCTCCTATCACACGCACCAAATATTGATTGGTAAACATCTTAGTGCGTTTACCCCATTCCCACCTAGCCGGGGCCGTTTCGCAGGGCATGCGAACAAATTGCCCTTCAGCCCAAAGAACAATAGGGTGACCAGTGTGAATTATGAGTCGATGATGCCCCGCGATCCGTTTGCCGATGATCCCAACGATCCGGCATCGTTTTTGGACGACGAACACATCGAGCCGCTTAGCGACGAAGAGCGCGCCGCCGTCGCACAAGACTTGATCCATGTGCGCGAATGCAAGCGCGTACTCGAACCGCGCGGTATCCTCGGGATCTATTTTCTCTGCGAAGACTGCGACCAGCTGCACTTCTACGACTGGGACATCATGGCAACAAACATGATTGCCACGCTCGAAGGTAATGTCCCTCCGGTCCACGAACCAAGCGTCGAACCTGATCCCAACGCATATGTCCCGTGGGACTACGCGCTGGGCTACCTAGATGGCCTTGAGGCTCGCTAGTCAGTACTCCTGCGGAGCGGCCAGGTCAGGCTCTGGCTCCGCTACTACGGTCGGTTCCGGAGCGGGCACAACCGAGGAGGACGGCTGAATCGGAAGCGGATTCTCGCGCACCGGAGCCGTAGTGGTAACTACGATGGACTCGATCACCGTCTCCGTTACTGTGACGGTGACTGAGGTCGGCGACTTTTCGGTGATGGTTTCTGCCGCTTCCTTCGGCTCATTCTCTTCTGACTTCGGAGCTTCAGAGCGAGCTGTTGGCTCCGCGGTCTTTTCCACTGTCGTGGTCACCGTGGTCACTGTTCGAGACGACTTGGACGGCTTCTTTACCTCGTCCTGTTCGTTTGCAACCTTCTTGTTGTCACCCTTTGGATCCTTCAACTCACTGACGATAATGCGCGCTTGATCCAACAGCTCACGGGTCTCCCCAATGTCGCCGTTATCGGCCGCCACCTGCATCTCGTCAAGAGTGCTTGCAAGCTCAACGGCCGCTGTGCGATCACCGAATACTGCCGCGGAAACCTCCCACAACGGGGTGCCCGGCTCTGCACTGTACAAAACAGCGCCGGAACCTGCGACGACAGTAGTCGCCGCGGCAGCACCAACAAGACCTGCAAGCCAAGGACTGGTTTTGCGACGACGCGCATGCGCGAGCGAAATCACCTGCGGAGCTTCGTCCACACCTTCGATGATTGGTGCTGGCGGCATCTGCTTCTCCACGTCTGTGCGGAGTTCAAGCAGGAGTTCAGCAAGTTGATCGCCTCCGTCAGAAGGATCTTCGCCTTGAGAAAGAGCGGTCAGGAATGCGTCATCCTCAACCAGCGGTCCAAGCTGGGAGGTGACGTCATCCATGTCCTCACCTTTGTTGCGACGTACCATCACGCCTCATCTCCTTCTTCCAGGGCTTTTCTCAAAGTGGCTAGCGCACGGTGCTGTGCCACTCTGACGGCACCTGCTGTACTTCCTACAGCGCTGGCCGTTTCTTCTGCGGAAAGCCCGACGAACACCCTCAAGATGATGATGTCGCGAGCCTTATCACTTAGTAGATCGAGTAATTCCCTCACTCTGTTACTACCGTCTGTGACCAGCGCGTATTCCTCGGGTGTTGACTCGTCATTAACATCATCAGGCACTTCTTCTGTCGGGCTCATTTTGTCGCGCGCCATAGATCGGTGCGCGTCTGCGACCTTGTTAAAAGCGATTCCGTAGACGAATGCCATGAACGGTTTCCCGCGATCGACGTACTTCTCGATCGAGGTTGCTACGGCCAAACAGATTTCTTGGGCAATGTCTTCGGGGGTTGGCGTTCTACCCCCGCCGATCCGTGCGCGCGCGTAGCGCAACACCATCGGGTGAATAATGCGGATAATGTCTTGGAGAGCACGACGGTCGCCCGCAGCTGCAAGTGGCACGAGCCTAGCCAGCTCTGCGTCGGTATCTAGTTCCGCCACAACTCTCCTTCTACGCTCCAATGCAAAGTAATCGAATTTTCACTTTACCCGTGCTCTAATATTTTTCTCATTCAAATGGAAGATTGAAAATGGTTCAAGGGAAATTGGGTTCAAATCGTTACCAACCCAAAAAGTTCACCCAGCTTTAACCTAGAACGTTTACGCAGGTCAAAGCGACCATAACAGGTAGATAAACATTCAGTTCATCTGCAAGAAACACGTCCGCTACCTTTCGTTCATTATCACCTACCACACTCCTTAACTGGTTGCAGTGCAAGAGAACTTGCACGTAGCGATGCACCTTATGTTCCTTCCGGTCCTTGATTAAGGAGTAAAAAAGAATGTCTCAGCCGCAGCAGCTACCCGGACCTAACGCAGATTTCTGGGATTGGCAGTTGCACGGCTCATGCCGTGGACAAGCTTCTGAAGTTTTCTACCATCCGGACGGTGAGCGTGGTCGCGCTCGCACCCAGCGCGAAAATCGCGCAAAGGCGATTTGCTACAACTGCCCTGTACTCAAGCAGTGCCGCGAACACGCACTGAAGGTGGCAGAGCCTTACGGCATCTGGGGCGGCATGAGCGAGTCTGAACGACAGTCGCTCCTACGTGCACGCCAGCCCCGCACCCCACGTATCAAGGTCACCGCAGTTTCTAAGTAAATAAAAATCTCCCCGCCCCACAGCAAGTGTGGGAGGCAGGGAGATGAGGCCGAACCAGCTTTAGTGATGGTGTCCGTGGACACCAGCAGCAGCTTCAGCTGGGTCTGCAGGCTTTTCGACGACAGATGCCTCGGTGGTAAGGATCATGCGTGCCACAGAGGTCGCATTAACTACCGCAGAGTGAGTCACCTTCACAGGGTCGATAATGCCCTGATCAATGAGATTGCCGTACTCCATGGTCTGAGCGTTAAAACCCTCGCCATTTGGAAGTTCTGCAACCTTTGAAACAACAACCGCACCATCAAGTCCGGCGTTCTCTGCGATCCAGAAAGCCGGCTTCACCATTGCACGAGCAACGGACAGAACACCAACCTTCTGCTCGCCTTCGAACTCGTTCGCGAATGCTTCGAGTTCCTTCGAGATCTGCACCAGCGCGGAGCCACCGCCAGCGACGATGCCCTCCTGAACTGCGGCACGAGCGGCGTTGATGGCGTCTTCGACGCGCAGCTTGCGCTCGTTTACCTCGGTCTCGGTTGGCGCACCCACGTGGATGACTGCGACGCCACCGGACAACTTGGCCAGGCGCTCCTCAGCCTTCTCTTTGTCCCAGGTGGAGTCGGTGGTCTCGATTTCGCGTCGGATCTGCTCGCGACGGTGCTCGACATCTTCCGCGGAACCAGCTCCATCGACGATGACGGTGTCTTCCTTAGTTACCGTCACACGACGTGCCGAGCCAAGTACGTCAAGCTCAGCATCCTTGAGGTTGATGCCAACCTCTGGGTCAACCACGGTCGCGTTGGTGACAACCGCTAGGTCATCCATGAATGCCTTGCGACGCTCACCGAAGTACGGAGACTTCACTGCAACAACCTTGATCGCCTTACGGATCGAGTTAACTACCAGCGTCTGTAGTGGCTCGCCGTCAATGTCCTCAGCAATGATGAGGATCGGCTTCTGAGTCTCCACCATTTTTTCCAGCAGCGGCAGGAAGTCCGGCAGGGAAGAGATCTTGTTGCGCACCAGGAGGATGACTGGATCCTCAAGGACTGCCTGACCAGTTTCTGGATCGGTCATGAAGTAGGGAGACAGGTAGCCCTTGTCAAAGGAGATACCCTCGGTGACATCGACGTACGAGTCGATGGACTGGGATTCCTCGACGGTGAGCACGCCGTCCTTGCCTACCTTGTCCATTGCGCCGGCAACCATATCGCCAACGACGACGTCGCGGGAGGACACAGTTGCAACGTTAGCGATCTCGGCTGAAGAAGAAACAGGGGTCGCACGAGCCTTGAGCTCCTCGACAACCTTCTCGCTCGCAGCCTGGATACCCTTATTGAGCTCTACCGGGTTGGCACCTGCAGCGACGTTGCGCAGGCCTTCCTTGACCAGTGCCTGAGCCAGCAGCGTTGCGGTGGTGGTGCCGTCGCCAGCAATGTCGTTGGTCTTGACGGCGACGGATTTCACCAGCTGCGCGCCGAGGTTCTCAAACGGATCCTCAACATCAATATCGCGAGCGATGGTCACGCCGTCGTTGGTCACCAGTGGACCGCCGAACGCCTTCGAAAGTACAACGTTGCGCCCCTTTGGGCCCAGCGTCACCTTGACTGCATCAGCCAAGGTATCAACGCCACGCTGAATACCTTCGCGAGCTTCTTGGTCAAATGCTAAAAGTTTTGCCATAGGTAACCTTACTTTTCGACGATTGCGAGAAGGTCGCGTGCCGAGAGAAGCAGGTACTCTTCGCCGTTGTACTTCAGCTCGGTGCCGCCGTACTTGGAGAAGATAACAACGTCGCCGACCTTGACATCCAGTGGGATCTTGTCGCCATCGTCGTCGGAGCGGCCAGGGCCTACTGCTACAACAGTGGCTTCCTGTGGCTTCTCCTGGGCAGAATCTGGGATGACCAGACCGGATGCGGTAGTGGTTTCAGCTTCGACGATCTGAACCAGAACCTTGTCTTCTAATGGCTTGATGTTTACGTTTGCCACGTTTAAACCCTTTCGTGCGTGAGAATTTAAGCTTTGTTCTTGTGCCGGTTGGTTTAGTCCTGCACAGCCGTCGTCGCGGGTGAACAACTGTGTGTCAAACAACCTGTTTAGCACTCTACCCCCGAGAGTGCTAACTCTCAACATTGCACGAAAGGGTGTGTTTTAGTCCTGCGGAGTTCCCATGTTCAAAACTGCGGCGCGCCACAGTTGGTACTCTTCCGGGTTGTCTTCGCGATATCCACGAACTGCACGGATCGCATTCTTGACGCCAGCGATCGCTTCGTCGGAAATGTCTTCGCCTTCGGAATCCACGAAGATCACTGGGCCGGAAATCGCGGTGGTTGGGTCCTGCAGGAATGAAGGGTTGCCGGTCGCTGCGGTGTTGCGGGACAGGGATGCGACTGGGTTTGGCTCTGCGCGCTGCTCCTTCGCCTGGGTGGAGAAAAGTGCTGCATACTCAGAGCCGTCTTCCTGGAATGCCACGGAGACACGGTCTTCGGTAGCACCACCCAAGAACTGGTTGGCGTGTTCAAGTTCGAATTCGATAGTGCGGTAGGTCAGGTCTGGGTTAACAAGAAAACCGATCGTCATACCACTGAGGGTACCTAGCTTTTGTGAACTAGGGGGACCTCGACTTCCAAAGAGGTGTCAGTGGCTACCCCCAAATCGGAAGGCTGGGCACCTTCGTGGATCAACTGGGCTGCCAAAGCCGCGATCATCACGCCATTGTCGGTACAGAGTTTGAATCGTGGAACGCGCAGCTCAATACCGGCTTTCTCGCATCGTTCCTGGGCCATGGACCGCAGGCGGGAATTGGCCGCCACTCCCCCGCCCAGCAGCAAAGTCTGTGCACCCGTGTCGGTGCAAGCACGAATCGCTTTTGCCGTCAGAACGTCGGCCACTGCTTCCTGGAACGACGCACAAACATCTTCCACGGAAATTACTCGACCTTCCCGTTCAGCAGCTTCCACATAGCGCGCCACGGAAGTTTTCAACCCCGAGAAAGAAAAGTCATGCCGGTGCTCGCCACGCAAGTCATCGGCGCGGCTGAGTCCCCGAGGAAATTTGATTGCCTCCGGATTGCCGCGCTGCGCAAGCTTGTCGACGACCGGTCCGCCCGGATACCCCAGCCCGAGGAGTCGCGACACCTTGTCGTATGCTTCGCCCGCCGCGTCATCCAACGTGGAGCCAAGCTCCTTCATGGGCTTACCCACGGCCTCTACCTCGAGGATCTGAGTATGCCCGCCACTGACCAATAAGGCGATCGAGTGAGGCAGCTCATCGGCCCCGTCGAGATTTGCCACGGCCACGTGCCCACCAAGATGGTTGACTCCATAGAAGGGAACCCCCCACGCTGCTGCGTAGGCCTTGGCCGCAGACGCACCAACAAGGAGAGCACCGGCAAGTCCTGGCCCAACGGTGGCGGCGACGGCATCCGGCTTCTTGATTCCGGCTTCTCGCAACGCGGAGTCCATCACCTGTGGCATAGCCTCAAGGTGTGCGCGGGAGGCGATCTCAGGGACTACCCCACCGAAGCGCGCATGCTGTTCCATGGACGAAGCGACTGCGTCGGCGATGATGTGCATGGCGCCGTCGTCGGAAAGCGAGATGATGCCCACTCCAGTTTCGTCGCAGCTGCTCTCGATACCCAGGATGTTCACTGCTTCGTCCTTTCACTTCTGCTGTCGCGCTTCATTGTGTAAGCGTCTTTGCCAGACGGTTTGTAGTAGTTCTTGCGAATCCCAAGCTGCACAAAACCGTAGCTTTCGTAGAGTGCAATGGCGGGATCGTTGTCTGTACGAACCTCTAAGAACATGGGTCCGTCGTAGAGATCGGCCGCGTGAGTGAGCTGATCCATCAGCGCCCGCCCGACGCCACGGCGTTGGAACTGAGTGTCCACGCCGATGGTGTGAATCTCAAATTCAGGGTCAGTCTTGGGGCCTAACATAGCGATTCCGCCGTACCCCATCATGATCTCTTCGTCGTCGAACGCGCCGACATAGAATGTGTGGGGGTGAGCGAACTCTGTAAGGAAGACCTCGCGCGACCACGGGTTGTCCTCGGAGAAGAGCCTCGCCTCTATGTCGGCAACGCAGGTCGCATCATCCGCGGTGAGTTCCCGAAGGATCACAGCTCAACCTCGGGAATTGCCGGTGATTTGGGCTTCGGAGCAGGTTCCTTGGCATCAGGGCGTCGCAAGTAATGAGGAACAAGCGGGCCCGGTTCGCTTTCTAGGTCGGCCGCGGAGACAAGCCCGAGGGCGCTCGGTGCACGGTAAGTCACGGTGCCTGCATCCACGGAGACAGAGTCGCGAATGTGGTCTGGAACGCTCATGACGTCGACAGGATCAACCGCCAGCTGAGCGGGTGCGATGACGTCAGGGCCAGACACGCGAGAACCGTTGGTATACCTTGCCCAGTACACCTCGCGGCGCCGGGCGTCGGTGACGATGAGGGAGGATGGCTCGTCGATAAGCGCTGCAACGGCGTCGTGGGTAACAACGCCGTGGACTGGGAGGCCGAGGGCCTGGCCTAGTGCGCTAGCAGTTGCCATGCCGACGCGTAGGCCCGTGAACGGGCCTGGCCCGCAGCCGACAGCGATCGCGGAAAGGTCGTCGAATGTGAGCTCGGCGCGCTTGAGCAACAGCTGGATCGTCGGCACCAAAAGCTCGTTGTGCGAGCGAGTGTCGTGGATAACTTCGTCGAAAACCTCACCAGTTGTGGCGTTCACCAGCCCTGTTACCAAGTCTGCTGTCGCCGTATCAAGCGCTAGTACCCACATTAGAGTCGGTAACCCATCGTCCACTTACCGTTTTCCTTGTGCAGTGGAATCGGGTACTGGATCGGCTGTGGCTCCTGCATGATGAATGGCTGACCACCGAGAACTGGGCAAAGGTCAAACTTATCCGCTGGGAGCGCGTCAAGTTTGACTGGCGACGACTCGTCTGCAGGCAAAAGCATGATGTAGTTCTCGTCCGGAGAGATCTTGGTGTCTGCTTCGAGGACGGATTTCTTCGCCTCGACAAGTTCTGGTGGCTCGTTGGAACACAGCGTCATGTAGCCGGCGTAGTCGTCGCCGTAGACCTTGCCTAGGTCGATTTCCATGTCAGTGGCCATTGCTGGCCCCTGCGCTGGGGTCGATTGGTTCACCGCAGCCGCGAGCGACTTGGTGGGAGCCGACTGCACGTTGCCCTTTGGCAAAATGAAGATGAGTGCGAACAAAGCGATCAGCCACAAGGCGATGACGATTCCGAGCCAACCCTTGTCGTCTTTAGTGAGTTTTAGCAAAGCGAACTTCCTACTAGTAATGGATTCTCGTCGATCCTACCGCTGTCTAAACCAGGAGTAAGAAAAGGACCTGCGACGCGACAATTTTGCCGATCATTGTCGTGGGATACACGGTGGCATATCCGCGATCGGGAAGGTCGGTGCCAGTCTGGGTGTTCAGATAGGAAATCACTGCCGGATTCGTGGTCATTCCCGCAGAAACACCCATCGCTTCATCCCATTTGAGGCCGAACAGAGTGCAGCCGACAATGCCGATGAGCAGCGCGCTCGTCAGAGTAATCAGGAGTCCCATTCCCATGTACACCAGCGACGATGGGTCGGTCAGCGCCGAACGGAACCCAGCGCCAGCCGAGGTACCCACGCCAGCAAGGAATAACGCGAGGCCGAGAGTAGAGATGGTCTTATTCGCGTGAAACGGCAGCTGCCAGTGGATCGGGCCGGTGCGGTTGAGGGCGCCAAGAACCAACCCAGCAACGATCGGGCCACCACCAAACCCCAAAGTAAGCGTGGTGCCGCCCGGCAATGGAATCGGAATCGCGCCGATCAACAGGCCCAGCGAGAGCCCGAGCGCGAATGGAAGTAGATCAACATTGCCTAGGGCCTTCTCGCTGTCGCCAACACAGGCGCGTACTTCGTCTACTCGGCCCGGCGCGGTAATCACGCGGATCCGGTCGGAGTAGTTCAACACGGTACCGCGGTTTGGCACGAAGTCGCTATCCCCGCGGCGAACACGGGCCACGAGAAACCCCTTCGACGCAGTATCGATGTCGCCGAGGCGGTGCCCAGCAATCTCCGGATTGGAGACCGTGAACTCCTGAAAAATGAGCTCGGTGTCTTCGATCTTCACCAGGTATGCCTCGCCAAGTCGCGGGATCGCCCGATCGAGCGCCTCTTCAGTGCCGTGGATCAGCAGGATCATCCCCGGTTCGAGTACTCCTGAGGGGTCTGCAAGCTCGTGGTTTTCGGGATCGTTAGCAATGCGTGTCGCCATGACCTCTTCGCCTGCAATCGCTCGCAAATCCCCGATCCGCCCGCGGATCCCAGGGCCGATCTGCACGCCACGCCACTGCAGGCTGGCTGTGATCATTCCCTCCTCTTCCGCGTCTTTCCGGTGATCCACCTTGAGCACCGATGCTCCCACGGCCGCGACGACGATTGCTCCGATGACCGCACCTGGATATGCCAACGAATAGCCGATCACGGGGTCTTGGGACTGCGCCGGATCAACCATCTCGACGATCGCTGCCATACCCGGGGTCGAACTTAGCGCACCAGCAAACATGCCCGCGCCCGTTGCTGGGTCCAAGTCAAGGCCACTAATGATTGCCCAGCCAAGCGCAACCAGCACCACCAACAGCACCAGCATAAACAGGGTGAGTTTCCAGCCTCGCCGCGCGAATTCACGGAAGAACACCGGACCCGCGGATAGGCCAATGACATACACAAACATTGCTAGGCCAAGTTGGTACACCAGCGGCGGGATTTGGATCTCAGGGTTCGCGGTGGCCAAGCCAAGTGCGACGAATAGAACCGCTGCCGCGCCAAGGGAGATTCCGAAGGCGCGGACTTTTCCAAGCGCCAAGCCCAGCGCCAAAATCAGAGCCAACGCCAAAAGTGGGTTGGACGCCAAAAACGTCAGCATGTCACTCCCGCAATCACTGTGACCGGCCAACGAACCTGACGCGTGACACTACCCCAGACGAGTTCTAGGTTCTCAGCGAATCGATCAAGCAAGTAGCCGTGGCCGTCCTTGCGCGCGCTTGTCGACGCCGACCAAGTCTCCACGTACCCCAGGAAGTCATGCACAGTCATCGACTTGATGATGTCCGGGCTGTTGATTGCAACACGTTCAAAGGGGAACGGCAGTCGCGACAGGCCGGTTTCAACATGGATCCGGCGCGGGTCCCAGAAGTCGTGAAATTCACCCGCGTAGAACTCTTGGAAAATGCGGTCGGTCTCGGCGTCGTCGATAATGCACAGGCCGTAGCTGATCAGAGCGATCAAGGCGCCCGGTGTGGCTACGCGCCGGACCTCCTCGTAGAAGGGTTCTACCTCAATCCAATGCGCCGCCTGCGCAACGGTGACTAGATCAACCGAGTGATCTTTCAGAGGCAGTGAGCTGGCATCGGCGACGGTGTAGAGTGCAGTCCCCCGGGCGGCCCTGACCTGCGACAAAGAGATATCGGTACCGATCGTGGTGGCGAATTCGTCGGTGAGAATTTCCGTGAGCTGGCCTGTCCCACAACCCACATCGAGTGCCACGGCACTGCGCGGAGCTTGCGCGGCAAGAAGCGGCCCCAGCTCGGGTGGATACGTTGGGCGAGATTCGGCGTAGTCAGCGCCGTTGTCAAAGGTTACTGCCATTGCTCAAGCCTCCAAGAGATGATGCGGCCTTCGGATTCTGGATCCTCGAGCACGAGGGTTTCACGATCTAGAGTAACCAACAGATAGGACTGTGTAATTTGCTCGACAAGTCCCCCACCCCATTCGGCCACGACCACGCTATCTTCCAGCGCGGAGTCGAGATCAAGGGCATCAAGCTCGCCGAGCGGGTCGCCGGAAGCACCTTCGGCGATCAGCCGGTACGCGTCGACGTGGATGAGCGTGGGTCCGCCCACGGTGCTGCGGTGCTCGCGGGCGATGACGAACGTCGGGCTGGTCACGCGCCCTTTCACCTGCATGCCACGCGCAATGCCTTGCGTGAAGGTGGTCTTGCCTGCACCGAGGGGACCATCGAGGATGATGACATCGCCGGGTTCTACCGCGCGACCAAGCTCCTCGCCAAGCGCTTGGGTTTCGGCAGCAGTATCGCAACGACGAGTTCCTGCAGAGAGAAACTTCATTACTTGCCTTCCGTGTATTCGCGGACGTTGCGGCCGGTAGGGCGGCAAATCACTTCATAATTGATGGTGCCAGCACGATCTGCCAACTCAGTCGCGCTCATACCACCGGATCCGAAAATGATGGCTTCAGCACCAAGATCCACCTGGTCTTGCCCCAACCAGATGAGGAACTGGTCCATGCACACACGCCCCACCTGCGGGTATGCCTTGCCGTTGATTGTGACCTCGATGGCATCCTGCCATGCGCGTGGCACCCCGTCGGCGTAGCCTGCCGGGATACTGGCAGTAAAACCGTCCTCCGGCGCCTGCCAGGTGAGACCATAGCTGACGCTTTCACCTTTCTTGATCGGTTTTACTGTGGCAACTCGCGAAATCCAGCTCATCGCCGGGCGCAAGTCGTGAGTAATGCCCGCCACAGGTTCCAGGCCGTACAAAGCGACACCAGGTCGGACCTGATCGAAGCGGAAATCCTCGCGGGTCAATGTTGCTGGCGAATTAGCAAGGTGATTCGTTGGCAAGGTTAACCCGGCCGCGCGGCCTTGCGTGATCGCCTTGTGGAAAAGCTCCGCCTGTTCGTCGTTCACCGGGTTATCGAGGTCATCGGCGCAGGCAAGGTGTGTCATTAGCCCGTCTACCGTGAGGTGTTCGGCCTTTGCCAGCTCAAATGCCTCGGCCCACGATTCCTCGTCGATGCCCGCGCGATTCATACCCGTATCGACTTTGAGGACGATGGTCCGGGGCGTGGGGTCGTCGACAAGCTTGCGGAGGTGCTGCAAAGTAGGCACGCCCAGCTGCACCCCCTCGGGTAGCTCCGAGTCGATCGCCCAAATCCATGCCAGAACCGGCTTCGTCGTTAAGCCAATGAGCTTCTTGGCTTCGTCGACCGTAGCCACGCCGAATGCGTCTGCGCCGTTGGCCTCCATCACCGGTACGACGCGCTCCACGCCATGGTTGTAGGCATCCGCTTTGACCACGCACATCAGTTTTGCCGGTGCCACCAGGTCCTTGATGGTCCGAGCGTTGTGTGCGATAGCAGAGAGGTCAATGCGCGTGGTTAACAGATTCATGCGCCCCATTGTGCCACTTAGAAGAAATGCAAGACACCAATGGCGATGAGAAGTATCGCCACAAGCCACGACGCCGCGAGGGTGACTTCATCCGGGCGTTGCCGCGCCTTTTCAAAGAGCTTTCCGACGAACGACTGTGGTTCTTTCCTGATCCAGCCCACGAGGAGCGCGGTGATCGTCGGCAAGCTTAATGCGACCGTGGCATACAGGATCAGGCCTGTGTATCGACTGACCGTTTCGATACCACTGGCAGAAAGCACGGCGAGGCCGGCGTAAAACGGCACTGATGTCGCCGACTGGATCAGGCCGAGGATGAAACCCATGATGACGGTGCGCGGGGTGGGCTCTCGCAACGGGGCCATGATGGTGTTCATCAATTTGGAATTGTCGCCGCCCTTAAACGCCATCACACCGACAAGCACGCCCGTGGCGATGAGGAGCCACCCAAACAAGGGTCCCTCGACGAACTGTTTCACCACGTCGCCGAGCCCGTCGAAGATCACCAGCATCAGCAGCGATAGTGAGGCCACGCCGAGCCAATCGCCCGCGACGAGGAGCGAGCTGATCTTCGCGTACTTGCGACGCACAGGAGGCGTAGCGATGCCCACCGCGACGATCACGCCAATAAGAAGGACGTTGATCGAATCGACAAACGCGTAACGGAGGGCTTCAAGCATAGGGTCGAGCGTACTTGATCGAGCAGGGACACCCACGATGCAGGATGTGATTCACGAAACTGGTATAACGGCTTAAACATAGGGAGGTTCGCGTGGCTAATGAGAGCAAACTTGAGTCCTTGACGTTCAGTACGCAGGGCACCCCACCCGGAGATCGGGTCCGCCTGTGGGAGAGTCACAATGCTCTTGCTTTGATACCTCTTGATATTCGTACGCTGGATTCGAAGCCTCTTAAGGCACGGGAAGAAAATATCAACTTGCCGTCGATCCGTTTGGCCGATGTATTCGGATCAGCCCAGATAGTGGAGCGCTCCGAATCCTTCATTAACGACAATCCAACCGACGTCATCGCGATTTTCTTTGCGTTGGAAGGCGATACGTTTTTCTTTCACACCGACGGGCATCTCACCCTCCAGCCCGGCCAAGCGGTTGTCTACGACGCGGACCGACCTTTCACACGTGGGTTTTCCCTGGGGCTTCGCGAGATGGTGCTCACTGTTCCTCGGCACTTGTACACGGAGTTGGTGCCTGCACCTCGACCAAAGTTGCCTTATGTCTTCGATTTCTCTCGCTCATCGCAAAGCCTTCAGCACAATGCGCTTGCCAATTTCGTGCGTCGCAGCCTGAGTGAACGAAGCGCGGACGATATCAGCAAAACCGAACGCAACACCCTGAGCCTGGTGAGCTCGATTTTCGAGCCTGCATCGTCTTCTGATTCCATTCTGCTTGCGGCGCAACACTTCATTTCCCTTAATCTCGGAAACTCTGATCTTTCTGTTGCCGAAATTGCTGCAGCCGCAGGGATCAGCCAGCGCCAACTGGCCCGCGTTTTTGCTGCGGAAAACACAACCGTTTCAAACTATCTCTTGCAGCAACGCCTCAAGATTGCGCGAACAGCACTGGCTTCGCCAACCCATGATCGCTATTCGGTCGCCACTATTGCGGCACTCTTTGGTTTTTCTTCCTCCAGCCACTTCGGCAAGGCCTTCAAACGCGCTTATGGAACGACACCTTTGCAATGGCGCAAAGAATCTCGTGCGGAAATGTGAAATCTTCGCGCTCATTTTGGCCTCCAGCGGACACTAAATCGCCCCCAGCAGACGTGACCGCACTTACCACTACCCAATAAACGTGACCCGCGTTACATTCTCCCCCAAGGTCCATTTCACCTGATCCTAAGGAGAACTAATGCCCGTTTTCAATGATGGTCTCGCTGCAACCGAAGCCCCTGAGCAAACAGATATCGTCACCACTGATGTCTTGATCGTCGGTTCCGGCCCCGCCGGAGCTTCCGCATCGCTCTTCCTGTCCACGCACGGTGTTGACAACATCATGATCACCAAATATCGCTGGACAGCAAACACCCCTCGTGCGCACATTACGAACCAGCGCACCATGGAGGTACTGCGTGACGTGGGCCTCGAAGAAGAAGTTCTTGCAAAGGCTACCCCGCACGACAAGATGGGCGACACCGTCTACTGCGAAACTCTCGCAGGTGAAGAAATCGGCCGCCGCCCAACCTGGGGTTTCCGCCCGGATCGCCGAGCAGACTACGAGCTTGCCTCACCAGCAATGCCTTGCGATATTCCGCAAACGCTGCTTGAGCCAATCTTGGTAGAAAACGCAACCAAGCGAGGCACCCAAACCCAATTCTCCACCGAGTACCTCTCCCACGAGCAAGACGACGAAGGCGTAAGCGTCAAGGTCCGCAATCGCCTTACCGGCCATGAGTACACCATTCGCGCAAAGTACCTGATCGGCGCCGACGGTGCGCGTTCCAAAGTCGCCGAAGACATTGACACGCCTTTTGAAGGCGCAATGGACATCGGCGGTTCCATGAATATCACCTTCAAGGCAGACCTTTCCCACCTCGTCGCTCATCGCCCATCCATCCTCTACTGGGTTTTCTACCCTGGATCCAACATCGGTGGCATCGGCGCAGGCTTGATCCGCGCAGTTCGCATGTGGGACGAGTGGCTCGTTGTCTGGGGCTTCGACATCAACGGTGAGCCACCGGTGCTTAACGACGAAGAAGCGAAGCGCATCGTACGCAATCTCGTCGGTGTCCCTGATCTGGAAATGGAAATTACCGGTTACTCGCTGTGGGGCAATAACGAGCAGTACGCAACCCACATGCAAAAGGGACGTGTTTTCATCGCGGGCGACGCAGCACACCGTCACCCACCAAGCCACGGTCTAGGTTCCAACACTTCCATCCAAGACTCCTACAACCTGGCATGGAAGCTCGCGGCAGTGATCAAGGGGCAGGCAGGACCAGAACTCCTAGACACCTACTCTGTCGAGCGCGCACCAGTTGCAAAACAAATCGTGACGCGTGCGAATGATTCCAGCCGTGAATACGGCCCGATTTTCGAAGCACTCGGCGTTGCTGATGCAAAAACAGAAGAAGAATTCCGTGAGGGTCTGCAGCTGCGTAAACAACCAACAGCGGAAGGCGCTGCTCGTCGCAAAGCACTGCGTGAAGCGCTGGACTACAAAGATTACGAATTCAATGCTCAAGGCACTGAAATCGGGCAATTCTATCAATCCTCCGCGACAGTTTGCGATGGTCGGGGGCGTCCAGAAATCACCGAGGACCCCATGCTGCACCACCAGAAATCCACGTACCCAGGTCTGCGTCTGCCACACGCTTGGTTGGGCAATACCCTGGAGAAGTTCTCCACGCACGACATCGCAACCGGCACCGGCTTCACCATCTTCACTGGCATCACCGGTAAACCTTGGGCAGACGCCGCAGTCCAGGTTGCTGAAAAGCTAGGTATTGAACTGAAGGCAGTTGTCATTGGCGAAGGCCTCGAGATCACCGATCTCTACGGAGACTGGATGCACCAGCGTGAAGTCGAAGAAGACGGAGTAATCCTCGTCCGCCCAGATAAGCACATCGGCTGGCGCTGTCACTCCATGGTCGACGACCCTGTTCAGGCTCTAACAGCAGTGCTGGAATCCATCCTGAGCCGTGCAAAAACAGCAACTCTGTCAGTTGAGGATCTCCAATTGCTCAACGTACCGAGCTAAAAGCACCGGTTGATGGCTGCGATTGCCTCGTCGGGATTGGCCATGGAGACGAGGTACGGAGCGGTGGTGCGCTCGATCTTGATGGTCGGGCCACCCACAATAAGCCCTTCTGCGTTGCCGATGAAGCGGATGCCGGCTCCTTCTTTGAGGCCGGTGGTTGGCCCCAGCGTGACACCCTTGATCGACGACGCTGGTAGGTGCACGTCAGCAATCCCGCCCAGCATTGTTAGGTCAATGCCAGCTTCGTGCACGGTCATCGTCACTTTGATGAGCAGGCAAAGAAAGAAGAACGCTGCCGCGGCAAGGTAGATCACAAGCTCGAGAAGGTTTCGTTGAAACATCCATGAAACCGCTGCGCCGAGGAGGCTTAGAGCTCCGAGCACGAGTATGAAGGTGCGAATACTGCCGTTGAGGCGCTGCTGAAAAACTACCGGCTCCATGCTTTCCAGCCTATCTGAACAGAAGTGACCGTTTATGGGCTGTGGCATCGTCGAAAAGCACCATAAACGGCCGTTTCTGTTCGGTTTTATTCCACAGTGACGGACTTCGCTAAGTTGCGTGGCTTATCGATGTCCTCGTTGCCGCACTCCAGCGCGATGTCGGCCGCAAGGAACTGCAGCGGAACGGTCGCAAGCAGCGGCTGCATGATCGTCGGGGTCTGCGGGATGCGGATGAGCCAATTGGAATATGGCTCGACGGCGGTATCGCCCTCCTCCGCGATGACGATGGTCTTTGCACCACGCGCACGGATTTCCTGGATATTGGAGACGATCTTCGAATGCAGCTGGGACACTCCACGCGGAGAAGGCACGATGACGACGACCGGCAGGTCATCCTCGATCAGAGCGATCGGGCCGTGCTTCAGCTCGCCTGCGGCGAAACCCTCGGCGTGGATATACGCAAGCTCCTTGAGCTTCAAGGCTCCTTCGAGCGCGATCGGGAAACCAACGCCGCGGCCAAGGAACAACATCGTCTTGACCTGGCCCAGCGTCTGAGCGATCTGGCCGATTTGCTCGCGGACCTGCAGCACCTGCTCGATCTTGGCCGGAATCCACTCGAGCTCCTCCCAGATCGCACGGATTTCGTCGGGGTACTTGGTCCCCTTCGCCTGCGCCAGGCCGAGGCCAACGATGTAGTTCGCGGCCACCTGGGCTAGGAAAGCCTTGGTCGATGCCACGCCGATTTCCGGGCCGGCGTGGGTATAAATCACGGCGTCCGATTCGCGCGGAATCTGGGAGCCATTCGTGTTGCACACCGCGAGGACTTTGGCACCCTGAGTCTTTGCATGGCGCACGGCCTCTAGGGTGTCTGCGGTCTCGCCGGACTGGGAGATAGCGAGAACCAAAGTGCGCTCGTCCAGCACAGGGTCTCGGTAGCGGAACTCGCTGGCCACCTCGATCTGCACCGGGATGCGCACCCAGTGCTCGATGGCGTACTTTGCGGCAAGTCCCGAGTGGTAAGCGGAGCCGCAAGCCACGACGAAGACCTGGTTGAAAGACTTCAGGTCGGTGTCGGAGATCGTGTTTTCGTCGAGAGTGACCCGCTCGCCATCCCAGTGACCCGCGAGGGTGTCGCGGACGGCGGCGGGCTGCTCGTGGATCTCCTTCATCATGAAAGAATCGAAGCCACCCTTTTCTGCGGCTTCGAGGTCCCAGTCGATGGTGAACTCGGTGCCTTCAGCGGGGCTGCCGTCGAAGTTCATGATCTCGTATCCATCGGCGGTGATGCTGACAACGGAGTCTTGTCCCAGCTCCACGGCCTGTTTGGTGAACTCAATGAATGCAGCGACATCAGACCCGAGGAACATCTCGCCCTCGCCCACTCCAACGATCAGCGGGGTGGACCGTCGCGCGGCAATGATCTGGTCTGGGTGATCGGCGTGCATGAACAACAAAGTGAATGCGCCTTCGAGGCCGTTAAGCACCTTTAGCGCACTCGCTCGGAAATCGCCCTGCGTGTCGCCTTCGTTGTAAGCCTGAGCCAACAGATGGGCCGCGACCTCGGAGTCAGTCTCGGATTTCAGTTCCACACCGTCGCGCTCAAGCTTGTCGCGCAGCGGGGCGAAGTTTTCGATGATGCCGTTGTGGACAATCGCTACCTTGCCGTCAAACGACATATGCGGGTGCGCATTTTCATCCGTCGGGCGTCCGTGGGTCGCCCAGCGGGTGTGTCCGATGGCGGTGGTGCCTTGGAGAGTGTCCGCCCCTACTTCGGTGATCTTGTCTTCCAGGTTCGCGAGTTTCCCGGCGCGCTTGGCCATCGCGATCGTGCCAGCTCCAGCGACTGCGACGCCTGAGGAGTCATAACCGCGGTATTCCATGCGACGTAGTGCCTCAACTGCAATGTTGAGGGCTTGTTGATTTCCGACATATCCGACGATTCCACACATGGCGTAAAGAATAAACGACGTTTTTCATCACACCTACATTCTGTGACCAGCAAAACGCTGTGAGTTTTTCGCATCTTGGAAAAATTCCTGGTGAGACGGATTTCACGTCACAGCGAAAAGAATCCAGTATCGTGGCTTATGTGTCTGCGAATTTGAAGAAATCGTTAAAGGAACTGTCCAAGCGCGGTCCGCACCATGTGCTTGAAGGCGACCTCGGCTACACCGGCCTCCCTGGAAAGATCTACACCCCGGAAAAGGGAAACGGTTTGCCAGCGATCGCTTTCGGCCATGATTGGACCAAGCCGATCAAGCACTACCACGCCACCCTGCGCCACTTGGCTAGCTGGGGCATCGTCGTGGCTGCGCCCGACACCGAGATCGGGTTTAACCCAGACCACGCCGGGTTTGCCGCGGATTTGGAATCCGCGTTGCAGATCGTCGCTGGTGTCAAGCTTGGCAACGGTAACGTCAGCGTTTCCCCGAAGAAACTTGGCGTGGTTGGACACGGTATGGGTGGCGGCGCGGCGGTCCTCACCGCCGCCGACAACCCGAAGGTAGGCGCGGTTGCGGCGATTTATCCCGCGAACACCAGCCCATCCGCAGCGGCAGCAGCGCGCACAATCGAAGCGCCAGCCCTGGTGATCGGCTCGGGAAAGAGCGAACTATTCGATGCCGGAAACCCAGCGAAACTTGCTTACAACTGGAAGGGCGACGTTGCCTACCGTGAGATCGAAAACGGTAACCAGCAGAGCTTCGCCGAAGATGCTGGCTTCCAGTTCATTCTCGGGGCCGGGTTGCCTAAGACCGCTGCCCGCGAGACTGCATGGGGTCTGGTCACCGGGTTCCTGTTGCACCAACTGGACAACGAGGGCAAGTACTCCGACTTTTCCGACCCTGAGGCAACTGGCCCAAAGGTAAGCTCCTACGCCGGCCTTGAACTCGCCGACAAGGCCGGTTTTGCCAAGGACGACACTCGCCTGTTCTAGTTCATCCCTCCTGGGGCTTCTCTCCGCAGCACGCCCTGGACCTTGCCACCGCGAATTGTGCCCTTTGGGTACATTGTCGGTGGCTTTTTGATGTTCATCTGCCGCGCGATCTCCTGCTGCCGGACTGTTTCCTCCATCTGCTTTTGTGCCTTGAGCAACGCCGCTTCAAAGTCCACCATGCGCTTCGCGGTGCGCCTTTGGAAGTTCTCTGCAAATTCGTAGAAATCCATTACCACTTCTCCACTTTCCGGACGCGACTTGGCTGTACTTCTTCAACTACTGGTGGTTCTTCGATGGGTGCTGCCGCAGGAGCGGTAGCAAGTTTCTCGGCGGGCATCGGAGGCTCTTCAACTTCGGTAGGTTGCACGGACTCGTTGATCGCTGCTGCAGCCCCGAGTAGCGGAGCGCAGTCCTGCGTTGCAAGCGGGCCTGTCATCATCGTCGAGAGCTCCTCGACAAATTCAGACGGAACCGCACAGTTTAGATTGATCTCAAGCTTCAGAGTCAGCTCACCGGTCGCTGACGCTGCATCGGTGGGGATTTCCGCAGCGTCAGCTTGCTTGTCGACGATCCCCTCGGGTTCGACATAAATCGAAGGCTCGGGCATTTCCTTGTCACACAGAGCCTCTGTTTCTTCGATCACCCGGTCCAAACAAGTTTCGATCGACTCATTTTGATCGGCAGCGATGCCTTTCGCCTGGCCGAGACCATTCATGATGAGGTCAATGATGATCCCGATGATCACGCCGGGTGGCGAGAAACGCGCGAACTTCATCAACCGCAGGATCAGCGCGAGCAAGAGATTGATGCCTTGGTCGCCGTCGTCGGCAATGATGTCGATAGAATCGCCGCATTCTTCGGCCCGCGCGCTAAAGTCATCAAGGCATTTTGTGAATTCGCGGTGCTCGTTGTCGATGCGCCTTTCCTGCTCGGCGGGTGCCCCTTCGCCGATGCCTTCGAACAGCGGGGAGAGGTCGTCGATAAGCTGCTTGCCGAATTCGACGATGGTGATGACGTTTCCGATGGTGTCTAGGACCCCGCCGCCGCGACCGCCGAGAGCCGAGGCTGCACTGCGGAGCTGTGAGGTATCAAGCCCCTCGCGTTTGGCCAGATCGCTTCGGATGCCACTGGCGTAATCCTGGATGCCGGCGAGGCTGCCGGAGTCAATGTTGGGGTTGGAGCTGGCCTCGCTAGCGATGGCGTCGAGCAGCTGCAGGTTATTCATCGAGGCCACGCGTCCTCAATTCAGATGCGTTGAGCTCGTCTGTGCCCTGGATGGTGTCATTGAGCTCGCCTAACCTGTCGAAATGATGCAGGCGATTTTGATGGCGGCGTACCGAGGCCTCGTGGAGTCGCTGCAAAGCTAACGCGAGGCGATCGCCCTGCAAAGCGAAACCAGCGCCAGCGGCAGCCGGAGAGAAATTAGGCGGCCGCTGCTCGCTTTCGTCGCGAAGCTGAGCGAACATCTCGGCATGGTTGGCCAGAAGCGAACGAATGCGCTCGGAATCTGCGTCTAACTGGGACATGTAGAACACTCCCCTCTAGTGAGGTGTAGGTGATGAAGGAACTTCACCCCTATTGGACTGTTCTACAACGCAAAAGGTTCCCTGAGTGGCGAAAAAAGTTTAGACCGCGGACACAACCGCAGCTAGACGGCCCGCAACCTTGCGTGCCTGTTCCTTTTCGGCAGCTTCCACCATGACGCGGAAAAGCTCCTCAGTGCCGGAGGGGCGCAGGAGGACGCGGCCGGTGTCGCCGAGCTCCGCTTCAGCCTCTGCGATCGCTTCCTGCACAGTAGGCGCTCCCATGATCGTGGCCTTGTTGGAGACAGGGACGTTGATCAAAACCTGCGGCAGGACCGACATGACGCTAGCCAGCTCAGACAGAGATTTTCCGGTCTCCGCCATGCGCGCCATGAGCATGAGGCCGGACAAGGTGCCGTCGCCGGTGGTCGCGTAGGAAGGGACCACGACATGGCCGGACTGCTCTCCGCCCAAGGAAAAACGGCCAGCGTTGAGTTCCTCGAGGACATAGCGGTCGCCCACTGCGGTTTCGACAATGTCGATGCCTTCGCGCTTCATCGCGATCTTCAGGCCAAGGTTGCTCATGACCGTTGCTACCAAGGTGTTATTGCGCAGCGATGCTTTCTCCTTCATGCCGACCGCGAGAATCGCCATGATCTGGTCGCCGTCGACGATATTGCCTTCAGCGTCCACGGCCAGGCAGCGATCCGCATCGCCATCGTGGGCGAGGCCCAAATCGGCACCGTGCTCCACAACAGCCTTCTGGATCTGATCCATGTGGGTGGAACCGCAATTGTCGTTGATGTTGAACGCGTCTGGTTTGTTAAAGATCGAGATGACCTCCGCGCCAGCTGCCTCGTAGGCCTTCGGAGCAACCTCGCTGGCTGCGCCGTTTGCCGCATCGACGACAACTTTGATGCCCTTCAGCGAGGTCTTGACTGCCTCTGCGAGGTGCGCCAGGTAGCGTCCCTGTGCGTCCGGTGCTTCTTCGATCACGCGGCCAATGCCAGTTCCGGTTGGGCCACCCTCTTCGAGATCGGCGAGCGCCGCTTCAATTTCGTCTTCGACATCGTCGGGAAGCTTGTGCCCGCCTGCGGAGAAGAACTTGATGCCGTTGTCTGGCATCGGGTTGTGGGATGCGGAGATCATCACGCCGATGTCCGCGCCGTAGTCGTCGGTAAGGTACGCCAGGCCTGGGGTGGGGATGACACCGACGCGCAGTACGTCAACGCCACGGGATGCCATGCCTGCTGCCATCGCCGCTGCCAGCATCTCGCCGGAGACGCGCGGGTCACGGCCGATCAGTGCGATCGGGCGGCGCTGGTGCGATCCACGATCCTTGGTTAGGACCACCGCGGCGGCTGCGCCGAGCTTGAGGGCGAGAGGGGCAGTGAGGGTGTCGTTGGCTAGGCCACGGACACCGTCGGTTCCAAACAGTCGAGTCATGCATTTCATTATGGACTGTTTTGGTGAAAATGCGAACGCCGCCCCTCTCCAAAGAATGGAGAGAAGCGGCGAAGTGCGCAAGTACAGCGAAAATTAACGCTTGGAGTACTGAGGTGCGCGACGTGCCTTGTGCAGACCCGCCTTCTTACGCTCAACAGCGCGAGCGTCACGGGTGAGCATGCCAGCCTTCTTCAGGGTTGGGCGCTCAGCCGGGTTGTAGATGTTCAGTGCACGAGCAATCGCTAGGCGCAGAGCACCGGACTGGCCGGTTGGGCCACCGCCGGAGATGTTTGCCTGGATGTCGAACTGGCCTTCACGCTCGAGAAGGGTCAGTGGTAGAAGGATGTCCTGCTGGTGCAGCTTGTTCGGGAAGTAATCCTCGAACTCGCGACCGTTGACAACGATCTTGCCGGAGCCCTCAACGACGGTAACGCGAGCAATTGCGCGCTTACGACGACCAACGGTCTGGATTGGGCCTTCGTGCAGCACAGGAGCTACAACTTCAGCCTCTTCCTCGGTAACCTCTGGAGCTACCGCGTCACCAATGGTGTAGTTGAATTCCTCGGTTGCAGCAGTTGCGGCTTCGATGTCGCCAGCGTCTGCAACGTTGGTCTCTTCGATGTTCTGATTTGGCTCGGTCATTACTGTGCCACCTGCTTGAACTCGTAGGTTTCTGGCTTCTGGCTCTCGTATGGGTGCTCAGAGCCGGTGAAAACGTGAAGCTTCTTAATGGACTGTGCGGAAAGCTTGTTGTGTGGCATCATGCCCTTCACAGCCTCCTCGATGACGCGATCTGCGCGCGTATCCAGTGCACGACCAAGGGTCATGGACTTCAGACCACCTGGGTAACCAGAGTGGCGGTAGCGCATTTCGCGGTCGCGCTTGTTGGACGAGATGTGGACCTTATCAGCGTTGATAACGATGACGTGATCGCCGGTGTCGACGTTAGGTGCGAACATTGGCTTGTGCTTGCCGCGCAGGATGTCTGCGACGGTAGATGCAAGCTTGCCCAGCACCACGTCAGTGGCGTCGATGACGTACCACTTGCGGGCGATGTCACCACTCTTTGGGTGGTAAGTAGACATGCATGACTCCTTGAAAGTCTGTCTTGATGGCTGCCGGCCAGAACAGTACTAAGCGTTCCTCGCACTCCCCCGGCGGCCGGTGGAGACCCGTGGAGTGCTGCATTAATGCAGAAGAACACACAGACACTTAAGGATAGGGCATCTACCACCTAGAAACCAAAACGCCACCTGCACGAATCTGCAAGCGGCGTTGGCCACGGTCCCCCAACCGTGTAGTGATGCTGCCCAGGCATCAGTTTCTCGTCGTTCCCCCTGAGTTATACAGTGCGGTTAGCCACGCCAGCTATCAGCGGCGTTGCTGTTGATGGTTTGCATGCGGCTCGCGCCATCGCGGACCGCATTGCCAATGGTGTTGAGGATGTTGTTGAGCTCGGTCGCAGCGCTATCCCACTTGTCCTGGTGCGCTTGGTAGGCCTCGGCAGCGTCACCTGTCCAGGTCTCTGCAATTGGGCGCAGGAGGTCCTTGAGCTCGTTTAGTTCAGTGCCCACGTTTGTGGAAGATGCGTTGATGTCGTCAGCGAGCCCGTTGAGCTTGCCAAAGCCGTACTGAATTGGTGCAGACATTGGTATTTTCCTTTCGGTTTAAAGAGGTAGGCCTTCAGCTGGGTTGATCGCCTTGAACGCGTCGGCGTTGATGGCTTCTACCCCTTCGAAGTCGCCTGCGTTGGAGTCGATGTTGTTGCCGATATCAGTAAGCGCCTTGAGCAGTTTTGCTTCTTCATCGTCGTAGCGGACCATCAAATCATCGAAGGTCGACTTCGCCTCGCCTTTCCAGAAGCTCTGAGTCTCCATGATCGCTTCCTGCAGGCGACGCAGTTCGCTTTGCACTGCATCGTGCACCACACGGGTGTGGTCTGCGGCAGCGCGCATCACGTCGGCTTCTGTTTGAAATTCCCCAGTCGGTTGGGTCATTGGTGTTTCCCCCTTGCAATTGTTGTGTGTGGAAAGCGCCGAAATGGCCTTTCTACTTCTATTGGACTGTTAAAACATCGCTACGGTTCCCTCAAATTCAAAAGTTCTCGTTTCCGCAGGTCACAGGGCTTCTACCTCGGGTGACTCAGGCGCGTATACCGCTGATTCGTAGGCCATCGCGCAGGTTGCTTGCTGCACGGTCGTCGGAGCGAATTGCGTGTGGCATCCCACTGAAAGTTGCTGTCCGTCGGCCACCCAAGTGAACCAACGTGCCTCCGATCCGTCTCCCGGAAGCTGGTGGTACTCCACCAAGTTCGCTTCTCGACGAATCAATGTCATCGAGGGGTCTTCGCTGAGTTCCCGCTCAACCTGGTTGAATAGCTCCTCCGCAGGCAGCCCGTAGAGATCGTCGGCGGCAAGTTGCAACCTGAAACCTGGGTCTTCGCCCTGGGCGCGCCACATTTCACCATCTGCTTCGAGTTGGAAGCCCAATGGCAACGTCACGGAAAGACCATTTTGTTCCAGCACAATTGATTCTTCCACCGGAACAATGGGCGAAGGTGGTGCCGAGGTCACCTCTCTAACTGGTTCCGATACTTGGGCGACCACAGGTGGCTCGACGGGAAGTTCTTCCGGCCCTGCGAGCCACGCACCAGCTGCAATGACCACCACGACCAATGCCGCGATTCCCAATACCGGCAGTGGCGAAGGCCGCATCGGCTCGTCCACAGGCTCGAATTCCTCGGTGGACGTTTCGGGCTCGGGAGGCGCCGGGGAGTCGTCGATAAGCGGCTCTGCGGTGGCGATGAAGCCACGACGCCGGCACGCCTCTGCGAACTCGTGCGCGGTGGTTTCTTCGGCCTGAATAACTACGTGGTGACCGCCAATTGCGTTATCGACGACAGTGCAGCAAAAATCGGCGACATCATCGGCTGTGGGCTTGTCATAGCGATAGTAAGTGCGGTCGGCCTCGATGATTGTCAAGGCGGGATGAATGACGACGGTGATGGTGGTCATGCGGTTTCCTCGGTCTGAGTTGTCGCGATCTGGACTGTTCCGATGATCTCTCCAGCTTCGATGAGGGTTGCGCGCCCCGGAGGCTGAGCGGTGGGACGATAGCCAAAGAGCGCTCCCTCGTCGCGGTTGCCATCGAGTACAAGAACTGCAGGTTGTTGATCTTTGAGGGCCGACAGGAATCTTCCGAGCAGTGCCCTGGCGGTTCCACCGAACTTCCTGGCGAGGTAGACGTGCATGCCGATGTCGGCTGCGTGTGGGAGCAGGTCGATGAGAGGCCGGATGTGTTCTTCCGGAAGGAGATCAAAGTCGTCGATTACTATGTGGATTTCTGGGCCTGACCACCACGATCTTTTTGCGATTTGTTCCGCTGTAATCTCAGGTCCTGGCAAGCGAGAGCCCAATGTAGTTGCGGCGGATGCGAGCGCTTGGGCAGCTGATTCAGTGGTGGGTGCGTACATCGCTATCATGTTGTCGTCGATGGTTCCCAGGTGTGCGCGACGCGGATCGATGATGACCAGGCGCGCGTCCTCGCGGTCGAAAGCTTGCACGCTTTCCATCACGGTTGCCAACAACGTGGACTTTCCTGAACCCGAGGTGCCAAAAACCATGAGGTGGTGGGAGCATAATCCAATTGTTTCGAGCTTTGGCCCGCCTATTCCCAGCGGAATCATAAATTCGTGATTGCCCAGCTCCGCAACGGTTACCTGCGCTGGGAGCATGCGCAAGGATGGAACGCGTGGCATGACGGCTCGCGACGCGATATGGGCCACGTCCTGTTTCGATGTGGATGCGATCAACATGTAGCCACCGCTGGTGGTCAGTCCCCTGCCGGGGATGGTCGGCAGTTTCTTTTGTGCCTTGCGATCGATCAGGGAATCCATGGCCTCGCCAAGACGAAGTTCAAGGCGGTGCCCAATCAGGTCGCGGACGCTGGCGCGAATTGAGGTCCAACGCTGCGTGGAAATCACCAGGTGAATACCTACGGCTGGGCCTTCGGAGGCGATTCGCGACAGCGCGTTCCGAATGTCATCGAATTCGACATCGTTGCCGACAAGTGCTTGCCACCCGTCAAGAACGAGCACGATGTGGCGCTGCACCGGTTCGTCGAGAAATCCCGCTACTTCGTCGATAATGCGTCGGAGCTTTTCAGGTTCCGTGCGATCAGCAACGCCAGCAACGTGTGGCAACATTTCTAGGTCACGGAATACTCCGTTTCCTGCGTTTATGATGTAAAAGGCAAGGTCATCGGTTGTATGAGTCGCTGCGAGCGATGCAACAATGGTGCGCAGAGCCGTGGATTTGCCGGTCTGGGGACCGCCCGCGATAGCGAAGTGGCCTCCCGACTGTGAAAGATCAAGCACCAGCGGGTCTTGTCGCTGGTGGTACGGCACATCCTCAATTCCGATGATGCATGCCAAGTGTCCTGCGTCTTTACACACGGCAGACAGTTCGATGTTGGCTGGCAGCGGTGGCAACCACACTTGGTGAGCCACCTCCCCCAACGCCTCAGCCTGCGCGGTGGCCAACCTCACGATCTCAGCGACTAGCGTGGTGGAGTCATCGAGCGTCGTACGTACCTCGGGAGCTACTTCTTCCTGGTCCCAGCCGTGAAAGACCTGCACTCTTTGAGCAACGGGCACTGGCGCGTTTGCTTCACGACGAACGAGTGGCCCTGATACATAGGCGGCCTGGAATCGTTGCAGCTGGCCGGTATTTCCTCGAAGAAAACCCGCGCCGGGCTGGCTCGGAAGCTGGTATGCATCGGCCACGCCGAGCACTTGTCGCGACTCCGCGGCGGAGAAAGTCTTGAGCCCGATGCGGTACGAGAGGTGGGAATCAAGCCCGCGCAGTTTTCCTTCTTCGAGCCGTTGGGAGGCCAACAGCAGGTGCACACCGAGGGAACGACCCAATCGGCCCACTGCCACGAACAGTTCGGCAAAATCGGGGTGCTGGCCAAGCAACTCAGAGAATTCATCCACTACTAGAGCAAGGACCGGCAAAGGTGCAAGCTCTGGGTGAAGCGTGAGGCGGGCCTCGGTGTACTCGGTGATATTGGCAAAGTTGCCCGCCCGCCGCAGCAACTCTTGGCGGCGATTGAGCTCACCCGAAATGGCTTCATACATTCTTTCCACCAGAACGGCTTCATCCGCCAGGTTGGTGATTACTGCGGAGGTATGAGGAAGTTCCTCCAGCCCCAAAAAGGTCGCACCGCCTTTGAAGTCAACCAACACGAAGTTCAGCTCGTGAGGTGAATGGGTCGCGGCAAGGGCCACCACGAGTGTGCGAAGCAGTTCCGATTTACCTGAACCGGTCGCGCCAATGCACAAGCCGTGTGGCCCCATGCCACCGTGGGCTGACTCCTTGATGTCCAAGAGCACCGGGTATTTCTTCTCGTCTACGCCAATCGGCACCGTCAGATGCTGTGGAGTCCCGAATCGTCCTGGCCAGAGTTGTTGCGGTGCAAGGTGATCAATTTCCGGCAATCCGAGCAGGTCAAGCAGGTTGTTTCCTGTTTGTGAACTGTGGTGTACATCGGGTCGTCGAAAAGCACTGACAGCGCGTGCTAGCTGCTCTGCTTGGGCATGGCTGTACTCGTCAGGAGTGCCCAAAACTTCGAGTCCAGTCAAGGTGAACACACCGATCTGGTTGTCGGCGTGAAAGTGAATTCCGTCTTCGTCGGCGAAGCGGTGTACGGGATCATCCTGTGATTCCGCAACGACAAGAACACAGGTGACAGGCTCTGCTTCCGCCGAAATGAGCACTTGGGACAGCTGCGGGGAATCGGCATCGACAATGATGAATGTGAATTCGGCACTTGCTGGGCCGCGGGTATGCTCCACCCACTTCAGCCAGCCCATTCGTCCAGTGCTGCACTTGTCGACGAGACCCACCGTCTCAGGCCCGTGAAAAAACAACAGCTGGGCGACGATGGACCGTAACGTGGGCCAGGCGCCTTTTCCCGAGAGAGTGATAATGCGAAAGGCGCGCAGTTGCACCGCGATGGGTATGTCGTGCACTGAGCTAAGCGCGGCGACGGCACGTCTGAGGCTCACCGCGCATACCGGGTCAAGGTCCTCCGTCGAACCGGGATCGTCGACCTCAATTGGCGTGCACAGCGACGCGCTACCAAGTCCAATGCGCACCTCGCAGGCGCGGGGGTCGTCGGAAAGCCGCTCCCACAGCCTTTCTGGGGCAACCCCGTTGGTGAGATCGCCCGGATGCGGATGGTGAAACTGCTCAAAATCGCGCTGCTGGTCGGCATGCGATCGTGCTTTCTTGCTCAAGGCATCGAGGTGACGGAGATAGACGCGGCGCTGCTCATCGATATCGCCTGTCCGCTCGGGCGGTGAGATCATCATCAGCATGCTCATCAGCATCATGAGCGGAAAGATCATCATCATGGGACTCATGCCACGCCCGGATAACGCCATGATGAGCACCATCGCGACGACAGCCGTCACCATGACCACCGGCATGATGATGCGGATGATCGGCTCAGGAATTGCGCGCTGCGCCCCTGGCACCGGCTCCGCTTTCAAACTGCCCTGAGGCATGGCAGGCTCGGGAACCTTTTGCGAAGGATCCCGAGGTACGACAATTGGATCTTGGATGACGCCAAGCACGCTTCCCCCTGATGAACTTTTGCCACAACTACCCCCTAGCTGTGGACACAGTGCCCATATTAAGCCAAGATGAGGATGTTCGGGCGGTACGGGGACCGCCAACTACTGGGGGTAGAACTTTCGTGACTTCAGCAACGCATCACGTGGTGCGATTAACGGTGCGCTTAGACGTGGGTGCGCACCATTCGCACGCCGATTTAACGATCCCGAGCTCTTCGACTTTCGGAGAAGCGCTGCCGGAAATTCTCGGACTGATAGAGGCACCCGTAATCACACAGCCGTGGGAATTCGCCACAGCCGCAGGCTTGGTTTACCCGCTAGATGTCCCAACGCACAACCTGGCACTGCGTAACGGTCAAGTATTGGTCCTGCGACCCCGTGTTGAACAGGCGGCCCCTGTTGTGCGCGACGCGGCGGAATCGCTCTCAGCCCAAGCGGATGCGCACGATCAGGTAGGAAGCGTGGAACGGGCAACATCTGTCTTAGGAATTTTTATCCTGACCCTGTTGTTTTCCCATGTCATGAAGCTGCCGGCCGCCATTACTCTCGGCGCCATCATTGCACTGTTACTCAGCGCATTCGTCCAGAGCCAGTTGATTTCTATATACGCAATCATGGGTGCTGGCACTGCAATCGCACTGTGGGTGATGGGCGCTAATCCGGATGCTTCTAGTGTCGCACTGGGCATCATCGTGGGCAGTGTTGCCAGCTGTATCTTGTTGATTGGTGCCGGTTATGTCAGTCGAATTGGTATCCGGGGGCTGGCCTGCGGAGCTACCGCCGCCTTAGTTCTTATCGGGGGAAGCGTAGGTGTCTGGCTCCCCAGCGACACAGCGCCTGCGGGGTGCGCGATTTTGATCGCCCTTGGAATCGTCATGGCGGCACCCGGGATTGCAACGCGCGTAGTTGGCCTGCACATACCGCGAGTTCCCACTGCGGGGGAAGAAATGCCTGATGCGGACGATCACCAACTAGACGTGGATTCTCGGGCAAAAGTGGCGAAACTAGTTTCCGATGGCATTCCAGTCGGCCTTGCAGTGGGTTTGCTCCCCGCATTCTGGCTGCTCGGGTTTCAAGGTGGCGAGTGGGCATGGGCGCTGTGCAGCTGTTTTGCTGCAGCTTTAGCGGTGCATGCTTCGCGTCACCATTACCCGATTCCCCGCATTTCTTTAGTTGCGATTGTGATGACCGCGTTGCTTACCGGAGTTATCGCACTTATTCGAGTTGATGCACACCCTGGGTTCCTCGTGGCCGCAGGGATTATCGTCTTGATCGCAGTATCGGCTCCCTTGTGGAGCCACGTGGTGTCCGAGTTCGAGCCAACAACTATCGTCTGGTTTGAGCGCGCCGAGCAGGTCGCAATCATTGCCGTGATCCCGCTAGCGATTCATCTGGCCGGTATCTTCGAGCTGATCCGTGGGCTGTAGAAGATGAAGCGTATAGCCCATGCCCTAATGGTTGTTGTCTCTTTGTTCTGGTGTGTCCCGGTTGCCCATGCGCAAGAGGTGCAGTGTGCGATAGCGGAACCAATGACCACACTTGTTGAGCCCGAATCAAAGCCATTTCACGCTTTAGCTACGGGTGCAGGCGTCACCGTCGCTGTCATCGATACTGGTATCACGCCTCACCCACACATTGCTCGGCTCGATCCCGGCACAGATCTAGTCTCTCCGCAGGCTCCGAATTCGCTGCATGATTGCGATGGCCACGGCACCATCGTCGCGGGGATTATCGCAGGCCAAGAGCACGGTATTGCACCCAACGTGCGCATTGTCTCGATAAAGCAAACGTCGGCCTTTACCCAGCAAGAAGACACCGGGGGCAGTCTTGAAACGCTCGCCCACGCTATCCATGACGCGCTTGACCACCAAGCGAAAGTGATCAACGTGTCTGTTGTTTCCTGCGTGCCTCCCGCTGTCGCAACTCAGATCGACGCGTCAATCCTCGATCAAGCCCTCGCCCGCGCTGAACAGGAAAACGCTCTGGTTGTTGCTGCTGCAGGAAATGTCAACCAGGGCTGCGAACCCGGATTTTTCGTCTTCCCTGCGCACTATCCGACCGTGGTCGCCGTTGGCGCTCGCGCGACCGAATACACTCTGGCCGACTATTCTCTTCCCGTGCCACCAGAGCAGGATTTCGTCTCTGCTCCCGGCATGCCCACCGCTGCTTTGTCTCCGTCGGGAGAGGGGTTCGCTATCGGGATGAAGGCACGCTCGAGTGACGTATCGGAGCCCTTCACCGGCACCAGTTTCGCAGCCCCAGTGATCAGCGGCATCGCTGCGCTGCTGGTTGAGCGCTACCCCGACGACTCCGCGGAAGAGCTTCGGCAGCGCATCTACACCGCCGCCGAACCACACGGGGGTTTCCTCTCGCCACACGCCGCGCTCACTGAAGTTGTCTCGCGCGATGCGCCACGGCCGCATCCGGTGGCGTTGAGTCAGCCTCAAGAGCAGCATCCTTTTGCTTATCGACGATCCCTCGTCGCCATCACACTTCTATTGGCAGGCGCAGCCGTGGTTGTTTTCATCGCTGGGCTTAAGCGGACAACAAACCCTGCCCGAGCATCACGAATGCCATCGTGATAACAAAAATTCCGAAGACCTTGCGCAGCTTCGCCGCCGGGATGCGCTTGACCAATCTCACGCCGAGGACAGCGCCGAGAGTTGCAACCAGGGTGATCGCTAAAGCGAACGGCCAATCGATCGGTGTATTGATGAGGTGGGCTACAAAACCCGACGTGGACTGCATGGTGATCACCAGCAGCGAGGTGCCCACGGCGGTTGCCATCGAAACGCCAAAGAGCAGAACCAACGCCGGAACGATGAGGAACCCGCCGCCGGCACCAACCAAGCCGGAGAGTACGCCGATGGCGAACGCCACCGCAGTGACCTTGCCCCAGGGGGTGGGCTCGTCCGGTGATCGTCGTTTAGTGTTTTTTCGCTTGCGCACCATGCCCCAGCCCGATGCCAACATGACCAGGGCGAACATGGTGAGCAGCAGCGCATCGGGAAGGAATGCCGCGAAGAGACCACCTGCGAAGGCACCGGCCATGGCCACCGCGCCGAAAATCAGGCCGAGCCGCCAAGCAACGTTTCCCAGGCGTGCGTGAAGCAGGGTGCTAAAAAGCGAGGTAGCTCCGACGACGAACAGGGACCCCGTAATGGCGTTCGTCGCCGGCCACCCCGCCACGATGGTGAGGAGCGGAACCATCAGGATTGAACCGCCACCGCCGAGCAGGCCGATGGCTAGTCCGACTGCCAGAGAGAGGATAAGGACAAGGACTAGTGCTGGTTCCATTGTGCTCGGTCCGTCGCTCTACGCGTGTTGTTGGCGCAGAGACCACGCGGCGTAGCTGCCATCGAGCTCGACCACATGGAAGCCCGCCTCGCGCAGTGAGCTCGCGATGACGGAGCTGCGCACACCCGACTGGCAGAACGCAACGATGGTGCCGTCCTTGGGCAGTTCGTTAAGGCTCCACATGACTTTACCGGCGCTGATGTGCTGGGCACCTGGGATAGAGCCGTCACGGAATTCAGAGTTATTGCGTACGTCGAGGAGCAGGTCGTGTTCGAAGCCGTCGAGGTCTTCTGGCTGCACCAGCTCGGGGAGGTAGGCAGGAAGCTCATCGCTTAGCGACGTGAAGCCGGTGACGTTGTCCACGCCTACGCGGACGAAGCGGTTGCGCATGTCCTCGGCGAATTCTTCCTCGTCGGTGAGGATGACGATGTCACGCTTGTCTCGCTCTGGGTCGATCGCCCAACCGACGTACATCGATGGCTTGGCGTTCCATGCGACGTTGATCGCACCTGCGACGGTGCCCTGGCGGACGTCGTCGAGCGCGCGGGGGTCAAGGAAGATGACCTCGTTGTCTCGCTGCCCAGCGATGGCTTCGGCGGACGTGTAACGCTTCAGGGGTGCGCGCTCCCCCATGACAGCTGGGCCGTCACGGTTTTCGCGCTTCATGCGGCCGAAGTAGGCGTGCGCGTCAGGCTGACCGTCGAGGAGCTCATCGATAAAGCCCTGCTCGTCGTTGGTCTCTAAGTACTTTGCCCACCAAGCGAAGGTGCGTTCGTAGCCAACAGTGGAGGAAGGGACAGATCCTAGCGCCTTGCCGCACGGGCTGCCCGCGCCGTGCGCGGGGTGGACCTGGACGTAATCCGGCAGGGTGAGGAACTTGTCGCGCAGGGATGCAAAGAGTTGCTTCGCCCCCTCGAATCGGGTGTCGTGGCCACCAGCTGCCTCGTCGAGGAGATCCGGGCGACCCAGGTCACCAGCGAAGACAAAGTCACCGGTGAACATGTAGCCCGGCCGGTCGGTAAAGGCACCGTCGGTAAGCAGGTAGCTCATATGTTCCGGGGTGTGGCCTGGGGTAAACACCGCTTGCAGGGTGAGGTTCCCAATCGTAATGGAGTCGCCGTCCTTGAGGCGGTTGCCTTCGAATCCATAAGACCAGTCCGGACCGCCCTCGTCCGACAGGTAGAGCTCTGCGCCGGTTGCGCTTGCTAGTTCGCGGCTGCCCGAAAGGTAGTCGGCGTGGATGTGGGTCTCGGTGACCGCGCTAATCTTCATGCCGTTCTTCTTGGCAAGGTCGAGGTAGACCTGAATGTCACGGCGTGGATCGATGACGATCGCTTCGCCGCGAGCCTGGCAGCCGATGAAGTAGCTAGCTTGGGAGAGGTCCTCTTCGTAAATTCTTTCAAGCAACATGGTGGAGCTCCTGATGGGTCAGTACTGGGATTAGTACCTCTTACCCTAGATGCATTTATATGACTCAACCAGCACTGAAGCTCAATCAGCCCACTTCACGGGAATACCCACGGGGGTATTTTGCGGAAAGAGTGGGTCAAATATATTCTCCCACCACGGGAAAGCCGGAAATTGACCGCCCACCCCGGCATCTACCCCCTTTCAGGGGCAATTAAGAAAATTCGCTCGACGGAGCATCAGTCCACCAACGACGCTCAGGCACGTCTCCGCGACCGCCTTCGTCGTCAAGCTTGACCCCAAGGAAATGATGCAGAGCAACGACGTTGTACTCAAAGCCCCACTCGGAGCCAGCCATGTACATGGCCCACAGCTTCGCAGTCGGAGCGCCAACTAGGGCTACCGCCTCATCCCAGTTCTCCTGGAGATTGTCACACCAATCGCGAAGGGTACGCATGTAATCGAAACGGAAGTTTTCGGTGTGCAGGACTTCGAAACCGTTGTCCTGCATCGCCTTTGTAATCGTGCCAGAACCCGTGAGCTCGCCATCAGGGAAAATATAGCGATCAATGAACGTGCCCTTGGCCGTTTTGTGATTGTCCGGATAGGTAATGCAGTGGTTTAGCATCAGGCCGCCAACATGCAACTTGTCGGAGAGGAAATTGAAAAAGTCCGGGTAGTTGGCCACACCGATGTGTTCCAGAAGGCCGATGGCAGAGATTGCATCGAAGTCATTCTCTTCAACATCGCGATAGTCCATGAAACGGACCTCGGCAAGGTCTTCAAGCCCCTCCTCCTTGATTTTTTCCTGCGCCCATTCAGCCTGCTCCTGGGACAAAGTGACGCCGAGGGACTTCACTCCCTGCTTGGCGGCGTAACGCACCATGCCACCCCAGCCGCAACCAACATCCAAATGGCGATCACCTGGCTTCAGACGCAGCTTGTCAAAGATCAGGCGGTACTTGTTCTCCTGAGCTTGGTCCAAGCTAGCGTCTTCGGTGGGATACACCGCGCAGGTGTACGTCATCGAATCGCCAAGGAAGAGCTCGTAGAAGTCGTTGCCCACGTCATAGTGATCCGAGATGACATCCGCGTCGCGCTGCTTCGAGTGCTTGGACAAGCCTTGGCGCAGCGTGCGCTCGATCCAGCTAGCGCGCTCCACGTCGGGGACAGGTTGAATCTGGATCGCCCCCATCGACCCGAGGGACCGCATGATGCGCGCCATGGTGCGGAAGTCCGGCTTACGGAACTTCCGGTACAACTCACGCAGCGCGTCGAAAATGCCATAGGGGTGAGCTAGGTGCTCGCCTTCCACGCTCAATCCTTCTGTGACCCACGCGCGAGCCAGCCCCACATCACCAGGTGCAGTTACTACGTAGCTCAGCCCCTCTGGGGAGTTGATGCTCACCGTGTACTTGGCATCTTCGGGACCAGCGGTGGAACCGTCAAAAGCTTTCCAGTAGAAGGGGTTGTCGCCTTCCACGAATGCGTCGACGATTTCGCCGACCGTCATTGGAACAAAGGGGGATGTCATCTTTCCTCGTCTTTCGGATCAGCAATATGTAGTTGTTAGGCGCCGGTGACAGTCTTTTCGTACAACCCAGGGAATCGCCCCTTTGGGTCGTAGATCTTCTTCATTTCATCCGGCAAGTTTCCGCCGTAGAGCTGCTCGAACTCTTCGCGGGAGTAGAACGCCTCGGAGTACAAAGACTTATGTCCACCAAGTTCAGACACTTTCTTCTCAATCACCCGGTTAAACGCGCCGGGCTCGGCGTCGGGCGACACGTGATAGCCTGCGACCGCAGACCAAAATCCCACGTTGATCCAGGTTGTGTCCGGCGTGAGGGGATATAGTGGCCACGGTGCGGTGGCGTCGCGAGTGACATCGCCAGTGCCTACCAGTTCCTCCGAACCTTTGCGCAGGCGGATCGGACACAGCCACAGCGGCTGAATGTCACATGCGGAGAAGAACCACTCGAGCCAATCCGCGACTTTATCCACGGTGACCTCGATGTCTTGGACAACGCGCTCGCGGTGTGGCAGCCCTTTCGGGCGGTTGAGCAGATTGTGCTCAACGTCGAATTTGCGGTCAATGCCGATGAGCTTCCAGTAAAAGGAACTACGTCGAAACTCACGCGGCCACAAAGCACGCAATGTTGGATTTTGTGCGCCAAAGGCGCGGGAGCACCAGAACCAGTCGGTGTCCCAGCGCCAGATGTAGTCGCGGATTGTCAACCTGTCGTAGGTTGTCCCCTCTGGGTGGTGCAGCGACCGATAGAACACACGCTCGCGGGTGTAATCCGAGGTCGGGCCTGGGTCATCCGTGGCGCGGGCGATAGTCAGGTATGCCTCGTCAGGCGCAAAAGCTACACCGTCCAGACCGTGCACCGCTTGGCCTTCGTACTCACCCGAGCGCGCGACCTCTGCCAGTGTGTCCTGGAAGTCTGCCAGGCTGTGGAATCGCACGTTACTTAGCTCGATGAAGTCATTGACCTGCTCAAGCTCGATCTTGAGACGGACCGCGTAGCCCAGCGATCCA
Source organism: Corynebacterium breve (assembly GCF_030252165.1). Lineage (NCBI taxonomy): Bacteria > Bacillati > Actinomycetota > Actinomycetes > Mycobacteriales > Corynebacteriaceae > Corynebacterium > Corynebacterium breve. Next base: position 321,796 of record NZ_CP126969.1, on the reverse strand, counting down.
TAAGAGTTGGGGAACGCGCGAAATAGGTCGACGTTGTGTGTGCGCGACGCTGTGACAATCTCGCCCGTACCGGTCAAGATGTCCATCTCCAGCACGGATTCGTGCGGCAGTCCATTGCGAAAAGATGTCGACTCAACCCCCATGCCAGTCACCGCCCCGCCAAGGGTGATGGTCTTCAATTGCGGGATGACAAAAGGCGCGAGGCGGTGCGGAAGCGTTGCGTCCACCAGATCCTCATAGGTGCACATCCCCTGCACGTCCGCAGTCTTCGCCACTGGGTCAATTTCGATAACACCGTTGAGTCCACTGACATCCAGCCCAGCCGATCCATCTTTGCGGCCTCGGAACAGATTCGAGGTCTTCTTTGCCAGCCTCACTCGCTGACTCGGCCCCGCTGCCTGGAAGCTCTCGGTCAGTGTACGTACGCCCTCATCGTGCTTCATCCACCCAACTGGCTGGATCTTCTCCGCATCGACGCTACGCCGTTGCACCAGGCCGCCTAGGGAATTTGTTGCCTTCCCTACCACATTAATTACGCCCTGAGAAACGCTCATACCATGCCACTCTAACGAGATTTACGTCACGGTGCGGGACTTAAATCCGAAGGGGAGATACACACTGCCTACACAACTTTTGGGCAGCCCAACAATTGACCTTGCATTTCGCATGAAACCAACGTCCACTTTTGCGACCCTCGTCTCAGCCGCGAGCGCCAGTAAAGCTTTACACAGTACTAATAGGTGGCCTTCAGCGCGGCATCGTGCGTCAGCGCCGGCCCCTCCGGAAGCAAGCGCAACAAAGGCCACGCCACCGCATCCACCCGCTGCACACCGAGTACTTGAAAGGTGTCCGAACCGGTTACCTCGTGGCGGATTCCCGACTCAGAAACCACATGAAACCCGTGTCCGGTGTCCACGCCTACCGCCCCATCGGCAAGCCCCCGCAGGTGTGTCGCCACCGAGTCCCCCGACAGCTCCATCTCCGCGCTTGTCGACGACCCCACCGCCCCGAACCCCTCCGAGGTAGCACACACTTCCTCCGCTCCAGGGTCAATGAACTGCGGAATGGTTTCAGGAAGAGTTAAGGGCCCCTGGTCACGTGCATCGGGGTACGCGGCCAGTTCCCCACCGCTGACTTCTCGTTGCCCTGCCCCGGCGGCGACCAGAACATCAGACTGGGCATCCGTGAGTGCTTGCACCCCGCCGCTGGGGTACAGCGCCCACGAGCCGTTTGGTGTTTTGAGAACTTCTGGCACCGGCTGTGGCAGCGCGATGGGAGGACGTTCGTGCAGCACGCTGAGCACCGCCCCGGCAGGTTCCCACCGTGGGGTTTCAGGAGTAATTCCCAGCGCGCGACGAATCGCTCGCCCCTCGGGATCTGTTGCACTTGGCAAAACAGCCCGCCCGGTCGCCGTCACCAGCCATTCTGCGTCATCAACTCTCGCGACGATGCCGTGGTCGTCGCCAAGCACTGCAACTTTCGGCCCCGCAAAGACGGTAATTTTCTCATCCACTTGGCAGACTGCCCACGCAGCGGATGCAGAATATTCTCCGGCAAAGAACTGTGGGGCGGTATCTATCCCGACGGGCACGCCGCGCGCGGTGTTGGCCAGGGTCTCGTCGCCAATGCGGGCGGGAATCTCTGGGGCGCCCGCGACAAGGCGGGCGGAAGCCAAGTTGGTCACCGGATGTAGGGTGCCGTCGACGCGGACGAACAAGGCACCCTGCGAGGATCGCACTACTGGCGCGTCACCCGGATCGGCGTTGGGATTCAGCCAAGCAAGAAGTCCTGCTACCGCTGCGATGAGAACCGTAGCGACGAGTCCGAGGACGGCGGCTCTTCGACGCGATGCCAACGGGTCGTGGATCATACGGATATCGCCGAAGATGAGACCGTGTTCCACACGCCTGCGCAGAAACTTATGCCCCGAAACCTGCGCGCGCGTGGTCGGCAAGAGTTTGCCAGCCATGAGATTCCCCCGAATCAGTGCCACTGCAGGCCCCTCCTGCAGCATCGACTTTCAGATTAAGGGGTGGGCTGGTCGTCGGCAAGCTCTGCGGGCAATGGATCAGAGCCGGCCTTGATCGCGTCACGGCGCATCTTGTTGAGTTCGCCTGGTGTGAACTCGGCATCGACCGCGAAGATCACGGTGTTGCCGCGCTTGTACACGGGTGTGGCGCCGTCAGCGGTCCACAATCCATGCAGCATCTCCCAGCGGGGCTGTTGCTCTGCCCAAAAGTTCCACGGACTCAGGAGATAGAAATTCACTCCGAGCTCTTCGGCGGCGATGTCAACGTCGTTCTTGGCGTTTGGGTCTCCCAAGCGACCCTCGCCGAGCAGGTTCGCCTGCCAGTAAATCTTGTCAAAATTGGATCCGCGCCCACCCGTTGGCCAGAGGTAGTGGCGCGCCGCCGTCGGCAACCCGTTGTACGCGTACGCCCACGAGTAGCCGTCGGAAGGTTCGCCCATGATGAGGCCGTCGAAAGCCGCGGGCTGTGTCGCCAGCCAGTCGTAAGCAGCACGGTCATTGTCATTGACCATGCGATGGTCGTCTCGAGCTGCATAGAACGACAGCTTGGCACCCTTGTCAATGGTGTCTGTGACCCACCACGTCGCTCCCCAGCCGACGAAAATCGCTACGATCGCAGCGACGGCGCTAGTGGAGCGCACCCATGCCGGAGTGTCCCGGCGTGAAGCTACGGGCGCGAGGGTGAGCAGACGGATGAGCACGGCCACACCAATCCCGGCTGCGGCAACCACAATCATGGCCACGCCGATGATCAGTCGGTGCGCCATGTTGTAGTGCAGCGAACCGACGAGCGCTAGGACCTCGCCCACTGTGCCGTCGAAAGAATGAAGTGCGTTGACAGAGAAAAGCACCGACAAAATGTAGAACACGCCGGCCCACACCTGACGGCGCCACAGGATGACAAACAGACCGCCAACGGCAGCAAGGGCTAGCAGGACCGTCGGGTCATAGTCTAAGAAGAAGTCGTCAACGTGGCGCGTATGCATTGTGAGCGTCGTATTCCACGCGGCGGACAAGGACTCAGACTCGTCGCCTGTAAAGGATTGAACTTCCTCCGTCTGCGCCGAGCCGGCGAGCAACTGCGGAGCGTAGGCCGCGATGCCCGCGACGGCCGGCAACGCTAGCCAGAGGAAATCCTTAATCCGGTTTTGCACCGGAGCGAAAAGCAAGTACAGCAACCAGTACAGCGCCACGGGAATCGCCACAATAGTGATGGCCGCCGGATGAAGCTGCACCACGCCAAGTAGCCCCAGCATCGCCGATATGGCTGCCGCGTGATGGTGTACCACGCCGACAAACTGCGCAATGACCATGCCGGTGATCCCGACGGCAACCATATACGGCCACGCGCCGACGTAATTGGTAATCCACACGATCACTGGCGACATGTACACTGCGATCGCAGCGATCCCGGCACCGATCTGAAACACCATGCCGCGGTTGCCCACGAATACCCATGCGAGGCAGGCGACGCTCAGCGGCAGGGCGAGCCCCGGCGCAACGATGCTCATGATGTTCAGCGCTGGAATCGGATCTAGGTTGGCGGCCTCAGCGAACAGCGCGGTCAGGGCGTGGAAAGCCGAGGGGTACAACAGCGTCGCGTTCGTTTCGATGCTCTGCAGCTCACCCATGCGCGTTGGCGATGCAATGCCCTCTTCCATGATAAAGCGCACGCTGTTCGCATGCCATTGCACGTCCCAACCTTGGAAGATGTTGTTGAGCCCATGAGGTGCTTCTTCTAGCCATTGCATCTGCTTGGAAATGAACAGCCAAGCACCAGTGATCACGCCCGCGCCGGGCAAAATCCAGAACGGATCGAGAAAACTGCCTTTCCGAGCCTCCCCTGGGTTAAACGCATCCCACCAGGTCTGCGCACCACGACGGCGCGCCACTAGTGCGAAAGCCCAGCGCCACACAGCCGCAAGAGCCAAGATGATAAGCCAGGTTATCAGGAACGTCACCAAGTTGAATCGCTGTGAAGTTGTCCCCCACATCCATGCTGCAAAGCCCGCGATGCCAAAGGTCACAGGTATCGCACTGGCAATTGCAGCAGGCCCTTTCACGCCAGAAAGCCAGGCCACGAAAAATCCGGGCAAGATAAGGACAGCGATAGCGATCACTATGCTCATGCTTCCCTGCTTTCGTTATTCTGTGACGCAACTTCGGAGCTCTCCCGCTTGTCACGCGTTACCGCGTTGCGGGAAGCCAATTCCTCATCAGGTGGATACGATACGCCCCTCAGGGTCAAGCCTCTAGCAGGCGCGAGCGGAACGTCCGAACTCCGTTGCTCCTGTTGCAGGAGAAGCTTGGCCCAAGGGTAATCCCTGCGTCCTTCCCCTACCGCCAGGCAGGCGCCGACGAGCGCTCGCACCATGTTCCAGCAAAAGGCATCGGCAATGACATCGGCCTCGTACAGCTGAGGCTCTTCGCTTGTCGACGAATCCCTCCACACGAATGATTGCAGCTCACGGATGGTGGTGGAGTGCGGACGCGGGCGGCAGAAGGCCGCAAAATCGTGCAAACCGACGAGTCCCAAAGCGACTTCCTGCATAAGGTTGACATCTACCGGCTTCATCCACGTAGCAGTATCGCGCACGCGAGTAGGCAGTGCTCCTCCTGGATGCGTGGTCACTCGGTAAACATAGGTACGGGTGAGCGCCGAAAAACGCGCATCAAATCCCTCCGGCGCGAAGTCGACGCTTTGGATGCGGATATCCTCCGGGAGAAATTTGCTCAGGCGGCGGACTAACCGTTGTGGGTCGCCGTCGATGGAGCGCTGATCAAGGGCCGTCGCAGGGATATCACAGTGGGCAACCTGGCCACTCGCGTGAACACCCGCGTCGGTGCGCCCTGCCACGGTGAGGTGGACGGGGGTACGCATTATCGTCGTTAATGCGGCTTCGACGGTCTCTTGGACTGTGCGTACTGGGCCTTCTGGAGTTGCCTTCTGGCGGGCCCAACCGTGAAAGTCGGTGCCGTCGTATGCAAGATCGACCCGAAGTCGGACGTGTTGGGGCGGGGTGGCATCGCTCATGATGCAAATAGATTACCAACCCCGCGTACCCAGGGCTTTTACTTGGTGGTGCTAACGCCAAGGAGTTTGTACAGCGGGCAGAAGCCGATTGCCGCGGTCACAGCCATCAGGACTGCAACGATGATGAGAATAATTCCAAGTGGCTTGCCCGGCTCGGTCAGAGTAAATGCTGAGATGCCTGCAGCTACTGCGATGACGGCACGGATGCCACGGTCAAGGCCAGATTCATTGGGGGTCATTCCGGTTCCTTTCTGAGTTTGTTGATACCACTACAAATGGTACCCCTCCGGGTATTTTCTGCGGAAATCTTGTGACCGAAAAGACAGAGCCGCCCCGCACAATGCAGTGCGGGGCGGTATGAGACGGGGAGGAAAATTTACTTCTCCTCGGTCTCCTCTGCTTCGGCTTCCTTTACCTCGGTCTCTTCGACCTCAGCCTCGGTTGCTTCAACTTCGGTCTCCTCAGCCTTGGCTTCCTCTGCCTGCTTGGAAGCAGCTGCGCGGGTAGCGCGGGTAGCCTCAGTGGACACAGTCTCCTCAAGAACGAGGGAGATCTGCGACATTGGAGCGTTGTCACCGGAACGGTTCTCCAGCTTGACGATGCGGGTGTAGCCACCCGCACGGTTCTCAAACTGTGGTGCGAGCTCGTCGAAAAGGTGGTTGACGACAGGCTTGCTTGGGATGTGCTTCAGAACCTCGCGACGGTCGGCAACGGTGCCGCGCTTCGCCTTGGTGATCAGCTTTTCCACGTAAGGACGCAGGACCTTGATCTTTGCGTCAGTGGACTTGATTGCTCCGTGCTCGATGAGGGATGCAGCCATGTTGGACAGAATGTGCTTCTGGTTGGATGCTGATCCGCCGAGACGGGCGCCTTGCTTTGGGGTAGGCATATTCGTACTCCTCGTGTGCGGTTTATTGAGCGCGTGACTCTACAGAATAAGAGTCAAAGTGTCTTTGAGCTTTTTACTCTTCTTCCGCGCCGCCATCGATGTAGTCGCCGGTTTCGGCGTCATAGCCCTCGATCTGGGTTGGGTCGAAATCTTCCGGTGCGTCCTTCAGGGTCAGTCCCAGCGAAGCGAGCTTAATCTTTACTTCGTTGATGGACTTCTGACCGAAGTTGCGGATATCCAGCAGGTCCGACTCGGTGCACTCAGCGAGCTCACCAACGGTGTGGATTTCCTGGCGCTTCAGGCAGTTGTAGGAGCGAACGGAGAAGTTGAGGTCTTCGATCGGGAGGTTGTAAGCAGCGATGTACTCGGTCTCCTGCGGAGATGGACCGATCTCGATGCCTTCGGACTCCACGTTGAGCTCACGTGCCAAGCCGAACAGCTCGACCAGGGTGGAACCTGCAGACGCCAATGCGTCACGTGCACTCATGGAGTTCTTGGTCTCCACATCGATGACCAGCTTGTCAAAGTCGGTGCGCTGCTCGACACGAGTAGCTTCGACCTTGTAGCTGACCTTCAAAACTGGGGAGTAAATCTGGTCAACCGGAATGCGGCCAACCTCTCCACCGGAGTTAGGTACTGCTGGGACATAGCCACGGCCACGCTCAACGATCAACTCCATGTCCAGCTTTGCCTGCTCATTCAGAGTCGCGATTGGCAGATCCGGGTTGTGGATCTCTACACCAGCTGGTGGCTGGATATCGCCTGCGGTGACCTGGCCTGGACCTTCCTTAGACAGGTACATGACTACCGGCTCGTCGGAGTCGGAAGACAGAACGAGCTGCTTGATGTTCAGGATGATTTCCGAAACATTTTCCTTGATGCCGTTGATGGTGGTGAACTCATGAAGAACACCGTCAATCTTGATCGAGGTGACAGCTGCGCCAGGGATAGAAGACAGCAGGGTGCGACGAAGCGAGTTACCCAGGGTGTAACCGAAACCTGGCTCAAGTGGTTCAATGACGAACTTCGAGCGGTTGGTATCGATGAACTCCTCGGTAAGCTGAGGGCGCTGTGAAATAAGCATGGACTTCTCCTTTTTCGGCGACCACTATTTGACGCCGGTAGGGACAAACTTTTTGGAAGATTTTCCGACCACCATACAGCCGAGGCCGTTGGCGAGCGGAGGTGAAGTGATTACTTCGAGTAAAGCTCGACGATGAGCTGCTCCTGGATGGGCACCTCAATCTGAGCGCGCTCGGGCAGCTGGTGCACGAGGATGCGCAGGGTCTCTGGGACGACCTGGAGCCAAGCTGGAACAACGGCGTTAACCAGGTTGTCCTGAGCTTCTTCAAACCAGATCATCTTGCGGGACTTTTCACGAACATCGATGATGTCGTACTGGGTCACCTTGTGAGACGGAACGTTAGTCTTCTTGCCGTTCACGGTGAAGTGACCGTGGGAGACAAGCTGGCGTGCCTGGCGACGAGTGTTAGCCAGACCTGCACGGTATACAACGTTGTCCAGACGGGACTCAAGAAGGATCAGCAGGTTGTCGCCGGTCTTACCTGGAAGGCGGTTAGCCTCCTCGTAGTAACGACGGAACTGCTTTTCCATGACACCATAGGTGAAACGAGCCTTCTGCTTTTCCTGCAGCTGCAGGAGGTACTCGGACTCCTTGATGCGAGCGCGGCCTGCCTGTCCCGGAGGGTACGGACGACGCTCAAACGACATGTCGCCGCCGACTAGGTCGACGCGGAGACGACGGGACTTACGGGTTGCTGGGCCAGTGTAACGAGCCATTATTTAACCTCTTTCCTTTCCCTTAAACGCGACGACGCTTCGCGGGACGGCAGCCATTGAATGGCTGTGGCGTCACGTCGGAGATCGAGGACACCTCTAGGCCTGCGGCCTGGAGAGAACGGATTGCGGTTTCACGACCGGAACCTGGGCCCTTGACGAACACGTCGACCTTCTTCATGCCGTGATCCATTGCCTTGCGTGCAGCGTTCTCTGCAGCCATCTGTGCGGCGAATGGGGTGGACTTACGAGAGCCCTTGAATCCCACGTGACCGGAAGATGCCCAAGAGATCACAGCACCGGTGGTATCGGTGATCGACACGATGGTGTTGTTGAAGGTGGACTTGATGTATGCGTGGCCATTAGCCACATTCTTTTTAACGACGCGACGACGCGCGCCGGAACGAGACTTAGGAGGCATTGATTACTTCTTCTTTCCTGCGATGGTCTTCTTCGGGCCCTTACGGGTACGAGCGTTGGTCTTCGTACGCTGACCACGGACTGGCAAGCTACGACGGTGACGCAGTCCCTGGTAGGAGCCGATTTCAATCTTGCGACGAATGTCAGCCTGGACTTCGCGGCGGAGGTCACCCTCTACCTTCCAGGAAGCTTCGATTACGTCACGCAACGCGGCGACCTGATCATCGGTCAGGTTGTCGGTTCGCAGATCAGGAGAAATGCCGGTCTCTTCGAGCAGTTGCTTGGAACGGGCTGGGCCAATTCCATAGATGTAGGTCAGTGCGATCTCCATACGCTTATTGCGTGGGAGGTCAACACCAGCTAGACGTGCCATGTGGTACGTGCCTTTCGGGTTGTTACGGTGGTTTTCTCCCTATCCGTCCATACCAAGCAACGCTTTACCCGGGCCGTACCGGATGATGGGTTGTGATTCGCATGGCTCCAGCCACCGTGGCCGGAGGTAATAGCAGGCACGCGAAATTGACGCGTGCCCTGGGTAAGGAGGCTTCTGTATCTTACTTGTAGCGGTACGTGATGCGCCCGCGGTCCAAGTCGTATGGAGACAGCTCCACGACGACGCGGTCCTCTGGGAGGATTCGGATGTAGTGCTGGCGCATCTTGCCACTGATGTGAGCAAGAACCTTGTGCCCGTTGTCTAGTTCGACACGGAACATTGCATTCGGCAGAGGCTCGACAATGCGACCCTCAACCTCGATAGCGCCTTCTTTAGCCATAAACTCCGCATTCCCGGTGCCAAGAATTCCTGGGCACCTGCATTCTTTGTGGTCCACTAACTTACGGTGGGCAGCATAGCTACACACCAAGGGCTTACTATAGCGTCTTATGCTGCAAAAACAAAACGCCCTCCTGCGGAAATGCAGGACGGGCGTTTGCTTAACGACGACTTTTCTCGCCTGATGTCTTAGTACACGTACACCATATCGCCGATTTGGAGATCGTTGAAGTACTTCTGTGCGTCCTGACGGTACATGCGCACGCAACCCGCAGACATGTAATCAGGGTTGCCCTCATGGAAAGCAATTCCGTTATAGGTGAAGTAGGTGGCGAATGGCATCGGCGCATTGTTGAATTCGTGGGAGATCTCGTCGCGCACCTTGCGGTTCACGTAGAAGGTACCGCGCGGGGTTTCCTGGCCTGGGCGGCCGGTGGAAACACGTACTGCACCGTAATAGACCTGGCCGTTGTTCTGTAGCCAGGAGCGCTGACCAGCAAGGTCAACGCATGCCTTGGCCTGTGGAGGGCACGATCCGTAATCGAATGCCGGGGTTGGACGCGGTGCAGGTGCTGGTGCCGGTGCCGGTGCCGGTGCCGGTGCCGGTGCCGTATGGCGTGCAATGATGCCTGGGAATGCAGCTTCCAATGCTTGGTCGATTGCGCGACGAATCTGCTGGGTAAGCTGCGGGCTCATCTGGTCTACTACGCCAACGCTTACATGGAGCGCGTTGCGCGCATTCCACGCTGTGGTTTCGGCGTTGGACGACATGTCCGAGGATCCAAGATTAGGGACCTCGAGGGCTGGGAGGCCTGAGCCAGAGTAAAGCTCCTCCACCGCAGTCAGGTCTACACCCGGAATGGCGCTGGAGAGATCCTGTGCAGAAGCTTGCGCCGGACTGACGACCAGCCCAATTGAGGTCAGCAGGGCAAGGACAATGGCACTGAAACGACGAGAAAAGCTATTCATAAGATTTAGTATAGGCCGGAAACGGTTGCCTCATTAACCTTGAGGTTCCCTGGGGGTAAGGATACGGGGGCCCTGTGAAGTTGCTGCCACCGTGTGTTCCCAGTGTGCCGCTGGCGATCCGTCGAGCGTCTTCACGGTCCAGTCGTCGTCAAGCACTACCGAGTCCACTTCCCCACCGAGGATCAACATCGGCTCGATGGCCAAGCAGGAGCCCTCTTGGATGAGCGGTCCACGCCCACCTTTGCCCTCATTCGCAAGGTAGGGGTCTTCGTGCATTGTGCGTCCGATGCCATGTCCGCCATAACCGTCGAGGATGCCCAGCTGCACGCCAAAGTCACGCTCGGCCTTTCGGGTGGCCACTTCGAGGGCATGGGAAACGTCGGTCAAGCGATTTCCTGGAACCATTGCCTGCAGGCCGTCCAGCAAGACCTGCTCGGTTGCACGGTTGAGCTTGTCCACGTCATCGGCAAGGTCTCCTACCCCGAAGCTCCAGGCGGAGTCGCCGACCCAGCCGTCGAGAGTTGCACCACAGTCGATCGAGACAAGGTCGCCATCTCGCAGGACAATCTCGTCGGAAGGAATGCCGTGTACAACGGTGTCGTTTACCGAGGCACAGATCGAGCCTGTGAAACCGTTGTATCCCAAGAATGTCGGAATCGCGCCAAATGAGCGAATGACATCTTCAGCTACCTTGTCTAAGTCTGCGGTCGTGGCGCCGGGCTTGGCTGCGGCGCGGACCTCCTGCAGGGCAATGCCGACGACACGGCCTGCTTTTTCCATCGCGTCGAGCTCGCTAGGAGTCTTGGCAGCGATCACCTTGTTGCGCTTACGAAACACCACGGGTTTCCCTTTCCCTTTGAAGAGCTTTGTGAACAACAAAAGCCGGTACCAATTGTGTACCGGCCGTTGTGTTCGTCGTTAAGCGAGCTACTTGCCCAGCTTGTCCATCGCGCGCTGGTTAACCTCTTCAACTTCACCTTCAGCGTCGATCGAGATGATCTGGTCGCCGTAGTGGTCGATGAGTGGCTTGGTCTCGTCGCGGTAAACCTGCAGACGGGTGCGGATGGTTTCCTCGTTGTCGTCAGCACGGCCACGAGCGAGCATGCGCTGTACCACTACATCCTCGTCAATGTTGAAGTTCAGAACTCCGTCGAGTGCGGTGCCCTTCTTCTCTAGCAGCTCGGTGAGGATGTCTGCCTGCTCCACGGTACGTGGGAAGCCGTCCAGAAGGAAGCCGTTTGCTGCGTCGTCCTCGGCGAGGCGGGACTCAACCATGCGTGCGGTGACGTCAGTTGGAACCAGCTTGCCAGCGTCGATGTAGCTCTTTGCCTCTACGCCGAGGGGGGTACCTTCGCCAATGTTTGCGCGGAAAAGGTCGCCGGTGGAGATGTGCGGAACACCGAGCTTTTCGGAGAGAATTGCTGCCTGGGTGCCCTTGCCAGCGCCGGGAGGGCCGAGGAGTACGAGTCGCATTATTTCAAGAGTCCTTCGTAGTTGGATTGGAGGAGCTGGGATTCAATTTGCTTCACCGTAGTCAGAGCCACGGAAACCATAATCAGAATTGCAGTACCGCCGAACGCCGACATGGTGCTCTGCGAGCCCAAGCCTGCGTCCAAAGCAATGTTTGGCAACACTGCGATGAGTGCGAGGTATAGAGCACCGACAAACAGCAGTCGGTTCATGACGTAGCCCAAGTACTGCGCGGTAGGACGTCCCGGGCGGATGCCTGGAATGAAGCCACCGTACTTCTTCATGTTATCTGCTTGATCGGTCGGATCGTACTGAATCGAGACATAGAAGTACGAGAAGAAGATAATCAGCAGGAAGTAGGTCAGGATGTACTGCCAGGACGACGGCGTCTGCAGCCAGCTCATGACGCTGCGCATCCACCAGTTATCCGGAGGAGTAGGTTGGCTGGAGTAGATGATCTGGGTGATCAGCACAGGTACGTACATCAAAGACGACGCGAAGATGACCGGAATAACACCGGCCTGGTTCACCTTCAGTGGAAGGTAGGTCGAGGAGCCACCGTACTGGCGACGACCAACCATGCGCTTAGCGTATTGCACCGGGATGCGACGCTGGCCCTGTTCAATGAAGATGATGCCTACGACGAGGACGATGACTGCCGCGACAACCAGCGCGAAAATAAGTCCACCGGACTGCTGGAGTACGTTCATGCCGTCGGTTGGGATACGGGTGGCGATACCTGCGAAAATCAGCAGGGACATGCCGTTGCCCACACCCTTTTCGGTGATGATCTCGCCAAGCCACATGACTAGTACGGCACCGGAAGTCATCACCAGAACCATCATCACAAGGGTGAAGATGTTGCGATCCTCCACCAAGACTGGAACGCCTTGGCCAAGGAGCTGTTCACGGTCGGCCAATGCCACGATGCCGGCAGACTGCAGCAGTGCTAGCGCCACTGTGAGGTAGCGCGTGTATTGCGTCATTTTGGTCTGGCCTGACTGGCCTTCCTTCTTCAACTCCTCAAACTTTGGAATCACCACAGTGAGCAGCTGAACGATAATGGAAGACGTGATGTACGGCATGATGCCGATGGCGAAGATCGACAACTGCAGCAAGGCGCCACCCGAGAACAGGTTGATCACGGAGAACACACTCGAGCTCTCGTCGGTCAGTTGCTGCAAACGACCAGCAATCTGAGCATAATCAACGCCCGGGGTCGGGATCTGCGCACCGATGCGGTAAAGAACGATCAACGCAATCGTGATCAGAATCTTCTTCCGTAGATCGGGATCCTTAAAAACCTGAAGAATGGCGGACACAAAGCCTCCTGGCTTCTACCCATCTGGCTGGGGGTAGAAGGTCGTGACAGTAGTTTGGTACGAAAATACGGGTTGCACCAAACAGGATTGACCCCACCACCCTACCAGCTGTTCGCCATATCCTGAATACTGAGGGGGCTTTCGAAGACACGCCGTCGTTCTACGAATCGTTGTAGTTTAGAAGTAGGCCCCACGTCAAAGGAGCACGCCATGACAGATGCACCAGATATCCGCGTCGGTGACGCAGAGCGTAGTCAGGTCCTAGACGATCTCAGCGAACACTTCGCTTCCGGATATCTCGACGTCAACGAGTTCGATCGACGGACTCAGGCAGCCGTAGTCGCAACACACCGCAGCCAACTGGAAGCGTTAAAAGCCGATCTGCCTCAGGCTCACGTTCCTGCTACTCGCTCCTCGTTCGCAGCCGATCAGGAACTAGATCGCTTGGTGGAAAAAGGTGAGAAGCTCAAGGCCATCGACGCGGCCATTGGCATCGTCACCACCATCCTGTTTTTCCTCGGTCTTTTCGTGTTCAGCTGGTCGCATTTCTGGTTAGTCTTCCCTGCCGCGGCTGCGGTGGCCTTGGGTGCTCGATTAATCCTCGGCATCGATGACGACGAAGAGGAGCTTTTCGACGAACTCTCGGAAATTCAGAAGAAAGAGCGGACAGAACGTTTACGTATTGCGGCCCAAAAGCGCAAAGAGCTAGGACGCTAGTTCCTCGAACGGCAAAACGGCCTCGCACACATGACGCAACAGATCATGGTCGTGAGAAATCACCATCATCCCGAGATTTCGCGCCCTTACCTCGTCGACAAGGCCGCGCCAGATGTCGGCCTGCAAAAGCCCGTCCATCATCGTTGTGATTTCGTCCGCCACGAGGTACTCGGTACGCGGATCGAGGGCGCGCGAAATATTCACGCGTTGCAACTGCCCACCCGAGACTTCGAGAGGAAAACGCTGAAGCCATTCTTCACGTACGCCCATCCGTTGCAGCGTCTCGGGAGCAATGTTTTTCACCACCTGGGCAAGACGCCAGTGCGGGTCGATCGCGCGTTCTGGGTGTTGCTGGACCAATTGCACCGGACGATAGGCGTTGCGAGGGAGGGGCTGGTCGTCGACAAGCACGCGTCCTTGGTCGGGCCGTAGGTATCCGGCCAGCAGCTTAGCCAACGTTGTCTTGCCTGAGCCACTGAAACCGTGCAGCCCAATAATCTCGCCGCGCTGCAGCTCAAGGTGGACATTTCGGATTAGATCATTGTCCGCATAGGAGAATGAGAGGTTTTCGGCAACAAGGCTCACGGCAACGCTCCCCAGAATTGGTTGGATGGCTGGGCGTCCCACAAGGCGCGGGAGTATTCGTGTAGTGGTCCGGAGAGATCTCCCGCGACGATGTCGATGATGCGGCCTTCACGCATCACTGCGATCCGATCTGCGACCTTTTTGGCTGCAACCATGTCGTGGGTAATGAAGAGGACGCCGCAGTCTTCGTCGCGAAGCTCACAGAAGAAGTCGAGCACCAGCTGCACCGATTCTGGGTCAAGGCCTGGGGTGGGTTCGTCAGCGATGAGCAGGCGCGTGAGCTTGGGATTGATGGTGGCTAGAGTGGCTCGACGCAGCATTCCGCCCGAGAGCTCGGACGGGTAACGGTTGAGGACTTCCTCGGAAAGTCCAAAACGCGCGAGCCGGCGCGCTGGGTCGACTCGATCCAGCGCGATGAAATCGCCAATGGTCATCGTGGGATCAAAATGGCCAACGCCTTGGGGGACGGAGCGCATCAGCTTGTGATCCACTTCTATCTCACCGTGGATGTGCGTATTTACCGGGAGGAGATCGAGGATGGCATCGGCGAGCAAGGACTTGCCGCCTCCGGACTCACCGACAACAGCAACGATCTCCCCCGCCGCAACATCAAGAGAAACGCCTTGTAGTGCAGTTACATGCTTGCGCCCAAAAAACCCCGTGTACTGGTGAAATGACACTTCAAGGTCACGAACCGACAATACCTTCACGCAATCCTCCTTACTGATGCCTCGTTTTAGGCGCCATGAGGCCACGCAGTAGTTGGCTCGACGCTTCCAAGAGCAAGACAAGGATGAGCAACAAAGCGATCGGTCCCGCAATCGCCCACCATTGATCGTTGGACAGATAGTGCAGCCCCTCACTTAAGATGATACCCAGTGACGGGACATTCGGATCAAACCCGAAACCGAGGAACGTTAGTCCCGACTCGTGCAAGACCGAGTGCGGAACCAGATAGACAAATCCCACGATGACATGCGCCCAGATTGCGGGGAGAAGATGCTTGCCGACGATCCACCCAGTGGATCGCCCCTGTGCTCGGGACATGAGCACGTAGGGCTCGACGCGGATCTTGAGGATTTCTGCACGAATCAGTCGCGCGAGTGGAGCCCACTGCGTCAGCCCGACTCCGAGGACAATTCCAAGCGCTCCGCCTCCAACGGCAAATGAAATCAATAACGAGGCCACAATGTGGGGGACGCCAAGGTTCATATCTGTAAACCAGCGAACTAGCCGATCTGCCCACCGTGGGCCGCTGGCTGCGATCACGCCTAGGGCGAGGGATACCGCGACGGACAGCAGGGCGGTTACCGCGGCAACGCGCAGACTAAGATTCAGGCCTTTGAATGTGCGTGCCATCATGTCGCGTCCAAGCCAGTCTGTTCCCAACGGAAACACCAAGCTGGGCAGCTCGTTCTTTTGCCCGGGTGTCGGGCGAACGCTGGACTCGGGATACCACGACGCCGCAGCAAAGATGAACAGCACCCAGAGGACTGCCAGAGTGGCAAATACGACAAAGGCAAGCCGATTATTCAAGGTTCGGCGCGGCTGCATTGTTCTACGCTGCATGGTTTGCCGCCTCCCCGTGGACTTCTCGGCTCCTCGCGATGCGCGGTTCCAGCACGTCCGCAAGGATGTCTGCAATCGTGTTGCCGATGAATACAACGGACGAAATCACCACGATTGCGCCGAGGAGAAGGGGGACATCGCTGCGCAAACCGGCTTGCGTCACGGTGGACCCAAGACCGTGGTAGGAAAATACTGACTCCGCGAGAACTGAACCGCCGACCAATGTGGAAAGCGACGTGAATTGCAGCATCACCGCCGGAAGGATTGTGTTGCGGAAGCCCTGCTTTCTCACGATCTGCCAGGTGGTCATACCTCGGGAGCGCGCGAAGCGAGCCACGTCTGATTCCATGAAGCTAATCATCGCCTGGCGCGTGTGCAACGTGACCGTTGCGATTCCCACGAGAGCCACTGTGAGCGCCGGGAGGATTGCGTGCGCGAGCCTGTCTGCAAAAGTGACATCGCCACTGGTCACGCCCACTGGTTGCGACATGCCTACCGGAACCCAGCCAAGGTACACAGCAAAGATCGTGATGAGCACCAATCCCACGACAAACGTCGGCGTCGAAGTGAGAACGTATGTAAATACCACAATGATGCGGTCTAGCAGGCTGCCTTTGGACGCACCAGCAACAACGCCGAGACCGTAGCCGATAACGGCTGATAAAGTCCATGCCAAGGCCATGAGCAGCAGGGAGTTGACTACCGCGTAGCTTAAGATGCTTACAACTTCGCGACGGTAAATGTAGCTGGTTCCAAAATCACCTGTTAGCACCCCGCCCAACCAGTTGAAGTAGCGCTGCCACCAGGGCTGGTCTTGTCCCCACAGTTGGGAAATCTGGGCAATTTGTTCGTCGCTAATGCCCTGCATGTCATTGATGTACTGAGCGATGGGGTCTAGGGGCGAAAACTCGACAAGCAAAAACGCCACGAATGACACGCTCAGCAGCAAGCCCGCAAGTCGGGCGAGGGCACTAGCTACGGCTTTCAGCTCCACTCCTCAACGTTGCGGAAGATTTGCAGCCCGTGGCCGTGGCCGTGGATGAGTTCCTCGCCAAGATCAACATTGTCGCCTACAAAGAAGAGATGGTCGCATCGCAGCAACCACGCCATGGACGCATCGCCGTCCGGGGTCGCATTTGCACCAGCTTCCTGCGCCGCCTCCCACTTCGCTAGGGACTCCTCGAAGTCCTCGGAGCCGCGCGCGGACTCAAGTTGCTTGTCTACCTCTGGATTAGAGTAGTTCGGCATGTTGTTGTAGCCGGTATCAAGTGCTTGGGAGGAATAGGCATCCCACAGTTCCTTCGGTGAAAGAGAACCCAACGCGAAAATGATTGCCTTCGTCTTGCCTTCCGCGTAGATGTCGTCCCAGGTCACATGCTCTGGTACAAATTTGATTCCGAATTCCTCTGCTTGCACTGCAATCGACTCGCCAAGATCAATGCGGGTGAGGTCGTTCGACGGGATCATCAGCGGGATCACCGCTTCAAGGCCGTCTTTGTCCACGGTGCCGTCGCCGTTCGAATCAGTCCAGCCCGCATCTTCGAGGATCTGGAGAGCTTGTTCCACCTGGCCATCGTCAAAAGACATGCCACTTGCTTCCCAGGGAAGCTCGTCTGCAACAGACCATGCTGGCTTGCCGTAGCCGTTTAGAACTAGCTCGGCTAGGCCTTCTCGATCAAGGCCGATTGTGATTGCCTTTCTAATCGCGGGATCGGAGGTAACGTCATTGCCTACCTCAACATCCTTGCCGACAGTTTTGCCAGACCCCCCCGCCTTCTGTGTCGGCAGCGTAATGGCCATGGTGTCTACGGATGACCGCACATCAAGTTCCATGCCGCTGATGTTCTGATCCGCGTTGTTGTGCGATACCTTGAGCACGTCCACCTCGCCTGCGCGCGCGGCAGCAATTGCCGATTCCTCGTCAGCTAGCAGGAACGTGAGCTTCTTGTAGTGCAAATTCTTCGGATAGTGCGGGTTGGTTTCCATGATGACCTGTTCGCCTACCTGCTTATCGACGATCATGTACGGGCCGGAACCGATCGGGTTATCGGAGTAGTTTTGGTCATAGGCGTGTTCTGGGACGATGCCGATCAAAGTTGTTAGTGGACCGAATAGCGAATCTACCTCGTGGAGTTCAAACACGACCGTGTGTTCGCCCTCCGCTCGTACCTCTTTCACGGTGGAGACATCGAAATTCGTGCCGTCGTCGAGAAGCATCTGGAATGTGAAGACGACATCGTCTGCTGTAACGGGTTCGCCGTCAGAGAAGGCAAAGTCGGGATTGAGTTGGAAAGTCCATGTAGTTCCGTCGGCCTCATAAGAATCGGCGAGATCTCCGACCAATTCCATGTCGTTATTCCAAGTAAGTAACGACGAATGCAATACCTTGTGTTCCTGGTGAGTGCCCCACCCTTTGGCTGGATCGAATTCGGATTCGTCGAACTCGCCGAGCGCAAGAACCAATTCGTCGGCTGCGCGCTCGACTGCGGTCGGCTTCAGGCTTTGAACGCTGCAACCCGCCAAGGCCAGTGTCAAGGCAATGGTGATGGCACCGAGTGCGCGGGCTGGACTATGCATTGTTCTCCAATCGTGGTGTAGCAATAGCACTACCTTAACATTCCAACATTCAATTAGACAGTTGAATGGGACGAAAAAGAAACCGCCCCGGATCGCTAGGATCCGGGGCGGTTGAATCGTCGTGAAGCGAAATTACGCCTCGGTGACGGAGCCTCCTGCAGCCTCAATCTTTTCGACTGCGGACTTGGAGAACTTGGTTGCGGTGACGTTGAGCTTGACGCCCAAGTCGCCGTTACCCAAAACCTTCACTGGCTGCTTCGCGCGAACCAGGCCAGCTGCAACGATGTCAGCGATAGCTACGTCGCCGCCCTGTGGGAATGCCTTCTCCAGGTCGGAAACGTTGACTACCTGGTAGACAACCTTGTTGCGAGCCTTGAAGCCCTTGAGCTTTGGCAGACGCATGTGAAGTGGCATCTGGCCACCCTCGAATGCGTGTGGAACCTGCTTGCGCGCCTTAGTACCCTTGGTACCGCGACCAGCAGTCTTGCCACCCTTGCCTGCTTCACCGCGACCAACGCGGTGCTTTGGCTTGTTAGCGCCCTTTGCTGGGCGCAGATCGTGGAGCTTAATTACTTCGCTCATGATTTATCTACTCCCCTGCAACTTCTTCAACGGTGACCAGGTGGCGCACCTTGAGAATCTGGCCACGAGTCGCGTCGTTGTCCCTCTTGACAACAGACTGGCCGATCTTACGCAGACCGAGCGCCTCGAGGTTGACACGGTGTACCGGCTTAGTGCCGATCAGGCCATGCTTCAACGTAATCTTCAGAGCCATTGTTTACGCCTCCTGTCCTGCGCGTGCGCGAAGCATACGAGCTGGAGCGACCTCTTCGAGGGTCTTGCCGCGCTTAGCAGCAACTTCCTCAGGTCGAGACAGTTCCTTCAGGCCTGCAACGGTGGCCTTGACCACGTTGAGAGCGTTGTCGGAGCCCAGGGACTTCGCAAGAATGTCCTGGATGCCTGCGCACTCAAGCACTGGACGTGCTGCGCCGCCTGCAATCACACCGGTACCAGGAGCAGCTGGGCGAAGCATAACGATGCCTGCCGCAGCCTCGCCCTGAACTGGGTGAGGAATGGTGCCGCCGACCATTGGGACGCGGAAGAAGTTCTTGCGAGCCTCTTCAGAACCCTTCTGGATAGCAGCTGGAACTTCCTTAGCCTTGCCGTAGCCAACGCCAACCATGCCCTGGCCGTCACCGACGATTACCAGTGCGGTGAAGGACATGTTGCGGCCACCCTTAACGGTCTTGGCAACACGGTTGATGGTTACTACGCGCTCGATGTACTTGTCGCGATCATCGTTCTGACGACGGTCGTCGCGGCCACGGCCACGGCCACCGCGCTCGTTACGCTCGTTGCGGTTGTTCTTGTTCTGGTCGTCGGCGGATCGTCCGCCGTCACGCCGTTCACGTCCCGGCATTACGCAATCCTTCCGTTGATGTTCATGTTCATGGTGGTCATTAGAACTTCAGGCCACCTTCACGTGCAGCGTCTGCAAGTGCAGCGACGCGGCCGTGGTACTTGTAGCCAGCGCGGTCGAAGACAACTTCTTCGATGCCTGCTGCCTTTGCACGCTCAGCGATAAGCTGGCCGACCTTCTCTGCCTTAGCCTTCTTGTCGCCCTCGATGGAACGAACGTCTGCTTCCATGGAAGATGCAGAAGCCAGGGTGTGACCTGCCAGGTCGTCGATGACCTGAACGTGCATGTGGCGGGAGCTGCGGTGCACAACGAGGCGTGGTGCCTCTGGGGTGCCGCGCAGGGACTTGC
This sequence comes from Corynebacterium breve, assembly GCF_030252165.1. NCBI lineage: Bacteria > Bacillati > Actinomycetota > Actinomycetes > Mycobacteriales > Corynebacteriaceae > Corynebacterium > Corynebacterium breve. The sequence continues at coordinate 301,878 of NZ_CP126969.1, read as the reverse complement.
GGATGCGGAAGTGACGACGAGCGCGAGCTTCGCGGCGGCGGGACGAGATGTCCTTGCCAACCGGGGTGCGCTTGGTGTTCTCTGCAGTGTTGCTCATTGCTTACTTACCCGTCTTTCCGACCTTGCGACGAACCTGCTCGCCCTCGTAACGGATGCCCTTACCCTTGTATGGGTCATCCTTACGTAGACGACGGATGTTCGCAGCGATCTGGCCTACCAGCTGCTTATCAATGCCCTCGATCGAGAGCTTGGTGTTGCCGTCAACAGCAAACTTGATGCCTTCTGGCGCCTCGATGAGGATTGGGTGCGAGTAACCGAGGGCGAACTCAAGGTCCTTGCCCTTCTGCTGCACACGGTAACCAACGCCGAAGATTTCCATCTTGATGGTGTAACCCTCGGTGACGCCAACAACAAGGTTGTTGACCAGCGAGCGAGACAGGCCGTGAAGGGAACGGTTCTGACGGTGGTCGTCCGGGCGGGACACCACGATCTCGGTTCCTTCAATAGCAACAGTAATTGGCTCTGGAACGGTCCAGTTGAGGGTACCCTTAGGGCCCTTGACCTCAACGTTTTGGCCGTCGACCTTTGCTTCTACACCCTTTGGGAGTGCAATAGGTGCCTTACCTACACGTGACATACTTGTTCAACCTTCCCTATTACCAGACGTAAGCGAGGACTTCCCCGCCTACGCCTTTCTCGCGGGCCTGGCGGTCGGTCAGGAGGCCTTGGGACGTGGAGATGATAGCCACGCCAAGGCCGCCGATAACCTGTGGCAGGTCGTTGGACTTTGCATACACGCGCAGACCTGGCTTGGAAACACGGCGAAGACCAGCAATAGATGCCTTGCGGCTTGGACCGTACTTCAGATCGAGGGACAGGGTCTTGCCGACCTTTTCGTCCTCGACCTTGTAGTCAGCGATGTAACCTTCTTGCTTCAAGATCTCAGCGATGTTCACCTTGAGCTTGGAAGAAGGCATGGACACGGTGTCGTGCTGCGCATTGTTTGCGTTGCGCACGCGAGACAGCATGTCCGCGATTGGATCTGTCATGGTCATGGAGGTGACCGTTACCTTTCTCGTTGCGGTTCCCTAACCCACCTGACCCGATGAAAGGTCGCGTTGTCCGTGTGATCTGTTTGGGGCTACTAACGCGTCTTACATTCAGTAATGCAAGATGCTCGCTGCCCAATCCTCCACTCGGTCCGCATGTCGGCGGGGGGCCTGCAACAAAGTTGGAATTTCAATGTTCAGGTAGGATTTACGCACACCAAAATAGGAATACGTAGTCCGTCGCCCAACAATACAGGTAAATTCCCGCAGGACAAAATCACTGTTTTTGCTTGTCGACGAGCCTTCGCACCCGCACCACGGGTATATCTGGAAGGCATGACCTACGACAAGACGCTTTTCAACGAATCCACGGTCAACGTACTTGTTTCACGTCTCGCGTCGACCAGGGCTGAACGAGAATCACTGTACAAGCACTTTCACCAGCATCCCGAGCTTTCGATGCAAGAAGTGGAGACTTCCGCGCGCATCGCGGCAGAGCTTGATGCTAGACAGATCCCCTACTCCCGCGTTGGCAAAACGGGCATCGTCGCCGTCATACAGAATGGTATTGGACCAGTAGTTGCTTTGCGCGGGGACATCGATGCCCTGCCTATGAAAGAGACCTCGGGCAAGGACTACGCATCGCAGGCCACCCAGCTGGATGAGGCCACCGGTGCGGAAGTGCCCACCGCACATGCGTGTGGCCACGACTTCCACACTGTGTGTCTCCTCGGCGCGCTCGATGCCTTCCACACACAGCGCGATCAGTGGTCAGGCACCCTAGTCGGAGTGTTCCAACCTGGTGAAGAAACAGCCTCCGGCGCAAAAGACATGGTTGCGCATGACATCGCCTCCGCTATGCCAGTGCCGGATGTTTACCTGGGGCAGCACGTGTTGGGCACTTTGCCGGGCGGCGCGGTGGGCACCCGTGTTGGCCCAGTGCTGTCTTCCGCTTTCTCCGTGAAGGTCGGGCTCACTGGCAAAGGCTCGCACGGATCGATGCCTGAGCTTGGTGTAGACCCTGTGGTGGTTGCTGCCTCGATCATCGTCCGACTACAAACCATTGTTGCCCGTGAGGTTGCAGCGAGCGAGACAGCCGTAGTTACCGTCGGCGCCATCCACGCGGGCACGAAGTCCAACATCATTCCCGATAGTGCTGAGCTGTTGATTAATACACGTGCCTACAGTTCGGCGACAAGCTCCCATCTCAAGGAGGCGATCGAGCGCATCGTTCGTGCGGAGTGCGTTGCGGCCCGGTGCCCTGTCGAGCCCACGTTTACGTACTACGACGAGTATCCGTTGACGAATAACGACGCTCAAGCGACGGAACGGGTTCGCGGCGCTTTTGATAGCTACTTTGGCGACGCAAGTATGGACCTTGCACCTGTGCCGGCGTCAGAGGACTTCTCGATCATCCCCGACGCGCTGGGAGCTCCCTATTCCTATTGGGGAGTTGGCGGTTTTGCCAACCCAGAGACAGCGCCCGGAAACCATAACCCCGCCTTCGCCCCTGATCTGCAACCCACCTTGGACCGAGGCTCAGAGGCTCTGATTGTTGCCGCTTGCGCCTGGTTGAGTTCCGGTGAGGGTGCAGAGTAATGGGGCGCATCACAAGGTCGTTCGCGGTGACCACGCATTCGCGCAACGACGACACGATTACCACTGATACCCGCGCAGGTTTCGTCGTTGTCGAAGAACCGCTAGAGATCCATGCTGGTGGTCAGCAGTTGGTTCGTCTCATGCGTTCTCCGGGTAATGATCTTGAATTGGTTCACGGCTGGTTGTTTTCTCGTGGGTTGATCACTGCGCAACAGCAGGTCTCGTCAGCACGTTATTGTGCTGGCGCGACAGGCCCGAACGGCGAAAACTCCTATAACGTTGTCGAGGTCGATTTGGTCGCAGCTCCCGAAGAAGCAGTGTCGTCGGCAGCACCCGTTGAGCTCTCCCCGCATGCGATTTACCGAGTGCCTGGACAACTCGCCGAACTGGCCAAGCCCTTTCGGCGTCTTTCGCATGTCCACACCGCCGGGGCCTTTGACCACGAAGGTGGCTTGCAGGAGGGCTTCGCAGACATCAACGCCACGAATGCGGTAGACAAAGTAGTCGGGAGCTTGGTGCTGGAAGGTAATGGGCACATGGCAGAACTGTTCTTGGGTACCACGGCCGATGTTGACCAAAGCCTTGTCCACCTGGTGCGAAACGCTGGCTTCACGGGACTAATCACGCTGGGCGAAGTGTCTTCCGCCGCAGTCGAAACTGCACGGGAATCGGATTTTACCTTGGTCGGCAAGTGCAGTCCCGAGCGTTTTAGCGTTTACGCGGGTAGCGCGCGACGTTGATTCATGCGCGTTTGTCCAATGTCACTGGTACTACCGGCATGGACGCCGCGAGCGTAGGCACTCGCTGAAATGGCCGCCCGAGAATTTTTGGTGTGAAAGTGGAGGTTTTCGGCCTCGGCGAATTCTTGGCGGGCGGCTTCGGCTTTTTCTTCGTCGGAAAGCAGGGCAATCGCGTAGCCGTTGTGTGCATCTGACACAGTTTGCTCCGCCTCATGGAGACGCTCACCGATTCGGTTAGAAAACCCGACCATGAAGGAACGCCGCGTGACCACGGTGGAAATGCCCAGCTCCGGGTCACCTCGCAGTTTTTGGGCCTCGGCGATCATGCGCGGGTTAAGCAAGCTGAAGAGCAAATCGACGCGATCAAGATGGCGACGCACTCCGAAGAGGGTGACTTCGGCGATTCTTGTCGAGCGCTGAATGCCTGTGGAGAACCCCACGCAGTGCAGTGCCATCGCGATGCTGTTCAACAGCCTGCCCTGCATCTCCGTATAGGAGCCGTCCAAGACGTACTTTCTGTGGGTGACGCTGTCCCCATCGTCAGGAGCGGCAAGGTCTCGCTCGTCGAAACCGTAGTTCGCCATAAGCTCGAAAGCCTTTTCATAGAAGGTCTCCCCCTCGGGAGTTCCCTGGCGATCGGCAGCCTGGTTGAGCAGTTTTTGGACGCGTTCTTTGATTTTGTTGTGCGAATTGATGGTCATCGTTCCCCCTGAGATAGTCTGTTGCATTCAGTTCTATCGCAGCAGCCCGACATTTCCGGCGGGCAGAAATATTTCCTGTGGATAACTAGCCGTGGGGCAAAACAAAACGCGTGCTCCGGAAGTAAATCCGGGGCACGCGTTCGTCGTAAAGCAATCAGGGCTTATGCCTGCTGCATCTTGCCGTCCTTGTCCTTGAATGGGAATCCAAGGTGGCGAAGAAGTGCGCGACCTTCGTCGTTGTTGGTCGCAGTGGTGACGACGGTGATGTCCATACCGCGTGGGCGGTCGATCTTGTCAACGTCGATCTCGTAGAACATGGTCTGCTCGGTCAGGCCGAAGGTGTAGTTGCCGTGGCCGTCGAACTGAGAGTCGTTCAGACCGCGGAAGTCACGAATACGAGGAAGTGCAACCGTCAGCAGACGGTCGAGGAACTCCCACATACGGTCGCCGCGAAGGGTGACCTTTGCGCCGATCGGCATGCCTTCACGCAACTTGAAGTTTGCAATGGAGGTCTTCGCACGGCGCAGCTGTGGCTTCTGACCAGTGATCGCGGTGAGGTCTTCGAGAGCACCGTTGATCATCTTGGAGTCACGTGCAGCGTCGCCGACGCCCATGTTGACAACGATCTTGGTCAGGCCTGGGACCTGCATTACGTTGTCGTAACCGAATTCTTCGCCCAGCTTGGTGCGAATTTCTTCACGGTAACGGGTCTTCAAACGAGGGGTGTAGTTGTCAGCCATCTTTAGAGGTCCTTCCCGTTCGACTTGGCCACGCGGACCTTCTTGCCGTTTTCATCAAAACGGTAGCCAACGCGGGTTGGGGTGCCCTCGGAGTCAAGGATCATGACGTTAGAAACGTGGATCGGAGCTTCCTGGGTAACGATGCCGCCGGACTGTGCGCCAGCCTCGGTTGCCGAGTTAGCAACGTGCTTCTTCACACGGTTAACGCCCTCAACGAGGACCTTATCGCGCTGTGGGTAGGACTCGATGACCTTACCCTGTGCGCCCTTGTCTGGGCCAGAAATTACCTGGACCATATCGCCCTTCTTGATCTTCATAGGACTAGATCACCTCCGGTGCGAGAGAAACGATCTTCATGAACTTCTTGTCGCGAAGCTCACGAGCGACTGGGCCGAAGATACGGGTGCCACGTGGCTCGGAATCGTTCTTGATAAGGACAGCTGCGTTTTCGTCAAACGCGATGTAGGAACCGTCTGGACGGCGGGTTTCCTTCTTCGTACGCACGATGACCGCGCGAACGATCTCGCCTTCCTTGACGTTGCCGCCTGGGGCAGCTTCCTTCACGGTGGCGACGATGGTGTCGCCGATGCCGGCGAAGCGTCGAACAGAACCGCCGAGAACGCGGATGCACAGGATTTCGCGTGCACCGGTGTTATCGGCGACCTTTAGACGCGATTCTTTCTGAATCACTATTGGTCTCCTGACCTGGATTAATGTGCGTCAGATTTCCGTCCTGTACGCACGTGGTCAATGTCTTGCAGTGCCTTTGCTTAGCGACGAATACCTTGCGGCATCGAAGGGTCTCGGGATAGTGGAGCGGAAATCACCAGCTAAACCGACCAGCGCAGACAACTTGAGTATTAAACCACGCAGGTCACCGTAATATCAAATCACTTCTGCATCGGGAAAATGCGCGGCCACAATCTCTTTCACACGGTCCTCAGGGATCCCCGCAGTCTTCGCGTGATTTTTTACCGAGACTTGCGCTGGAGCATCTCCCGCACCCTCAATATAGGAAACGATCGCGACATCGCCGCTTCCCTCATGGCGCATCAGCTCTGCCATCATTTCCAACGCACTCGGAACGGAATCTGCTTCCACCTGCTGCAGGTTGAGCTTTGGCCCAACACCTTCGCCTTCATCATCGGCAGCACGCAGGTTCATGATCGGTGCAGCACCAAAGCTTGGCACGTAGGTTTCCACTACCTCGGCCAATCGATCGGAGGAATCTACCAATGCTTGCCAGTCGGATTCGATCGTGACATCGATCCGGTCAGAACGCGGGCCCTCCCCAGGCCCACCGTTGTGCTGGACTGCGGCAACATCGGAAACCGCTTCGATGGGCTCGGCGAACAGCCCCACCAACCAGTCAGGGTTCAGACGAGGGTCAATCTTGTAGGACGTCGGCGGGTTCTCGGTAATGATCCGGCCCGTGACAAAGTCGGGGTCCACCGGATCGTCGGAGTACTGGCTGACAAGGAATTCCGCAGCCTTGCGGATTGCTTCTTCGTCATCGGGCGCGACCGTCGCGTTTGCAGATACTCCACGCCAAATCGTCTTCTTCGGCGCAACTTCGAGGTCGATTCCGCATTCGGCGAGGTCCTCTTTGTCCGCTGCCTCATTGATAGCCTCCACGCCTCTCTGAGCGCGTTCCTCGGCGGTGGGCTCGTCGTTAAGCCACCAGACCACAAGCCCTACCGCGGCGATGAGCGTGATCACAGCGATGAGAGCGGTCATGATGCGATTCGGGGTAGCCATACCTTCATCCAACCATTGATTGAACATTTCCACCGCAGATTCCTATTAATCTGCAACAATGTAATGGTGACTTCCTCAACGATAGAAGCCGTACAGGCGCTGCGCGACGCAGTTGCCTCCACATCGGTACCCGCGGATTCGGATGCTCAAGCGATCGTCGCCCAGCTAGACGATTATATTTTGCCTCGCTTGGCCAACATCGACGCGCCACTTCTTGCCGTCGTCGGCGGCTCCACGGGTTCCGGCAAATCTACGCTGGTCAATGCCATCGTCGGAGAGAAAGTAACCACCTCGGGCGTGATTCGTCCAACCACACGCCAGCCCGTTTTGGTCACCAACCCGCACGATGCTGAGTGGTTCAATTCTCCCCACGTATTGCCTGGGCTTGCGCGTGAACAAGGCGCGGGCAATGAGACCGCGACGTCGCTGCGCATCACCACGACCGAAGCGGTGAGCCCCGGATTGGCGTTGCTGGACGCGCCGGATTTCGACTCGATTGATGACCGCAACCGTGCGTTGGCCTCCCAACTCCTCGCCGCCGCCGACCTCTGGGTGTTCGTGACTACGCCTGCGCGCTACGCCGACCAGTTGGTATGGAACTTCCTCCACGACGCGGCCGGGCGCAACCTCGAGGTCATCGTGATTCTCAACCGGGTCGACGAAAGCTCCGCCGAAACGGTCCCCGATGACCTGCGTCGCATGATGGCCGAGGCCGGTCTAGGCAACTCGACGATGTTTACGGTGCCGCACGTTATGGACTTTGACCTCTTCCTCCCTGACGAGCACATCGCGCCGATCCGCACGCACCTACACACCCTGGCCAACGATGCCGCAGCCCGGCGCGTCATGGCGGGCAAAACTGTGTGGGGCGCAATGGAAACCCTGGTTTCCCGTGTAGACACGCTTGCCGACGAGCGCCAGCGCCAAGAAGAATTCGCCACCCGCTTGGACGAGGCGATCGACTCCACCTACGCCTCTGCCACTGACCACGTGATCGAGGCAACCTCCGACGGCAAGTTGCTGCACACCGAAGTGATGCAGCGCTGGCAGGACTTCGTCGGCACGTCCGATGCTTTCCGTACCGTCGAGCGCTGGTTCGGTTTGGCCGTGGACAAGGTCGGCAGCTTCTTTACCGGCAAACCCGCCCCGATCCGCGAGGTAGAAACGGAGATCGAGTCCGGCCTCCACGCGGTGATCGTCGATGCGGCGGACACCGCGGCGACACGTTCATGGTCCCACCTGGGTTCGCAGGCTCCTGAGCTTCGCGCCCAGGCAGATCAGGCCTTGGCTACGTCGAGCCCCCAGATTTCCGAGGCCGCAGCGCAACTGGTGCGCGATTGGCAGCACAGCCTGGTTGAGCACATCCAAGAGACCGCCGGCGCCAAGCGGATGCGTGCCCGCGTCATGTCGATTGGCCTCAATGTGGTCACGGTGGCGTTGATGCTCGTGGTCTTTGCCTCCACCGCAGGTCTCACCGGCGGCGAGCTTGCCATCGCTGGTGGCTCCGCTGTCGTCGGCCAGAAGCTCCTAGAAACGATCTTTGGCGAGGACACCGTACGTCGCATGGTTAAGCAGGCGCGCGATGACCTTGATCTGCGTGTCCGCGCATTGCTTGCCGACGAACGCGCGCGCTTCCACTCCGTGACTGCTCCACTTATCGAAGGCACTAGCTCCGATGCTCTCCGTGCTGTCGCTGCGGGCGCAGCCCAGGGCGTGAAGAACCAGGCAGGTGCGTAATGGTGTTTAAGAAGAAGGCAACGCTTAATGAGCGCCTCACCGCTCTAGATACCGCAGCCGATCTTGGCGCGGGGTTCCTCACCCCTTCCGAACATGCGCGTTTGGATGCTGTGGCCGCCGCTGGCGCTGAGCGACGCGCACTATCGGCCGAGCACACCGTCGTTGGGTTCTTCGGAGCCACCGGTTCTGGAAAAACGTCGCTGTTCAATGCTGTCGTCGGCGAGAACATCGGCAAGGCTGCGGCTCGCCGCCCAACGACCTCGTCGCCGCTGGCAGCGGTGTGGGAGCCTGAGGGTTCCGAGGAGTTGCTCAACTGGCTGGATGTGGAGGATCGTCGCAACCGCCAGGGTGAATTCGCCCCAGGAGCGGGTCCCCTAATCCTGCTGGACCTGCCCGACTTTGACTCTGTCGAGCCAATCCACAGGGAGATCACTACCCGACTGGCCGGCCAGGTTGACGTTTTGGTGTGGGTCACTGACCCGGAAAAGTACGCGGACAGCATCATCCACGATCACTTCATTCGTCCGCACGCGGCACACTCCGCGGTCACGCTAGCAGTGCTGAATAAGTCGGACATGCTCAAAGAGTCCGACCAACGCGCGGTGGCAGATTCCTTTGCTGCTTTGCTCCACGAAGACGGCCTGAAAAAAGTAAAGGTGATCAACACCTCCGCAAGAACCGGCATGGGTGTTGACCAGCTACGCACTGCGATCGCCAAGGTGGCCCAAGCCCACTCGGCACAAACAAAACGAATCGAAGCGGACCTCGTGGCAGCCACCTCCCCATGGGCCGAAAGCAAGGCACCGGCGGAGCCACCGAAGCAGGCGAAACGTGAGATGGACAACGTTCTCTCCCAGGCTGCAGGTGCCGATCGGCTGGCCTCGGCCACCGCTGCGGCTTATCGCAAGCGTTTAGGGCAGCAAACTGGCTGGTTGCTTACCTCGTGGATGCTGCGGTTCCGACCTGACCCGCTCAAGCGCCTTGGTTTGCGCGAAGAGGCCGACGAGCTGGGTGTGCACCGCACCTCGATGCCGGAACTCGATGCGTCGAGCAAGGCTATCGCAAACCGTGGTGTGCGCGGGTACGCCTCCGCAATCTCCGACGGTCTGCCCCAAGCATGGTCATCTGCCATCGCCGACCGCGCCGAAGACATTATCGACGAGCTCCCCGCCGAACTCGACCGCACTGCCGCTAAGACTCGACTACCTGCTCAGCCATCCAAAGCATGGGGCATTATGACTGTGATCCAATGGTTGGCGCTGCTTGCAGCCCTCGTTGGCGTAATCTGGTACCTCATGGTGGCGTTTTTGCCAGGTGCACTGACTCCGCTACTGGGCGACGAGCTGGTACCGGAAGTCGAGGGCTGGCCGATCCCAACGCTATTGATCATGGGAGGCTTGCTACTCGGTATCGTGCTGGGTCTACTCACCGCCGTCTTCGGCGGGGTGATCGGCGCAAATATCAAGAGCAGAACCAAACGCGCTCTGCGCAAGGAAGTCGCCGAAACTTCGCAGGCGAAGGTAGTCGAGCCATTGGGAGAAATCCGCTCACAGTACATTGACTTCTTGGCGGCGATCCGCACCGCCGCTGGAGGCTAGGTGGAACCGAATTTACGGGAAAAGTCCCCTTATGTTTCCGCAGCAACAGATGTCGATTAGATTCATTCCTGACACCGAATCACTGTGTGTTTCCCAGTCAAGACATTCCCGTCGCTCTAAAAGGAGTATTCAATGTCCGGCCTTCGCAGAACCCTAACTATCGCAGCAGCCTCAGTAGCTCTTGTATTTTCGGCCCCTAGCGTAGCTACTGCCTCCGAACTATCCAGCAATATCGAAGGGGAAACAAGCATTCTCCAACTTTTCGGTGGACCGTACCACACCCGCTTTGCTTGTGAATACGACAAGCAAGGCACGCCGCTCGCCCAGGTTTCCAGCGTAAAGGATGATTGCGTCCGCCTCGCTGGCCCGTACTACTTCTACATTCCTGTGATCGGCAAGTTCATCAAGTAGGAAACTGCCTGCTCTAGGGGCGCAGCGTAGCAAACTGATCCGTAATCTCCAGACTGCGCTGCGCAAAACTAAACAGCTTCGCCGGGCGGCCCCCTTCTGCACCAGGGGCCGCCTTTTTTCCTGTCGCCTTCAGCTGTCCTCGACGAGCCAAGATGCGTTGCAGGTTCGTCGCCGACACCTCGTGCCCCATTATCGCCGCGTAGCTTTGGGCCAGGTCAGACATGCGAAATTCCTCAGGCGTCAAGGCGAAACCGATGTTGGTATAGGACAGCTTCGCTTGCAAACGAGCGACCGCGAGTTCCACTATCTCCTGATGGTCAAAAGCCATGGGCGGGAGCTCGTCGACAAGCAACCAAGATGCGTCAACAGGAAGGTCCCATTCCTGATCCCAGGGGATTAGAACCAGGTAGGCTGTGGCGATTGTGCGATCGAACGGGTCACGAGCTGGGTCGCTTCGGGTGCCAAGCTGTTCAGCGTACGACATGCTGGTCAGGTTCACCTTGGCGGCCAAATGGCGTGTGATGGCATCCTCGAGCGATTCGTCAACTTCCATCGCACCGCTAGGCAAAGACCACTTATCGACGAACGGTTCGCGCGTTCTCTGAACGCAGAGCACCCGGCATTCCCCTGTCGGGCAAGACTGCAATACGACAGCGATGGCTTCATGGCGATACTTGGCTACACCAGCTTCGTCGCGCACGGGACCCGAAGGCGCGTGCACGTGTTCGGAAGCTTGAATCTGTGACATAAAAGGTATGCTACCGTGTACCCAGGTTTTCGCCCCAAAGACGGAAACCTACGTTTTAGGAACACCGACACTGAGCACCGACGCGTGCCCTGGAGGCAACAATGACTTCAACCGCAGTAGCCCTCGACAACAACTGGGAGACCTGGTCTCCCGCACAGTGGGACGCTTGGCAGGCGGAAGTACTCACACTCGCCGAGCAGAACAACGCAGTGATCCTGGCTCATAACTACCAAATCGCACAGATCCAAGACATCGCACATCACGTTGGAGACTCCCTGGCGCTATCCCGCATCGCGGCGAGCACTGATGCCGAGCAAATCATTTTTTGCGGTGTTCACTTCATGGCCGAAACCGCGAAGATCCTCTCCCCCACGAAGCGTGTTTTTATCCCAGATGCCAAGGCTGGATGTTCCCTTGCTAACACCATCGACGCTGAACAGCTGCGCCAGTGGAAGGCCGACAACCCCAACGCGAAGGTGGTCAGTTACGTCAATACCACCGCAGCGGTGAAGGCTGAGACCGACATTTGCTGCACCTCGTCCAACGCGGTCGATGTGGTGCGATCAATCGACCCGGAAACCCCGATCCTCTTTTGCCCAGATCAGTTCCTAGGTGCGCATGTGCGTCGCGAAACAGGGCGAGAGAACATCCAGGTCTGGCTTGGCGAGTGCCACGTGCACGCTGACATTTCCCCACAGGACCTCACCACGACGGTGCGGAATAATCCCGAGGCTCAACTGTACGTTCACCCCGAATGCGGATGCACGACCTCTGCATTGTGGATGGCTGAATCCGGCGAGTTCCCCTCAGACAACACTCACGTACTATCCACTGGCGGCATGCTCGACATGGCCAAGCAGGAGTCTGCAGACAAGGTGCTGGTAGCTACCGAGGTAGGCATGCTGCACCAGCTACGCAAGGCCAATTCGAGGACGGAATTCATCCCAGTCAACCCCGAGGCCGAGTGCCCATACATGCAGATGATCACCCCGCCGAAGCTGCTTGACTGCCTGCGCAACCAGCGCGATGAGGTATTTGTAGATGAAGAAACCGCCGCCAAGGCACGCGGATCGCTCGATGCAATGATCTCGATCGGTACCCCAGGCGGCGGCGAGTAGTTCCGTTTAAGCCTCGGCGGTTGCCTCTTCCACTACCGGCTTTGGCTCGATAGTGAGCAACGGCTGACCTGCCTCAATGGCTTCGGGCAGGCTCAAGGCTGCTGAGCGCTGGATGTGGCCGACTTTCTTGGTGTTGGAGACAACGATGGGAGTAGTCACTTCGTAACCGGCAGACTTGATGCCCTCGATGTCGAACTCTGCAAGCAGCTGCCCCTTGGATACAACGTCACCCTTTTCCACGTGCGCGGTGAAGTATTTGCCTTCGAGGTTGACCGTGTCAAAACCGATGTGCATCAGTACGTCAACGCTCTTTCCGTCCGATCCCTTGCCCCGGATTGCGTAGGCGTGACCTGATTTGAAGGTCACTGCAACCTTGCCGTCCATTGGGGAGACCAATCGTCCCACCGTGGGCACAACAGCGATTCCATCACCGAGCTTGCCTTGAGAGAACATCGCATCAGAAACGGTGTTCAGCGCTACGGCTTCTCCGGTGAGTGGCGAAGCCAATTCAAGGGCATCGTCACTGACAGGCTCCAGTTCGGAACTGGCAAGGACTGCGGCCGCTGCCGCTGCTGCTTCAGGGCTATCGGTGGCATCTGGGTCGATGGTACCGTCGCGGCTGATCAGGTAGCGGCCGTAGACGAACGCGCCAATGAACGCGATCAGGAACGAGATCACGCAGACCACCAGGAACATCGGAATGTCTTCGGCGCGGATAGAAACTGCGCCGATGAAGCCTGCAGCGCCAAGCGCAACAGCCTTGATGTCAAACAGTGCGACGAGTGCGCCACCGACAGCAGCGGAGGCCATGCCGATGTAGAACGGCCAGCGTAGACGAAGGTTAACACCGAAGATGGCGGGCTCGGTGATGCCGAATACTGCGGAAATACCGGAAGATCCTGCAAGTCCCTTGAGTTTTTCAGACTTTGCCAAGAAGTACACAGCCAGCGCCACAGCGCCTTGCGCGATGTTGGCCATCGACGCGGTTGCGAAGATGAACGAGCCGCCCTGGTTGAACAGCTCTAGCTCCACTGGCGGGAAGGACTGATGTAGGCCCGTAATGACGATCGGTGAGTAAACAAGGCCGAAGAGGAAGCCTCCGATTGGGCCACCGAAGTCGTACATGTTCTGCAGCCCGACAATCAAGAGTTCACCCAGCCAACGCATGAACGGCCCCACCGCGACAAAGGTGATAAAGCCGGTAACCAAAAGGGTGAGGACGGGAGTGACCAGGAAGTCGACGGTGCCCTTGAGATGACGGTGGAGGAATTTCTCGATGGTGGCAAGCACCCAGGCGACCGCCAAAACTGGCAGCACCGATCCTTGGTAACCGGCCTGTGCCACTTGAAGTCCAAAGACGTCCCAGTAAGGCATGGCACCTTCGGCCATTGTGGTTGCTACCTCGTAACCATTAACAAGCGCTGGCGAGACCATCGCCATGCCCATGCCCGCACCGAGGTATTCGTTGCCACCGAAGCGCTTTGTCGCCGTGAACCCCACTAGCACTGGGAGGAAGGCGAACGGCGCTGAGGCCAACAGGTTCACCATGCCGGAGAAGCCTTCGATCGCCGGGTACATAGCGATGAGAGATTCGGACCCGAATAGGCCTTCGGCTGTCAGCACGTTGTTCAGTGCCATGAGCAAACCGCCACCGACCAGGATCGGGATCAGCGGAACGAAAATGTCTGAGAGCACCTTGATGGCGCGAGTGAACCAGTTTCCTTGGTTCGCCGCGACGTCTTTTAGTTCATCGGTAGAGACTGCAATGTTCTTGGATGTCATTGCAGACATTTCATCGAAAACAACATCCACATCACCCGGGCCGACGATGATCTGGAACATGCCACCTGTCTCGAAAATCCCCTTGAGGTCGGGATCATTCTCCAACGCGGCTGTATCTACTTTTTGCGGGTCCTTCAGCACCATACGCAGGCGAGTGGCGCAGTGAGCAGCACCGACGATATTTTCCTCGCCCCCGATGGCTTTCAATACGCGGCCCGCTACGGCTTTATGTTGCATATTTGTCCTTTTGTGGTTTCTCGCGCCCACTTTCCAACATAAGCGGGCATGTTCTCCACATATTCAAACATACAACTCGGGACAAAAGCCACACCTAGAGCCTTAAGTGCCCTGGGTCACTTGGATTTCGCCCCATGGATTACCCCCGCTAGAGAACACAGCGGACGATGCAGCAACGTATCCGTTTCCTGCGGTAACTTCCACCGCACATCCGTCAGCAGTAAAGACAAGCTGGCCCGGAATGCACGCCACCCGGTTCACTTCGCTCTCCCGCCCAAATTCCAGCACCCCTTCCCCGTCCCACGACACGGAGAATCCTGGGACGGAGGAGTCGTCGATAAGCTCGATGAGCACTGGGGTCTGGTCGAGTTCCACGCTTTTGACTAACATCCCCTCGTGCGATCTCGGCAACACCAGCTCTTGGAATAGTAGTCCGCCATCAAGCCAGACACGCCGCGGCAACGTCAGCTGGTGAACCCACCCCTCGCTTTCCAGCGTCGGAGTGTCGTCGCGACCAGGAAGGCCCATCCACCCCAGCATGAGGGCATCTTCCTCATATGGAATCAGCTGCGGGGCGTAAAACTCATGTCCATGATCAAGGGTGCGGTAAGTGGTCACGTGGAAGTCCAAGCCATCGAGACGGCCGACCACATAGACGCACTGGTCCGACTCTGGATACTGCGGGCAAAACACCAGTACCTGATACTCCTGCCCATCTGCGCGATCTCGGAGAGTCAATAGATTCGGACACTCCCACATATAGGAATGCGACACAGCCTCAGGCATGTCATGAAAGCGAAGTTCGCCCGCAAAGTCCCACGATTCTAGGTCGTCAGAAAAGTACAGGACTATCGCACCGGTTTCGTCCGTGCGCTGTGCCCCGATGACCATGCGCCAACGCTCACCCTCGCGCGAAACCTGAGGATCACGGTAGTGCGCAGTGTAGCCCTCAGCTGGGCCGTCGATGATCGGGTTCTTCGCACTGCGCCGATAGAAGCCACCGGCTGGGCCCGTCAGGTCGTCCACGTCCACGATGTTCTGCGAGGTCACGCGTTCCCCATTCACTTTGAGGTTGCCGGTGTAGAAGAGTCTCACCTGCCCCTCGTGGAATACCGAAGAGCCTGAATAGCAACCGTTCGCGTCGTAAGGGAAGTCCGGGTACAGCGCATCTGGAAGGTGACGCCAGATACCCTCTCCAAGGGTGGTCACCGCATGGCCCCACCCGGTGCGCTTGGGTGCGTGAGGAAAACCAGGATCGTGCTGGTAGAAGACGTGCAAGGTGTCGTCGATAAGCGTGATGCCGTTCGGATCGTTCAGGCGCCCGCTCGGAGGAGACAAGTGATAATTTGGCCGATACGTCATAACAATGAGTGTACGGTTTGAAACATGATCACTGTGTATGGCGAAGGCCTCATCGACCTGGTTCCACTCTCCCCGACCGAGCTCGCGCCACTACAGCCAGCACTTGGTGGCGGGCCATTCAACGTCGCCCGTGCCTTAGGTCGGTTCGACGCTCCCGTGGCTTTTCAATCCAGGTTGTCGCGCGATGGTTTCGGTGAAGCGCTGGTCAGCTCGCTTGTCGACGAAGGCGTTGACGTTTCCCAGCTTCAACGAGGTGACGAGCCGACCACTTTGGCAGTTACCGCGTTGAAGGAGGACGGCAGCGCTTCCTACACTTTTTACACCGAGGGCACCGCCGACCGGTTCGCTGAGCCGACGGCGGCTACCTCGGGTTTCGCAGTGTTCGGTACGGTGTCGCTATCACTTGAGCCTGCCGCGTCTCGCTACGCACAAGCCTGCGCAGAAAGCGCGGTCAACGGCGTAGTTGTGTGCCTCGATCCCAACATCCGCCCGATCTACGACACGCCCGAGCACCGCGAATTCCTCGGCCAGATGCTCCCCCACATCACGGTTTTGAAAATGAGCGACGACGAAGAAGCGTTCATGGGAGACGTGAGCCAAGTTCCAATCGTGGTGACCACACGAGGCGGACAAGGTATTCACGTGCGCGCCCCTTTTGGCGAGGCAAGCATCGACTCGTCCACGGTCGAAGTCGCCGATACCATCGGCGCCGGTGACACTGTGATGGCGGCCCTAGTGGCAGAGTTTGACCATCGCAGGTTGTCTCAGGAGACGCTCCTGAACTTGGAAAAGAGCGACTGGGAGGAGATCCTTCTCTTCGCAGCCACTGCGGCAGGCATCACCGTGTCTCGCACTGGTGCTGATACCCCGACGCGAGCCGAGGTTGAAGCAGCCCTAGAACGGATTTAGAAAACACACAACCCGCAGCCACCGGAGTGGATGCGGGTTGAAATGTTCGTCGTAAAGCGGTGCTCTAGCGAGCCTTCTCTACGATCTCGATGAGACGGAAGTGCTTGTCCTTGGACAGCGGGCGGGTCTCTTCGATACGCACGAGATCGCCAACACCTGCGGTGTTTTCTTCGTCGTGTGCCTTGACGCGCTTGTTCTTGCGCATGATCTTGCCGTACAGAGCATGGGACTTGCGGTCCTCAAGCTGCACAACGATGGTCTTTTCCATCTTGTCAGAGACAACGTAGCCCTGGCGGACCTTTGCTGCCTTCTTTTCAGTTTCGTTCACGTTAGCCTCACTCATGATTAAGCCTCAGCTCCCGGAACTACGGACAGGCCGAGCTCACGCTCACGCAGCACCGTGTAGATACGTGCGATGTCACGCTTGACCGTGGAGATACGGCGGTTGTTGGTCAGCTGTCCGGTCGCGAGCTGGAAGCGCAGGTTGAACAGCTCTTCCTTTGCTTCTGCCAGACGGTCGTTGAGCTCCTCGTTGTTGAGCTCGCGGAATTCGTGTGCGGGGGTTCCTGCAGCCATTAGTACTGGTCCTCCTTAGCGATGATGCGGACCTTGCAAGGAAGCTTCTGAGCCGCGCGGCGCAGAGCCTCTACTGCGGTAGCCTCATCCGGGTAGGACATCTCGAAGAGAATGCGGCCTGGCTTAACGTTAGCCACCCACTTCTCAACAGGGCCCTTACCGGAACCCATACGAACGCCGAGCGGCTTCTGGGTCAACGGACGGTCCGGGAAGATGGTGATCCAGACCTTGCCACCACGCTTGATGTGGCGGTTGATGGCAATACGGCCTGCCTCAATCTGGCGGTTGGTGATGTATGCCGGCTCGAGAGCCTGGATTGCGTAATCACCGAACTGAATCTTGTTGCCACCCTTGGACACACCCGAACGGGTCGGGCGGTGCTGGCGGCGGTACTTGACGCGCTTAGGGATAAGCATGTGTCTTAGCCCTCCTTCTTCTGCTCTGCACGCTGGCGGCGCTGGCCACCACGGCGTGGGCGACGATCACGATCGCCGCGGCCACGGCCTGCGGATGGAGCGTTGAGCTCGGATTCGCGGACGCCACCGACAACGTCGCCCTTGTAGATCCACACCTTGACGCCGATGCGTCCGAAAGTGGTGTGAGCCTCGGCGAAGCCGTAGTCGATCTCAGCACGCAGGGTGTGCAGTGGCACACGGCCTTCGTGGTAGCGCTCAACGCGGGACATTTCTGCGCCACCAAGACGGCCGGAGCAGAGCACCTTGATGCCCTTGACCTGTGGCTGACGCATTGCAGACTGGATAGACTTGCGCATTGCACGACGGAATGCGACACGGTTTACCAGCTGCTCGGCGATCGACTGCGCAACCAGGGTTGCGTTAGCGTCGACGTTCTTGACCTCGAGGATGTTCAGAGCGACCATCTTGCCGGTGAGCTTTTCGAGCTCGCGGCGGATGCGGTCTGCCTCGGACCCGCGGCGACCAATCACGATGCCCGGACGAGCGGTGTGAATGTCAACGCGGACACGGTCACGGGTGCGCTCGATGACGACGTCAGCGATACCTGCGCGCTCCAGTCCAGAGGACAGGAATTCGCGGATCTTGATGTCTTCAGCGACGTACTCAGAGTAGTTCTTGTCGGCGTACCAGTGGGACTTCCATTCGGAAGTGATGCCCAGACGTAGGCCGTGAGGATGAATCTTCTGGCCCATTACTTAGCCCCTTCCTTCTGGCTCTCCACAACAACGGTGATGTGGGAGGTGCGCTTGCGGATCTGGAACGCACGGCCCTGAGCGCGAGGCTGGAAGCGACGCATGGTTGGGCCTTCGTTTGCGTAGCACTCAGCTACTACCAGAGTGCGTGGGTCCAGGCCGAAGTTGTTTTCAGCGTTCGCAGCAGCGGACGCGACAACCTTAGCCACAGGCTTAGCAGCACCCTGAGGTGCGTACTTCAGGATTGCGAGTGCCTCGGACACGGACTTGCCGCGAACGAGATCGAGGACGCGGTTGACCTTCATCTGGGAGATGCGGACGTACTTCGCGGTCGCGGATGCGGAGGTGATGGTTTCACTCATCGCTTATCGACGTCCCTTCTGGTCCTTGACGTGACCCTTAAAGGTCTTGGTAGGTGCAAACTCGCCGAGCTTGTGGCCAACCATGGACTCATCAACGAACACTGGCACGTGCTTGCGGCCATCGTGGACTGCAAAAGTGTGGCCAATGAAGTCAGGGAGAATGGTCGAGCGGCGAGACCAGGTCTTGATGACCTGCTTGGTGCCCTTTTCGTTCTGAGCATCCACCTTGTTGAGGAGGTGCTCATCGACGAACGGGCCCTTCTTAAGGCTGCGTGGCATGTCTGTTTACCTCCTCTTAGCGGTTCTTGTTCGAGCGACGACGGCGCACGATCATGTTGTTGGAATAACGGTTCGGGTTGCGGGTACGGCTTTCCTTCTGGCCCCAAGGGGACACTGGGTGACGACCACCGGAAGTCTTACCTTCACCACCACCGTGTGGGTGATCCACAGGGTTCATGACAACACCGCGGACCGTTGGGCGCCAGCCCTTCCAACGCATACGTCCAGCCTTACCCCAGCGGATGTTGATCTGGTCAGCGTTGCCGACCTCACCAACAGTTGCGCGGCAGCGGATGTCTACGCGACGGATTTCGGAAGAAGGCATACGCAGGACTGCGTAGGAGCCTTCCTTACCGAGCAGCTGAATAGAAGCACCTGCGGAGCGAGCGAGCTTAGCGCCTGCACCTGGCTTCAGTTCAACGTTGTGGATGGTGGTACCGGTTGGGATGTTGCGCAGTGGAAGGTTGTTGCCAACCTTGATGTCTGCGTTCGGGCCCGACTCGATAATGGTGCCCTGCTTCAGGCCCTTCGGTGCGATGATGTAGCGCTTCTCGCCATCGAAGTAGTGGAGCAGTGCGATGTTAGCGGTACGGTTTGGGTCGTACTCGATGTGAGCGACCTTTGCCAGTACGCCGTCCTTGTCACTACGACGGAAGTCGATGATGCGGTAGCGACGCTTGTGGCCGCCGCCGCGGTGACGAGTGGTGATGTGGCCGTGGGAGTTACGACCGCCGGTCTTCGGGAGTGGGGCCAGCAGGTTCTTTTCCGGGGTCGAGCGAGTGATCTCGCTGAACTCGGAAACGGAGCTGGCGCGGCGACCCGGAGTTGTCGGCTTGTACTTACGAATAGCCATAATTGTTCCTTTTCTATCGCAGTCTTAGGCGACCGAGCCGCCGAAGACGTCGATGGAGTCGCTGCCCTCACGGAGAGTTACGTATGCGCGCTTAGTGTCCTTACGCTTACCGAAACCGGTGCGGGAACGCTTGCGCTTGCCCTCGCGGTTTGCGGTGTTCACGGAAGCGACCTGAACGCCGAAAATCTCTTCTACAGCAATCTTGATCTGGGTCTTGTTAGCAGAAGGGTTCACGAAGAACGTGTAGGTGTTCTGCTCCATCAGTGCATAGGTCTTCTCGGAGAGGACTGGTGCAATGATGATGTCGCGTGGATTCGCGGTCTTAGCCATTAGTTCTCCTCCTTGGCCTCTGCGCCGTTAGTACGCTCGACGAAGGTGTGCAGTGCCTCAACGGAGAACACGACATCGTCGGAGTTCAGCACGTCGTAGGTGTTCAGCTGAGCTGGCTCAAGAACGTGAACGTTAGGCAGGTTGTTAGCACTGCGGCGAGCGTTCAAGTCTTCGCGGCCAACAACGAGCAGAACGGACTTACGATCCGTGAGGCGCTCGATGAATGCGCGTGCTGCCTTGGTGGATGGTTCCTGGCCTGGAACGAGCTCCTCGACGACGTGGATACGTGCGTTGCGTGCGCGGTCGGTCAGTGCGCCAGCCAAAGCTGCCTTGATCATCTTCTTAGGGGTGCGCTGCGAGTAATCGCGTGGCTTAGGTCCGTGGACAATGCCACCACCGGTGTAGTGAGGCGCACGGATCGAGCCCTGACGAGCGCGACCAGTACCCTTCTGGCGGAACGGCTTCTTGCCGCCGCCACGTACCTCTCCACGAGTCTTCGTGGAGTGGGTGCCCTGACGACCAGCTGCCAGCTGTGCAGTGACAACCTGGTGCATCAGAGGGATGGAAGCTTCACGGTCGAACAGTTCTGCCGGAAGCTCGACGGATCCGTTGGTCTTTCCGTCGGCGGTGTGGACGTCAAGAGTCAGGTTCGTCATGCGTGAGCACCGCCCTTCACTGCGGTCTTGACGGTGACAACGCTGCCCTTAGCACCAGGGATTGCACCCTTGATGAGGATCAGGTTGGATTCGCCGTCGATCTTCTGAATCTTCAGGTTCTGGGTGGTTACCTTGTTGCCACCCATGCGGCCTGCCATGCGGGTTCCCTTGAAAACGTGTCCAGGGGTTGCAGACATACCAATGGAGCCGACGCGGCGGTGCGCAGCCTGGTTACCGTGAGCGGCACCCTGGCCAGCAAAGCCGTGGCGCTTCATTGCGCCGGCGTAGCCGTGGCCCTTGGTGGTACCGGTGACGTCAACGAAGGTGTCGCCTTCGAAGATATCAACGGTGAATTCCTGGCCAAGCTCGTAGCCGGAGACATCGTCCATGCGAATCTCAGCAACGTAGCGGCGTGGGGTCACGCCAGCCTTCTTGAAGTGGCCAGCTGCAGGCTTGTTAGCTTTACGAGGATCGATGTCGCCGTAAGCAATCTGGATGGCGTTGTAGCCATCGGTTTCGGTGGTGCGAATCTGGGTAACCACACATGGCCCAGCTTCAACGACGGTAACCGGGATGACACGGTTTTCCTCGTCGAAGATCTGAGTCATGCCGAGCTTTTTGCCCAGAATGCCCTTGATCTCTGTGTTAGTCATATTTGTTCTCCGCTACAAAAGTCTTCGGGATCAGCGATTACTGGATGTTCACATCGACGCTGGCCGGAAGATCGATGCGCATGAGAGCGTCAACGGTCTTCGGGGTTGGGTCGAGGATGTCGATCAGGCGCTTGTGAGTGCGCATCTCGAAGTGCTCGCGAGAGTCCTTGTACTTATGTGGAGAACGAATAACGGCGTACACGTTCTTTTCGGTAGGCAACGGCACTGGTCCAACGACACGTGCACCCGTACGGGTAACAGTTTCGACGATCTTCTTTGCAGATGCGTCGATCGCTTCGTGGTCGTAGGCCTTCAGCCGAATGCGGATCTTTTGTCCCGCCACGCTTTCCTCTTCCTCGCATTCCCCACATTCCACCTTGGTGAAGCGGTGGGGTGTTAGCTTCTCGATTTCTCTATAACGTTGTCCGGGACTAGGCCACGGCTCCAACGCCAGTGTCTTTTACTAAATGACTGTCATGACATGAACCGATAGATGAAAAGAGCGGGGAAATAAATGCGCTCAATCAGTGCTGTCGCCACGGGCTCGTCGTTAAGCAAGCTCATGTATGTCAGACTCGGAAGGGATCGTATACCCCCATATACGGGATAAGCGTGGCCCTTGCGTACTGCCGCTGTTTATTTGCCATGCCCCTTCTCCGGTCCCCATTCTCGGAAGTGTCCTTTGACCTGTACCCGATCATGAGGCCTTCGTCAGTCTTTCGCCTTACGACGATCGCCTGTGCAAAGGTGTCATGTTCGCCTCACCATCGGCACCCTGCGGTTTCCAGCAGAAATGCCGTTGTTAAAGCAACTCGAGTATTAAACCACGAAGTGTACCGGAAACACAAATAGCGTTTGACCTTGCGCCATTTTTGTTTTCTGTAGAGTTGTCTTCGTACTGAGAAATTGCATCTGAAGCATGGATGACATGGCAATTTAATGGATTTGTCACTGTGCCTGTGAGCTTCGAGAGGGTTCCCATGACTAACTCCACACCTACCGAGCAGACCCCAGCTACCTCGACCTCTGTCGTGACTGAAACGCAGTCGACAAATGAAGTCCTGGTTACTGACTATGGCTCCACCATCATTGAAGACACCGTCGTCAGCAAGATTGCTGGCATCGCTGCCCGCGAGGTCTCGGGCGTGTACAACCTCGGCGGCTCCACCGCCCGCATGGTGGGTGCGATCCGCGAGTCGCTCACCTCCTCCAGCAATATCCAGCAGGGCGTCACCGTCCAGGTAGACAACGGCCACGCTTCCGCAGCCGTTTCAGTTATCGCGGAGTATGGCGTCGCAATTCACGAGCTTGCCAACGCAATCCGCGAAAACATTATCTCGGCAATCACCCGCATGACTGGCCTGATCGTGGACAAGGTAGACGTCACCGTCCACGACATTCACCTCCCAAGCCTTGATAACGAGGTCGACGAGACCACTAAGCAGGTGGAGCAGTAACACATGCCCGCCCGCCTGAATATCGATGACGCCTTAGCCGCACAAGCCGCCGTGTTGTCCGTCTCCGGTGTCGCTTCCATGCACGCGGGGCGCCACGGAGAGGTGGCCATGTTGTATCCCCACGAGCGAGTCGTGGGGCTGAAGCCTCTTCACCGCGGTGGCGCCGACGGACTCGAGGTGCACGTTGTAGCTGACATCTCCGCCGGCCGAAATCTGAACGAGCTTGCCGACGATGTCCGCCACCAGGTCCAGACAGTGACGGGCATGTCGCTCATCGACGTCACCGTTGGTGATATTTCCGAGTCATTCCAGCCGGACAACACGCCAGCGTGACGCCCGTCTTAGAGAATTGGTGAAAAACTGTGAACTTTTTTGAGAATAAAACCATCCTCGGTGTCGTGATCGGCCTAGTCTTCGCGTTTGCCATCATCATCGGTGGCTGGTCTGGGCCTATTTGGGTGCTTCTCTTTGGAGGCATCGGTGGAGTCGTCGGTGCACAACTAGACGGTCGCATTGATCTAGCTGAGAAGATCAGCACGCTGTCCGGAAAGGGCCGCAGCTAATGTCCGACTCCTATCGAATCAGTGAACGCACCGTTGAACGAATCGCCTCTGTGGCTACCAAGTCGGTGCCAGGCACGGTGAATCAGGATGCGAAGCTCGCTGGTTTGGCTGGACGAAGTTTGCCACGCTTCACTGCATCAATCGATCGACCGGCGGGCCTAGTGACTATTGATGCCGAAATCGCTGTCGCTTTTCCCGCGCCGGCAAAGGCGATCGCCGAGCGAGTCCGCCAAACTATCACTTCACGGGTGCAGACCTTTACCGGCTACACAGTGAGCCGTGTCAACGTAACAATTGTCGCTTTCGCACCAAGCCCCACTGGCGCACGAGTTACTCGCGACGAAGTTCGACACCACCGCGTCGAGGCAACCCTACGTCCGATTCAGGTGCCATCGAAGAGCATTGTCCACCCAGAAGTCTTGCCGCAGCAGCCTTTGCGTGCCGTGTCGGTGGCTCCTGCACTTCCTGTTCGTGCACCGCTTACACCTCCGAAACCGGTTGACGTCTGGGTCCCACAGACTCCGACTCGGCTTCCGCTTGTCTCGGACTTCCCCGTAGTGGCTTCTTACGCGCCACAACCGGTGGTCGTCCCCGAACCGACGCCGGTGTTCGTGCCTTCGGTGCCGGAGCCGTTGCCTCTTCGCCCAATCGCTATTCAACCCGGAGGAGATTTCCAATGACCACATCTGGTTACGGCGCGGAGCCTCGTGCTCACCCACAGGCCCGCGGTCTGACGATCCTCCTTGGCATCATCTTGGTAGGTCTGTCTACCGTACTTGGCCGGGATTTGTGGATGGCATTGCAATACGAGGACCGGCGCGGTTGGCTCGAACCCGTCTATGACTTTCTGGCCAGCTTCCCCGTAGGCACCCCTGCAGTTGCTGGGGGGTATCGTCGTCACGCTTGTCGGCCTTTGGCTGATCTGGATGGCATTCGCGCCGCGTCTTCGTCCTTATGTCCGGATGAAATCCTCCGCCTCTATCTGGATGCGGCCGGTGGACATCGCGCGCAAGTCAACAGCCACTACCAAGTCCGAGGTTGGGGTCGCTGACATTAGTTCACGCGCCGATCGCAAGCGGCTTGCCATTTCTGTTGGCGACGACGGAACAGGTGACGCGCTCTTGACATCAATTCCTGAGGCCCTTCGCCCTGAGCTCGAACTGCTCGACCCTCCCCCTGCCATCAAGGTCAACGTGATTCCCGAAGATCCCAAGGAGGTCCTATGACCCCCGTTCTGTCCTTTTTCGACCGCTTCGCCGTCTTCATATGCGGACTCCTACTCGTTGTGGCAGGCCTATATCCACTCGCGCTGTACTTTGACATTCCACGTGTGAGCTCCGTCGTTCGGGCGTGGGACCGTTCCGTAGTAGCCGATCTACCGCAGTGGTCTTGGTATCCCTGGGTCCTCGGACTCTTATGCGTTATTTTCGCAGCGGTAGGCATCTCCATGATCGTCGCCAACCTGCGCAAACGTAGCTTTACTCGCAGAGAGCTTAACGACGACCACCAAAGCGGAAACACCACCGTCCACATCGGTCAACTCGCTGGCGCGATGGGCACCATCTTGCAGCAAACTGAAGCCGTGACCTCGGTGCAGGCTGCCGTCGCGATGATCAAGGACCGTCCTACCATCACGTTTACGGTCAGCGCTGATCCGCATGCGGACCTTCACGACCTAGTTCACGTAATCGAAGCCACAGAGGACAACTTCCGTGATGCTGTGGAGGATCTTGATCTAGACACCGTGTACAAGCTTCATCTCAACCGAGTCGAAGCCTAGTTTTCGATCAGTTCGATCTCCTGGACAATGCCAAGGTCAATGGCCGTACCGCCGCCGGCTGGTTGCACGATGAAGGGGGCTCCCTCCACGCATTGAACCACCGAGTGCCAGGAGAGCTGCCGGTGTTCAATGTCTCTGTTCGACGCGTCCCAGATACGAATCTTGTGGCCGAGAATCACACGGCGGTCGTCGTCGAGCCGAAGGAACCAAGAGTAGTTTCCTAGGTCTTCGCGCTCCAATCCTTCGAGTTCGATAGCGTCGTCGGACTGCAGATTGGTGATGAGCGAGACTACGCCAAAACGATGGTCGATCTCGTTCTCATCGGCGATGACAAGTGGCCTTCCTGGACCGGTCGAACGGATCGCCGAGTATTGCCAGGCAGCAGGCTGTCGCGATTGACTACCACCAGCGCGAATCACCACGGTGTTTGGCGAACAAGTTACTCGAGTCGTTGGGTTTGTCGTCGAGATCAAGAACCGACCCGCCGCGCGACCTTCTTCGTCGCGGGGCAGAAGGTCTGGGTGTAGCGCACTCTCTTTTCTAAGCGCCTCGACGAGATCTTCATCCGACGCGCCCCACCCCGCTCCCCTATTGGCAAGGATGCCGAAAAGTGCGGGCAGAGTGAGATCCGGTTGCCCTTCCCACGTGGCTCGGAGTTCTTCGAGCACGCGCGGAATACGGGTTGGATCATTCATGTCGCACAAGTCTAGTGAATTCCTCGTGGACAATGCGAAATGCCGCCCTACCCTGAAGGGTAAGACGGCATTAGGCAAGTGTTGCTAGCAAGCTAGCGCGTTATCACTCGATGATCTTGGTAACGCGGCCTGCACCAACGGTACGGGAGCCTTCGCGAATTGCGAAGCGCAGGCCCTCGTCCATTGCGACTGGCTGAATGAGCTCAACGGTCATGTCGACGTTGTCGCCTGGCATAACCATCTCGGTGCCCTCAGGCAGCTTGACAACGCCGGTCACGTCAGTGGTACGGAAGTAGAACTGAGGACGGTAGTTGTCGAAGAATGGGGTGTGGCGGCCGCCCTCGTCCTTGGACAGAACGTAGACAGAGCCCTCGAACTTCTTGTGAGGGGTGTAAGCGCCTGGCTTGATGATGACCTGGCCACGCTCAACGTCCTCGCGCTTGATACCACGAAGAAGAAGTGCAGCGTTGTCGCCAGCCTCAGCGGTGTCGAGAAGCTTGTTGAACATCTCGATGGAGGTAACGGTGGTGGTGACTGGCTTTTCCTTGATGCCGATGATCTCAACGTCATCGTTCAGGTTCAGGACGCCACGCTCAACACGGCCGGTAACAACGGTACCGCGACCGGAAATGGTGAAGATGTCCTCAACTGGCATCAGGAAGTCACGGTCGGTCTCACGGACTGGGTCCGGGATCGAATCGTCACAAGCCTGCATGAGCTCGCCAACTGCATTGACCCACTTCTCTTCGCCGTTCAGTGCGCCGAGAGCGGAGATCTGGACGATTGGTGCTTCTTCGTCGTAGTCCTGGTCAGCCAGAAGCTCACGAACTTCCATCTCAACGAGCTCGATGATTTCCTCATCGTCAACCATGTCGCACTTGTTCAGCGCAACGAGGATGTAAGGAACGCCAACCTGGCGAGCAAGCAGAACGTGCTCACGGGTCTGAGGCATTGGGCCGTCAGTTGCAGCAACAACGAGGATTGCGCCGTCCATCTGAGCAGCACCGGTAATCATGTTCTTGATGTAGTCGGCGTGGCCTGGTGCGTCAACGTGTGCGTAGTGGCGCTTAGGGGTGTTGTACTCAACGTGGGAAATGTTGATGGTAATACCGCGCTCGCGCTCCTCAGGAGCCTTGTCAATCGCGTCGTATGCGAAGGACTCGTTCTCCTCAGGGTACAGGTCTGCAAGAACCTTGGTGATTGCAGCTGTGGTGGTGGTCTTGCCGTGGTCGACGTGACCAATGGTGCCGATGTTAACGTGCGGCTTTGTACGCTCGAACTTCGCCTTTGCCACTGTATGTCCTCCTGGACTTCATGGTGGCTACGACCTTCGCAGCCACGTGGGTTTACAGATGCCTTGTTACCCAGCCGCCTTGCGGGGCGTGGATAGCAATGGCCATTTCACAATGTGCCAGTTACATGATCCTAGATTTCTCAAGGCCGTTTTTCAAACCAAGGTCGGCTCGGGCCGACTATGGCAGGTGGCCGATTCAAAACTCGAATCAACATTGAGGGTAACGGCCGGCTCAGACACCCCCATCACCGGGGTGGTATCTCAGCCCGACCGCTGCCCTACTGGGCGGGTCTATCGCATCCTACACACGGAAAGCTGGCACAGCCATTCCTGTGGGTCCTTGACAACGCGATAGACCCATTTTAACGACAAGCGTTAGTAGTTCGGAAACTACCTATGCCTTACCGTTGCGCTCGTCGATGATGTCCTGAGCAACGTTCGATGGAACCTCACCGTAGGAGTCGAACACCATGGTGTAGTTCGCGCGACCCTGGGTCTTGGAACGCAGGTCGCCGACGTAGCCGAACATCTGAGACAGTGGAACAGTCGCCTTGACAACCTTCGCGCCGGAACGATCTTCCATCGCACCAACCTGTCCACGACGGGAGTTCAGGTCGCCGATAACGTCGCCCATGTACTCCTCAGGAGTGGTGACCTCGACAGCCATCAAAGGCTCCAGCAGAACTGGCTTTGCCTTTGCAACAGCTTCCTTCAGAACCTGGGAACCAGCCATCTTGAAGGCCATTTCCGAGGAGTCAACGTCGTGGTATGCGCCGTCTTCAAGGGTTGCCTTGATGTTAACCAGTGGGTAACCAGCAAGGTAGCCATACTGCATTGCATCCTGGATACCAGCGTCAACGGATGGGATGTATTCCTTAGGAACACGACCACCGGTAACAGCGTTCTCGAATGCGTAGGTTGCGCTCTGGCCCTCTTCGAGCTCGTCCGCAGTTGGGTTGTAAGGCTCGATGGTGACGATGACCTTTGCGAACTGACCGGAACCACCAGTCTGCTTCTTGTGGGTGTAGTCCAGGGACTCGACCTTCTTGCGGATGGTCTCGCGGTAAGCAACCTGAGGTGCACCAACGTTTGCCTCAACCTTGAATTCACGCTTCATGCGGTCAACAAGAACGTCAAGGTGGAGCTCGCCCATGCCGCCGATAACGGTCTGTCCAGACTCGTCGTCGAGGTGCACGGTGAAGGTTGGGTCCTCTTCAGCAAGCTTCTGAATTGCAGTACCCAGCTTCTCCTGGTCAGCCTTGGTCTTTGGCTCAATAGCAACCTGGATAACCGGATCAGGGAAGTCCATGGACTCCAGAATGATTGGGTTTGCAGGATCGCACAGGGTGTCACCGGTGGTGGTGTGCTTCAGACCAATGAACGCGTAGATGTTACCTGCGTCTGCGTGCTCAACAGGGTTTTCCTTGTTTGCGTGCATCTGGAAGAGCTTACCGACGCGCTCGCGCTGCTCCTTGGTGGAGTTCAGCATCTGCTCGCCTGGGATTGCCTGGCCCGAGTAGACACGGACGTAGGTGAGCTTACCGAAGAATGGGTGCACAGCGATCTTGAATGCCAGTGCGGAGAATGGCTCTTCAATTGCTGGCTTACGGGTGAGCTCTTCATCCGGGTTACCAACTGCAATGCCGTGAACCTCACCGATGTCGAGTGGGTTAGGCAGGAAGTCAACAACTGCGTCGAGCAGCGGCTGGATGCCCTTGTTGCGGTATGCGGTACCACAGTAAACAGGGTAGATCTCGGAGTTGACAACCATCTTGCGGATGCCGGCCTTGAGCTCCTCAAGGGTTAGCTCTTCGCCACCGAAGTACTTCTCCATGAGCGCTTCATCGGACTCTGCAACGGTCTCGACGAGCTTCTCGCGGTATTCCTCGGCACGCTCTTGCAGATCAGCTGGGATCTCTTCAACGGTAGCCTCGGTACCGACCTCGACCTTGCCGCGCCAAGTCAGAGCCTTCATCTCAAGAAGGTCAACGACGCCGTCAAAGTCATCCTCAGCGCCAATTGGCAACTGCATCACGAGTGGACGTGCGCCTAGGCGATCCTCAATGGTGCCTACGGTGTAGTAGAAGTCTGCACCGAGCTTGTCCATCTTGTTAACAAAGCAGATACGAGGAACGTCGTACTTAGCAGCCTGACGCCAGACCTGCTCGGACTGTGGCTCCACGCCTTCCTTGCCGTCGAAAACAGCAACTGCGCCATCCAGAACACGCAGGGAACGCTCAACTTCAACGGTGAAGTCAACGTGACCCGGGGTGTCAATGATGTTGATCTGGTTACCTTCCCAGAAACAGGTCACAGCAGCGGAGGTAATGGTGATGCCACGCTCCTGCTCCTGCTCCATCCAGTCAGTGGTTGCGCCACCGTCGTGGGTCTCGCCCACCTTACGGTTGATACCCGTGTAGAACAGGATGCGCTCGGTCGTGGTGGTCTTACCAGCATCGATGTGAGCCATGATGCCGATGTTGCGAACCTTGTTTAGGTCCTTAAGCACTTCTTGTGCCACAGTCTTACCCCAACTTAAGTAGTCGTGGACGTCGTGGATGATCACCAGCGGACGCCAAAGGTGGATAGTTCTCGGTTAATTCTGCCATTAATCGTGGTATATGGCAGCGTGAGCGGGGGTAAAAAGCCTATCTTTTGCCTCTTCCCCACTCAACGGCAAAAGCCCGAAAGCCCAAGCCACTACGTTGCAACGAAATCAGTTTCGAATTCGCGCTATTGCGGTGACACGGGTCATTCGGGCTCTGTGCTCGTTCATATAGTTCGCTTTGATTACCAGCGGTAGTGAGCGAATGCACGGTTGGCTTCAGCCATCTTGTGCATATCCTCGCGGCGCTTCACGGAAGCACCAAGGCCGTTGGATGCGTCGAGAATCTCGTTTGCAAGACGCTCAATCATGGTGTTCTCGCGACGCTGACGGGTGTACATAACCATCCAGCGCAGTGCGAGGGTGTTGGAACGGCCAGGACGAACTTCGACTGGAACCTGGTAGGTTGCGCCACCAACACGACGGGAACGAACCTCGAGGTCTGGGCGGATGTTGCCCAGGGCCTTCTCCAGGGTGCCTACCGGATCGGTGCCGGTCTTTTCGCGGCACTGCTCGAGTGCACCGTAGACGATGCGCTCAGCGGTGGACTTCTTACCGTCCAGAAGGACCTTGTTAACCAGCTGGGTAACCAGTTCAGACTTGTAAACTGGGTCCTTAACTACTGGCCGCTTGACTGCTGCATTCTTACGCATTAGTTCTGTCCCTTCTTTGCACCGTAGCGGGAACGAGCCTGCTTACGATCCTTAACACCCTGGGTATCCAGTGCGCCACGGACGATCTTGTAACGAACACCAGGAAGGTCCTTCACACGACCACCGCGGACGAGCACCATGGAGTGCTCTTGGAGGTTGTGGCCCTCACCTGGGATGTAAGCGGAAACCTCGATGCCGGAGGTCAAGCGAACACGCGCGACCTTACGGAGTGCAGAGTTAGGCTTCCTAGGAGTGGTGGTGTACACGCGGGTACACACGCCACGACGC
This sequence comes from Corynebacterium breve, assembly GCF_030252165.1. NCBI lineage: Bacteria > Bacillati > Actinomycetota > Actinomycetes > Mycobacteriales > Corynebacteriaceae > Corynebacterium > Corynebacterium breve. The sequence continues at coordinate 271,177 of NZ_CP126969.1, read as the reverse complement.
TGTGGGGAACCCTTCAGAGCTACCGTAGCAACCTTCTGGCTCTTGTCGTGGCGGCCCTTGCGGACCAGCTGCTGAATAGTTGGCATGAACCGTCTTTCTTGTTTATCTGATCGGCTTGCGGCCGGGAATGCCGACCGATTGTTGAGAAAGCTTGAAAAGCAAGCTCAGTTACCCGAAACGCACACTTCTTTAAACGCGCGAAAACCAGTCAGCCGCTCTCGCTGGCCTACTGGATACATTCAGGCTCCCACCATCTAGACGTGGGATACCCGATAGACGTTACTACAGCAACACTTAAGTCCCCAAATCCCGCTGTACGGTGGTTTCCACATACCCGGCACTACACGCGGTTTCCGAGTAAAATCACGCCCATGAACAGCCCACTTCCGCCGGAGCACACCCCCAACACCCCTCGGCGTCGCGCCACGAGTCAGGAGCGAGAAATCGCGTCCAATGCCCTCTCCGAGGCCTTTGCCGATGGACAAATCACCCTCGCCGAGTTTGAAGAACGCACCTCAGTTGTTTGGAAGTGCACCTTTGGCGACGAGCTGGATGACCTCACCAAAGATCTTGTCCTCTCCCCTACACAACCTCCAATCCTAAGGCCACCCAATCAAGCATCGCATTTCGTTTCCACAGACAAAGGCGGCTCGAAGCTGTCTTTAGCGATCATGGGCGCTGTCACCCACGAGGGTGACTGGCAAATCGGTGCGCAGCACGTCTCTTTTGCGATGATGGGTGGCACGGATCTGAACCTACAGCACGCTCGTTTGTCCTCGACCAGCACTACTATTAGCGCTTTCGCCCTCATGGGTGGGGTCCGACTAGTGGTCCCGGAAGACGTGCGGGTCAAGGCCGAGGGGTTTGGTCTGATGGGTGCTTTTGAGGTCAAAGATCATCCCTCGGTGACAGTTGCGCAACGCGATCTTCCCGCAGATGCGCCTTCCATCACGATCCGAGGGGCCGCGCTCATGGGAGCCGTGGAAGTGCTCCGTGTCTCTCGCGAAGCTATTGTTCCGGCGGACTAGCAACTAACGACGAATCCCCTCTGAGTCCGACAATCAAGCCGGACCCAGAGGGGACTTCTGTTGCAGCAGACCTAAGCCAGAAGGACCTGCTGACTACAGTTGGTCGAAACCGTACTCATCCAGTGGGACGGACGCACCGGTGAATTCACCGTAGCCATCGTCACCGTAGATGGAATCGCCGAAGCTCGGGATCGAGTAAGCCGCGGAACGCGCTGCCTCGGTCGGCTTGACGGAGATATTGCGGTAACGCGAGATGCCGGTACCAGCCGGGATCAGCTTACCGATGATCACGTTCTCCTTCAGACCGATCAACTGGTCAGAGCGCTTGTTAATCGCAGCGTCAGTCAGAACGCGAGTGGTCTCCTGGAAGGACGCAGCAGACAGCCACGACTCGGTCGCCAGCGACGCCTTCGTAATACCCATGATCTCGGAACGCAGCTCAGCCGGTTGGCCACCTTCTGCGACAGCAGCAGAGTTGATGTGCTTCGCTTCACCAAGGTCTGCCAGGGTGCCTGGCAGGTAGGTGGTCGAACCAGCATCGATGACGGTACCGCGACGCAGCATCTGGCGGATGATGATCTCGATGTGCTTATCGTGGATCGATACACCCTGGGTGCGGTAAACAGCCTGAACTTCGTCGATAAGGTGCTTTTCAACACCACGACGGCCCAAAATCTCCAAGACGTCATGAGGATCGGCCGCACCACGCAGCAGGCGGTCGCCTACCTCAACACGGTCACCTTCGCGCAGGGATCGCTCAATCATCGCCTCTGGGTTGGATTCCATTGGGCGACGAACCTGTGCGAGGCCCTGACGCTTGGACAGCTTCTCATAGACAACATCGTCGGATCCGTCATCTGGGGTGATGGTAAGGGTCCAGAAGTTGCCTTCGTCGGAAAGCGAAATGGTGCCAGCGACGGAAGCGATCGGTGCACGGTTCTTTGGTACACGTGCCTCGAACAGCTCCTGAACACGTGGCAGACCACCGGTAATGTCGCCACCGACACCACCCTGGTGGAAGGTACGCATTGTCAGCTGGGTACCAGGCTCACCAATGGACTGAGCAGCAACGATGCCGACTGCCTCGCCGATATCGACAAGGTGGCCGGAAGCCATGGACTTGCCGTAGCACTTTGCACACACACCAGTGGTCGTCTGGCATGTCAGTACGGAGCGGACCTTCACCTGCTCGATGCCCTTTTCAACCAGGGTGTCGATGCGCTCTTCGGTCAGATCGGTGCCTGCCTCGAAGATAACGGCGCCTTCCGCGTCCTTGACATCGGTTGCCACGACGCGGCCAGAAACAGAGGTCTCGACCAGATCGTGGCGTACCCACTTGTCGCCAACGCGCTCAGCGACTGGAACGCGGACGCCCTGGCGGGTGCCACAATCGTCTTCGCGGACGATAACGTCCTGTGCCACGTCGACAAGACGACGGGTGAGGTAACCGGAGTCGGCGGTACGCAGCGCGGTATCGGCCAAGCCCTTACGGGAACCGTGCGAGTTGTTGAAGTACTCAAGAACGGACAGGCCTTCGCGGAAGGAGGTCTTGATCGGGCGGGTGATGTACTCACCACGCGAGTTCACAACCATGCCCTTCATACCTGCCAGGGTCCAAATCTGACGCATGTTACCGGCCGCACCGGACTTCACGATCATCGGAATTGGGTTGTCGTCTGGGTACAGATCCTCGACAGCCTGACCAACCTTGTTGGTTGCGTCCTGCCACAGCTCAACGAGACGGTCGTAGCGGTTCTCTTCGGTAAGAGCACCCTTCTCCCAGAACTTGCGCTCGATCTCTTCTGCTTCCTTCTCGTACTCCTCCAAGATCTCAGTCTTGTTAGGCAAAACGATAACGTCGGACATAGAGATGGTCACACCGGAGCGGGTAGCCCAGTAGAAGCCTGCGTCCTTGAGCTTGTCCAAGGTCTGGGAGACGGTGATCATTGGGTACTTTTCCACCATTGCGGAAATGATGTCACCCAAGAGGACCTTATCGTTGCCGCCGCCCTTACGGACCATCGCGCCTTCCTGGTAAGGGAAGTTGTACGGCATCAGTTCGTTGAACATGATGCGGCCCAAGGTAGTTTCGAGCATCCAGGACTGGCCCTTTTCCCAACCGTCGGGGAACTGCTCTGCTTCGATCTCCGGCGTTGGACGCAGGTGATCCAGACGAACCTGAATTGGTGCCTGCAGGCCGAGCACTCCACGATCGTAGGCCATGATGGCCTCACGGTGGGAGGAGTACACGCCGGTTGCAGGACCGGTCTCGTCGGCAGGCTTGTACGCGCCCTGGCCACCGATTTCGCTCTCTGTCTTCTTCATGGTGAGGAAGTACAGGCCGGTGACCATGTCCAGGCGCGGCATTGCCAGTGGCTTACCGGATGCCGGGGACAAAATGTTGTTCGAGGACAGCATGAGGACGCGTGCCTCAGCCTGTGCCTCTGCCGACAATGGCAGGTGAACAGCCATTTGGTCGCCGTCGAAGTCAGCGTTGAAAGCTTCACATGCCAGCGGGTGCAGCTGGATCGCCTTGCCCTCGACAAGCTTTGGCTCAAATGCCTGGATACCCAGACGGTGCAGGGTCGGTGCACGGTTCAGAAGAACTGGGTGCTCGGAAATTGCCTCTTCCAGAACGTCCCATACCTCTGGTCGCTGACGCTCAACCATGCGCTTTGCGCTCTTGATGTTCTGCGCGTAGTCGTTGTCAACCAGACGCTTCATCACGAATGGCTTGAACAGCTCCAGAGCCATCAACTTCGGCAAGCCACACTCGTGCAGCTGCAGCTGAGGACCGACAATGATGACGGAACGGCCGGAGTAGTCAACACGCTTACCCAAAAGGTTTTGACGGAAACGACCCTGCTTGCCCTTGAGAAGGTCCGAGAGGGACTTCAAAGGACGGTTGCCAGGACCGGTGACCGGGCGTCCACGACGACCGTTGTCGAACAGCGCGTCAACAGATTCCTGCAGCATGCGCTTCTCGTTGTTCACGATGATCTCTGGGGCACCCAGGTCGATCATGCGCTTCAGACGATTGTTGCGGTTGATTACGCGGCGGTAGAGGTCGTTGAGGTCGGAGGTTGCAAAACGACCACCATCAAGCTGCACCATTGGGCGCAGCTCTGGTGGGATCACCGGAATGCAATCAAGGACCATGCCAGCTGGGTCGTTGCCGGAACGCTGGAACGCAGCAACAACCTTAAGACGCTTCAGGGCGCGCATCTTCTTCTGACCCTTGCCCTCAGCGATGATGGTGTTGAGCTCTTCTGCTTCCGCATCAAGGTCGAAGTTGCGGATCAGGGTCTGGATTGCTTCCGCGCCCATGCCGCCGGTGAAGTAGTCCTCGTAGCGGTCTACGAGTTCCTCGTACAGGTTCTCGTCGATGATCATCTGCTTTGGAGCAAGCTTGACAAAGGTGCTCCAGATTTCATCTAGACGCTCAACTTCGCGCTCACCCGCGGAGCGCATGTTGCTCATTTCCTTATCGGCAGCCTTTTGCACCTTGTTGCGCGCATCGGCTTTAGCGCCGGCAGCTTCGAGCTCAGCGAGGTCTTCCTCAAGCTTCTGCGCACGCTCAGCGATGTCGGACTCGACTTCAGCTTCGACTTCCTTCTTCTCAAGGATCATTTCTGCCTCGAGAGTGGACATGTCGGCATGACGTGCTTCTTCATCAACACTGGTGATGATGTTCGCAGCAAAGTAGATGATGCGCTCAAGGTCCTTCGGAGCAAGGTCCAGCAGGTAGCCCAAGCGAGATGGGACACCCTTGAAGTACCAGATGTGGGTCACTGGAGCGGCGAGCTCAATGTGACCCATGCGCTCACGACGCACCTTGGACTTGGTCACCTCGACGCCACAGCGCTCGCAGATGATGCCCTTGTAGCGGACACGCTTGTACTTGCCACAAGCACATTCCCAGTCACGGGTAGGGCCGAAGATACGCTCGCAGAAAAGGCCGTCCTTTTCTGGCTTCAAGGTGCGGTAGTTGATGGTCTCAGGCTTCTTAACCTCGCCATGGGACCAACGTCGGATGTCGTCGGCAGTGGCCAGGCCGATGCGGAGCTCGTCGAAGAGGTTTACGTCAAACACGTAAATTCCTTTCACCTCCCGGCTGGGAGGATCGATGTGTGAAAAAGATCAGTTAGTCGTTGCTCCAGGCGGTCGTCGTCAAGCACGATGCTTATCGACGACCCCCTGGGCCTGGCGTTATGCGGTATCCGCGGAGGCACCTTCGTCGCGCGACAGGTTGATGCCCAGGGAGGAACCTGCGTGGTCATCATCGTCGTCGCCGTCAAGCTCCATGGCGGTGCCATCAGCCGCAAGAACCTCAACGTTGAGGCAGAGCGACTGGAGCTCCTTGAGCAAGACCTTGAAGGACTCTGGGATGCCCGGGTCAGGGATGTTGTCGCCCTTGACGATGGCTTCGTAAACCTTTACACGTCCGACCACGTCATCAGACTTGATCGTAAGCAGCTCCTGCAGTGTGTAGGCAGCGCCGTATGCCTGCATTGCCCACACCTCCATTTCACCAAAGCGCTGGCCACCGAACTGTGCCTTACCACCCAGTGGCTGCTGGGTAATCATGGAGTAAGGACCGGTGGAACGAGCGTGGATCTTCTCATCAACCAAGTGGTGCAGCTTCAGCATGTACATGTAGCCGATCGACACTGGGTATGGGAATGGCTCACCGGAGCGGCCATCGAGAAGGATGGTCTTGCCGTCTGGGTCCACCATGACGTCACCATCGCGGTTTGGCTTGGTGTTCGCCAGCAGGCCTGCGATCTCCTCGTTGGTCGCGCCGTCAAACACTGGGGTTGCGGTGAGCGACTCTGGTGGGACATCGTAAAGCGCCTCAGGGAGGGTTTCCAGCAGCGCTGCGTTTGCAGGATCGTCTGGGTTGACGGTCCAGCCAGCCTTGGCCAGCCAGCCCAAGTGGACTTCAAGAACCTGACCAATGTTCATACGACGTGGAACACCGTGGGTGTTCAAGATGATGTCCACTGGGGTGCCGTCTGCCATGAATGGCATATCTTCCTGTGGAAGAATCTTGCCGACAACACCCTTGTTGCCGTGACGTCCAGCCATCTTGTCGCCGTCTTGGATCTTGCGCTTTTGGGCGACGTATACGCGGATCATCTCGTTAACGCCTGGGCTCAGATCGTCGTCGTCCTCGCGGGAGAAGCGACGGACTGCAATGACCTTTCCGGTCTCGCCGTGTGGCACCTTCAGGGAAGTATCGCGAACCTCGCGAGCTTTCTCACCGAAGATCGCGCGCAGCAAGCGCTCTTCTGGGGTCAGCTCGGTCTCGCCCTTCGGGGTGACCTTGCCGACGAGGATGTCGCCGTCACGGACGTCTGCACCGATGCGAACGATACCGCGCTCGTCGAGGTCCTTGAGGACATCTTCGGAAACGTTTGGAATCTCGCGGGTGATCTCTTCTGCACCGAGCTTGGTGTCACGAGCATCGATCTCGTGCTCTTCGATGTGCACGGAGGTCAGGATGTCGTCTTCGACAACACGCTGGTTAAGGATGATCGCGTCCTCGTAGTTGTGGCCTTCCCATGGCATAAACGCCACGAGTAGGTTGCGTCCGAGGGACATTTCACCGTTTTTGGTACCTGGACCGTCAGCGATAACCTGGCCTGCCTCAACGCGGTCGCCCATGTTGACCAGTGGGGTCTGGTTGTAGCAGGTGCCCTGGTTGGTGCGCTCGTAGGTGCGCAGCAGGTAGGTGTCGCGCTGGCCTTCGTCATCCATGATGGTGATCAGATCGCCGGAAACGTTTTCAACAACGCCGGCCTTCTCAGAAATGACTAGGTCGCCTGCGTCGTATGCGGCGCGCTGTTCCATACCGGTTGCGACATAAGGAGCTTCTGCACGGAGAAGAGGCACAGCCTGCTTCTGCATGTTCGCACCCATCAGTGCACGGTTAGCATCGTCGTGCTCAAGGAACGGAATCATGGCGGTAGCCACAGAGACCATCTGGCGTGGAGAGATATCGAGGTAGTCGACGCCCTGAGCGTCGGTGACCGCGATGTCGCCGTCCTTGATGCGGACCTCGATACGGTCCTCGATGATGTTGCCTTCAGCATCCATCTTGGTGGCTGCTTCAGCGATGGAGTAACGATCTTCCTCATCAGCGGTCAGGTAATCCACCTGATCGGTGAGCTTGCCGTCCACTACCTTCTGGTACGGAGTCTCGATGAAACCGAACGCGTTGACGCGCGCATAGGACGACAGAGCGCCGATCAGACCAATGTTCGGGCCTTCCGGAGTCTCAATCGGGCACATGCGGCCGTAGTGCGAAGGGTGAACGTCTCGAACTTCAATACCGGCGCGTTCGCGGGACAGGCCACCAGGACCCAGTGCGGACAGACGGCGCTTGTGGGTCAGACCCGATAGCGAGTTGTTCTGATCCATGAACTGGGACAGCTGCGAGGTACCGAAGAACTCGCGGATAGCAGCCGAAACTGGACGAACGTTGATCAGAGAAGTCGGGGTGATCGACTCTGCATCCTGAGTGGTCATGCGCTCACGCACGACACGCTCCATGCGGGAGAGGCCAAGGCGGACCTGGTTCTGGATCAGCTCGCCGACGGTGCGCAGACGACGGTTACCAAAGTGGTCGATGTCGTCAGTGTTGATCGGAATGATCTCGCCGGTTGGGGAGGTCATCTCGGTCTCCCCTGCGTGCAAACGAACCAAGTACTCCAGAGAGGTTGCAATGTCCTCTTCGGTCAGGGTCATCAGCCCATCGTGATCGCCACCGAGGCCGAGCTTGCGGTTGACCTTGTAGCGGCCAACGCGAGCGAGGTCGTACCGCTTCGCCTTGAAGAAAGAGTTTTCCAACAGGGACTGTGCAAGATCACGCGTTGGCTGCTCGCCTGGGCGCTGCTTGCGGTAGATCTCTAGGAGTGCCTCGTCCGTGTTTGCCACGCCGTCGGACTCGAGGGTGGACATCATAATCTCGGAGAAGCCGAAGCGCTCGGTGATCTGTGCTTCGGTCCAGCCAAGTGCCTTCAGAAGGACAGTCACTGGCTGACGACGCTTGCGGTCAATACGGACACCGACGGTGTCACGCTTGTCCACGTCAAATTCCAGCCACGCACCGCGGGAAGGGATGACCTTCACTGCGTGCAGCGGGCGCTCGGTGGACTTATCGATAGTCTCATCGAAGTACACACCTGGGGAACGCACGAGCTGGGAAACAACAACGCGCTCGGTGCCGTTCACAATGAACGTACCCTTGTCTGTCATCAGCGGGAAGTCGCCGATGAACACCGTCTGAGACTTAATCTCTTGGGTGTCGTTGTTGATGAACTCTGCGGTCACGTACAGTGGCGCGGAGTAGTTGATATCTTTGTCTTTACACTCGTCAATGGTGTACTTGACCGGCTCGAAGCGCGGTTCAGAGAGCGACAAGCTCATGTTGCCCGAGTAGTCCTGAATCGGGGAAAGCTCCTCGAGGATATCCTCAAGGCCGCTTGTCACGTGAGCGTCAGGCCCACGGAGTTCTTGTTGACGTTCACGCCACTCGGCGGTGCCAACAAGCCACGAAAAGGATTCGGACTGTACGTCAAGGAGCCCAGGAACGGCAATCGGTTCGCTGATCTTTGCGAACGAGTACCGCTTCGGGGCTCCGGGGATTTCGGCCACTGACTTGGTCTGGCGGGAGACTGCCAAGATGGGTCCTTCCAGCACCTCACGCGGGTCCGAAAAAATTGCTCTGGCTTTACAATTTTTCGGTTTCCCGCTGGATAAATTAGCATTCGGTCTGCTGTGGAAGATCCGCCCCCAGATAGCACAAAATCACCTTGTCAAATAGGATTTTTACAAATCACATGAACAAGGTTTCTTCTACCGCTAGAGACGGCTTCCAGCGCAACGTCATAGCCTATAACAAACGCGACTAGATGTAAAGGCGGAACTCCAAAAAACTTCTACCGCTCCCCCTCTAGCGCATGCCGTCCAGCGCCCTTAAGCGGTATTGCAGGGAACTCTAGCACCAATCCATGAAATTGCAGCAACAAACCTCGGCAAGTTGCGGACTTCAACGATCGACGTTTTAGCGCCCGTCACCGCCCGTGCCATCCGTGTTTATGCCCTGACCTCGCATTTTATTGCTAGTGTGGCGCATGTACGGCAATGCCGAATTTTTTATCGAACGATTCTCAACAGAGGTGGAAATAATGTTCTCGATGGACAAAGGGCAAGATTTTATCCAACAAACTGGCACCGGCGAGGGGTTCAAGGAGCAGCTTGACAAGTACGCTCCGGGGGCATCGGATTTCATCGTCGGCGGGATCTTTGGTGGAACTTATCAGCGCGAGGGTCTAGAACTTCGCGATCGTCAGATGCTGACAATGTCCGCATTGGCAGCGATGGGCGGTACGGAGCCACAGCTCGAAGGCCACATTCTGACCGCAATCAACCAGGCGGGCATGTCGAAGGAAGATGTCGCTGAGTGTTTTGTCCATTTGATGCCGTACATCGGTGTACCTAAGACTCTCGCAGCCTTCCGCTGCATGTACCGCGCTTTAGGCGAGGCTTAGGACTTCCGACGCCCTTCCGGCCGGAAAGCGCCAATCAGTCCGAGCAGGGTGAGGACACCGCCCAAAGTCATCACCACAATCGTGGCGTTTCGTGAGGTGCCTTGCGAAGCAACTCGCTCTAATTGCTTCATGCGCGCGTCATTCCCAGATGTCTCGGCGGCATAGGTCACGTAGTTTTCTACCCGGTTGCCGTCGGCATCTGCGTAATACATGTCCACGTCTTCTGTGATGCCGATGACCAAACCAGTGATGTGATCGACGGTGAGCACTCGCTTTGCTTCGTAGGTGAGGTAGAGCTGCTGCGCGTTGCCCTCTCCGTCCTCTACAGTCTTGGTGTTCTGCATGGCAGCGTACTCTCGCGCCAGATTCGTCGGTTCAATGGTTTGGGCATAACTATCGGCCTGGCGTCCGAGTAGCTGGTGTTCCCCTTCCCTCACCGCAGGCGCAGTACGACGAAGCATGGGGTCAAACAGGTTGACCTCATCGGCATCATTTTCCACCGGCAGCTTGATCCACGGGCCGCCCATGTCCACCTTGGTTGCAGGCATCACCATGACAGAGGACAACGAGGCCGAGTCCAGCGGGTCGCCCGTGACTCGATTCATCTGCCAGGACCAAGTCTCTGCGGTGACTAGGTTGTCCAGCTGGTCCGCTTCCTCACCGTGGAACAAGCTGTTGCCCATGCGTAGCGACACCATTTCATCGTCGGCCGGATTCTGGATTTCCAGGTGCATCTGGCGCGTGACGGGAGTGGATTCGTCTTCGAAGCGCGCGTCGTCGTCGACAAGCGTGTATGTGGTGTTTTCCAAGTCCAGGGGAAAGCGTCCGTCGCCAAGCAGGAAGCGGGGTGCGACGAGTCCAGCGACGATCAGGGCAACGCCGAGGCCGACTAGTAGTGCAGAAAAGAGGCGGGACTTTGGAAGCATATGGGGAAGTCTACAAGGGTTGGTTTAAGGAAGACGAAACCCCCGTCACCGCATGGTCGCGATGACGGGGGCCGTCGAAGTTTGTGAAGACTTCTTTATGCCGCCTGAATTACTTCAGCTCGACAGATGCGCCAGCTGCTTCGAGCTTTTCCTTTGCAGCTTCTGCGTCTTCCTTGTTCGCGCCCTCGAGGATAGCCTTAGGTGCGGACTCAACCATTTCCTTTGCGTCCTTCAGACCCAGGCCGGAAACGATTTCGCGGACAGCCTTAATGACGCCGATCTTCTTGTCGCCAGCAGCGGTCAGGACAACGTCGAACTCGTCCTTCTCCTCTGCAGCAGCTTCGCCGCCAGCAGCAGGTGCGCCTGCAGCTGCAACAGCAACTGGAGCAGCAGCGGTTACGTCGAAGACCTCTTCGAATTCCTTGAGGAACTCAGAGAGCTCGATGAGGGTCATTTCCTTGAACTGCTCAATGAGCTCGTCCTTGGTGAGCTTAGCCATGATGGCTTCCTTTCTGTATCAGGCAGCAATTCGTTGCTGGCCTGAAATAAGTATTTGTTGTGTATGTACTTCTTGTTTTATGCAGCTTCTTGCTTGTCCTGCAGCGCAGCAACCAGACGTGCAGTCTTGGATGCAGGTGCCTGGAACAGGCCAGCAGCCTTGGCCAAGGAGCCCTGGAAAGCGCCAGCGATCTTGGCAAGAGTGGTCTCGCGGTTGTCCATCTCGGCGATAGCACTGACATCATCAGCAGTCAGCGTATTGCCATCCATGTAGCCGCCCTTGACGATGAACTTGTCATTGTCCTTGGCGAACTTCTTCATGACCTTCGCGGCGTCAACTGCTTCACCCTTGATGAAGGCGACAGCGGTTGGTCCGGTCAGAAGATCATCGAGACCCTCAATGCCATTCTCGTTAGCAGCGATCTTGACGAGGGTGTTCTTGGCGACGTGGAGTTCGACATCAAAGCCCAGCTCTCCGCGTAGCTCCTGGAGCTGAGAGACAGTCAGGCCGCGGTACTCGGTCAGTACAACGGAGCTGGCTCCTTCAAACTTCTCCTTGAGTGCTGCGAGTTCTGCAGTATTCTTTGGGTTTGCCATCTTCACACGCCTCCTTCCAAATGCTTCATTGGTTTTGATCCGCCGAGGCCTTTTGCGCAAACAAAAAGCCTCGTGCAGAAGCACGAGGCACACACAAGTGTTTTGCCACGTTTCTCCTGCGTGGGTCGCTCCTGGTTGGGAGTCCTTCGATCCTGTCTTGCAGGATGACCGACGGTCTTCGGTGAAACTTGAGCTTGGGCTCTTAGGGCCCATTCAAACTTCGTCGGCAACTATAACAATGCTTATCGACGAAAACCAAATCGCTTACTTTTGCTTTGCGACGACTGGCCCAATCGGAAAGTAACCTAGGTACGGGATACCGGACATGTTGTACTTGAACTTGATCCCCATCACTGTGGCGATACCCCAATGCATCGCCCATGCCGCCAAGGCGAATGCCTGTCCGAGTTTCCTATTTGTCAGAGCCAAAGGCGCACCCAGCTCAATCGCAAGAGCACCGACTCCCAGAAGCCCCACTGCGTCCTTTGCTTGGTAGATCGGCTGAGCGAGACGTCCTGCTTCACCGCCAAGGACTTCCTTGCGGATCGCATCGGCTGCCACTTGCTCGCGCAGTGCCGTGCCCCCTGCCCAGCCCCACCCATAGTCGCTGCGCACTTTGGCCACCCCGGAAATCAGATACATCGCCGTAGCTGCAAGATTGACGGCTGTAGGTACTCCCCCATACGCCCGAGAGTACTTTTTCGGCAACAAGCATTTGTTCCTGATTACCGAATCGACTGACAGCGCATCGGCAGCCGGCGAGAATCCGACGATCAGCTGTTGAGTCGCCAGCAAATGCACCGAGTGAGTCATGTGCCCGAAGGAGTTGCGGTAGCTCATATTCCACAGTTGCAGTAGGGCGTTGAGAGGCCCGACCACTTTGTACCCCACGCCAACAAGAGCCATGGCGTTTGTGGCTTGGGCCACGTCATAGAGGGCATCGGCAAACGAGGGTTTTAACGGCTTGTGCAGTACTGAACAGATCCCTACCGGACTAAAGCGGTTCTCCGGCTGTCGATGGACGCTTCGCATGGTCGCGCGTCGTCGATAGTTATAAAGACCCTGGTAAGCGGTGATCCCGATGCGGAGGATTGCCGGGCGCTCTGCGCGGGCTAGGGGCCTGAGCAGATCCATGATCATCGCGCTACCCCGATGGGAAGGAACCCAAGGTACGACAGTCCAGACAGGTTGAAATTGAATTTGATGCCCATGACAAAGCGGATCCCCCAGTGCATCGACGCTGCAGCCAACGCGAACGCCGCACCGATCTTGCGGTCCAGCAATGCTACGGGGGCGAGCAGCTCGACGGCGAGGGCTCCGGTTGCCAGTACCCCAATCGGCCCCTTTGCTTGATAGAGCGTCTCCGCATGTTCGGGTGGCGTGGTCCCGAATACCTCTTTTCTTAAGGCATCGGCGGCGATCTGTTCGCGCAGTGCAGTTCCACTGGCCCAGCTCCACCCGTAGTCGCTGCGTACCTTGGCCACACCGGAAATAAAGTACACCACCACTGCGGCAATGTTGGCGGCCGTGGCAATTCCGCCATAGTCGCGAGACTTCTTGTTCGGCACCAGGGTTTGGTACTTGCGCCAAGAGTCAACAGACAGGGCATCCGCGCTCGGCCCGAGACATGTTGCTGCTTGCTGTAGCACCAGCATGTTGTCGTTGTGCAAAATCATGCCGAATGAGTTGCGGTACGTGATGGTCCAGAGCTGTAAGAGCGCATTCGCCGGGCCGGTGATTTTGTGTGCGAGCCCCAGGACAACAAGGGCATTTGTGATCTGTGCTGCGTCGAAAAGTCCGTCTGCTACCTCGGGCTCGAGGGGCTTGTCCAGTATTCGACACACCCCGACTGGGTGGAAGCGGTTCTTCGGCTGGCGGTGTAAATCGCGCAAAATCGGGCGACGAATCGCATTATGCACTGCCGAGAACCCATTGACCCCGATGCGCAAAACTGCCGGCCGCGTTGCACGGGAAGTCGGACGCAGAGTATCTACGAGACGAGGCATGAGAGTCATCTAGTTACCTCCCGGGAACTTCGGCAGAGGTGCACCCTGAGCCGGTTTAGCTCGACCACCCACGAGACAGGTGGCGTGAAGGGATTCAGCTTGGGGAGATTTGTCACCGTTGAAGTAGTCGTCGAACACAAAGCGGGAACGCACCACGTGTACTTCAATCACGTCACGCTCATTGGAACGAGGCTTGACGGCCAGAGCGTCGGCGTAGGTCTGCGCGACCTCGACGCCTCGCTTCTTTTTCAACATCTTGGACAACTGCCGACGCGTTTGATTGAGTCCCCCCAATCCGAAGTGGGAGTAGTGGAGGTTTACTCGTTCCCCAGTGTCGGTGATTCCGATAACGTGGGGCACTGTGATACGCCCTCGTCGATAAGCGGAGAACATTGGGTAGGTAGAAAGAGGGAAAGAGTCGTTGTCGTTTTTCTTTTTGTTTACCTGTTCCAGCGGGCCGACGTAGTGGCGCAGCGGGCTGAGCAGAACTGCGGTGATCGCTCCGTATGCGCCGAGCGCGAGCCAGTCTCGTTCGGTGATAGGGACCAATGGAATCATCCTCGGTGAAGTTGTAGGGGAATCGGTTCTAAAGAGTGCGCTTGTGGTCGACCATCGCTTCGTGGGCGGCCCACCACCCCGGCATTCCGTGGACTCCGGCACCCGGCGGAGTGGAGGCGCTGGCCAGATATAGGCCGCGGCGAAGACGGTGAGGCCGCAGCGCTAGGCCTGGGCGAAGAAGCACCTGCGCCCCGCTCATAGATCCGCCGGCGATGTCGCCTCCCACTAGATTGGGGTTCCAGTCCTCGAGCGCGGCGGGGCTGGTGTCTTCTGCCGCGACGATGGTGTCGCGGAACCCCGGCGCGAACCTCTCGATCTGATTGATGATGGCATCACGCACCTCGTTAGGGTGCTTTTCGACGTACCCGTGTGGGACATGGGCGTAGGTCCACAAGGTGAGGCCTCGGGAAGGATCCGCGGCAAACTGCTGGCAGGCCATCACAAAGGGGCGCTCGGGCATTCGCCCAGCTGCAGCTTCATCTTCGGCGAAGGCAATCTCTTCTATTTTGCCGCCCAAGTGGACGGTACCGGCCTGGCCGACGCGCGGATCAGTCCACGGCACCGGCTCGCTTAAGAGAAAGTCGACCTTGTACGTCGCGGTGCCATATTTCCACCGACCGAGTTGGCGCTTCTTCGCATCCGGCAGGTCCGTGCCACGCAACCGGAGGATCTGGCGTGGGGTGAGGTTAAGTACGGTGGCATCCGCCGGCGGCAGCTCGCGCAAGTCTGTTACTTCCCTGCCAGTGTGGAGCTTTCCGCCATTCAAGGTAATCACGGAACTGAGCGCATCGACGATCGCCTGGGTTCCGCCTCTGGCTACGGGCCAGCCACGCGTCATTCCGAGACCCCCGAACAGCATGCCGAAAGCACCAGTACATGGCTTCGCCGGGGATGCGATGGCGTGGACGGCGCTGCCAGCGAGGAGAGCGCGGGCTCGCTCCGTTGTAAATAGCGCTTTTCCTAAGACACTGGCGGGAAGAAGCGCTGGCGGGCCGAATTGCACCATGCGCAGCGGATGGTTGGGCCAGCGGAGGATGGGTCCGAGGAAGTTCTCTAGGTGTTGATCGATATGGGAAACGGTGGGGCCATGCAGGCGTTTCCATGCTTGAGCATCTTCGCCCAGTGACGCAGCCGTTTCCTCAAGGGAATTGGACAGGAAGGCGGTGTCGTCGTCGACAAGCGGGTGCGCCATCTCATATGGCGCTGTCACCCACTCCAAGCCGTGCTGCTCCAGATCGAGCGAGCGGAAGGCGGGGCTTGCGACCCCGAACGGGTGGCCGGCGGCTCCGAGATCGACAATGGCATCGTTGCTAAACGTCGTGCTCGTCGAGGCGGCTGCCCCTCCGATGGAGTCTGCGCGCTCGTAGACGTCAACTTCCCAGCCAGCGGTGGCAAGGCGTGCGGCGGCCGTGAGACCGTTAGGGCCTGAACCGACGATGACGGCGCGGAGTTGGTCACTCATGTGATGTCGCTTCCCTTGTACTGATAACCACTATGGATCATCATGGCAGGAGAAGATGATATCAACGTGAACTTTCGGTGAGGAGTTCTTCATCTCCGCTAACGGCTGGCTAGTGATCCTCTCCAGCGGCAGCGATCACCATGAGTGGCACGATCCTCGCGGGAGGGACCGAATGCTTGCCTTGCGCGTCTTTTTCCAGCCATCCGGCCTTGAGCAAATCGTTGAGGTGGTGGTAGGCCTTGCCGGTAGAGGTGAACACGCCATCGTCGACAAGCTCCGCGACCGTAGCCGGCTTTTCCACTAGCCTGCGCAGCACGTGGGCGCGAATAGGACTAGCGAGTGCGGCAATGCGTTGAAACGAAGGCTCCCAGGCGTCGCCGGTAAGGAACCAGGCCGGGCGCTCCCAGGAGTAGGTGATGTTTCCGCCGCCTATTTCCAGTTCGCCGCCGAACACGATGCGACCGGTGGCGATAGCGTCGTGCGGTGCGTTGGGATCGGATTCGAGGTCGGCGACGCGTTTCTCTAGCTGCTCGATGCGGGACTCAAGAGCAGAAAGTTGTTCATCGGTAGCCATGTGTTGATTGTTTCATACTTATTTATTTGCTAGAAATACCTCTGTACCTGCGACGCGATCATGTAATCCGCGACGGTCTGGATCGATGAGGACCGCGCCGAACAGCACCGCTATCACTGCGACGGTCAGCCACGGCCCAATCGTGGGGATGGTGTAGAGCAAAATCCACGAATTACGCAGAAGCGCTTGAGTCCTGCTCAGCGGTTTGTGGATGCGCACTTTGGTCATCAGCTGCCCAAGCGATCCCCCGAACAGCACCTGCATGCCAGAGCGAATTAACCAGAACGAAAATACAAACATGAGCAGCACCCAGTAGCTGTGGGCAGCCGCGCCACCGATCACGAAGTTTGCCAATGCGTTTGTTATCGCAGCCAGGAAGAGCAGGTCTGTGCCCAATGCGGCGCATCGTTGCCAGGTAAACATTACAGTCCCCCCTCTTGAACAGCTTTGAGTAAGTCCTCTGCCAAGTAGTTCACTCTGCTACCCGTGTCCCCTGCGACGTAGACGGCGGTGCCGGATGCAGGATCGATGATCAGGTCATTGGTAAAGCCGAAGCTCGCCCCGTTGTGCCAGAAGGTGCCGTTGTCCTCCTTCACCCATACCGCATTCGGATCGTGCTTATCGACGATCGCCTGGGCATACTTGGCCATATCTTCCGGCGTCGAGCGCAGTGCCCCGGCAGGGGCGTAGCCTTCCTGCTCCCATGCCTCGACACTGCGGCCCGACGCCCACACGCCCCGTGGCGCCTCAGGTCCGACGGTTCCCGGCAACGCAACGTAGGTCGAGTGCATTTCAAGTGGTGTGAGGATGTCGCGTTGCAGAAGTTCTGGATAGGCTAGCTGGGCATTCTCGGCGAGCAAGTGCCCGAGGACCGCATGGCCCAGGTTGGAGTAATTTTCGGTACCTCTATCGGTCAACTTGGCACGAAGTGCCTGGTCCATAACATAGTCGGTGTCTTCCCCCACGTAAGGATTGGCCCCGATCACCATCGCCACAGCGTTGCGTAGCTTCGTTTTCCCCAGGCGAGGTAGCCCTGCGGTGTGCGTTGCAAGTTCCTCCAACGTCACATCAGCGAGCTCGGAATCTACAGCGCGCTCTCCGATGATGTCCGCCACGGTAGTTGTGTAGGCCACGTCGCCACGCTCAACGGCTTGGTCTAGGAGTTCTCCATTGAAGGTCTTTGTTACCGAAGCGATTTCAAATTCCGTGGCTTGATCGGAACCCAGTCCCCCGTAACGCACGCGCCCATCGACAAGAATGAAGGCCGATAGGTTGTTGTGCCCCCAACCGGCGTGCTTTCGCAACAACTCGGCTATTTCTGGCTCGCCGGTGCGGGTCGTCGATAAGCGGGCGGGTGGGCTGACGATAAACATCACTACGCTGGCCAGTGCGATGCAGGCCAGCACAACCGCCAGCCTCGTACCTGCACTTTTGCCTGTTTTCCGTAATTCCATAGCGTTAGTATCCCAGAATTACGGAATACCGGCAACTGGAAGGCAAAAAGAAGCCCCGCACGAGGCGGGGCAACTTTGTTGTAAAAGCCTTACTCAGGCTTTGCTGCGTAGTTCTTCTGAACGGAGGTATCCACGAGGACGCCTGGGCCGTTGGTCGAAGAAACAGCAATCTTCTTCAGGTAAACACCCTTCGCGGAGGATGGCTTCAAACGCAGAATCTCATCGAGGAGCGCGCCGTAGTTCTCAGCCAGCTGCTCAGGGGTGAACGATGCCTTGCCGATCAGAGCATGCAGGTTGGACGCCTTGTCAACGCGGAAGGAGATCTTGCCGCCCTTGACGTCCTGGATAGCCTTTGCAACGTCAGGGGTGACGGTGCCGGTCTTAGGGTTAGGCATCAGACCACGAGGGCCCAGGACACGCGCAACGCGGCCGACCTTAGCCATCTGGTCTGGGGTAGCGATTGCAACATCGAAGTCGATGGTGCCTTCGTTGATCTGCTCGATCAGCTTGTCGGTACCAACGATGTCTGCGCCAGCTTCCTCAGCTGCGGTAGCCTTCTCGCCTTCAGCGAAAACAGCAACGCGGACGGTCTTACCGGTGCCGTTAGGCAGGGATACGGTGCCACGAACAAGCTGGTCAGCCTTACGTGGGTCTACGCTGAGACGCATTGCAACGTCGATGGAAGCGTCGTAGTTCTTAGAGGAGGTCTCCTTCGCAAGGGTGACTGCCTCGAGCGGGTGGTACAGCTTCTCGCGGTCAACCTTAGCGAGAGCCTCGGTGTATGCCTTGGACTTCTTGGCCATTTTTGGTTCCTTAACTTAGATGTAGGAATTGTGGTGCGGGCCGGGCCTGACCCTTCCACGAAATTGCTTACTTGTCTACGGTGATGCCCATGGAGCGAGCGGTACCAGCGATAATCGCTGCGCCTGCCTCGATGTCACGAGCGTTGAGGTCGTTCTTCTTCATTTCAGCGATTTCCTTGCACTGATCCCAGGTGACAGAGCCGACCTTCTGGGTGTGAGGAACGCCGGAGCCCTTCTTCAGGCCAGCAGCCTTCAGAAGCAGCTTTGCAGCTGGTGG
The DNA here is from genome assembly GCF_030252165.1 of Corynebacterium breve. Taxonomy (NCBI): domain Bacteria; kingdom Bacillati; phylum Actinomycetota; class Actinomycetes; order Mycobacteriales; family Corynebacteriaceae; genus Corynebacterium; species Corynebacterium breve. The sequence goes on along the minus strand of NZ_CP126969.1, from coordinate 252,439 downwards.
GGACTTCAGGATGAAGTCGAAAGAGCGGTCTTCGTAGACGGTGATCTCAACTGGGACAACGTTGCCACGCTGGGATTCGGTAGCGGCGTTGTATGCCTTACAGAACTCCATGATGTTAACGCCGTGTGCACCCAGTGCAGGACCGACTGGAGGAGCCGGGTTAGCAGCGCCTGCCTCGATCTGCAGCTTGATCAGACCGGTTACTTTTTTCTTTGCCATCGAATTGCCTCAATTCCTTGGTACAGGGGCTACGCCACGATGAATAACGCAACCCTGCCGGATGCCAGCCATAATCTCGCCAGCCACCGGGGATGAAAATTTGGAAACGCGCATGCAAAAACACACGCGTTGGAAAAGTCTACGGGGTGCGATCGTCGAAAAGCAAAAAACTTAACGACGACCGCACCCCGCCGCACCAGCCCTTAGCTGATGCGCTCGATCTGATCCGCGGTCAGCTCGACTGGGGTCTCGCGACCAAAGATGGAAACAAGCGCCTGGATCTTGCCGGTCTCTTCGTCGATCGCGTTGATCGTTGCGGAAACACTTGCCAGCGCACCAGAGAGAATGGTGACTGCCTCGCCGACCTCAAAGTCGTGGGCACGCTTAACCTTGACCTCTTCCTCAGGCATTGCGACAACGGTCTCGCCCTCTTCGTTGGCCACAGACTTGGTCGCTTCCTCGGCACCTTCCGCAGGGGCGAACTTAGGCATGAGGAACTTTGCTACGTCGCGGTGCTTCACCGGGGTCGCGTTGCCCTCGTTGCCAACAAAGGAGGTCACGCCCGGGGTCTCGCGCACTACCGACCAAGCCGCGTCGTTCATGTCCATGCGCACGAGAACGTAGCCCGGCAGAAGCTTACGCTTGACCAGCTTGCGCTTGCCGTCCTTGAGCTCGAGAGCCTGCTCGATCGGAACGACCACGTCATAGATGGAGTCCTCCACCTCAAGAGTCTGGATACGCATGTCAAGGTTTGTCTTTACCTTGTTCTCGTAGCCGGAGTAGGACTGAATGATGTACCAGTCACCGGGCAGCTTCTTCAGTTCGCGAGTGTATTCACGCAGGCGCTTCTTGTACTCAGCCTCAGCCTCTGCCTCGGAATCGTCGCCTAGGGCTGCCGCGGCGGCAGCTTCCAGCGACTCATCCGCCTGCTGCTCAGCTGGTTCCTCAACCGCTTCTTCATAAGCTTCGGCTGCCGCTTCCTCGGCACCCTCGGTCTCTTGCTCTAGAACGACTGGCTCGGTCTCTGGAGAGACAGGGGCCCCTTCATCGATCATGGCTTTTTCGTCGACAAGCTCTGCTTCGACTTCTTCGCTAAAGATGTCCTGAGGCTGATCACTCATTGGTGTTCTCCCATGGTTTCTTCTTGGTTAAGTAGTGTTTATGTGCCATCCACAGTACGCGCACGAGAGCGGTTGCTTTGGCAATAAATTATCCCGCCTACCCAGAACCGGGTGACGGGATCATTTGTGATGATGAAGCCAGTATAGCGAAGGTGCTTGCGCGAACCAATTTTGAGGTCGAGCCGGCGTCCCGCTACTGGGCAGGATCGTCGGCGGACTCCTTAAAGTCCTCTTCATCAGCGTCGGTGGGCTGATCCAAAACTTCCGGCTCAGTTTCGGGGTTTACTGGTGCTCCCTAGTCGATCATGGTCTTTTCGTCGACAAGCTTTTTCTCGGTATTGCTAGGTTGGTTGCTCATGTTGTCCTCCCTTAGTGTCAATCATTCGAAGAATGTGTCGGTCGATGTCCCACCAAGACTACTCGGATTTTTCCTTGTGTTCAGAAAAATTTAACCCGCCTTCCCTTGAAGCAAGGGTGACGGGTCATGCAAGCTTGGAGGATTTACGGAACCAGGATCCATTCGACAACCATCATGGCCAGAGCATCAACGCCCCACACCAGCGCGGTCATTACGATCAGGAACGCGAACACGATCAACGTGTAGTTCAGCATCTGGCGACCAGTTGGCCAAACAACCTTGCGCATCTCGGAGACAACTTCACCCGGGAAAGCCGCTGGGCCGCCCCCCGGAGTCTCATCGGTCTGCACGTCTGTGCGGGCGATCTTCTTTGCCTCATACGATGAGGTGGAGGTGGTGCTAGCGCCACTCAGCTGACGCTTACCGGTCGGCTGAGCCGGCTTGTTGCCTTTTGGCTGTTCTTCGCTCACAGCACTCCTCTGGTGTTAAAACTTTGCAGGGGCGACAGGACTCGAACCTGCAACCTACGGTTTTGGAGACCGTTGCTCTACCAATTGAACTACGCCCCTAGGCGCATACTACGAAATGTAGTACGCCTACCCTACCACGAACGAGGACTCGCTTTTGATTGGGTAGTGGTAGCGGTGGAGAGACTTGAACTCTCGACCTCGCGATTATGAGTCGCGCGCTCTCACCAGCTGAGCTACACCGCCACTTGTCCTAATCAAAGAACAGAGCCCCCTAGCAGAATCGAACTGCTGACCTTTTCCTTACCATGGAAACGCTCTACCGACTGAGCTAAGGGGGCTTAGCTTCTGAACTTGTGGATTCTCTTTTCGATTACCCGCTCCGTTGAAGCCTTTGAAAGATTAACCCGCAACCTACATAGAACACAAATCGTAAGGTTAACGCGGGTTTTTGTCCAATGTTCCGACTACATGAAACCAACCTCTTCGGCGTACTTCTGAATATCGTCAGCAGACTGTTCCATCGCAGTGTTAAACGCTAGAACCTGCGCGTCTGGGTAGTACACCACCATCGCAGTCTGGCTCTGTGTGCCCTGCTGCCCTACCCAGTGATACACACCTGGGCGATTCTTCTTCGGCGCCTGCAGCTCCTTGAAATCGTACGTCGCAGGGTTTCCGTCGCGCATCCACTCAAAGCCGGTCTTGGCGTCCTCACCCGTAGCCAAATACTTGCTCGACTTGCCGATGTGCTTCGAATCGTTCTCCTTGCTCGAACCAGTTGACACCGGCACTGGGAAACCGTCGAGAACCTCCAGCGAGGTCGTTTGCATTTTGGGTTCGCTGTAATACGAGGTATTTTCAAAGTAGGCCGCAGGCATCGTGTCGAGAATAACGGGATCCACCTCGATTAAGTCTTCTACGAGCGAAGAATCAATCGCCGTGAGGTCGGCGGACACAGGCTGCGGGGCGTCCCCGCCGCCACCCTTGACGGCATAGAATCCAACCGCGCCAAACACAATGACTGCGGCTACTGTCGCACTGGCGATCAGTGGACCTTTCCCCTTCTTGGCCTTCGGCTTGGTGTCTTTGCCTGACGCGGGTGCCGGCCGCGAGAAGCTAGCCATGCTACTCGTCGCCGACGCCTCGTGCTGCACTGCTGGTGAAGCAATGGTTGGAGGCGGCGATCCAAAGGGATTGTGTGGTTCTGTGGCCGTAGGGGACGCGTTTTGCAGCGCCTGAGTGGGCGATCCATCTACGTGGTGGGTGAATCCGAGCAGGCTTGCACGGAGTGCGCCGCGCGAAACGACGGTCTTCGGGTCATCAAGTGTCATGACCGAACCGAGCTCAAAGAGCCTGTTTTGCACATACGGAATGCGCGACGAGCCACCGGTCATATAGATCGGCGTTGCACTGTTCGCCCCGGCTTGCTCAAGCGCAGACTGAGCAAGTTCTACCGCACGGTCTACCGCCGGAGCGATGATCGCATTGAACTCATCGCGGGTCAGCAGCACATCGTGTTCACCTTCGGGAGTTGACACATTTACCGTTGCCGACGAAGTGTCGGAAAGCATCTCCTTAGCCTCGCGAATATTCGAGGTCACAGAGTGCATCACCGAGATCGGCGCGTTGTGCAAGTAATCCGAGAGGTCGGCATCCTCTTTGCCGATCTGGTCGATGAGCCAGCGAAACAGGAGATTGTCCACAGTGCGACCACCGAGCGAGTTGTCGCCCTTGGTGGAAACGACATCGAAGTTACCGTCCGCTTTGGCCTGCAGTACTGCGATATCCAACGTGCCACCACCAAAGTCAAACACTGCGACATGGTCGCCTGCCTCGATCTTTTGTTGAGCCGCATAGTGGATTGACGCCGCGCGTGGCTCCGAAATCAATAGGACCTGGTCGCGAGCGATGCCGGTCGCGCAGATGGAATCGATCAGGGTTCCTACAGCGTGGGGCGACCAGGCTTCAGGGTGCGTCAGCGTCACAGTCGCCGGCATTGTGCCGCTGTGTTGCGACTTGGCTCGTTCCAGCACCGATGAGAAGACAGCGGCATTGATCTCTACTGCCGAGATGTCGTCGCCGCCGACCTTAATTACATCGTGGTCGATGAATCGCTTCGGGCTCATTACTAGGTTCCCGGGTTCACGCCGACCATTAACCAGTGCGTTATCGCCTGCCACGAACTGCGGCGCGCCCGAGCTCTTATCGACGAACACGGCGGTCGGCATCAAATTGGACCGGTGGCTAAGCGCCAGTGTTTCCACTTCCCCTCTCATAGGCGCTGTGTGTGCAGCTGAAGTGTTGCTGGTACCAAAATCGATTGCGAGGTGCCACGGCTGGTTCATACTTTTTCAAATCTCCTGCTGTAGGGACATGACTTGTCGCGAATTCTCTGGTGGATTCATCCGGTGTCGACTTTCCGCTTAGAGTACTTTCCACTGAACGTTTGCGCAGCGCATAACGACTCGGTGCAAGTTCGCGCTTCGTGACTATGTAATACCCCACGAGCTGTGAAAGTTCCCGACAGCACGAAAGAAAGCACCCACTGCGCGTGCAGTGGGTGCTTTCTGGTGGTGCCAGGTAGAAGATTCGAACTTCTGAAGGCATAAGCCGGCGGATTTACAGTCCGCTTCCTTTGGCCGCTCGGACAACCTGGCGGAACTCGTTTGGAGTGCGTGAACTACCTTACATGAGACTCCCCGCACTATAGCAAATCGGCAGGTAACAGGCCTATTTTCAGGGCCTGTTAACCTACACGGTCCACGGTGTAGCGCGCCAGCGTTCCCAAAGCGGTAGTAGCGGCAGATTCAGGCAACAATGCGATCTCTTTGTCGGCCTCAGCCAAGTACTTGTAAACAACTTCCATCGAGCGCTCTCGACCCGTCGAGCGGGCCAAGAGTTCAAGCGCACGTGCAACTTCAGCATCGTCGGTAAGCGGGCCGGTGAGCATGCCGCGCAGCTCCTCGCCCACCGCTGTGTCCTCCTCCAGCGCATAAAGAACCGGGAGGGTGAATACTCCCTCGCGTAGGTCTGTGCCCGGGGTCTTGCCGGACTCCTTCGCGTCCGAGAAGATGTCGATCATGTCGTCGATGATTTGGAAGACGATGCCGATATCACCACCAAGGCGGTACATCGCGGAGACGATCTCATCGCTCGCACCGGAATGACGCGCACCCAAATAGCCTGCAGAGGCGATGAGCACTCCGGTCTTTTCCTTGATCACTTGCATGTAGTGCTCGATCGGGTCACTGTCTCCTGCACCGATGGTCTCCCGCATCTGACCTGTCACCAGCTCGCCAAAGGTCTCAGCGAAGTGGGCCACGGTGTCAGTATCCAGCTCACTCATCAAACGTGAGGTGTGTGAGAGCAAAATATCGCCGGCAAGGATGGCAACCGAATTACCCCAACGGGCGTTGGCCGACTCTACCCCGCGTCGCTTGTCGGCCTCATCCATCACGTCGTCGTGATAAAGGGTGGCCAAGTGCACCATCTCCACGATGGCTGCAGCCTTCACTACATTTTCGGACCCTTGGCGTGGGCCGTACTCACTAGCCAAAAGCGCCATCAACGGGCGGAAGCGTTTTCCGCCGGCTTGAGCCAGGTGGAGCACCTTCTCGCTGACAAAATCAGGACCCTTGGAAAGTTCACGGACCAGCAGTTCTTCCACTTCGCGCATACCGGTGTGGATACGCTCGGTCAGGGCTTCGTCGCCAAGCTCCACGCGTGGAACGCTGCGGGGTGACGGGGTCGTGCCAGGAGTCATCGATGAAGTCCTCGTAGTCAAAATCAATAGTCAAATTCAGAGGAGAAATGATGCAGCATGCGCTGTTCATTTCTCCCACAGTTAATCTTGCACTTAACCGTAGTCCAAAGATCACCGTTCCATCACCCTAGGGTGGCAAAAACCTCGTCTGGCACAATGGGCCTGGTGAGTATGAACTTTGAATGCGTAGTAGTCGGCGCGGGCCCTTCGGGCGCTGCTGCGGCGCTGGCAGCCGCCCGAAGAGGTCTAGATGTTGTCTTGCTGGACGGCGCGACTTTCCCCCGCGACAAGACGTGCGGAGACGGACTGACCCCGCGCGGAGTTCATGCGCTGCGCCAACTTGGCATCATTGATGTCCTACCTGAATACCGCAACAACGGATTGAAGCTCCACGGCTACGGTGGCTCAGTCACCGCCCCTTGGCCCGACGGACATTATGGACAGGAAGGCTCCGCAATGCCACGCGAGCTTTTCGACGATGCCTTGGTCCATCAAGCTCGCACCGCCGGTGCCCAAGTTTGGGAGGGCTGCCCTGCGACCGACGTAGAGTTCACAGACGGACGCATCACGGGGATCGTCACACCTCAAGGTGTAATTCGGCCGAAGTGGGTCATCGTCGCCGATGGCGTGCGCTCCCCGTTTGGCAAACTCCTCGGTCGCACCTGGCACAAGGGCGAGGTGTACGGCATCGCCGCGCGCTCTTATTGCGCTTCTCCGCTTTCCGACGAGCCATGGATGCACTCCCACGTCGAGCTGCGCGATTCCGAGGGCGAGATCCAACCCGGCTACGGCTGGATCTTCCCGCTTGGCAACGGCGAAGTGAACCTAGGCTGTGGCGCGCTATCGACCAGTGACCGTCCCGCCAAGATCAATACCAAGAAGTTGCTCAGCCAATATGCGGAGCATGTCCGCGAGGAATGGGACCTTGGACCAGAGCAGCGCGTGACCTCGGCAATGTTGCCGATGGGAGGTGCTGTGTCTAATGTCGCCGGCGCCAACTGGATGCTGATCGGAGATGCTGCCGCATGCGTCAACCCGCTCAACGGCGAGGGCATCGATTACGGGCTGGAAACCGCCCAGATGGCGGTAAACCGACTAGGAACCGAGTCCGATTTCACCCTCACCTGGCCTTTCGCTCTGCGCGAGGCGTATGGCGAGGCATTTGTCTTGGCGCGCACCGCCGCTCGACTTCTGACCTACCCGAAGTTCTTGCCGCTGGCAGGTCCGGTCGCGTTGCGCGGGCCCGTGGGCGCTGCGCTCATGCCAGCCGCCGCTCGCTTGATGGGCAACCTGATCACCGACGAGGATCGCGACCTGATCGCGCGCACCTGGCGCACGGCAGGAAAAGCGGTCTCCGCTTTCCGACGAGATACTCCCCTGTGGTCGGTGGAATAGACTTACTGCGGCTTCGTCGCCGCGTGCATCGCGACGATGCCAAAAGTTAGGTTCTGCCAGCCGCAATCGGACCACCCGTTGGCATTGATCTCGTTGGCCAGTTCGCGCTGATCAGGCCAGGCACGAATGGATTCCGCCAAATATTCGTAGGCAGGACCATTGGATGAGACAAGCTTGGCAATCGCCGGGAGAGCACGCATGAGGTACTCCTTGTAGATCGTGGAGAACACAGGCACTACCGGAGTTGAGAACTCGTTGACCACGAGCAGGCCACCAGGCTTGGTCACGCGCGCCATCTCGCGCAGTCCTTGGCGGAAATCGTGGATATTGCGCAGCCCGTAGGAAATAGTGACGGCATCGAAGGTCTCATCAGCAAACGGTAGATGCATGGCGTCGCCGACGACCTTGGGCACTTCGCGGTCCTTGCCGGCTTCGAGCATTCCCTGTGAGAAATCACACGCCACGCACCATGCGCCAGACTTCGTCAGTTCGACGGTGCTTACCGCGGTGCCAGCGGCGAGGTCAAGGACTTTCTGCCCAGGCTTAAGGTTGAGACGTTCACGTGTCTTGCGACGCCACACTTTGTCCTGGCCGAAAGACAGGATCGTGTTCGTGATGTCGTAGTTCTTTCCGACATCGTCAAACATTCCTGCAACGTCGAAGGGTTGTTTCTCCAGATCTGCCTTGGCCATGTTTGCCAAGTGTAATGGAGAACGCCTTTGACGCAGCTTCCGGGATCGTCGGGCATACGCTTAAGATGTGATTTATGAAGAAACTGGACCTGAGCCTGCGCCTTTTCCTCCCCGCAATCTGGTTGGGGATTATCATCGCCATCGATGGTTTCGAAGCACCTCTGAAGTTTCAGGCTCCCGGGATCACGATTCCTTTGGGGCTTGGCATCGGCAAACTGGTATTCACCGCCATGAACGCGTGCGAGATTCTCCTGGCGGCCTTAATCGTCGTTGCTACGCTGCGCACGAAATACGTGCAGCCTGCGTGGACGTGGGTGTGGAGTCTCGTCGCCCTGCTGGCGGCCAAAGTTGCCATCATCCGCCCGCTGCTCAACATTCGCACTGAGGCGGTAATCGCCGGCGAATCTGCCCCGTTTGGCTACATGCACGCCGTGTATATCGTGGTGGATTTCTTGATAGTGGTGGCGCTGATTGTCTACATGGCAAAACAGGCACGCCACCTCGTCCGCGCGCCTGAGCCTATTGCTGCTTAAGCTGGTCGACGCCCCAGCGCCTTAGTAGCCCATGCTGGTAGCTCGGGCCTGGGACCAAAGATTGTCTGGGGCTGGTTCTTCGCAGCATCGATCGCCTGGCCGTAGTAGCCCATAAGCTGCTCGCACAGTGCTTCCCAGGTCTTATTCGCCACGGAGTTTCGCGCATTGTCCTTGAGCTGGGCGTGGCGCTGGTCGTCCAGAAGCCAGTCTGCTGCGGTTGAGAGCTCGCGCTCGAAAGTGTCCACATCCAGCAGCAATCCGTTGTAGCGCTCCTGCACCAAGTCGACTGGGCCACCTGCGCGGGGGCCGATCGTCGGCACGCCCGATGCTTGAGCTTCTTGGATTGCCTGACAGAACGTTTCAAACTCGCCGGTGTGCACGAACAGGTCCAGGCTGGCGTAGTGGCGGGCAAGTTCCTCGCCACGCAACGCTCCGGTGAAGATCGCGTTGGGCAGGGTTGCCTCCAAAGAATCGCGCTCAGGGCCGTCGCCGACGATGACCAACTGCAGGTCTCGGCGCCTATCTAGCACCGCGAGACGCTCAACACTTTTCTCTGCTGCGAGGCGACCGACGAAACCGACGACCTTCTTCTTGCCGGTCGGATCCCATTGACGACGCAGAACCTCGGAGCGCTTCGCAGGGTGGAAAAGCTCAGCGTCCACGCCTCGACCCCAGTGGTGGATGTTATGGATTCCGTGTTCTTCCAGCTCTGCAATGGTTAGCGATGAGGGCGCGAGCGTCATGTGTGCCATGTTGTGCAGGGTTCGAGTCCACTCCCACGCGGCGTTGGCAAGTGGCGTGAAGTTGTACTTCGTCGCAAAGCCTGCCACGTCGGTTTGATAGAGGGCGACCATCGGAAGGCGCAGCTGACGCGCGGCCACAGCACCGGCGCCGCCCAACACGAACGGGCTGGCAAGGTGAACGACCTCAGGCTTGAACTCAGCCAGCGCTTCATGCACCGCGCGGGTAGGAACGCCGACGGGAAGGGAATCCACCATTGGAATCTTCACTGTTGGGACACGCAAGACTGGGTAGCCCAGGTAATCCGGAACCTCTTCTTTGAAGTCACGCGCACCAGGAGCGATCACAATCGCCTCGTGCCCGTGTGCCTTCAAATACTCCAGAACACGCAGAACGGAGTTAGTCACACCGTTGATATTCGGAAGAAATGATTCGGCTACAATCCCAACACGCATAAGGGACATCATCTCCTATCAGTTCAAACTATTGCTTTATCTGTGGAAAACAGAAAGTGAATTCTTTACGACGAAGCCTTGCGACCGGTTTTCACCCTGGTGACCGCCACCCATGCTGCAGCTGCGATCACAGTGGAGACCACCGCGACCGATAGCGCTGGAACTACGGCGAGCCGCCACGTGCGCCCTTCCACTTTGACCAAATCGGGATTGCTCTTCGCATAGGTCACCCAGACGCGCTGTCCTTCGCCCAAGCCGGTCGGATACAGCAGGCCCTGGGGTGGCGAGTGATAACGCCCCGTTTCATCTTGGTAATCAACGGCCGTGCGCACTGGGCTGACACCAGTAACTGTCGCCATCCCTCTGCCTGGATCGCTCATGATGACGACATCGTTGATCACCGGCCCCATCACCATCGCGACGCTTCCTAGCATCGCCGAGGCGTAGAGCACCATGATGAGCTGGTGTAGTCGGCGGCGCAGCATTACTTTCGCAACCGATCTGCCAACGCACGGCGGGTATCACGCTGCGTAACTGCCTCAATGACCAGCACTGGCTCTGGTACCTCGACTTGCTCCATCAGCAGTTCGAGTAATTCTCGCAGGTTGTCAGCGCGGCGATAGGTGGCGCCATAGCCTTCGGAAAGCTGCTGGATATCTGCATCATGAGGGGTGCCGAAACCGCGTTCGAACTGATCGCGGAGCTCGGGGGCACCAATCTCAAGTCCTTCGAAGATGCCACCGCCGTTGTCATTGGCCACGACGATAACCAAGTTGCCGGGGCGAGGCTCGTCAGGGCCGATCAACAGGCCGTTGATGTCGTGCAAGAAGGTCAAGTCGCCCATCAAAGCCACCGTGCGCGGCGCGCGGACCTCGTCGGGGTGCAGTGACTGAGTGGACAACGCAACGCCGACGGCCTGGGATACGGTGCCGTCGATGCCCGCTACCCCACGTGCCGAATAGGTGGCTACGCCGTCGAACGGCAACCCGACAAAGTTTGCGTCGCGCACCGGGTTGGAAGAGCCCACGATGAAGCTATCCCCCACTCCCAAAGTGTCGGCGACTGCTGCAGCGACGTGGAGTCCTGTGAATCCGAAGGAGTCGTCGTCAAGCGCATCGCGCACGGTTTGCGCGCCCACGTCACCTGCTGCGTCGCAGATTTTCAGCCAACTGTCGCGAGGTTGACCCGTGATTTTAAGGCGCGTCGCGTGCTTATCAGGGTGGCCGGTGAACGTATCGGTGCGCGAAAGCCCGATCACTTCAATCGCAGGGTCGGCCATCAAAGACATGACGTCGCGGTGCAACGTCGGGTGGCCCACAACGACTACTTGCTCGGGCTTGGTCGACGCTGCAAAGTCGCCGCCATCGTGGCTGATCGCCACCTTCTCTTGGGCGAAGAAGCGCGCCGCTAACGGATGCACGTGATGGAAAGGAGTGGGCGCCGTGGGTTCGGCGATCGTCGGAACGTGCTCAAGGCCAGGGACCTCCCACGCTTCATCACCTGCGATGACCAGCGTGTCTTTGGATAAGTCGAGCGGAATCTCGCCGTGGTCAACAAACGCTGGAGATGTGCTGAGCCGACCAGGTCCAACGCGGCGTGGCGTGCCCGAGAGTTCAGGAAGCTTGGACGGCACCAGCGGGGTATCCAGTGCGACGTTGATATGCACCTGGTCGGCATCGAAGCTCATAGGGTCGGTGATACTTGCCACCTGTTGGGTCTCGGCATAGCGCCCGAAAATCCCCTGCTGCCAGATGGTCTGCGAGGCTCCAGTACCCAGCAGTCGTTCCGGGCGATCGGCGCTGATGATGGCAAGTGGCGTGTGGGACATGTTCGCCTCAATGACCGCCGGGTATGTGTTCGCCACGGCGGTTCCCGAAGTCATCACCACACCGACGTGCCTGCGCTGCACGCGCGCCAAGCCGAGGGCTGTGAAGGCGGCGGAGCGCTCGTCGATACGCATGTGTACGCGCATATCTCGGCGCGCCAGCAGAGCCAAGGTCAGTGGCGAGTTGCGAGATCCGGGGCTGACCACAACATCAGTGACGTGCTGGGACAGAACTTCTGCGACATGCGTGGCCAAAGCCATGGATTCAGACATGACAGCTAGCTTACTCGGGCACGCAACCTGACCTAGTTAGTTACCGGCTAGTTACCGACCGCGCTTTCGAGGTCGCTGATCAGCCCGTCCAGCCATTCCTGGGCATCCTGTGCACCATCGGAGATTTCGGGAGGAATCTCCGATGGGATTTCGGACGGCATCTCGCTCGGAAGCTCTGGGTTGCCATCTTCGTCGCGCTGGAACAGATCGGTCGGAATGATCGGTGCGCTCTTCGTTGTGGTTTCCACGGTGGTTTGTGTGACCGTCACCGGCGGCGGCGGTGGCTGGTTCGCCTTCTCCGCGGCCCCGCGCCACATGAAAAACAGCACTGCTGCTGCCAGCAAGGTGAGCACAAAGAGCAGGCCGAGAACAATACCGCCGACGTTGGACTTCTTCGGCTCCTCATAGCTATACGACGAAGCACCCGGCTGGTACGGCTCCTCGTAGGGTTGCTGCTGGTACTCGGGCTGGTACGCAGGTTGGTATGCCGTTTGATCCTGCCCCTGTGGGAATTGCTGCTGCGGCCGCTGCGGGTCCTCATAGGGGTCGTTCCGGCCAAACTGACGAGTCTGATCATCCATGCGTTAAACAATACTTACTGCATTGTGCTGCACCTGAGAATGAGCGAGCAACCAGCTGGGACTTAACCCTCCAGCACCTTCAGACACTCACGTACCCTGTTGAACCACCAGTCTCGTCGTGAAGCATCCGCGCGAAGTTCGGAAAGGCGTGCCGGATCCGGGATCGTCGGGGCGACTGACAAGCAACCGTCAACGAGTTCCCGTGGTTCTGCGACATCCTCGACGAACAGACGCTGCGTTGCCAGGCCAGCCGCGCGCGAGTTGGTCAGCTTCGCCGCAACAAGCCCTGCGTTCATCCCTACGGCAGTGTCCAGCGCTGAAGCCACCGTAAGTGAAAGACCGAGGTCATTGGCGATCTTCATCAGCGGACGCACCCCTCCTAACGGCGCAACCTTGACCACGGCAACGTCGGCGGCGTTAAGCTCGGCAACACGGTAGGGATCCGAAGCCTTCCTAATAGATTCATCAGCGGCAATCGGCGTGCGCACACGTCGCCTGAGCTCGGCCAGCTCCTCCACCGTGGCGCACGGCTGCTCCATATACTCCAATTCGCCGAGCTCGCGCGCTGCTTCAACGGCTTCGGCGACACTCCAGCCTCGGTTAGCATCGACTCGTACCGAGGCTTCTGGCATCAAGGTGCGCACGGCGTTGACGCGCGCGATGTCGTCGTCAAGTGTTTGGCCCGCTTCTGCGACCTTCACCTTAAACGTGCGCACGCCCGGATAGCGCGCCATCACCTCCGCAACCTGCGTCGCGGGAACCGCCGGGATAGTGCCATTAACCTCGACGAATCCTTCCGCCTCGGGCAGCCCCTCGAACGCGGCCTCGATCCCCGAACGCAACCACGCCGCAGCCTCCTGCGGGCCGTATTCCAAAAACGGCGAGAACTCGCCCCAGCCTGCCGGCCCATCGATGAGCAATGCTTCGCGATAGTCGATGCCACGGAAGCGCACCTCCATCGGCAAACTCACAACATGGGCGCGGTCGAGAATATCGTCGGCGGTGATCATGGTGGCCAGCCTATATCGCTGTTCTAGACTTGGTCGATATGAACTACTCCACCGAACAGCCCTTCGACCCCGCCCAATGGCGCAGCGTGGAAGGCTTCGACTTCTCAGACATCACCTACCACCGCCACGTTGGCGAATCACGCGCCGACGGCATCGTCCGCATCGCCTTCGACCGCCCCGAGGTGCGCAACGCCTTCCGCCCCCACACTGTCGACGAGCTGTATCGCGCGCTCGACCACGCCCGCCAGGATCCCTCCGTGGGCGTGGTGCTGCTCACCGGCAACGGACCAAGCGGCAAAGACGGCGGCTGGGCATTTTGTTCCGGCGGCGATCAGCGCATCCGCGGCCGCTCCGGTTACCAATACGCCGAGGGCGAAACCGCGGAGACCGTGGATTCTGCGCGTGTCAAGGCCGAGGGCGGGCGCTTGCACATCCTCGAGGTGCAGCGGCTAATCCGAACTATGCCAAAGGTTGTTATCGCGGTGGTCAATGGTTGGGCTGCAGGTGGCGGCCACTCCCTTCACGTGGTGTGCGACATGACGATCGCCTCGCGCCAAGAGGCGCAGTTTAAGCAGACTGATGCCGATGTTGGTTCCTTTGACGCGGGCTACGGCAGCGCCTACCTAGCCAAGATGGTTGGCCAGAAGTTCGCCCGCGAAATCTTCTTCCTGGGACGCGCCTACTCTGCAGAGGAGATGCAACGCATGGGTGCTGTCAATATCGTCGCGGATCATGGCTCGTTGGAGGCCGAGGCGATTCAGGTTGCCCGCGAGATCAACGGAAAGTCCCCTACCGCCCAGCGTATGCTCAAATTCGCCTTTAACCTTCTCGACGACGGCCTCATGGGTCAGCAAGTCTTCGCCGGTGAAGCAACGCGTCTTGCATACATGACCGACGAGGCCGTCGAAGGCCGCGACTCCTTCCTAGAAAAGCGCGACCCAAACTGGGACCAGTTCCCGTTTTACTACTAGGCGCCTTCAGCGCACAATTGCTGCCGTTTTACCGGCCCGCAGGTCGTCGCAAAGCCAACAAACGGCAACCACTGTGCGGGCCTAGCACCCCACCGAACAAACACTGCCGTTTTACCGGCCCGCAGGTCGTCGCAAAGCCAACAAACGGCAACCACTGTGCGGGCCTAGCACCCCACCGAACAAACACTGCCGTTTTACCGGCCCGCAGGTCGTCGCAAAGCCAACAAACGGCAACCACTGTGCGGGCCTAGCACCCCACCGGACAGACACTGCCGTTTTACCGGCCCGCGGGTCGTCGCAAAGCCACCAAACGGCAACCATTGTGCGGATTAGCTGGCGGATGTCTCCAGAACTGCCTCGATGCGCGCAGCCTCGTCTTTCCAAACAAGCTGAGCGCCCGAGTGCCCGGCAAGAACCGAGGTCACCAGCACCGCGACCGCGGACACAGCGACCAGCCAACGCACGACTACACCCCAAGTCTTGGCCCACATGTCGCGACCGAGCATCACCGCCAGCGCAATCAGCAACAGCACCATCAAGCCGGTGGCCACGGTGAATGCGTTGGCATAAGCCTCGTGGATGCCAGGCTCGTTCACAGGCACAAGAGCTTCACCAGTCGTGCGAGTCAGGATAAGGGCGATAACGCTGACTGCCACGCCGATCATCGTCGGCCAGCGAAGCAACGTACGGAAGCGGGGCACGAGCGCCCACAAAATCCCAAGAAGTGCGGTAAGTGGAATGAGAACTACGGAGCCGTGAACGAAGAGTGGATGAGCGGGGATACCAGCGATCATGGTGAACATAGGGCAGAACTTACGCCTTTGGTGACGCCTCAACAAGCATTGAAAGCCTATCCTTACCTGCACTTTTGCCACACAATGGCGACGCTTCACTGGTAAGCCAGCCCTAACCGCTACCCTGAATTCCATGACAAACTTTCTTGCGGATCGGCTAGACCACTACAACATCAAAGTGACGGGCATCTCGCCGTATGGGTTCGGCACCGCTGAGACCTTTTGGCAAATGCCCGAGGCGTGGGAAGACGTGACCGTCGCCGTACAGGGTGTCTCCGAGATGCAGTCGGGCGCGATGTTGCTGCGAGAGAACTCCCCAGCGCACGAGTTTGCGCAGAATTTGGCCACCTATACGTGGGTGCTGGATGGCCAGGTGCCGTTCGAGATGATTTTCACCGGTTTGAAAGAACCTGTGCCCGAGGAAGCCGCCAACGCAACCACCTACAGTGGGATTACCACAGTCAGCGCCGATTTCGCCGCAGCCTGGATGACCACCCGGTTTTCGTCGGTGATGGGTGAAGTGGAACTCGACTTCGTGTCGTTTACCCAGTTCAACTGGTGGCCGCTGGATACAACGGGCATGCAGACACCTTTTGAACAGCCGTCCCTACTTGTGCAGCGCACGATGGTGCTTGTCGACGAAGAATCGTCCACCCCGCTGCCCGAGTTTCGCGAGCTACCCCACAACCTGGATGATCTAGCGAACCCCAACCGCTAACCGGCTAGCATCAACACATGTGAAGCACGTTCTTGAAGTTCTCCCCGTCGACCCGGCACACCCTACTGCGATCCTTGATGATCTCGAGGAAGCCATTGCCGGTCAGCGCTCCCTCCTCCCAGTACCTGCGAACGACTCGGTGCGAACCAACTTGCTCAAGAACACGCTCAAGGCCGGGCGCGATATCGATGACCGCATCGCGCTCGTCGTCTCTACCTCCGGCTCTACCGGCACCCCAAAGGGCGCACAGCTCACCCCGGCGAACCTTGTAGCCAGCGCGGATGCGACTCATCAGTATCTTGGTGGGCCAGGCCAATGGTTATTAGCGATGCCAGCCCACCACATCGCGGGAATCCAAGTGCTGGTCCGCAGCCTCATCGCAGGCGTGGAGCCCGCAGCATGCGACCTCACCCATGGGTTCGACGTCGCTGAATTCGCGTACCTAGCCCAGGAGCTCAATAGCACCGGCGATCGCTGCTACACCTCGCTGACCCCGATGCAGCTATCGAAAGCCATGGATACGCTCCAAGGCATCGACGCGCTACGGCTCTTCGATGCGATTCTCGTGGGCGGGGCTGCCACCAGTCCGAAGGTGCTCGACTCTGCCCGCAAGCTGCGTGTCAAGGTGGTAACCACGTACGGGTCGTCGGAAACTGCAGGCGGCTGCGTCTACGACGGTCAGCCAATCGCCGGCGCGCAGGTCCGTGTTCGGAACGGCCGGATCTACCTCGGCGGCCCCATGATCGCGCACGGCTATCGCAACCTTCCAGAGCACGAGGCTTTCGAGCACCCCGGCTGGTTCGCCACCTCCGACGGAGGCACGCTTGACGACGACCACCTCACCGTCACCGGTCGCCTCGACGCAGTGATCGACTCCGGTGGATTGAAACTGCACCCCGAAGTGCTGGAAAAATTCATGTTGGCACTGGATGGAGTGGATTCGGCGTGTGTAGTGGGAGCGCCGGACGAACGCCTTGGCCAACGGATCGTCGCAGCGTACACGGGTTCTGCAACGCGGGCGGATCTGCTGGAAGCGTTGGATGAGTTACCACGCTGGCAGATCCCAAAGGATATTGTGCACCTCGACGCGATGCCGGTGATCGGCCCCGGCAAGGTCGACCGTCAGAAAGTCTCGGAGCTATTCGCCTAAGCGCGATCGAGTTCGAGCGTGTGGGCGTCGATCAGCGAGGAAATATCGCGCGGACGATAAGTCAGCGCGATTTGCTCGTCGTTGCCGCCCATGAGGGTGTTCCCCACAACTAGGGCACTGAGCTGCGTCGATGGAATCACCGCGAAGTCGCGCGGGTGGTTGTACACCTGGCGGGCAAGATGGCCGGAGCGCAGCGCGCAGGCATTGAGCCAGACGTCGTCGGCGCGCGGGGTGCACTGCAAGAAAACGTCACCTTGCTCGACGACGAAGCTCACCATCGACGGCGGGTACGCCACACCGGAGACACCGGTGAAGAAGTTCAACCGTGATGGCTCGGTATCCATCGTGGGCTTCCAGTATTTGTAGGGAAGCAGGCCTTCGTCGTCAAGCTTCATGGCGTGGGTGCGGTAGGCGACGACGCAATCGGGGCTGGCCTCGGCGGCGATGAGGAGTTTCTCTAGGAACCACGTCGGGTAGATCATGTCGTCGTCGACGGTGACTACGCGGATGCCGGAACCGGCGAGCTCGCGGAAAGTACCCCAGTATTTCGTGTGCGGCCCGTAAAGTCCGTCCGAGCAGCGCACCTGCAACCCGCGTTCAACGAGGTTGCGCAGCGTTTTCGGCCACACACCTTCGTAATCGTCGCGATCAAGCCACAAAATGATCGGGGCGCGCTGGGTGCCTTGGATCAGCGACTCGATAGTCAGATACACCGTGCGCAGGCGGGGGCCGTGGGTGGTGAGTGAGATGACGGTGTCGCCACTATGTGGGATCATGCGTGACGACGACCGCGAGGTAAGCAACAAATCTGCAACCTTAAAACCGGTTGACAGAGAGCTGCCCACTTGACGCAGTACATAGTCGATCCACATAAACCCATATAATAGCCCGACTGTTAGCCCATTTTGATGTTCTGGAGCATGATAGAAGACATGACACAGAGTCCTCACAGCTCAAAGTACCCCGCAACGCGACACGACTGGTGGGAGGCGGCCCGCCCGCACACATGGGCCAATGCGATATCTCCAGTAGTTGTTGGCAGTGGCGCAGCTGCGTTTCAGGGCGGGGCTCATTTTGGGCGGGCGATCCTCGCGCTGATCGTGGCGTGGGCTCTGATTATCGGCGTGAACTATGCCAACGATTACTCCGACGGAATCCGCGGCACCGACGAGGACCGCACCGGACCGACTCGGCTTACAGGTTCGGGACTGGCTGCGCCAGAGCACGTGAAGTTGGCTGCATTCGCGTGCTTCGGTGTGGCGGGGATCGCCGGCATCATCTTGTCGTTGTGGTCGGCATGGTGGTTCATCTTGATCGGCGCACTGTGTATCGCCGGCGCTTGGTTCTACACCGGTGGCAAGAACCCTTATGGCTACCGCGGGCTCGGCGAGGTCGCGGTGTTCATCTTCTTCGGCCTCGTTGCGGTGCTGGGCACGGAATACACGCAAGCCGGCGCGGTGTCATGGGTGGGTCTTGCGTCGGCTGTGGGCATCGGCTCGATCTCTGCATCAGTGAATCTGGCTAACAATATCCGCGATATTCCCTCCGACGCGGAGGCCGGAAAGATCACCATGGCGGTACGCTTGGGCGACAAGGCAGCCCGCATCGTCTTCGCAGTGCTGTCCATGGTTCCCTTTGCGATGAGCTTATTCATGGCGGCTGCGTACACCCCAGTGTTGGTTGGATTTCTTGCGCTGCCGCTAGCGCTGCACGGCGTGTTGACGGTACTGCGTGGCGCACAAGGCAAGGAGCTCATCCCAGTCCTGGGTATCAACGGCAAGGCGATGCTCGCCTGGGCTGTACTCACCGCAGTGGCGCTGTTCTTCGGTGGGATGCGCTAACGCATGCTTGACGTACTGACCGCCTTCGCGATCATGTCTTTTTAACTGCCATTGTTCGGCGTCTGCTTATAGCACCCAGTCCGACACCGAGAGCAGCGCCGATAAAAAGCAAAGTAGAGAACGGGATGGCGGAAGCATTCATCAATATGAGTGCTTGGACCACACCAGTCAAGGGGGGAATCATAAACCACCACCAAGTAAAACCGCGTTGAGCCGTATCTCGCCACGACAGCAGAAGAGTCAGCACTGGATTAAGAACAACCAGCGGGACGGCCCACCCCAGTGGCCCAAAAACGGGCGAAACCAACAGAAGTACTGTGGATACGAGTACATACGTGATTAACAATCGCCAGCGTGGTTCCATTGAATCGCCTCCAAGCAGAAACATTACTTGACGGAAATAATACGGAAAGAGAAATGCGGCATGCTCTCAGTCATCACGGGGTTCGCGATCATCTTCGCGGTCATCGGCACCGGATATCTGCTCGCAAGGAAAGGCGTGATCCCGCCCGGCAAGCAGCGCCTGATGTTCAACAAGGTGGCGTTCTACGCTGCCACCCCTTCGTTGCTATTTAGCTCCGTGGTGAAGTCGGACCTATCGACCTTCTTCTCCCCCGTCGTGCTCGTGGTTCTCATCGCCACAGTTGCCACCGCGGTGCTGTATTGGGTCTTCTCCGCGATCTTCTTCCGCCAAGGCGTGCCCACGACTTCGGCGGGGGCGTCGTCGGCAAGCTATTTCAACTCGGTGAATATTGGCCTTCCGATCTCCATCTACGTGATTGGAGATGCAACGTGGGTCATCCCCGTGCTAGTGATGCAGATGGTCCTGTTTACGCCTTTTGTGATCGCGGGGCTGACGTTCGATGAGTCCGGGACTGGCTCGCGTGCCCGAAAGATCGGCGATGCGATCCGCACGGGTGTTCTTTCCCCCGTGGTGATTTCGCCACTTGTAGGACTTGTCGTGGCGGGGATGAACTGGACGGTGCCGGAGCCTGTGCTGGCACCAATTGAGATCCTCGGTGGTGCTTCGATCCCGATGATCTTGATGAGTTTCGGCGCGTCACTGCGTGGCGGTGCCGTGCTGGATCACAAGCCGGACCGGCCGGCGATTCTGACGGCGTCGGCGTTGAAGATCGCCGTGATGCCACTTATCGCATGGGCGGTGGGCATGGCACTTGGCCTGCCGAACAATTTGCTCTACGCCGGCGTGATTCTCTCCGCGCTGCCGACCGCGCAAAACGTCTACAACTACGCGGCGACCTATCAGCGCGGCGAGATCGTCGCCCGCGACACGGTTTTCATTACGACCTTTGCGGCACTACCTGCGATGATCGTGATCGCGCTACTGTTTGGAAATTAACTAGCGCTCGGCAAGCTCCTGGCGTACCCATTCCTTCTTCGCCTTGCGCTTCGCGGACCACTCGGCCACGGCGTTGGTCGCCTCAACGCGCTGCTTGCGAAACATCAACATGGATAGCGGGAAGGCGACGATCAGGGCCAATAGCGCCGAGATCACGATTGGTACTGGCGCACCGAGAAGCAGGGCGAGAACCTGGATGACGATCGTTAGCGCTATGAACAGACCAAGGCGCAACAATCCGTAGATCGCGACGGCCTTGTTTGCGCGCGAGCGTACCGCCGGATCGAGTTCCGGGGTATCAGTTTTCTTCTCAGGGGTAGCCACAAACCTCAACCCTACTCAAACAAAAGTGGTAAATCGAAACCACGTATGGTGTTGGATATGGGACGAGTTTTTCTTTTTCTACTAGTGCTCTTGGCTGTCTGGCTTTTGTGGCGCGCGTTCGGACCAGGCAGCCAGCAGCGTTTTCAATCTGCTGAGGCCAATCAACCACCCGCGATTAAGGGCCCAGACGACGACGAAGAGTTCCTGTGGAATATCGAGAAAACCCGCTTCAAAGAGCGACGTGCGCGCGAAGAAGCTGAGCGACGAGCTCGTGAGGAAGAAGAACTACGAAAGAAGTTCGGCGAAGATCTCCCAGACTCAGACAATCCGCCTGAGTCTTAGTGGCTCTTCTCCACGAACTGCACCTTTAGTCCCAGTGCATCTGCAACGGCAACGATTTTTTCAAAACGCACACCCGCGCCACCATGTTCAATGGTGTGCAGCGTGGAGCGAGAAACTCCTGCACTGTCCGCTACTTCTTGTTGGAGGCGTCCGGAGGCGCGTCGTCGTGAAGCAAGAAGCTCGCCCAGCTCAATGAGCACTGGGTCTTCGCTTGCTGGTTTGCCAGTCTTATTTCGTGGTCCAGCCATAGCGTCTGTTCCTTTCTATAGACCCGGGACAAACTCATCCCGATTAATGCATAACGCCCACCTTACAGGTCAGCTTGACTTGATTCGAAAAGTAAAACCTTATGCGTGTTGCAAACAAGAATGGGCCACGAGGAGATTCCTCGTGGCCCAGCGTGATGCAGAACTAGTTCAGACCAGCGTAAGAGTGCAAGCCGGACACCACCATGTTGATAAAGAAGAGGTTGAAAATCGAGGTGGCCAGCGCCAACACGTTGATCCACGCGGCCTTGTAGTTCTTCCAGCCAGCGGTGGCGCGCGCGTGCAGGTACGCCGCGTACAGGATCCAGGTGATCAGCGAGACGGTTTCCTTCGGATCCCAGCCCCATGGGCGTCCCCACGCGGCCTCAGCCCAAATCGCACCGAGCAGAATACCAATGCCGAAGACCGGCAGGGTAACAATCGCGGTTTTATAGGCCAGCGAATCCAGCGTCTTTGCGCTTGGCAGCGGCTTGGCCACCGCGCCGAAGAAGCCACGCTCCTTCCCCTTCGGCTGCCAAATGCGCAGCAGGTACAGCAAGGAGAACACACCAGAGACCAGACCGATCGACGCGCCAATCGACACCGATGACACGTGGACAGGTAACCAGTACGAGTTCAGCGCAGGCACAAGCGGTGCCGCCTGGGCGTACAGCACAGTGGAGTTGAAGAACATCAAAATCACCATTGGTGTCAACAGCCACGGCCACATGGTGTGCCAGTTCTTCTTCTGCGCCACAACAGCCGCAATTACCATAGCCAGTGCGGTCATCACCAGGATGTACTCGTACATGTTGCCCAGTGGGAAACGCTTAGTCGCTAGCCCTCGGGTGATCACCGACACAACATGCAGTGCAATACCGAACCACACCATTGCCTGCGCCATGCCGGAGAATTTCTTCGCACCGGCTAGGCGCTTGTCGTAAAGCTCTTGGTCGAAGGGCTCGTCGATAAGCCCGTGTGCCTCATTGAAGCTATCGCTTGTCGACGACCCCGTGCCCGCTACCACCAGCTCTTTCGCATCGACCTCTGCTTTGGTGTCGCGTAGGCGACGCATATCGATCACGGACTGAATGCGTCCGTAGTGGATGAGCGAGAGCACCAACGCGACGATGTAGATCACAAACGCGGTGCGGAACGACAAATCGGAAAGATTTGCCAGATCGGTGTTTACAAGCATGGAAGACTTCCGGCCTTTCAAAAAGGAAAACTCTGCGCCATACCCTACCCCACGGCCCACCTGAGACCAAGAGGTTTGCGCTTGTCAACCCCGATTACGGAGTTAGTCTTCCTCGAGGTCGAAGTCGTCGCTTTCGTCTTCATCGTCCACGCGGCCAAGGATCTTTCCAGCGATTTCCTCGAATTCACCGGTCCATCCCGCGCGGTCGGTGCGCGCTAGGCCGCCTAGTTCCACCAGGGTGCCTCCTGTTGCCTCATCAGGGCGCAGGCGCACCCAGATGCGTCGGCGCTTAATCATCAACGATCCAATCAGTCCCGCGAGCATCGCCACGCTGGATACGAGCACCCAGCCTTGCGAGGGGTCGCGGGAGATCTGGTAGTTGGCATATTCGGCCGCGCCGTCGAAGCGCACCTTGATATCGCCGTCGATGGTGACCTCGTCGCCCGGCTGGAGGTTCACGCGATCGACCTTTTGTAGTTGACCATTGGCAATGAGCGACTGGTCCAACACGAAGATGTTCTGCGGGCGACCTGAGTCGAGTCCCGCGTCGCCGCGGTAGATGTCGATGGCCATGGCTGGGTCTTCCATCGACGGGTACGAGGAAGTGAGCAGGTCACCGTTTGCCCCTTCCCACTGCGCGGTGGGCGCGAAGAGACCTTCGATGGCGATTTGGTTCTGGCGACGTTCAAACAAGTCCGGGTACATGCCCGCTGGAGGGTCAAATCGCAACACGCCTGACGACAGGAAGAACGTCGGATCATCCGGGCGGAACTGGATCATCTGCGTGCGCTTCTCGCCGTTCGGCCACGTCACGGTGACTTGTGGGGCAAACCCGTGGCCCTGCAAGTAGACGCGGTCACCGCCAATGCGCAATGGATGGTTCACGCTGAGCTGGTATTTTTCCCAGGTATCGGGGTCGGAGGTGATGTCGTCGCCAAGCGCATACGAAACATCGGAGGTGAAGTCGCTCGCCTGGCCGTTCGGCAGGTAGTCGGCGTTGAAGTTGTGCGAGACGAAGCAGAACGGGGTCAGCCCCGTGCCGTCGAAAAGTGCGCCAGCGCGGAAAGAGTCAAAGTTGGCCGGCGACGTGTTGCAGAATTCTTGCGATTGCTCCACGGGCACCGCGTTCTCCGAACCGGACTCGGTCACGACGATGACCTGGCCTTCGTAGTAGGACAGGCGACCAAAGAAGATCGTCACCAGCATCGCGACGATGCCGATGTGGAAGATCAAGTTCATCAGCTCGCGGGTGTAGCCGCGCTCCGCTGCGATGGAGTAGGCTCCCGCGCGGTCGTCGTCAGCTGAGTATTCGGCAGTGTGCCAGCGCTTCAGGTTTTTCTTGGCGTCCGCTGCGACTACGTCGAGAGGCTTGTCGACGACCCCCTCGGCGTGCAACGGCATCCTGTGCAGGAATTTCGGGGCGCGCGTCGGCGGGGTTTTCGTGGCTTTGTAGTGCTCGCTGGAGCGCGGAAGGATGCACCCCACCAGCGAAATCATCAAGAGCGTGACAATCGCGATGAACCAGGTGGAACTGAACACGTCGAACAGCTGGAGCTTGTCGTAGATCTGGCCCATGCGCGGGTTGGAATCCAGGTAGTCATTGACTTGGACTTCGCTCACGCTACGTTGTGGCAAGAGCGCACCGGGGATGGAGACAAGTGCTAGCAGGAAGAGCAGGATGAGCGCGGTGCGCATACTGGTGAGCCAGTGCCAGCTCTTTTTGATCCACGTGATTATAGTGCTCACGTCATCCCACTTTCTTTCTCATCGTTCTGCCATGATGGCTTAGATAGCCGTTGTACCAAAGTCCACCACCAACGATTGAGACCAGCTGATGAAGTGGTTCCATACGCCGGTGAGCAAGGCGATACCCACGATGATCATGAGGATTCCGCCGATGATCTGAAGAGTTCGCGAGTGGCGATGGAGGAATTCAAAGGCATTCATCGCCTTGGCCGATCCCAACGCAACGATGACAAAGGGCAGGCCGAGGCCGAGGCAATACGCCAAAATCAGCACAACCCCCCGGACTGCGGTCATGCCTTCCGTGCCGACGGATACCGAGATAATTGCCGCGAGCGTCGGGCCCAGGCACGGAGTCCAGCCCAGCGCGAACACGCCTCCCAGCAGTGGGGCACCGATCCAAGTGGTCCACTTCTTCGGCTGCATGCGGGTGTCTTTTTGCATACTTGGCATCCAGCCCATGAATACGAAGCCCATGATGATCGTGATCACGCCACCGATGCGCATCAAGAGGTCGCGGTTGAGTTGGATCACGCTGACCGCGCCGAACACGGTCACTGACATGAGCACGAACACGACTGAGAAACCGAGCACAAACAGGATTGCTGCTCCTATGACCGCACCTTGGCGCTTCTTCCCTACTTTTGGGCCGTGTTTGTCGTCGAAGGTCATTTCGCCTCCCACGATGCTGGTGAGGTACGACATATAGCCAGGAACCAGGGGCACTACGCATGGGGAGGCAAAAGACACCAGACCCGCGAGCGCCGCGGCGAGGATGCCGAGTAGGAGTGGACCGGAGGTAGCGAGGTCGGCAAAAAGTTCGCCCATAATTACTTCAACTCGTTGGTCACGTCAAGGATGTCTTGAGCGGACACTTCACGGAGGAATACGGCTGCTGGCCGGTGCTCACTGTCGAGAACGATGGTCGTCGGGATGACCGAAGTTGGGATTCCGCCTAGTGCTGCAGCTGTTTTAAACGGCGGATCATAGACGGACGGGTAGGTCACGCCGTTGTCGGTGGCAAAGTCGCGCGCGATCTGTGGGTTGTAGTCGCGGACGTTGATGCCGAGTACGGTGCCGTCGTCGCCAAGCGCTTCGTGGGCCTCTTGGAGGTCGTCGACTTCCGCGCGGCACGGTGCGCACCATTGGCCCCAGGCGTTGAGGACGACGATCTTACCCTCGTAGTCGTCGAGGCTGATGGTTTTGCCCTCATCCATGAGAGACTCGCCGGAGAAGTTTTTCAGCGGAGCGCGGTCTTCTTCCTCATAGAAGATCTCCACCTTGCCACCTGGAGTGTGGAAGGCGAAGGTTTCCGTCTGGGCGTCGCCTTGGCCACAGGCGGCCAAGGTGACCGTGGCAACCAGCATGGTGGCCGCCAGGGTTAAGCGTTTGCGCATCTAGATATCTCTTGCTGGGGTTGAGTAAAACGATTCGGTCAGTGTGCCATCACGAAACAGCAGAGAGGTCACGCTAGTCAAATCACACTGGCGATCAAGCGGATTGTGGGGCAACGGTTTGTCGGCGACTGCGCGCTGGACCATGACGATCGGGAGTTGGTGCGACACCAAGATTGCCTCATGGCCTTCCGCCGCAATACGAGCGCGCTCAATCGCGTCCATCATGCGGGCGAGGATTTCTTCATAAGGTTCGCCCCATGACGGAACCGTCGGGTTGGTCATGTGTCGCCAGCGAATCGGGTTCCACAGCTGCGAGCGCCATCCCTTGGTGCGCAGGCCCTCAAAGGTGTTGCCGGACTCGATCAGGTCCTCATCGGTCTGGATGGGAAGGCTTGTGACCTGGGAAAATGGCCTTGCTGTTTCTTGGGCACGCTCCAGCGGGCTTGCTGCAAGGTAGGTCACGTCATGGCGCTCAAACGACTGTGCAGCCGCTGCCGCCATCGACTGTCCGCGCGAGGAGAGGTGATAGCCGGGTATGCGTCCGTAGAGGATCTTGCCCGGGTTGTGCACCTCACCGTGGCGTACCAAGTGGACGATAGTTGTGGTCATGCGCTTTAGGCTCCTTCAGGAGTAGCAGCTGCGGCAGCTTGAGCGGCAGGCTTCAATGCTGCTTCGATCTTCTCAAAGTCTGCGTCGGTAAGCGCGGTGGACACGAACCAGGTTTCAAAGGCACTCGGTGGACCGTAGACACCGTGATCCAACAGTGCGTGGAAAAACGGCGCGAAGCGGAAGGTATCGGCGGCCTGCATGTCTGCGAAGTTACGCCCCTCTCCTTCCGCGAAACGCACCGAAAGCATTGTTGCTGCGCGCTGGATGTTGTGGGCGACGCCTTCGCGGTTCAGGGCCTCGCTGACCAGCGAGTCGAGCTTGTCCGCATTCGCGTTGAGGGTTGGGTAGATATCCTCAGCGGCCAGCTTGAGGGAAGCTAGACCCGATGCCATTGCGATTGGGTTCCCCGACAGTGTTCCTGCCTGGTAAACAGGGCCGTTTGGCGCCAAGCGCTCCATAATGTCAGCCCGACCGCCAAATGCTGCTGCTGGCAGGCCTCCGGAAATGACCTTGCCAAAGGTGGTGAGGTCGCCGGCTACCTGGTCCACTCCGAACCAACCGGAGTACGAGGTACGGAAGCCAGTCATGACTTCGTCGATAATAAGCAAAGCGCCGTCGGAGTGTGCGATCTCCTTCAGGGCTGCGTTGAAGCCCTCCTGTGGCGCGACGGTGCCCATGTTTCCTGCTGCCGCCTCGGTGATAATTGCTGCGATTTCTCCAGGGTGGTCAGCGAATGCCTTCCGCACAGCGTCCAGATCGTTATACGGGACGACGATCGTGTCGGCGGCCTGAGCGCCAGTAACACCTGGGGAGTCCGGGAGAGCGAAGGTAGCTACGCCGGAGCCAGCTGCAGCGAGAAGCGCATCGACGTGGCCGTGGTAGCAACCATCGAACTTGATGATCTTCGCGCGGCCGGTAAATCCGCGGGCGAGGCGGACGGCGGACATGGTGGCCTCAGTGCCTGAGTTGACCAGGCGAACTTCTTCGACGCTGGTGCGATCGATAATCGCCTGGGCGAGCTCGACCTCGGCTTCCGTAGGAGCTCCGAACGACAAACCTTTCTTCAGAGCAGCTTCCACGGCGGCGGTGATGTCTGGGTGCGCGTTGCCGTGAATCATGGGACCCCAGGAATTGACCAGGTCAACGTACTCGTTGCCGTCAACGTCAGTGAGCGTCGAGCCTTTCGCCGAAGCAATGAACCTCGCCTGGCCTCCCACGGATCCGAAGGCGCGGACTGGGGAGTTCACTCCACCAGGAGTTACTCGCTGCGCACGCTGAAGAAGCGCTTGGGATTTGTCAGTGTTCTGGGATGTCAGGTCACGGGCAGTCATGGCCATCATTGTAGGTGGTCGCCGCGACACGGTCACATTTCTGTACTAGTTGCTCACTACTTGCAGGCCGACGATGCCCGCGACGATCATAACGAGGAACAGGATTTTCAACACGCTGACCGATTCTTCACCCATCGCGATCGCGATAATCACCGCAGCAGCGGCACCGACGCCCGCCCAGACCGCGTAAGCCGTGCCCGCAGAGATGGATCGCATCGCCCACGCAAGCCCGCCCATAGAAATCACCAGCGCGACGAGGAACACCAGGGAGGGCCAGAGTTTAGTAAATCCCTCGGTCTTGGCTAGGGCGTTTGCCCACACGCCCTCGAACAATCCAGAGCCGATGAGAATAAACCAGTTCATTGTTGTGCTTTCTTTGCTTCCTTGTTTTGCTTAAAGAACACGGAGGCAAAAACGACGACGAGCAGGCCAATCGCGAACCAGTTGGCCACCTTTTGGTACTGCTCAAGGACGAATACCACAGGCTCGCCGATGGCGTAGCCCAGCGCGAAATAGCCCAGCGACCAGATGGTTTTGGAGATGAAGTTGAGCACCATGAACTTGCTCAGCTTCATACCTGTTGCACCGCTCATGATGAACACCACGAGCGCGATCGGCAACGGAATGGGCACATACGCCAAGAAAATACCTAGCCAGCCCAGCTTCTGGGTCGCCTTTTCCACCCGCTCAATGTTGCGGGCTGTTCGTTGCGATTGCTCCGCGTATACGTCCAACATGCCCCGGCCCCACAACTTGCCGGCCCACCAGTAGACCCAGTCGAACTTGATCGCTACCACCGAACCGATCAGCAGGTACCAGATCCAGCCCGGCGCGTCGCCGACTGCGGCTAGAGCACCAGTCGATGCTGCACCGAGGCGAGAACCAGTTAATGCCAGCATGATCGGTGGGTCAAGGCCCAGCAGCCAGGCGCGCAGCGGGATCATCGCCATGCCGAAAACTCCGACGAAACCGATCCAGCCGAGGCACCAGAAGTCGGCCTTGCCTGGCTTCTGGTTCCACGGCATGCCGGGCTCTTCCCACCACTCTGTTTCTTCTTCGCTGGTGGGATCTGCAGGAGCTACGTCCAGCTCCTGCTCGGCCTCATCGCGGGCATTCTCGCGTGCATCGTCAGTCACAGCTACCTAACTTAGCCCGCGACGCGCGCTGCAGCCGCCTTGGCGTCGGCTATGACTGCAGGAACTCCGACTCCCCCGGACCATGCGCCAGTGAGGGCGAGGGTGGGTTGGTCGTCGATAAGCTGCTTTACCTTGGCAACGGTAGCCAGGTGAGTCTCGTCGTAGCGTGGTAAACCACCGAACCAACGCTGGACATAGATTTCTTCGAGTCCTGCCTCGCGGCCGTCAAAGCCGGTGATGGTTTGGAGGTCGTCGAGTGCCCAATCGACAAGATCGTCCTCGTCGGCGCGCAGGGCGGTGTTGTCGCCGAAGCGTCCGAAACTTGCACGGACCAGGGCGCCACCGCGCTCGCCCAAGTGAGGCCATTTTTTCGAGGAGAACGTGAACGCCTTCGCATGCACGCCATCTTCATCGGAAGCGACCAGCACGCCGGAATTCTCCGGCAGGCCTTCGGCGGATGCAAAACGCATGCCGACGACCACCGAGTCGGCAAGTTTCACGGCTTTCAACGCGGCCGATGCCTCGGGGGCAATGTTCTTCAGCAGCAGCGCAGTGGTTGGGGCGGGTGTGGCGATGATGAGTCGGTCGTAAACCTTGTCCTCTCCACCGGTGATGCGGTAGCCCGGGGCGGTCTTTTCCACCCCCGAGATGAACGCATCAACGTAGATATCGGCACCGGACTGCTCGGCCAGAGCTTCGTATGCCTCGGCATAGCCACCTCGGAAGGTACCGAAAACGGGTGCGGGCTTTCCGCCGGCTGGCTTCGGGCGCGCTGCCTCGAGGTTTTTCACTGCGCCAGAGAGTGTGATCTTCTCCCCTGCTTCGGCCAGACGGTCGAATTCCTCCGCCAACTGCGGGATCGTCGCGCGAATACCCAGGTCATCGGCTGCGCACGAGTACACGCCGCCCAACAGCGCGGAGACAACGTGATCAACCAGGTCGGCGCCATAGCGCTCGCGCATCAGCTGTCCAACGTTCATATCTCCCCCGACGGGCCAGTCGATTCCATCCTGGTTGGCTTCGTCGTCGATACGCGCAGCGGTTTCAGTGCTGATCAAGTGCGCCACCGGCTCCGACTGCGCGGGGATGCCCATCACGCCGCCGGCTGGAAGCTCCTTGGTCTCCCCGCCGGAATACACAAGTGAGCGCAGGCCCGAGGGGTGCACCAATGAATCCGCCAGTCCTAGCTCGGTGAAGAACTCCACCGCGTCTTTACGCCGCGCCAAAAACGCCTCGGCGCCCATGTCGGTTGGCCCCGCCTCAAAGGGGACGGTGAAGAGTTTCCCCCCGATGCGATCGGTTGCCTCATAGACGTCGATGACGGCGTCTTTGTCCTGCTTACGAAGCTCGTAAGCACTGGTCAAGCCTGCTAGTCCTGCGCCGATGATGGCGAATTTCATTGGTTTCTCGCTTAGTTCTCGTGGATGATGCGCACTGCTTCGGTAATGGCGTCCGCATCGGTGGTTGGCAATACGCCGTGGCCCAGGTTGAAGATGTGGCCGGTAGCGTCACCTGCGTCGATTGCGCGCTGCGCCTCCGCCTTGATGCGCGCAACCTCGGAGCGGACCACCTCGGAGCCCGCAAATAGCATCGCCGGGTCAAGGTTGCCTTGGAGGACACGTGGGCTGGAGAACCTTGTCGCTGCCTTGTCCAGCGGCACGCGCCAGTCCACACCCATGACCTCGGAGCCGGCCTCGGACATCGCGCCTAGAATCTCGCCGGTGCTCACACCGAAGTGGATGCGCGGAATCTCGCCCTTGACCGATTCCAGGATTTCCACCGAATACGGCAGAACATGCTGGCGGTAGTCCTTCTCGGTAAGGAAACCCGCCCAAGAGTCGAAGAGCTGCATGGCGTCGATACCGGCCTCGACCTGTGTGCGCAAAAATGTAGTGATCGTCGGGACCAAGCGCTTCATCAGCGCGTGCCAGGTTTCCGGATCGGCGTGCATCATCGCCTTGGTCTTCTCGTGATTCTTCGAAGGGCCACCCTCGACCAGGTAGCTGGCCAAGGTGAATGGCGCGCCAACGAAGCCGATCAGGGTTTGGGTGTCCGTAAGCTCGTCGAGAATAATCTCAATGCCCTTGGCCACTTCCTCGACCTCGTGGTCCAAGATCGGCAAGGCATCAACATCCGCGCGGCTTGTGATCGCCTTGTCCATGACAGGGCCGCGACCAGGGACGATCTCCACCCCGACGCCCGCCGCGCGCAGCGGGACGACGATGTCGGAGAACAGGATCGCGCCATCAACATCGTGGCGACGCACCGGCTGCAGGGTGATTTCGGCAAGCAGTTCCGGCATGAAGCAGGAGTCCAGCATAGAAATTCCCTCGCGGACCTTCTTGTATTCCGGGAGGGAGCGTCCAGCTTGGCGCATAAACCAGACTGGTGTGCGTGTTGGGGTGCGGCCGTGGGCTGCCTCAAGCAGCGGGGCGTTAGTTAGGTCGCGACGTTTCATGCTCTCTATTGTGATCCAAAAGTTTGAAAGAAGGAAACTGAGCAGGGGTTCCGCGCACAATAGCTACCGTTTGTTGCGAGCCGGAGCCTCCCAGCAGGCCAGAAACGGCAGCCTTTGTTCGCTTGACGACGACCCCGCTACTCCGTTTCCTCCGCCAGCTGAAGCTCATTGCCCTCGGGGTCCACGGCAACTGCGATCATCACAACACCGAAGTCCTCCACGCTGGACACTCCGATGCCGCGAGACTTGAGATCTGCAACCAGACCCAGCAGGTCATCGGTGCCCAGCACGACAGCTGCTTGACCTGCGCGCTCTGGGATCTCAGCGACCTGCACCCATGCCCCAGGCGCGACCTCCCATTCGGCGATGCCATCCGCAGGCTCCATGGTGGGCTCGCCAAAAAGTGCGTTGTAGAACTCCGTCACATTCGCAAGTTCTTTCACGGGCAAGACAGGGATGACGGCATTGAACTTGGGCATTGAGCGGTGCTCCTTCGAGACGATAAACAACTAAGTTCATCGTCCCACACCGCTACGGCAGGTGCACAGGCTACATTCCTAGTGCTTCCTGTAGCCCCGCCATCACAGCCGAAGTCGGAAGGGTCTCCGCGTGGTGCTGCCACGAATCGATGTTGCCGGCGTGGAAGTCAGCCTCGGCCGCAGCGAAGTCGTCCTTGAACTGTTGGCGGTAGTCCACGATCGGGTCAACTCCGTTAGGCGCGGCCCATTCGTTGAAGGCGGCGTCGTCTTGTGCGACGGTGCGGAAATCGTCGTCAAGCGGGACGGCAGGAGCGATCTGGAATTGCTCATTGACCTGGCCGTCTGGGATGCCGTAAGCAGTTTGGATGGCCTGGTCTGCCACCTGCGCGCGCCCCAGAGGGCCGATGCCTTGGGATGTCACGCCGAGGACCTCGCCGTTGTTTGGGTCATAGTTCACGCCGCCGGAGTCACCACTTTCGTAGGTCAAGCCCCAGTGCACGATGCTGTTCGACGCGCGGAAGAGCTGGACTCCACACGAGCGAGCTGAGCGCTGGCCGTCCTTGCAGATCGGCTGGCCGAAGTTGTCTACGGAGATCTCGGTGGCACCCAAGTCGCGGTAGTCGCGCACACCGGTCATTGCAACTGGGGTCGAGCGCTGGTGACCGTAGTGGTCCTCGGAGGTGGCAAGACCAGTCATCTCGACGCCGTCTTCGAGTTCGACCACGCCCCAGTCCGGCCAGTTGAGCGTGCCGTGGAGTTCGGCGTTTAAGTCGGCGTAGTGCGACTGTGCCTGCTTGTCGCCCGTTGCCACGCGGTAACCAATGAGCTGGTCGCCCCAGGTTTTCGGCGCGTACACCGCGGTTCCGATCTCGTTTTCGTAGCGTGGTGTGTCCACGAGGCAGTGTGCCGCGGTGATCATGATCTGCTTCGTTGTGCCATCTTCTTGGACGATGGTGCCCGCGACACCTTGTGAGCAACTGTTTGGCATGTGCTCTGCCGGGATGCCGTCGACCGGATGCACTGGGTAAGTGCGAACGGGTGCGCCTGGGCCGACTGGAGCTGCGACTGCTGCTGGAACGCTGCACAGGGTGGTGGCGGCGATCAAAGCAGCGAATACGTGGCGACAATTCACTGGAGGTTCTCCCCTATTGTTCCTGTAAGACCCCTTAACCATAACCCGCCGTCACGACATCGGCTCGGGTTCAAGTAAACCGGTCTAGGAAGGGAACTTCTTTACCGACAAGGAGCGGGCCTCGACAAACAAGGACGATCCCAACATCAAGACCGTGGCGGCCATGGGGTGCAGCAGCCCCGCAACGGCGAGCACCATCGCGCTGATGTTGTACACCCATGAGTAAACGATGTTGCGATCGATAATTCGGCAGACGCGGCGTGCCTGTTCGATCAATTGGGGGATCGCGCTGACGTCGTCACGCACAACGATCACGGAAATGTCCTCGCGCAATTCGTTGCCTGTTTCCAGGCTATCGCCCGAGCCTACGAGGATGCCAACGTCGGCAACCCGGAGCGTATTCACAACGGATCGATCGCCTACCATCGCCACGGTGGCGCCCTGTGTGTGCACCGCGCGCACCGCACCCGGTTTGTCGGTATGGCCAATTCCGGCGAGAACGTTCGAAATACCCAACAGGTCAGCAAAACGACGAGCCACCGGATAGGTGTCACGGGAGAGCATCACGGTTTCAATGCCCATGTCCTCGAGGCGCGTAATGGACTCAGCAGCGTCGTCCTTCACAGGGTCGTACAACGTGATGACGCCACGGTCTTTGCCCTTCCAGCGCACCACGATTGGGGTGCCGCCGTTGGTCGCAGCGGCAGCTAGTCGGCCATGCAGCGAAGACAGGTTGGTTGGTCGCCAGAGCATGGCCTCTACTTGCTGGGTGTGCTCTTCGCCGTCGTCGTCACGCGAAACGATCTCGATGCGAGCCTTGAGATCACCGTTTCTTGTGATCTCGTTTTTGGCCACGTCGATCCAGTGCGGGATGTCCACGCCGCCTTCGTCGTGATCGCGCGCCTCGCGAGCGGCACGCACGAGCGCTTGGGAGGACGGATGGTTCGATTCCATGGCCAAGGCACCCGCGACGCGCAAAACCATGTCGGCGTTTTCCCCACGCGCGGCGGTCACTGTTTCCACCGTCATGAACGGCTGCACCAAAGTACCCACGCGGTTGAAGATCACCGTGTCCACGTTTTCCAGGCTGCGCAGCGTGGCACCGTCTCTGATGATGATGCCGTTGCGTGCCGACGACTCGATGCCCAGACGAATCGCCATCGCCGGGGAGAGCGCCAAAGCGGTCGGGGCTACGGAAGCCAGAACTGCGAGGGCGGTGGCCATCGCGGCGTTGTAGTTTTGGTAGATCAGCACCCACAACACGAAATCTGCCACTGCGAGCATAAAGGCTGCGGGGATCAGGTAGGCCGCAGTTTTCGTCGACAATAGCGTGGCGCGATTCTGGCGATGGGAAGCTTCTTGCACCCAGCGGTGGATCGCTGCCATGCGAGTCAGATGTCCGGTGTGCACCACGCGGACTTTGATCTTGCCCGAAACAATCGTCGCGCCAGAGTAGACCTTGGAACCGACTTTGATGTTGAGGTCTTCGCGAGCATCGACAAGCCCTGGCTCGAGGACGCAGGACCCGCCCATCACTTGGCCATCGACGGGAATGATGTCGCCGGGAACCAAGATGATGTCGTCACCGGGATTGACTTCGGCAAGCGGCATCATTTCTTCAGTCACTGCACCGGTGGCACGGTTGCGCACGCTGACGCGCACTTCCGACGAAGGCTCGGGGCGCCGCTTCTCCATTTCTTCCAACAGGCTTGGGCGGGCGCGCATTGTCCAGATGCGGCCTGCGAGGAGGAGGATCGTCATGCCGCAGGCCACGTCGAGGAACAGCTCGCCGTCAGCCAATCTGCTGTGGTTAAACGCAAGCCACTTCGGTTCCGCCTGCCAACCAATATCGCCTGCCGGGGTGGCCACCAACAAGACGATGGACCAACCAAAAGCCAGCAGAATCGCCAGGGAACTCGCCCCATCAAGTGCTGTAAGACCACGGCGAACACCGCCGGCGAGGGCGCGGTGGAAAGGCCACGCGGCGTAAAACACCACCGGAATGGACAAGGCCAGCACCACCCATTGCCAACCTGGGAACTGCAGCTCTTGGAAATACGAGGTGAGGAAGACTGGCGCGCCGAACACGATCGCAATGGCTAGGCGCTTCAGCGTGATCAAATCGCGCGCGGTATAGAGCAGGTCGTTATCGGGCGGAGTGTGGCGGGCGGTGTTGGCGGGATCATTAAGAAACCCGGACACACGAGCGGATTCTATGGTCTTTGCTTCCAGCTCGTGTTGGCGACGCATCCTCCCCGACATGCCTTTGGTGCCACGATTTCCGCGCCGTGTCGTCGCTGGCTCCGGGGAACGCAGTTCGGAGACTCGTCGTCGTAAAGAAGAATCCGTCATCGTGGCACGTACGTTGAAACGAGCCATGACCTTGACCAGTTGGGTCGGATCAATCACATCGGGCGCGGTAATCCAGACGGTGTTGGTGGGATAGACGATTCTGGCCCACACACCCGGGATTTCCTCCAAAGCGTCTTCGATCTCACCAACGTCAGGGGCGTCGGGCAAGTTTTCTAGCTCAAAGGCATAGGAGGTTTTTGGGCGCTGGTCGGCATCAAAAACGTGTTTCGGTCCATCGTCGACATCGATCCCGGCTGCTTTCGCGGCCCGGATGGCTTCATCGATGGCTTGTGTGACGTCGCCTTGTAGTGGCGTGCGGGAAGCGTTCACGAAACGTGTGCCTCTTTTCCCTGTCCTCGGTGGTTAGAATCTGCTGCTTTTTGAGTCGACGTATGCGTTGGCTGCAGGTCGGAAGATGAAAAACGCTCCAAAGGCCAACAGCACGACAACAACCATCATGGCGATGCCTCCCACGCGGATCGCGAAGGCGATCACGTTGAAGAAACACGCCAATGCGATGCAAATGACGACGATCAGACGGGCCTTCTTGTTCCCCTGGCGCAGATAGGAGGCCGCGCCACCCATCACCAGAGCTAAGACCACGTTAACGACAGACACGAACCACATGTTGCGCATGTAGGCATCGCGCATCTCGGTGTCGGCGGGATCGCCTGGGAAGCCGATGGCGATCATCTGCATTGCGGTGACCAGCATCGCTACGGCTCCGGCGACGACGAGCCAGAAGCCGATTTTCAAGGACAACGGCCAGTCCTCGCCTACCTCGACATCGAAACGCCTGTTCTTGTCGTCGGGGTGGGAGGCAAAGGAGGGAAACATTGTCGGCATTATGAGCTCTTTCCTGGCTTATCTGTCTGATCCTTGTCGGACTTCTTTTCTGAAGTGCCATTGAAGCTATTGAAACGGGGATCCTGGTCCTCACCGGTCCACTTCAGCGCTTCTTGCTGGGAGGCGAAGTACATTCCGCACGCCGCCGCGACACCGACGGCAATCTGAATGATGCCATCTACCAGGATCAGCGCAACTGGAACCGAACTTCCTCCCGTTGTGGTCAGGAAAACAGTCAATAGTCGAATGGAGAAAAAGATCGAGAATAGAAACAGCAGCCGACGCGCGTAGCCTGCCCATTTCTGTCGTTTGGCAAACACAACCAACATCCAGACCAAGATGCC
Organism: Corynebacterium breve; assembly: GCF_030252165.1. Classification (NCBI taxonomy): domain Bacteria; kingdom Bacillati; phylum Actinomycetota; class Actinomycetes; order Mycobacteriales; family Corynebacteriaceae; genus Corynebacterium; species Corynebacterium breve. The sequence goes on along the minus strand of NZ_CP126969.1, from coordinate 216,236 downwards.
GATGATCACCAAAGTGATCGACGCCATAAACGCGATGGAGAGATAGACGCTGAGGTTAAGCACCGAGTCGGTCACCATCTCGTTGTCCTTGGCTGCTTCCTTTGCACTCGCGCGCAACGCAGCCGGATCAACCAGCGCCGCCACAATTGTCAGAATCTGGTGGATTGCCTCGCCCGCAACCGCGAACGTCCAGACCCACACCAGGTACCGCACGGTCTCCGGCATGTCTGATTTAAGCTTCTTGGCTTGCCCGTCCTTATGGACAGGTTTGTCAGGCTTCTGCGCCACCGTCATCAAAAACTTCACCCTAGCCGTTCAATTGCTTTGCCGCATCAACGGCAAAATACGTCAAAATTTGATCCGCACCGGCACGCTTGATGGCAGTCAGAGATTCCATCATCACTGCCTCGCGATCTACCCAGCCATTGAGACCGGCTGCTTGAATCATCGCGTATTCGCCGGAAACTTGGTAAGCAGCAACCGGCACCGGTGACATTTCTGCCACTTTAGTCAACACGTCCAGATAAGGCAGCGCTGGCTTGACCATGACAAAGTCCGCACCTTCTTCGATATCCAGCTGAGTCTCTAGGAGCGACTCGCGAATATTCGCTGGGTCCTGCTGATATGTGCGACGATCGCCTTGCAGCGACGAGCCCACCGCCTCACGGAACGGGCCGAAAAACGCCGACGCGTACTTCGCGGAATACGCCATAATTGAGACGTCTTGGAATCCGGCTACGTCCAACGCTGCCCGGATTGCTTCGATTTGGCCGTCCATCATGCCCGACGGGCTCACGATGTGGGCACCAGCTTCCGCCTGAGCCACCGACATCTTTTGGTACAGCTCGACCGTGGCGTCGTTATCAACGATGGAATTGCCCCACCGGTCCTCGCTGAGGACACCGCAGTGTCCGTGATCTGTGAATTCGTCCAGGCACGTATCAGCCATGATCATCACGTCATCGCCGAACTCCTTGCGCAAGACGGCCAAGTTCCGATTCAGCACTCCCTCTGGGTCCCACGCTGGGGAACCTTCGGCATCCTTGTCGTCGTCAAGCGGAACACCGAACAGGTCGATGCAGCGGATGCCTTGCTCGGCTGCCTCGGCAACCGCGCGGACTAGTGAATCTGTGGTGTGCTGGAAAACGCCTGGCATGGACGAGATTTCGCGCTTCTCGGACAGTCCGTCAGCGACAAACATCGGCAAGATGAAGTCCGCCGGGTGCAATCTCGTCTCGGAGACTAGCTCACGGATGGCGGGGTTCTGCCTCAGGCGGCGGGGGCGACGGGTGAAATCAAAAGTAGACACGGAACCATCATATGCCCAGGCGCATCAAAAGCCCCAAGAATTCACAAGAGCTTAGGATTCGGTTGCTTTACGACGAGCCCTGCGCTTTTTCCTCGGTGGCGGCAGCTGGCCTGCGGCGCGCAAGTTGGCGACGTGGTCGGCCAAGGCGTCGACAAGCGATGGCACATCGGCGACCTCAGGCATTACATCGACGCGCAAACCCTGCTCTTCTGCCTCCGCGGCCGTCATCGGCCCGATACACGCGATGATCGTGCGCTGGTGAGGCTTGCCCGCGATGCCGACCAGGTTCTTCACCGTGGACGCTGACGTGAAGCAAACCGCGTCGAAACCGCCAGTCTTGATCATGTCGCGAACCTCCGGCGGAGGCGGTGCGGCGCGCACGGTGCGGTAGGCAACGACGTCTTCGACCTCCCAGCCCAGATCGGTCAAACCGTCGACAAGTACATCGGTGCCAAGATCCGCGCGTGGCAACAATACGCGGGAGACGGGGTCGAGGTCTTCGACGTACTCAGGGAAGACCTGCACAAGGCCAGCTGCGTTTTGCTTGGTGCGGTGCGGCAGGAGCTCAGGAGTCATGCCACGGGCACGAATCGCATCGGCAGTCTTCGTGCCTACAGCTGCAAGGTGTACGCCGGCGAAGGAACGGGCGTCGAGACCGAGTTCTTCGAACTTGTCCCAAACGGCAACGACCGCGTTGACCGAGGTGAACACAACCCACTGGTAGCGACCTTCCACGATGCCTTTGATCGCGCGATCCATCTGCGCTGGGTTGCGTGGTGGTTCCATCGAGATCGTTGGGACCGACTGCGGAATCGCTCCGTAGCTCGTCAGGCGCGTCGACATCGACGCTGCCTGCTCCTTCGCGCGTGGCACTAGTACACGCCAGCCGTACAGTGGGCGGTTTTCCCACCAAGAGTACTTGGTGCGGTCGTCCACGGCTGTACCCAGCGTGACGACGAGCTTGCCCGGCAGATCCGCATCGAGTTTGCCGATGGTATTCAGCGTGGCATCGAAAGTGCGCTGCAAACGCGTCGTGCCGTTAGTGGTGACGTACGCCGGAGTCGTCGCAGCGAAACCACGCTCTTTCAGCTCCGCTGCAATCACCGGGAGATCGTCAGCTTCTGCCTGCAGTACCAGAGGCTGCGGCGCTTGGGCCAGCTGATCCCAGTCGATGGACTCGTTGGACAAATCCGCTTCGGTATAGGTCGAACCCAACGCGATGCCTGCGAAAGATGGCACCGTGGAAGGCAAAGACATCCCCGGTACAACCTGAAATTCCAGCCCGGCGGCTGCCACTGCGGAAATCTCCGCCAACACTCGGTCGCTGGTCAACGGGTTGCCTGCGACAAGACGGATCACGTCACCTTCGCCCGCTTCACCATCCGCGATGGACTGCATCGCAGCATCCATCACTCGTTTGAGCTGCTCAATCAACTCATCCGGAGTACCAACCGCCTCTTCGAGCTCCGCCGCAGTCGGTTCAGCAGGCTTTGGTGGCTTACGACGAGCTCCCGCCGCCTTCGCATCGGCACACATCTTGTCGTATTCTTCACGCGCAGCGTCGAGCTTCGCCTGCGGAACAGGCAGCCCTTCCGCGACGACGGCACGCACACCGCTGAGAACATCAGCGTCCACGACAGCGTAGGCGTTGTTGGCCAATACCTCGCGTGCTCGCACGGTCAGCAGGTCAGGGTTACCCGGGCCCGCGCCGACGAAAACGATCTTCCCCGGCTGGGGCGTCTGGGAGGACAAGGTCATAAACGGTTCTTTTCTAAGTCGGGTCTGTGCGAAAACGCTCGGACATGATCGAAGCGTTTTGTTGCCACACAAACCAAAAAGGAGACATAGGTCAGTACTTTTGGAAAGTTGAATCTCCGGCCAGCTATCCCACCCCCACCCAAGCTGTTCCAGCTGGCAGAAGCGTTGATTCCTAGAAAACAGGACCACCTTAACTGGCAGAAATTCAACGTATGATAGTTACACCTTAATTTAGGAACCCCAGATTGAAAAAACGGCCGATAATTTTACCGACCGTTTCGTTGCCTGAATCGTTGGGGTCGCACTTGGCACTCGTACGGCTTTCGTACGTCGTCAGGCCACAATCTTCTGCAGCTTTTGGGCATATTCCGACGCATGCGGCGTGGAAATCACGATCTTGCTATATGTTGCGTCCGCAAGTTCAAGCACAATGCCGGGGCCTTTCCGGTGACACACGGCGAGCACTCGCCCGCCCGGATCCTGACTCATTGTTCCCGTATATGTCCACCCTGGAATGTGGGTAGCGCCGTGTCGCTGTCCCACGCCAAGTTCGGTCAAGGGATCGGCAACGCATGACACCCCGCGGATTGCGCGCAAAGGAATCGTTAAGTGCGAGCGGCGCGCCGCAAGCTTCTCCCACCACCTCAAGGTGACGGTCAGTCGATCATGCTTAATCGAAAACTGTGCCATAGCTACCCGATGATACGGGCTGCGCCTTGCTCAATCAGAATCTTTGCAACGTTGTGTCCCAACTCAACCGGATCGGTGCCCGTTGCGGTTTCCACCAACTGTGTCGAGCCATCCAGAGCAAAAACTCCGGCTTGCAGGGTGATCTGGTCACCATCGAGGGAGGCATATGATGCGACAGGCGCGGTGCACCCGGCCTCCAACGCAGCGAGCACGGTCCTCTCCGCGGTGACGGTACGCAACACGGTGTCGTCGGCAAGCGCATCAATAGCTTGGCGAGCATGGTCGTCGTCAATGCGGCACTCCACAGCCAAAGCCCCCTGAGCAGGTGCCGGCATCAGCACGGTTGGGTCGAATAGCTGAGTCGCCTTGTCCCCCATCCCCACGCGCGAAAGGCCAGCGTACGCAAGAACAACCGCATCAAGCTCGCCGGAAAAAACTCTGCCCATGCGCGTATCGATATTGCCACGCAGTGGCTGAATATCCAGGTCAGGACGCTGCGCCTTCAACTGCGAGATGCGTCGCGGCGCCGAAGTTCCCACCCGCGCGCCCTCAGGCAACGTCTCCAGCGTCAGGCCGTCGCGCGCGATCAATGCTTCACGACGATCCTCTCGCACCGGAGTAATCAAGTGCGTCCGAGGCTCGTGTGCAGTAGGCAGATCCTTGAAAGAGTGCACTGCGATATCGCACTCTCCCGCGAAGAGTGCCTCACGCAGGGCTGCGGTAAATACGCCCACGCCGATGCGCTCGACGGGCGCCATGTTGACATCACCGGCAGTGGTGACGATGTGCAGCTCAGCGTCGAATCCAGCAGCGATCATGGCATCACGCTGGTGTCCCGCCTGGGTCGTCGCCAGCTTGGATCCTCGTGTACCGATCTTCAACACGTCTTATTTCTCCTTTTTGTTTTTCAACTCTTCGCGATCAGGAAGCTGCTCGACGTTCACAGCCACCGCCGGTGGCTCGGCGAGGCCAAATAGTTCTTGAAGTGCCGTTTCATAGCTAATCGAGCCCGAGTTCGCCGCCATTTCCTTCGCTCGAACCGTTGGCGTGTGCAAAATCTTGTCCACGACTCGCTTCATCGCACGCCAGACCTCGTTGTATTCGTGCTCCTCTAGGTGCGGCAGTTTCGACTTGAGGCGATCGAACTCGGCCTCCACCATCAGTGCGGAATTCGCACGCAGCTGAGTCACCACCGGGTTGAGGTCGCGGACACGCTCTTTCGAGGTATAAACATCAAGTTCTTCCTCGATAATCGCCAAAGCTTCGCGGTGTGCAGCGGTCTCTTCTGAATCGGTCTCCCGCAGCTTCTGGTGCAGGTACTCGATGTTGACCAGGTTGACGCCCTCGATGGTGGAAACGTCGTCTCTGATATCACGTGGCAAGGACAAGTCCACCAGCATGATTGGGCCAGGAATGTCCTCGGGAGTGATGGTGAAATCGTCTGTCGCTGTAGCCGACACAGCGATGTCCACGCGCCCCAAGGCCCCAGCACGAGCGTTGTAATCAACCACTTCTGCAGGAACGCCTGCTTCGCGAGAATGTTCAGCTAGGCGCTCTGCGCGAGAGCGTGTGCGGTTAGCAATAATCAGCTTGTCAATCCCCTGCTTACCCAAATGAGTAGCAGCCAAGGATGCCATCGCACCAGCGCCCAGAACCAGTGCGGTCTTTCCCTGCATCGTGTCGGTTTCCATGGTCTTCATGGCCTCGTCGAGGGCGAAAGTAACCATGGATGCACCAGCATCGTCGATCTCAGTTTCTGAATGCACGCGCTTGCCAGCTCGAAGCGCAGACTGCGCCAAGGCATGCAGACCAGGGCCAACAGTGCCACGCTTCTTCGCCTCTTGGTACGAGGTACGCACTTGGCCGATAATTTGCTGCTCACCGACGACCATTGAATCCAAACCGGAAGTCACGGTCATCATGTGCTCGGCTGCGGCGTCCGCGTAGCGCACATAGAGATAGCTTCGCAGCTCGTCTTCTGAGACTCCGGAGATCTTTTCAAGAACATCGACTACGTCCTGCACCCCCAAATGGAAGGCATTGGCCATCGTGTAGACCTCAAGACGATTGCAGGTCGAAATAATCATCGCTTCAGAAAGCGAAGGCTGCTCAACCAAAGTCGTCGTCGCTTCGGTTTGGACGGTGTCGTCCATGCTGAGACGTTCCAGCAGCGCCACCGGCGCTGAACGGTGGGACATCCCCACGACAAGCACACTCACTAATGTCCTCCAGATCGGAAAAGAATCAAACCAAAGAATACCCCCGACCCCCATGAGGGATCGTGTCGGGGGCGTTTGATTAAGACCTTGCTAGCTCCGCGGCGAGTTCGTCGTTATCGACTTCCCAGCACGCAAACTCTTCTTCATCAATAACTACAACGGGAACCCTGTCGCCGTATTCCAACGCGAGCTCCTGGATCTCATCCACATTCACCAAACTCAGGGAGGCTCCAGATGCGCGCACAACGGGCTCGATCTGGGCGGCAACTCGCTCACAGGATCCACATGTCGCGCGGACCATGAGCTCAACCTTCTTAGCCACTAACTTCCCCTTAAAGAATTGGCAATGTTTTGCCGAGCAATCTCATGCCCAGACACCTACGATGGTCTAGGTTACCCCGCCACCGAGAAAGGACCACACCCTGCCGTGACAACGGAGAGTTTCCCGTCGAGCCCAAGAGATTTCTTGGCCAACTGGTCCACGTCGAGGGGCAACCTCCGCCGCTTCCTAGAAGAAACAGCACTTCCGCCGATCGACGAGGAAGCGCAACGTGAGGCTGGCCAAGCCGCCGCGGCCGCCGCGGTGGAAGAGACCTTTGGGATCGACCTTGATCAGTTCACCTCTGGGGTTGACTCAGTGTCGGGAGCTCTTGCGTCTGCAGGTGGGCTACACATCACCCAGCCAGATCCGGATGTGCCACAGGATGTGGAATCGGCCGCATTTTTCGATATCGACAACACTCTGATCCAGGGTTCGTCGTTAGTAGTGTTTGCCTTCGGGCTTGCGCGGAAGCGGTTTTTTAACCTGCGCGAGATCGCTCCGATTGCATGGAAGCAGCTTCGGTTCAAGCTCAGTGGCACTGAGCACGCCGGAGACATGCAAAGTGGCCGTGAACAAGCGCTCTCGTTTGTGAAAGGACGCGATGTAAGTATCCTGCGCGAACTGTGCGAAGAGATCGTCGATCGATCCATGGTTCACAAGAGCTACGCGGGCACACTCGATCTCGCGGCGATGCATTTGGCAGCCGGACAGCAGGTCTGGCTAGTCTCGGCGACTCCTGTGCAAATCGGACAGATCTTAGCGGAGCGCTTCGGGTTTACTGGTGCACTGGGTACGGTGGCCGAGGAAGAAGGCGGGAAGTTCACGGGACGACTCGTCGGCGATATCCTGCACGGTCCCGGCAAGCGCCATGCAGTCGCTGCGTTGGCTGCGATCCAGCAGCTCGATCTTTCCAAGTGCACGGCCTACTCAGACTCGGCAAATGACATTCCGATGCTGTCGATGGTAGGTACTGCCGTGGCTATCAACCCAGATAAAGCACTGAAAGCGGAGGCTATAAAGCGCGGTTGGATTGTTCGTGATTACCGCAGCATGCGTCGCGCTGTAAAGACGTGGGGCGTGCCTGCGCTGGTGACCGCCGCATTGTCTTTCTGGGGGTTGAAGCGTTTCCGGGGTCGCGTTGAGTAGCTTCCGCAAATCCGTCTGGAAAACCAGACGGTTTTGCGGAATGTAACAAATTCAACCTTCCACCAACGCAAAATCCCGGCCCCACAGAAGTGTGGAGGCCGGGAAATCGTCGTTAAGCTTTACTTGCCCAACTTGCGACGCTGAACGCGCGTGCGCTTGAGCATCTTGCGGTGCTTCTTCTTAGACATGCGCTTGCGGCGCTTCTTAATAACTGAACCCATGGGGTTTCCTCGTTTCATTGTCGTACGTACAAAACTTGCCGATAGCAGCGTGACAAATCGGAGCAATCCGCTCGCCAAAACCCAAGGTGCACACTTGAGCAGTCGCTATTCGTCGGCACGAATGCACACCAGCATACCGCCCATCATGCAGACAAAAAAACTGGGGCACCCACCTGCCCTGAATCGCAACTCAGAGAAAGTGGGCGCCCCAGCGCTGAAAGGTACCCGGTAATTATCCGACGTCGTAGACAGACGAATCGAGGTACTCACTTACAGCCGACTCGTGGACGCGGAATGAGCGACCCACACGCACCGCTGGAAGCTCACCGGAGTGAACCAGACGGTAAACCGTCATCTTGGAGACGCGCATGATCTCCGCAACCTCAGCAACGGTGAGAAACTTACCTTTATCTTCATTAGCCATTTATAAATTAACCCTTCAGCACCTGGCGCGCTGTAGGCTTCCCCTCCCACAGGACGAACACGCACGTGCCTGAACTAGCTTAGCGTGAAACGTGTGACTCTTGCGACTCAAGTGCCACACTTTTTTACATTCATCGCACGCGAACTACTGTTTTCCCAGTTCACGGGCACGAAATGCATTCTTCTCCAACGCGCGGTAAAAGGCCCCCCGCAGGCCAGATTCCTCCAATTCACGCACTGCTGCAACCGTTGTACCCGCCGGCGAGGACACGCCGGCGCGTAGCACGACAGGATCCGCCCCAGATTGCTCGAGCATCGCACCAGAACCGGCGACGGTAGCGATCGCGAGTTCTTGTGCAACACTGCGCGACAAGCCGAGGGACACGGCGGCGTCGATAAGCGCCTCAGTGACCAGGAAAACATATGCAGGCCCAGACCCCGAAAGCGCGGTCACCGCGTCCATGGACCCTTCCGGCACAAAGACAACTGTCCCTGTAGACGCCAGGAGAGTCTTCACTAGCTCTGCTTGTTCCTCAGTAACAAACTTGCCCGTCGAGATCGCACAGACCCCCTTGCCAATCAGCATCGGCGTATTCGGCATCACACGGACAACCGACGTGCCCGCCGATGAGATAGCCTCCTCCATCTTCGCCAAGGTGATTCCTGCAGCCATCGATACCAAGGTCGTGGAGACGTCGTTGTTTGCGATGGTGTCGGCGATCTCTTCAATCACGGGCACTATCCCCGCCGGTTTTACGCACAGAAAAACCACATCGGCGTCGGAAGCAGCTTCTTCATTGTCCGATGTGGTGTGCACGCCATAGCGCTGCGCCAACTGTTCAGAGTGCTCAGCGGAGCGATTGGTAACGGTGATGGTCTTTGGGTCATAATCCGCAGCGATCAAGCCAGCGATAAGTGCCTCGCCGATCTGACCGCCGCCAATAACTGAAATCTTGCTCATGGCACTAAGCGTGCCACAAAAGTTGCCCTACAACAGAACGATCAAGGCCGGACCGAAGGTCATCAGCAGGCCAACGATGGCAGACAGCGTCATGGAAAGTCCGTCACGTTCCGAAAGCATCTTACGGATCACTCCCATCATGCCCAGCGTGACGACGACGCCGAGAACCGCAACGACAACCCCGTTCAGGTTTGCCCACATCCACTTGAAGCCGAAGAACACAGCAACGGCCAAGACTAGGCCCCCGAGAATCATGCCGATGAGTGCGAGGATGTTAATCGTGCTCGATTCCTCATCCTCGGTGTCTAGGTCTGTATCCTGGCCATCTTCCTGGTCTTCCGGCACATCAACAACTGAAACTTCTGCGGTCTCATCGGACAACGCTTCAGCGACGACCGGAGTTTCCTCACTGTCAGCGCTCTCTTCGACTGGCTCGGCTTCAGGAACGACCGGGATGATATTTGTCTCATCTGCCTCGTCGACCTCATCGGAAGCGTCTACTGCGTCCTCTTCAAGGTCCTTTTCAAGGTCCTCTTCAAGGTCCTCTTCCACTGCCTCTACTGGCTCTTCTGGAGTAACGTCCTCCGCAACCTCCGGAGCAACCTCTTCGGCCGGGGTTTCGTCGTAAAGCTGCTCTTCGACCTGCTGTACTGGCTCCTCAACCTTTTCAGGCTCAGCTACCGTTTCTGGCTCAGCGGGAGCATCAATGGGGACTGACGAGTGGCGTGACTCTGCAGGGCGCTCCTCTACCTTGCGGAAGGAACCAGTGAGCTCAGCCACCGACACGCCACCCTCATCGAGGCTGCGTCGACGGCGACGACGAGGCCGGTCCGCTTCGCCCTCCGGCTTGTCCTTGTTCGCACGTGCGAGCAACTCTGCAACAGTCAGCTGCTTGTCATTGTCCGACATCTACTCGTCATCTCCTTGATCAAGGCCTTTGTCAATCCGACGCAGGATAACACCTTCGCGCAATGCCCACGGGCAGATTTCCAACTTATCAAGCTTTAGTGCGCGCATGCTGGCTTCCGCAACCAGAGCGCCGGCAACAATTTGGTGGGATCGGTCCGCGCTGATGCCTTCAAGCTCGGCACGGTCAGCGGCGGTCATACGTGAAATAAACGCGATGAGCTGGCGCAAGCCAGGGGCTGTCAGGGTTCGCTTCACGTATGGACCAGCCGACGAAGGTGCGGCACCCGTCAGACGCGCTAGTGTTCGGAATGTCTTCGATGTCCCCACCGCAAGCCCAGCTGGACCCAGCGCTTCGAACTGCTGCGCAGGCATAACCAACTCGGCATCGATAAAGTCGCGCAGGGCGTTGATCTTCTTACGCTCGGGAGGATCGGTGTCGAACCACTCGTGGGTCAGGCGTCCCGCACCAAGATCAAGGGAGACCGCCAAATCCGGGGTTTCATCTGAACCGGTGGACATCTCCAGCGAACCGCCACCGATATCCAAGTTGGTGATACGCCCAGCCGACCAGCCGTACCAACGACGCGCCGAAAGGAACGTCAGGCGTGCCTCTTCCTCGCCGGAGAGCACATCCAAGCGGACACCGGTCTGCTTCTCAACGTGATCGAGCACCTCGACAGAGTTCGTTGCTGAACGCACCGCGGACGTGGCGAACGGAATCATCTCCGTGCACTTGAGTCGATCTGCGAGGTCTTTCGCCTCGCTCACCGCATCAGTCAGCTTGGTCAGACCCTTGTTGTCGATGGCATCATCGTCGTCAAGCATCTCGACGAGCCGCAGAGACTGCTTCCAATCACTCATGGGCGTCGGGCGTCCGCCGTAGCGGGCATCCACTGCCACAAGGTGGACAGTATTGCTGCCCACGTCCAATACACCTAATCGCACATATCCTAGGTTAGACGGTCTACGGTGGTGAAGTGTGAATCAACCTGTCTTTCTTGGCTTTCCCGCAAACTCTCCCGCAGGAAAGTCCATCCGCGCCGGACGCGAAGTTCCCCCGGATTTTCCCCGCGAGTGGTTCGAATTTACCCACCCGGATGACCCACACCACTATTTCTCCATCGACCTGACGTGGGTGGAATCGACCTGGCAGTGCCGCTTTGGCACCGACGCGTGCCATGGCATTTCCGACGACCTTCCAGTGGTCGGCTGTTGCATCCACGGCGCCTACCTTGCCGACGAATCCGACCGCGACGACCTCTACAACGCGGTCGCGGAAATGCCCGCGAAGTACTGGCAGCTACGCCCCGCGGACACAGATTCCTATCTTGCCAACGCCGACCCGATTGTGCTGGAGCCCTGGCTGGAGTGGGATGACGACGAAGAAGAACCCAGTCTGAAGACTGCACGGGTCGATGGCGCCTGCATCTTTGCCAACCGCGAGGGTGCGGAAACCGGACCGGGTTGCTCGCTGCATCAATGGGCGATGGCTGAGGGGCGCAATATCATCACCTCGAAGCCTGAGGTGTGTTGGCAGGTGCCATTTTCGCGCGAGGACGCATGGGAAGAACGCTCCGACAGCCAAGAAATCCTGCGCACAACGATTGGCGAATACGACCGCCGTCAATGGGGCGACGGTGGCGAAGATTTCGATTGGTGGTGCTCGGGCGACACGGGTTGCCACGCCGGCGGGGTGCCAGTGTGGCAGTCAATGAAGCAAGAACTGATCGCGCTGATCGGCGAAAAGCCTTATAACATCGTCGCCGAACACTGTCGCAATCGCGCAGAACTCCCCGAGAAATTCAAAGCGGTGCATCCGGCGACACAGCGCGCCCGCTAGGCCTCGAACTTATAGCCCAGCCCGCGCACTGTCACCAGCTGCTTCGGGCGAGAAGGCTCAATCTCAATCTTGGAACGCAGGCGCTTGACGTGAACATCGAGAGTCTTGGTGTCGCCGACGTAGTCGGCACCCCAAATGCGGTCGATGAGCTGCCCCCGCGTGAGCACTCGCCCGGCGTTGCGCAGTAGGTACTCAAGCAGGTCGAACTCTTTGAGAGGCATGGGGACGGGCTGGTCGTCGACAAGCACTGTGTGGCGCTCGACGTCCATCTTTACGCGTCCACCTTCAAGGATCTGCGCTTCGATTTCCTCGGTGATTTCCGCTTCTGGGCCCCGGCGCAAAACGGCGCGGATGCGAGCGATGAGCTCGCGGGAGGAATACGGTTTGGTCACGTAGTCATCAGCACCGAGTTCAAGGCCGACAACCTTGTCGATTTCCGAATCACGTGCGGTGACCATGATGATCGGCACCATCGAGGTAGTCCGCAGCTGCTTACACACGTCAGTGCCGGACATTCCGGGCAGCATCAGGTCTAGGAGAACAAGGTCAACCTCATTGCTGGCAAACTCGTCGAGCGCTGTGGGACCGTCGGGAGCAACAATTGCCTCAAAGCCTTCTTTGCGCAGCAGGTACGCAAGTGGATCCGCGAGGGATTCCTCGTCTTCGACAATAAGGATGGTCGTCGTCATTGCTTCTCCATTTCTTTCCGACGCGCCGTCACGCGAGTGACCGCCTTCCTCAGCTTCGGGCCTGATGAAGCATCATCGGCATCGACGATCTCCAGTTGTTCGGGCTCGGGCTCAGGATTGTAAATAGGGAGCTCAATTGTGAATGTGGATCCCGTTCCAGGACGAGACCACAACTTGATATTACCGCCATGGTTAGCAACCACATGCTTTACGATAGCCAACCCCAGTCCAGTGCCGCCGGTTGAGCGCGACCGGGCCTTATCGATTCGGAAGAATCGTTCAAAAACGCGCTTTTGATGCTCAGGCGCAATTCCAATGCCGCGGTCCGTGACACGGATCAAGACGATGGAATTGTGCACGATTTTCTGCGAGATACTCACCGGCTGAGACTTAGGCGAATAGTTGATCGCATTAGAAAGCAGGTTGGACAAAGCCATGACAAGCATGGACCGGTCCCCCAGCACCTCCACCCCGGTGTCCTGGCCACGAGTAAGGATAATCTCCTGTTGGTCGGCTGCGACCTGGTTGCGCGCCATCGCTTCTTTGACCACATCGTCAACGCGGACCGGCTCCATTTCTGGCAAAGCCTCGGCGCCTTGCAGCTTGGAAAGGCTGATCAGCTCGGAGATCATGTCCGCCATGCGGTGTGACTCTTTGAGCAGCTTCTCGCCGAAGTAGTTGACCATGTCGGGATCTTCTGGATCCTGCAGCAAGGCCTCCGCAAGCAGGGATATTCCACCCACCGGAGTTTTTAGTTCGTGGGACACATTGGCAACGAAGTCTCGACGCGCCGCTTCCATGCGGACGTTTTCTGATTCATCGGTGCCGTACACAATGATGAAGTAGGTATCCACCAGTGTGAGTGGCTTGACCAGCGCTTTAACATCGGACACACGGTTGCCGGTTGAGCGGCGTGGCATCGTGAGGTCCAAGGTGCGGGTCTCTAGATCCTCAAACACCTCTTGGCCAACGGACCACACCTCGGGGTTCAGCGTCCTATCGTGGACGATTGCCATCTCGTGCGCCTTGGCGTTAGACAAAATCACCTCGCCCGAGCGGTCCACCACGGTAACGCCAGTGGGAGATCCTTGCACGGCGAGGTGCAACACTTGACTGACGGTGGTGACCCTGTTGTCTTGAAGGGTCGCCGAGTTCTTGGCTCGCTCGCGGCGTTGCTTCACCCACCGCACCACAGGTACGGCGAGCAACGCTGCCACGATGCCTAGAAGAAATGCGAAAAACTCAGTCACCGGCAGTTGAAGCGTCTGTTATCTCAGCAGTTTGCGACTACTTGTTGCCCTGGTTCGCCACAGCAGCGGCACCGGCAGCGGCGGTCTCTGGGTCAAGGTAGGTACCCCCTGGGTTCACAACCTTGCCAGCAGGATCGATTTCGTAGACCAGCGGCATACCGGTAGGGATGTTCAGGCCTGCGATTTCTTCTTCAGAGACGTTGTCCAGGTACTTCACCAGTGCGCGCAGGGAGTTACCGTGCGCTGCGATCATGACGTTCTCACCGCGACGAGCGCGTGGCAGGATTTCGTCGACAAGGTAAGGCACGAAACGCTCAACAACGTCCTTCAGGCACTCGGTGCGCGGAACCTCAGGAAGGAACTCGTATCGCGCATCGTTGGTCTGTGCGTACTCGTTGTCTGGATCGATCTCTGGAGGAGGGGTGCCGTAGGAGCGGCGCCATTCCATGAACTGCTCTTCACCGAACTGCTCGCGGATTTCAGCCTTGTTCAGGCCCTGGAGCTTGCCGTAGTGGCGCTCGTTCAGGCGCCAGTTGCGGATCACTGGGATCCAGTGGCGGTCTGCCTCATTGAGGGTGATGTTCGCGGTGCGGATTGCGCGACGCAGCAAGGAGGTGAAGACGATGTCTGGCAACATGTCCTTTTCCTTCAGAAGCTTGCCTGCGTTGACTGCTTCAGCTTCGCCCTTTTCGGTGAGGTCAACGTCGACCCAACCGGTAAACTGGTTCGATTCGTTCCACTTGGACTGGCCGTGGCGGACTAGGATCAGATTTCCGTTACTCATAGTTCCAAGCATGCCACTATTCCGAGTAGTTTGCTTGGCAAATTGAGGTTTGACCGCCTACCTTCAACCCCGGCTAGCTACCCTGCGGACGACGCTGTGCCTCCGACGTATCGATTTCCGTCAACGCCTTCGCATACACCTTGGCCATTTCCTCCGCTGACACTTCCCAGGAGAACCGAGCAGCCCGCGTAACGCCGCGCTGGCCCATGTGGATGCGCAGGGAGTCGTCGTCAAGCAGCGTTTCAAGCGCATTAGCCCACGCTTCGGCACCGTGTCCGTTGACCAGCAGGCCCGTCTCACCATCTGCGACCGCGACCGGGAGGCCACCGACCTTGGCTGCCACCACCGGAGTACCGGTTGCCTGAGCCTCGATCGCGACCAGTCCGAACGACTCGTTGTAGCTTGGCACTGCCACAATATCCGCCGCCTGATACACCGCTACGAGGTCCTCTGGCGGACGTGGCTCAAGGTAGCGAATGATCTGTGCCACCCCAAGGTCGCGCGCCAACTGGCAGTAGTACTCCACCGACGCCTGATTGCCCGAAGCACCTCCGCACAGGATGATCCTGACATTGCGGTACGAGTCGCGCTCCAGCAACTCCGCAGCCGCCCGGATGAGTACCTGTGGCCCCTTGAACTCCTGCAGGCGACCGATGAATGCAATCACCTTCGCATGCAACGGGATGCCCAAAGCGCGACGTGCGTTTTCCGTGTTGCGGTTAGTGCCCGGGGTAAACAGCTTGGTGTTGGCACCAGGGGTGACCACGTCGATCTTTGACGCATCCACGTCGTAGTGGGTGCACAGCTCATTGATTTCGTCGTCGGTGTTTACCACGAGGACATCAGCATTATCCACGAGCTGCTGCTCGCAGATGCGCCGAGCTTCGCTTTCCGACGAATCATTGGCCGATCGGTGCGCATTTTTCACCGCTGCCCATGTGTGGCCGGTAAAGATGAGGGGAATCTCCCACAGGTCTCGCAGCAGCCAGCCAATCTGGCCTGAGAGCCAGTAGTGGGCGTGGATCAGGTCGTAGCGCACATCTTCTTGACGAACGAACTGCACGATGCCGCCGGCAAAAGCAGCCAATTGGGTTGCGAGTTCGTCTTTGGATAGGCCCTCGTATGGGCCAGCAACAATGTTGACTACTCGAAAGTTCGGAGTCACTTGGACGATTTCGCCCTGGCTCGGGCGGGTGGCCCGCGTGAAGACATCTACTTGGATACCTTGTTTGCCAAGTTCTCGGGCCATATTGAGGATGTAAACGTTCATGCCACCCGCATCGCCCGAACCAGGTTGTTCAAGCGGAGAAGTGTGCATGGAGATCATCGCGATGCGCATGTTCGCCATGGTAGTTCCTACGCTCTAGGTGTGCCTAAGCCGAATAAGCCGAATGCGCCCAGCTCCGTCGATTTCTCTTGGGAACTAGACGCATCGAGGCGCTAGAAGTTACTCGCGGTGACTTGCAGCCTTCTTCGCGATGTCTTCTACTCGGCGTGGCTGAGTGGCAAATTCTTCCGGACGCTCCGGCACGACCCTGCGCGCTGCGGACTTGGTAATCACAGCCTGCATCTTCTCCAATGGTCCCTGGCCTACGGCGGCCTTCCAGAACACAGCGAACACCACGGCGACAACGATCTGCACGACAGTCATGACCACAGGGAAGTCATTCACTGCTGGCTTAAAGAAGTACAGGAACAGCATGTGGGCGACGTAGACGGTCAGACTCATGGAGCCGACTGCGATGAGTGGTTCCAACAAGTGAACTACAGCGCGTTCCAGCACGAGGAAGGCACTCACGGCTACTGCAGCCAGTGCACCGGCAAAGAACACCGAGGCGATGGTGTTTGTGTGCGGGCCGACGACAAACTGCCACCACAGCGTGCTGGACGGTAGGCGTCCACCGAACTGAACTAGCTCCCAAACATCGTCATAAGACATCGAATCGGTTGCCTCGGTGATTTCGTACATCGCACGGTTTTGCATGACGATATCGGAGATGAACCCGAAGGTAACCGCAGTGACCAGGCTGTAGAAACCCAGCTTGATGACAACGGAAAGGTTACGCAGATCCAAGCGGCCGATTGCCATTCCCAGGAAGATGTACGCCATCCAGGTGATGGCTGGGTACACGCCGGTGAAGATCAGCGAGCTCAGCGAGGTTAACGGCTGAGCGTAGAGCATATCGATGATGTCTGGTCGGTTGAGGAACTCAAAGTCAAACGTGGCGATAGCAAAGTACCGTAGCAACGGCCCCACGATCGCTGTTACAAAAGACAGCAGGAATAGCGACCGGGCACCAAGACCGAGGAACGGAATCGCGAATAGGAAGAAGAACGCGTAGTACGGCAAAATGTTGTACACCGGAATCGGCGCCAAGTTAATCACGCCACCGAGGATGATCATGAAAACCACGCGGAAAAACACATTCCAGCGATCTCGGCGTAGCCGTCGGCCGGTGTGAATCTTGCTCATACCGGAGATAATCGCCAGGGAGAGTCCGGCAAGAAGTGCGAAGAGCTGAGCCGAACGACCAGCGAAAATTTCATACGTCATGCTCACTTCGCGGACGCCGTCGTTCCAAGCAGGCATTGTGTGCACGGCGACCATGCCGATGACGGCAAAACCACGGGCAGCGTCGATGCCGAGGATACGCGGACGCTTCTTGGTACGCGGACGCTTTTCGGGTTCGCTGCCGTTCCATGGTTCGCGTTTATCGCGTGCCCCAGGCTGTGGGCGATCGCCAATCACGATGTCTCCCTCAGGGACATGATCAGGCATTGGTGCAGGTGTAGTCATTGTCTCTGCTTCCTATCGTGATGTTGTGCTGGTGGACGGGGCTTTGGTTTTGAAGCTCGTGCTATTTACTTCGGCCTCAAGTGCCTTGAAGTCGATGGTTGAGCCGGATCCCTTGACAGGGTGGACTGGGTTTCCTTCCCAGACACTGTCGCCTGGAATTCGGTCGTGGCGCAGAATCAGAGATGCAGGGCCGATCGTCGATCGCTCGCCGATCGCGGAACCAGGCAACATGAAGCTGCTTGGGCCCAGGGTCGAGCCGGCTTCTAGATGCACCGGCTCGAGGGACATCACGCGATCGTGGAATAGGTGGGTTTGCAAGACGGTACCGCGGTTCACCGTGGCGTTGTCATCGATGATGATGAGGTCGAATTCTGGCAACCACCAGGTTTCACACCAGACATCCTTGCCGATCTTCGATCCCATCAGGCGGGCCCACATGTTGAAGTACGGGCTTCCCAAGCTCATGAATACGAGGGTTGGTACCGCAAGAAGCTCGTTGAAGTTGTCCGCCAACTCGTTTCGCCACACGAAGCTGCTGTGTAGCTCCTGTTTTTCGGCCTTGAACTCGCCGACGAGAATCCATTTCAGGGCAACCGGCAGCAACGTAGACAAGAGGTAGCCGCAGAAGACGATCGGCCCCGCCGCTAGCAGAGTCAGGAACAGGCTGAACATGCTCGTTCCTGCCTCCACGTACACCATCGACATGAAGTAGACGACACCCGTATCGATCACGAAAGTCACGATGATCGGCAAGAGTCGCAGGGCCTCTACCGCCGCTCGGCCGATCTTTCGACTAAACGGTGGCTTGTAGGTGTTTTCGGAGTTCGAGTTTTCCTTTTGACGTGGAATCGCCGATGCTGTGCGCCCCATCCATGATGAGCCGACTTCCGGTCGGAATGGAGCAGTGGAAAGCACGGCGAGCAACGATTCTTCCGGCATGTCTCGGTCGCCACCGACGATTGCGGAGTTACCGACGAAGCTCTTTTCGCCAATCACGGTGGTACCAATGTGTACCCAGCCGTTGCCGTAACGTGGGGCACACGCCATCACGTCGTCGGCAAGGAATGATCCGTCCTTGATCACAGTGAGGTGAGGGATAACAACGACGGTCGAAATCTCAACATCCTTGCCCACCTGAGCACCACAGATACGGAGCCAAATCGGAGTGATCCACGAGGCGTAAACGAAGTACGCGGATTCCAGCGTGGCCGCCATCAGAGCGCGGGTCAGCCACAGTGCCCAGCCGGTAGTCGATTGATCAGGCCAGAATCCCGGTTTGATCAGACCCGAGAGGGCGCGGACGGTCACTGCCACCATCGACAGCCAGATGGTAATGGAGACGACCACGAACGGGATCGCCCAGATCAAAACTGTGAGGAATACCGCGTGGTAGGAGCGGGTGTACAAAAGACCCGTCTGCGTAACGATAAACACCGCACCCGGAATTGCGGCCATGATGGGCATCACAGTAATGAGCAACATACCGAGCGTGTACAACAGCCAGTTTCCAAAGCGGCTGACCACACCCAAGTCTTCTTGTTCCAGAGGCTCTTCCTCCGGCCAGTTCTGATTGGCTGGTCCAAGGAAGCGCATCGGTGCGCCTTCCCACATTTCGTCTGGCTGGACAGTGCCCTTGACGTGGGATCCAGGGAGGATCTCAGCGCCTTCACCAACAGAGGCACCTGGCGAGACGAAGGATCGAGCACCGATACGCGCATTTTCGCCAATGACGATGCTTCCGACGTAGAACTTGTCGCCGTCAATCCAGTGACCTGACAAATCGACTTCTTCTTCGATGGTGGCATTATCGCCAACGTAGGTAAGTCCAGTGAGAGAGAGGCCAGAGTTAAGTTTGGTATTCTTCCCAATCTTGTTGCCGAGCATTCGGTAGAACACCGGAGCAAACGGCGTGCCGTCCATTGTCTCGTGGCTTTGGTAGTTGAAGAAGCGCTCAGCCGCCCAGACCCGGATGTGTTCTTTGCCGCCGCGCAGGTAGACGCCCGGTTTGAGCTTTCCAATGAGGAGCTTTGTAACGCTGACCGTCACCAGCATCTTTCCAAATGGGCTGTAGAAGATGATCCAGGCGAGCAGCAGCGGGATGATCGGCGGACGCGGTACCCAGGCTGCGTCGCCGAAGACTGAGAAGGCCCATACGACGATGAGAGCCGAAACGCCGTAGCGCAGACCAGTGAAAGCGACCATGAACAAAATCCACAATCCCTGGAAGACCTTGCCACCTGCAGGCAGCGGGGCAGGCATATCGCGCTCTTCGGCTTCGCCTCCGAGAGTGCGCAGGTACTCGCTCATCTCAGTCAGAGTTGGGTTGTTATACAACTCGGCGATGTCGGTAGTCGGGTAAGTCTTGCGCAGCTCTACTGTCAGCTTTGCAATTGCGACCGACGAGCCACCGAGTTCGAAGAAGTCAGAGTCTTCGGTCAATGGGATTGGACCTAGCTGGTGCTTCCATGCTTCTGCCAGCGGGACGAGGTGGGTCGGTAGATCGTCGTCCTCGGCATTTGGATCGATCGGCAGTGGCCACGGCAGTGCCTTGCGGTCAACCTTGCCGGACGTCTTCATCGGCATTTCGTCCATCACATACAGAACAGGGACGATACCGCCCGGCATGGTCTTCGCTAGCTCGCCACGGGCCTCGTGAAGATCGATAGTCTCGCCCTCTTCGGCTACCAGGTAACCAACCAGAACGTCGGAGCCAGTTTCGGTCTTATTCAGGCGACTCGCACCCACATTGACATGGGTCAACGCGGTGAGTTTATCGTCGATCTCGCCAAGTTCTAGTCTTCGTCCAGCGAACTTAATCTGGTCGTCGGCGCGACCAGCGAAGATCAAGCCCTCTTGCTCGGCCTTCACTAGGTCGCCGGTGCGGTATGCGCGTTCCCATCCCATCGATGGCAGGGATGCGTACACCTCCGCGTCTTTCTGCGGATCAAGGTAGCGGCCTAGGCCAACACCGCCGATGATGAGCTGGCCTGTTTCGCCCCACTTCACCGGCTGTTCGTCTTCATCGACGACGACAAGCTGCCAACCAGGTACTGGGCGTCCGATACGTACTGGTGGCTCGGAAGTCATCAAGTGGCCGGAAGCAATGACGGTCGCCTCGGTTGGTCCGTAAGAGTTCCAGATCTCGCGATGCGGATCCTCCAACCGCTCTACTAGATCGAGAGGCAGCGCCTCGCCGCCAAAGATGAGGAGACGAATGTTCTCCAATGCTTCCTTGGACCAGAACGACGCCAGCGTTGGCACCGTGGAAATGGCTGTGATGCGGTTCTTCTTCAACCAGTCGTTCAAGACATCGCCTGAGCGAACAACATCGCGGTGTGCACATACCAGTGTTGCGCCGGTACGCCACGCGAGCCACATTTCCTCACACGAGGCATCGAACGCGACGGACAAGCCTGCCATGACTCGGTCGTGCGGGCCTAACGGCTCGTTGACCAGGTACATCAATTGTTCTGCATCGACAAGAGCGGCGGCGGACCGGTGAGTAATAGCCACACCCTTGGGCTTGCCGGTGGATCCGGAAGTAAAGATGATCCAGGCGTCGTCGTCAAGCGTAGGAGCTGCCTTATCGACGACCGCTTGGTTCAAGTCTTTCTTAATCTCGATGGAGAGGTTTGCCCCATAGACAGCTGCGACGTCAGCTTCTTCCCACACGGTGTTTGCGCGCGAGTCAGGGTCGTCCCAGTCGACTGGAACGTATGCAGCGCCCGCAAAAATAGTGGCCAGGATTGCTACATAAAGGTCGGTCGTGCCCGACGGAACGCGAATTCCGATTCGGTCACCTCGGCCGATTCCAAGCTCATGCAGACGCTCGACCTGCTCACGGAGGCGTTGTTCCAATTCCGCGTACGTTAAACTCTCCGCATCTGATTCCAGTGCGGTGACCTCGGGGAATTGGCGAATTGCGTGCATCGCAATATCCACGAGTGTGCGTTCTTGTGGTTCTGGTTCGACACCGTAGATCGCGTATTCAGCGTGGTCTTCCCGTGACGGGAGTGTTGAGAGGTCGATTGTGGCCATACTTAGAAACTCACTATTCTCATTGTGTAACTCTGGTTGTATAGACAGCTCTTCGCTCTATCGCAACAGTTAATCTTAGGATCAAGTTACGAAACTACAACTTATAGGACGGGTGTCCATTTAGTTTCCCTATCAACTATGTGGGCTGTACTGCCGATTCTACTATTGAAAACCTAACAGTAACGCTAATCACATTTGCCCATAAATCTATTTTGACCCCTAGAACTCATGACAAGTTCGTATCGACTGCACCATTCAGTCACCCGCCCCGCCACGCGCTAGTCTGTTAGCGTGCTCCCCCGTAACAACCAGCAGACAAAGCAACGACGGGTGATCATCAGCATCATCGTGCTCACCGCGCTCGTTGCACTATTATTCGTTCCCGCCATCGTTTATCTCGATTACCGTGTGACCAAACAAGCAGCCTGTACCGAATGGGGTCTTGAGAAGAATGACCACCGTGCCGTACCACGGCCACTCAAAGAGGCTAAACCCGAAGAAGTCCAGCTCAATGCCGAATTTTCTACACAAGACACCACTGGCGAGTACCATTTGTTCGCCCGCGACATTGATTACTCACAACCAGTCGGCCTATTGGTCCGCCTCCACGGCGACGGCGCGTGGGAGTTTGACAATCCTTCCGACCTCCCAAATTGCCTGGCAGATGTGGCGGCCTCCCACAATATGATTTTGCTCGCACCAAAGTCACCAGACCCCAACCCAAGTGGCGAATCACTGACCTGGTGGAAGGCAATTCCACATAACCGCGACTGGGTAACCGCGCTCGTCGAGGAAACTCTTGCACAGCATAAAGCCATCGACCCCAAAAAGATCGTGTGGATGGGCTACTCCGGTGGTGCCGAATTCATCACGTACGGAATGCTTACACACAAATCGGACCTCGTTACAGGTGGCTCCATGATGCTTGGCGGAGGCGGCGCACCCAAGAAGCGCCTCCTCCGAGACCTCCCCGATCCCGCCCGCACCACGATCCCCCACCACTGGTACGTGGGAGAACTGGATACCGGCGAAGATCCTGCCTATCCTTTCGACGCTGTCACTGCTGCCCGGCGTGGCGAAGAGTTCTACCGAGACAACGGGTTTAAGGAAACTAAATTGATTGAGCTTCCCGACCAAGATCATGTCAAAATGCCACATGCCACGATCCTCGACGACTTCCTCTCGGCGGTCGAGACTCAGTAGTCGTTATACTTAATGCTTAGGCCCGAAGCCGGTCACTTTCAACGACGTTGAAGATCCGTACTCTATTTGTTGCTCCCCCGCTTCCTGCGGGGCGTTAGGAATAATCTATGTCTGCTTTTGAATCCAAAGCCTGGTTACAGCACTATCCTGCGTGGACTCCACACACCCTTGATTACGGGGACACCACCTTGTTGGACATCTACGACAACAACCTGGCTATCAACGCAGACAAACCCGCAACATGGTTCTTTGGTCGCAGGATGAACTACGGAGAGCTTGACAAGCTTGTCCGCCGCGCCGCCGCCGGCCTGAAAGCCTTCGGAGTTCGACCCGGCGACCGAGTGGTCATCATGCTGCCGAACTGCCCGCAGCACATCGCTGCGTTTTATGCGGTGCTGAAACTCGGCGCGAGCGTCGTCGAGCACAATCCGCTATACACAGCACACGAGCTACGCGATCAGTTCAAAGATCACGGTGCGCGCGTTGCTATCGCGTGGGACAAAGCAGCTCCAACCCTTGAAAAGCTGCGCAAAGACACCGATCTAGAGACCATCATCGGTGTCAATATGGTCAACGCAATGCCTAAATTGCAGCAGTTCGCATTGAAGATCCCCGTCAAGAAACTTCGTGATTCACGCGACGCTTTGACAGCGCCAGCCCCCAATACTGTTCCCTGGGAAGCCCTGATCGGTGCTGCGATCGGTGGAGAAGGCGAAGATATCGTTTCCGAACCCTCACTGCACAAGGATTCTCCGGCCCTTGTCCTGTACACGTCTGGAACTACCGGTGAGCCGAAGGGTGCAGAGCTCTCCCACGGAAACCTCTTTGCCAACCTTCTCCAAGGCAAAGCGTGGGTCAAGGGGCTGGGAGATCAAGACGAACGCGTGCTTTCGGCACTACCGCTATTCCACGCCTACGGCATGACCATGATCGCAACTCTGTCCATATATATTGGCGCGGAAATGGTCTTGCTCCCCGCTCCCAAGATCCCGCTGATTATGGACGTGATGAAGAAGCACACCCCGACTTGGGTTCCAGGTGTTCCAACACTCTACGAGCGGATCGGCCAAGCAGCAGAAGAGCAAGGCATCGCCATCAAGGGCATTCGCAATGCCTTCTCCGGCGCGTCGACCCTTCCAACCAGCACCGTAGAAAAGTGGGAGCGATTGACCAACGGGCTCCTCGTTGAAGGCTACGGCCTCACCGAAACCTCGCCGATTCTCGTCGGCAACCCAATGAGCGAGGCCCGTCGCCCTGGATACATCGGTATCCCATTCCCCGACACCGAGGTGCGTATCGCCAACCCAGACAACCTTGACGAAACCCAACCAGACGGGGTCGAAGGCGAACTCCTCGTCCGTGGCCCTCAGGTGTTCAAGGGGTACCTGAACAAACCGGAGGAAACCGAGAAGTCCTTCCACAACGGCTGGTTCCGCACCGGCGACGTCGGAGTTATGGAGGAAGATGGTTTCATCCGCTTGGTTGCCCGAATCAAGGAAGTCATCATCACCGGCGGTTTTAATGTCTACCCGGCAGAGGTGGAAGAAGCCCTGCGCGAGCACCCAGATATTGAGAACGTCGCCGTCGTTGGCCGACCTCGCAAAGACGGCTCCGAAGACGTTGTCGCCTGCGTCACCCTAGGCGAAGGCGCAGCACTCGACCCCGACGGATTGAAGGACTTCGCCCGCGAGCGCCTTACTCGATACAAAGTGCCTCGCACCTTCTACCACTTCGAACACCTCGCCTCCGATCAGCTAGGAAAAATCCGCCGTCGCGATGTGCATGCGGATCTATTGAAGCTTCTCGACGAAACCGGCGACTAAAGGTCGTCGCTAAGCCATTCCGTGCAATACTTAGCCACATGAAACCTCGCAAGAAGACCCGAGAAGAAAGGTAAACTCATGTCGGCTTACGAAACAAAGGCATGGACTGCGCAGTACGCAGAGTGGACGTCTCCCACGTTGGAGTACGGCGACACAACGCTGATTGACGTTTACGACGACAACTTGGCGGCTAACCCCCACAAGCCAGCCACGTGGTTCTTCGGCCGTTCGCAAACTTATGCCGAGCTAGATCACCAAGTACGCGCAGCCGCCGCGGGCCTCCGCGCATTCGGCGTGCGCCCCGGGGACCGAGTAGCTATCGTCCTACCTAACTGCCCACAACACATCGTGGCGTTTTACGCGGTACTCAAGCTCGGCGCCGTCGTCGTCGAGCACAACCCGCTCTACACTTCTCACGAACTTGCGCCACTATTCCGTGACCACGGCGCACGCATCGCCATTGTCTGGGACAAGGCCGCAACTACGGTGGAAGTTCTCCGCGAGACCACCAACTTGGAAACAATCGTCAGCGTGAACATGATCGAGGCGATGCCACGCTTTCAACAGCTCGCACTCCGCGTCCCTATCCCTCCGCTCAAGGAGAAGCGCGACCAGCTGACGGGCGATGCCCCTAATACGGTTCCTTGGGGATCACTAGTGGGCACTGCCATTGGCGGTGACGGAAAGAACTTCACCTCCCCTGAGGGCATCACTCGGGACCACCCCGCGGTGGTGTTGTACACATCGGGCACAACAGGAACGCCGAAAGGCGCTGAACTGTCCCACGGCAATATCGTCGCTAACTGCATAATGGGCGAGGCCTGGGTGCCCCGCTTAGGCGAATCTGATGAGCGCATGCTCGGCGCGCTACCCATGTTCCACGCTTATGGCTTAACCCTGATCGGCGCACTCAGCGTGTATATCGGGGGCGAGATGGTGCTCATGCCTGCACCTCGCATCCCATTGATCATGGACATCATGAAAAAGCACACCCCGACCTGGATCCCCGGTGTGCCAACGTTGTACTCCAAAATCATCGAGGCTGCGAAGAATAAGGGCATCGAAATCAAGGGCGTACGCAATTCGCTGTCGGGCGCTGCGGCGTTGCCTATCGAAACTGTCGAGGAATGGGAGCACCTCACTGGAGGCCTGCTCGTCGAGGGCTACGGGCTCACGGAAACCGCGCCGGTGATCGTGGGAAATCCGATGACCGAGAACCGCCGCCCAGGTTATATCGGCGTGCCGTTCCCAGATACCGATATTCGAATTGCGAACCCAGATAATCTCGACGAGACCCAGCCAGACGGCACCGAGGGCGAGCTCTTGGTCCGTGGCCCACAGGTGTTCAAGGGATATCTGAACAATCCAGAGGCCACCGAGGATTCGTTCCATGAGGGCTGGTTCCGCACCGGCGACATGGCGATCATGGAGGAAGACGGTTTCATCCGCATCGTCGCTCGTATCAAGGAAGTCATCATCACTGGCGGCTTCAACGTCTATCCGGCGGAAGTTGAAGATATCGTGCGCGAGCACCCAGACATTGAGAATGTAGCCGTCGTCGGCCGTCCTCGTGAGGATGGCTCGGAGGATGTCGTTGCCTGTGTCACCCTGCGCGATGGTGCAGCGCTGGACCCAGACGGGCTCAAGTCCTACGCGCGCCAGCGTCTCACTCGCTACAAGGTGCCACGCACGTTCTACCACTTTGAGCACTTGGCCTCAGATCAGTTGGGCAAGATTCGTCGTCGCGAAGTCCAGCAGGATCTACTGTCGCTTTTGGAAAAGCACTAGGTTGCAACCCCTTGCACTTTAATACCCCTAGGGGTATAGTGGCAGATGTCAGATACCTCTGGGGTATTAGTTCATTCAGTAAGGAACCCAAAATGTGTTCTCCAGTTAAGTGCAACAAGTGCGGCAAGACCACCTGGGCCGGCTGCGGCCAACATATCGAGCAAGTCAAGGCATCCGTCCCGGCATCTCAGTGGTGCACCTGTGAGCGCGAGCCTTCCAAGGGCTTCCTTGGCGGACTCTTCGGACGCTAGGGAGTAATCGCAACATGACCACCACCATCATCATTGGCGGTGTCGCCGGTGGCATGTCCACCGCAACCCGCCTCCGCCGTAACGACGAGGACATGGAAATCATCGTCCTAGAGGCTTCCGGCAACGTCAGCTTTGCCAACTGCGGCCTGCCCTACTACGTGGGCAACGTGATCACCGATCGCGATGCGCTCCTCCTACAGACCCCTGAGGCACTGAAGGATCGCTTCAACCTAGACGTTCGCGTGAACACCCGCGCAGTCTCGATTGACCGAGACAACCAGACCATCACCACCGAACAGGGCGAGACCCTCAAGTACGACACCCTCGTCCTCTCCCCCGGCGCGAACCCGATCCAGCTGCCCATCGATGGCATCGAGCATGCACTCACCCTGCGCAACGTCGAAGATGTCGACCGCATCGTGGCAGCTACCGAGGGAGCGAAATCCGCCGCAGTTATTGGCGGCGGATTCATCGGCCTGGAGCTTGCAGAAAACTTCACGCACCGTGGCATCAAGACCACCGTCATTGAACGTGGACCTGAAATCATGGCGCCACTGGATTCCGAGATGTCCGCCATCGTACGCAAACACCTCGAAGCCAACGGCGTGACAGTCCTGCTTAACGCCGACACAACCCGCATCGACACCAACTCGATCACCTTGTCCGATGGTCGCACGATCGACTCGGACATCACCATCGCAGCCGTGGGCGTTGCACCGGCCAACGAGCTCGCGGTCATGGCAGGTCTAGAGGTCGGCGAGCGCGGCGGCATCGTTGTCGACGACGAGCAGCGCACATCCGATCCAAAGATCTTCGCCCTCGGCGACGCAGCCGAAAAGCGCGATGGCATCGACGGGACCGACACCCTGGTTCCGCTCGCACAGACCGCGAACCGTCACGGACGCATGGTTGCGGACATCATCGCGGGCCGCGACACCAAGCGCACCGGCACCCTCGGCACCTCCATTGTCGGCCTCTTCGGCTTGTCCGCGGCATCCGTGGGCTGGAACGAGCGTCGCGCGCGACAAAAGGGCCACAACCTGCGCCTCATCCATCTTCACCCGGCGGATCACGCAGGTTACTACCCCGGCGCATCGACTGTCCATCTCAAGCTCGTTGTCAACGCCGATACCGATGAGATCCTCGGGGCGCAGGGCGTGGGCCAGGCGGGCGTCGATAAGCGTATTGATGTAATCGCTACCGCCATGCGCGCGGGTCTCAAGGCAACCGATCTTGCAGACCTGGAACTTTCCTATGCTCCACAGTTTTCGTCTGCGAAGGACCCAGTCAATATGGCCGGGTTTATCAACGACAACATGATCCGTGGCGAGAAGACAGTTCAGTACTACGAGATCGAAGAGAAGCTGGCCCAAGGCTTCGAGCTGATTGACGTCCGTGAGACCAGTGAATATGCGGCGGGAGCCATCCCAGGTTCGCGCAATATCCCACTGAACACACTGCGCGATCACATCGACGAACTGCGAGGCAAGAAGATCATCGTGCACTGCCAGACCGGCGTGCGCAGCCACACGGCGACGTCGTTGCTGCGAAACAACGAGATCGACGTTTCTAACCTCGACGGTGGGTATGTCACGTGGGCAGCAGTACAGTAGACCTCATGAACATTGATAAGGAAGACGCAAAAGCAGCTATCACTCGGCTGAAGCGCGCACGCGGCCAACTCGACGGCATCATCCGCATGCTGGAAGAGGGCGAAGAGTGCGAGAAGGTTGCCACGCAGATCTCTGCGGTGTCTACCGCCGTCTCGCGCGCCGGATTCCTTGTCATCTCTGAGGGGATGAAGAAGTGCATCCTTGAGCAAGGGCCAGACTCTCTGGACGAAAAGCGACTACAGAAGCTGTTTTTGTCGCTGGCTTAACACCCCTTTTGCTTCCGAAAAACCGGACACCCGCTACATCAAGCGGGCGTCCGGTTTTTCGTTTTACCCCCAAAAGTACTCACTGACTGCGAAAAACATGAGAGTTCCCTCACAATTGACGGCGCGTCGTTCCATTCCTACGCCTAAGTAAGTTACGGTGACGAAGTTGTACTGTTTCCGGCCCCTAATTTTCACAAAGGAACTTACGGATGACCTTGACGCCACTTCTCGCCATGCCGAAACCCGCTCTCATCTTCCAGGGACAAGGGTCGAATTGGCAGTACGCTCTAGCCGACGCAGCCACGTCGCCTCTGACCCGCACCCGCCTCAGCGATCTGCTAGATCGCGCGCGCACCACCACCGGCCCAATCGCACGCCTCATCGCCTCGACCGTGCCCGGAGCCACCGAGCGCCTGCGCGCGCTGCTTGCCGAAGATGCATCCCCAGCTCCCATTGCCATCGACGCCCATCCGGCCGTCAGCGTGCCGGGCATCGTCTTGAGCCAAATCGCCGCCGTTGACCAGCTGCGCGACCTAGGAATGGACATCACCGAGACGCTGCTCGCCGGACATTCCCAGGGCTCCCTCGGTGTCGTTGCCGCACGCCAGCCTGAGCAGGCGCTGGCCTTTGCCATCCTGCTGGGTACCGCGGCATCCCACGTGCACGGCGCTACCGACGATCGCCCGCACATGCTCTCTGTTCGTGGCTTGCACCTAGAACAGCTCACCGAGATCATCGCAGACATTGCCGGTGCGCAGGCAGCGGTACTCAACGGCCCTCGCCACATCGTTCTTTCCGGCACCCCGGAAGCACTGGAACAGGCCCAGGCAGCAATCACCGCCGCTGCCGACGCGCATAATGCGCGTCTGGAGTCCGCAGAGTTCGGTGGCTCCGAAATCACCCCGCTTTTCGACGAGCTCCCAGTCGCATACCCATTCCACAACACCACCAACAGCGAGGCCGTCGAGCTTGCTGCGCAGTGGGCTGACGAATGTGGCATCGACCTAGGAGTAGCCACCGCCCGCGAGCTGGCCAACGCAATTTTGCACGATCACCACGATTGGCCCCACGAGGTCTCCTGGCTTCTCGACGAAAACGTCTCCCACATCATCTCCCTGGACAAGTCACTGGCAAGTTTCACCGCGAAGCTTGTTGCCGGCGCTGGCGTCCCGGTACTCACCGCGGATTCGTCGACAAGCCGCGACGAGCTGGCCACCCCTGGAACCGAACTGCCTGAGGCCGTGGACTACTCGGAGTTTGCGCCGCGACTGGTGCGCCTGCCCGATGGCAAGACCTACACCCAGACCCGCTTCTCCACGGTCACCGGCCTTTCACCGATCATGCTGGGTGGCATGACCCCGACCTCCGCCGATGGCGAGATCGTCGCTGCAGCCGCCAACGCTGGCTACTGGACCGAGATGGCCGGCGGCGGAATGTACTCCGATGAGGTGTTTAACCACCACAAAGACAACATGGAGTCCTTCCTCGAACCGGGTCGAACCGCGCAGTTCAACACCATGTTCTTCGACCGCTTCCTGTGGAACCTCCAGTTCGGCCAGGCACGAATCGTGCCTAAGGCTCGCGCTGCGGGTGCATCTTTCAACGGCGTATGTGTCTCCGCGGGTATCCCGGAGGTGGACGAGGCCACTGAGCTACTTGCACAGCTATCTAGCGACGGCTTCCCATACATCGCATTTAAGCCGGGAACCACAAAGCAGATCCGAGATGCGATCAAGATCGCGGCCGCGAACCCAGATTTCCCAGTCATCCTGCAGGTAGAAGACGGCCACGCGGGCGGTCACCACTCCTGGACTGACCTGGACGACATGCTGCTGGACACCTACGCCGAGGTGCGTAAATACCCGAACGCCCTGCTTACCGTGGGTGGCGGCATCTACTCCCCAGATCGTGCAGCCGAGTACATCACTGGTACCTGGTCAAAGAAGTACGGACTGCGCCCGATGCCTGTCGATGCCGTTTTCATCGGCACCGTCGCAATGGCAACCAAAGAAGCCAAGGCCACCGACTCCGTGAAGGAACTCCTAGTCAACACCCCAGGCCTGCCATTCGAAGAGAACGGCGGCTGGGTTTCCCGTGGCACCGGCGTGAACGGCGTGGCGTCGTCGCAAAGCCACCTGCTGGCAGACATCCACGATCTGGACAACTCCTTTGCAGCCGCATCCCGCCTGATTACCTCGCTGGACATCGACGAATACGACGAGCGTCGCGACGAGATCATCGAGGCGATCAACAAGACTTCCAAGCCATACTTCGGCGATGTTGAAACGATGACCTACGCGCAGTGGGTCGAGCGCTTCGTCGAGCTAGCACACCCATTTGTTGATCCAACCTGGGACGATCGCTTCTTCGACCTGCTCCACCGCATCGAGGCCCGCCTAAACAACAATGACCGCGGAGAGATCGAGACTCTCTTCCCTGAAATCGACGAAGTTGCAGACGCTCCGGCGATGGTCCAGCGCCTGATCAACGCCTACCCGCAAGCACGCGAAATCCAGGTCAGCCCACGTGATGCCGCGTGGTGGATCTCCCTGCACTACAAGCATGTCAAGCCGATGCCGTGGGTCCCAGCGATCGATGGCGACCTCAAGGTTTGGTTTGGCAAGGACACCCTGTGGCAGGCGCAGGATGAGCGCTACACCGCCGACGAGGTGCGCATTATCCCTGGCCCAGTGGCGGTTGCTGGCATCACCAAGAAGAACGAGCCAGTGGCAGAGCTGCTCGCGCGTTTCGAAGCTGGTTCTACCCAGGCGCTTACCGCCGCTGGCGTAGAAGCTGAAGAACAGTTCTCGCGCCTGGCTGACGCTCAATCCGCAGAAGAATACATCAAGGCGGCCCCAACCATCGTCTGGCACGGTCACCTCATGGCCAACCCTGCCTACGAGATGAATGACGATGCCTACGATCTGATCCAAGACGAAAACGGCCTGTGGTCCATCCGCATCAACTCCGACTCCTACTGGGATGACCTGCCGGAAGATCAGCGCCCGTTCTACGTCCGCGAGGTGACGATCCCACTGGACCTGCACGATGGCGTGGCCACCGGCGCTTCGCCAGTAGTGTCCGACGAGCGCCTGCCGGATTCTGTCTTTGCGCTACTCGAAGGCCTTGCGGGTGTGGGCTCAACCTCCGAAAACGGTGACTACATCGCGGAGATGCCACGCATCATCGAGGGCTCTGAGTCCGAGGATGCACCATTTGGCATCGCGAAGTATTCCTTCACCTTCCCTGCTTCCCTGTTGAGCGCGCACACCAACGTCACCGGGGGTGCCCTTCCAAACTCGGGTACCGAAGAAACGGTGGGCACCCCAGATGTCTTGGTCGGCCCATGCTGGCCGGCGATCTACACCGCGCTGGGCTCCGGAAAGCTTGCCGACGGCTACCCAGTCATCGAGGGCCTACTCAACGCAGTCCACCTCAACCACGTTGTTGACCTGCGCGTTCCACTCGAGGAG
The DNA here is from genome assembly GCF_030252165.1 of Corynebacterium breve. Lineage (NCBI taxonomy): Bacteria > Bacillati > Actinomycetota > Actinomycetes > Mycobacteriales > Corynebacteriaceae > Corynebacterium > Corynebacterium breve. Next base: position 184,463 of record NZ_CP126969.1, on the reverse strand, counting down.
CTGGCTAACGGCCGCACCATCGACGTTATCTCTAAGTGCACGGCGATCGACGAGTCTGTCTCCGGCCGAATCGTCACCGTAGAGCTGGAGCTCTTCGACCACGAGACCGAGAAGCTCGTCGCCACGCAGATGCAGCGCTTTGCGATCCGTGGCCGCGCTACCGGCACCGACCAGCCAACCCCTGCTCCAGAGTGGGGCGGCGGCAAATCCTCCACCAAGGTGGAGTCCACCCCGCGTTCCTTCGTCGACCGCGCCACCGTCACCGCGCCAAGCGACATGACCCCGTTCGCGCTGGTCTCTGGCGACTACAACCCGATCCACACCTCGTACAACGCGTCCGGCCTGGTCAACCTTGAAGCCCCGCTGGTACACGGAATGTGGCTCTCCGCCACCGCACAGCACTTGGCCGGCCGCCATGGAACCGTAGTCGGCTGGACCTACTCGATGTACGGCATGGTGCAACTCAACGACGAAGTCGAGATCACCGTCGAACGCGTCGGCCGCAAGGGCATCCACCAGGCGCTCGAGGTCACGTGCCGGATCGACGGCGAGGTCGTTTCCGTTGGTCAAGCGTTGATGGCGCAGCCCAAGACCGCCTACGTGTACCCGGGCCAGGGCATCCAGGCTGAAGGCATGGGCAAGGGCGATCGCGACTCCTCCCCTGCCGCGCGCGACATCTGGCGCCGTGCAGATCGCCACACCCGTTCCAGGCTGGGCTTTAGCATCCAGCGCATTATCGACGAAAACCCAACCTCGGTGACCGTCAAGGGCGTCGAGTTCAAGCACCCGAAGGGTGTCTTGCACCTCACCCAGTTCACACAGGTGGCTCTGGCCGTCGTCGCTTATGCCCAGACCGAGCGCCTTCGTGAGGCTGGCGCTCTGGCATCGAACTCCATGTACGCGGGCCACTCCCTTGGTGAATACACCGCGCTGGCTTCCCTGGCAAACATCTTCGATTTGGAAGCCGTGATCGACGTTGTGTACTCCCGTGGTTCTGCAATGGGCTCTCTGGTGCCACGCGACGACGAAGGAAACTCTGACTACGGCATGGGTGCACTGCGCCCGAACATGGTGGGCGTTTCTGCTGATGACGTGGAAGAATACGTAGCCAATGTCGCCGAAGAGGCGGGCGAATTCCTGCAGATTGTTAACTACAACATTGCCGGCCAGCAGTACTCCATCGCGGGTACCAAGAAGGGTCTGGCCGCGCTGAAGCAGAAGGCAAACGCCGTACGCGACCGCGCGTATGTCACAGTCCCCGGCATCGACGTGCCATTCCACTCTTCCGTGCTACGCGACGGCGTGCCCGCCTTTGCGCAAAAGCTCGACGAACTCCTCCCGGAGACCATTGACATCGAGGCGCTGGAAGACCGCTATGTGCCGAACCTCGTAGCGCGGCCATTCGAGCTGACCCAAGACTTCATCGACGCAATCAAGGATGAGGTTCCTTCTGAGCGTCTGGCAGACATCACCCCGGAGAACACTGACGCGAACACCTTGGCTCGCACGCTGCTAATCGAGTTGCTCGCGTGGCAGTTCGCTTCCCCAGTTCGCTGGATCGAAACTCAAGATCTGCTCCTCCGAGCTAATGACCAGATGATCGAGGTCGGCTTGGCATCCAGCCCGACCTTGACCAACCTGGCTAAGCGCGAGATGGACATCATCGGCCACCACATCCCGGTATTCAACGTGGAGGCGCACCAGGATCAAGTCATGCTGCAGGACACTGTCGCAGCACCTGTCGTCGAAGAGCCAGTAGCTGACGAAGCTCCTGCAACCGAAACTCCAGCAGCACCGGTAGCCGCCGCGGCCGCTCCTGTCGCGGAAACGCCAGCACCAGCAGCCACCGGCGGAGGCTCCGGCGCAGATGCTCCTGACCTGCCATTCACGGCCGCCGAAGCGATCATGGTGCTGTTCTCCTTCCAGAACAAGATGCGCATCGAGCAGATCAACGATTCCGACACCGTCGAGGAATTGACCAATGGTGTCTCGTCTCGTCGAAACCAGCTGCTCATGGACATGTCTGCAGAGATCGGTGTTCCTGCGATTGACGGTGCCGCAGACGCCGACGTTGCGTCCTTGCGCGACAAGGTCAAGACAGCAGCCCCTGGCTACTCTCCGTTCGGATCGGTCCTGTCCGAAGCGACAACTGCACGTTTGCGCCAGCTCACCGGCGCTGCAGGTGTGAAGCCGGCTTATATTGCCGAGCGCGTCACTGGCGCATGGGGTCTGCCTGCGTCTTGGGCGTCCCATGTTGAGGCAGAGATTCTCCTGGGCTCCCGCGATGAGGAATCCGTTCGTGGAGGCTCCCTGGCAACCATCCCAACATCTGCGTCTTCAAAGGCGGATGTCGATGCGCTGATCGATGCCGCAGTGCAACAGGTCGCAGGCCGCAACGGTGTCTCCGTTTCCCTGTCTTCTGGCGGAGCGAGCGGAGGTGGCGGGGTTGTCGACTCTGCAGCACTGAACGCGTACGCAGACTCCATGACCGACACTCTGGTCTCCACCGCACGCACCCTGCTGGACAAGCTCGGAGTGGATGTCACTGCCGCTGCATCCGCCGAAGAGATTGACACCACCGTCATCGACACTGTCGAAGCAGAGCTTGGCTCCAACTGGGTCAAGCTGGTCACCCCGGTCTTCGACCCTCGTCGCGCAGTGCTTTTCGACGACCGCTGGGCGCAGGCTCGTGAGGATCTCGTCCGCATCGCACTGGGTGAGAAGACCATGGAAGCCACCCGCTTCGCTGGTCTGGGCGAAACGGTTGCTGAGCAGGCCGAATGGTACGCAGACAATGGATACGACAATGTTGACCTCCTCCAAGCGATCGCCAAGGCTTCCCGCGAAGAGGCAGTGGAAGAGCTCGCAGGCGAGGTCGCGCTGGTGACAGGCGCAGCCCCTGGCTCGATCGCAACCGCAGTTGTTGAACGCCTGCTGGAAGGCGGCGCAACTGTCATCATGACCGCGTCGCGCGTCTCCCAGGCACGCAAGGAGTTTGCGCGTCAGCTCTTCGCCGAGCACGCTTCTAAGAATGCGAAGCTGTGGATTGCACCTGCCAACCTCTCGTCGTACCGCGACATCGACGCGTTGATCGACTGGATCGGCTCTGAACAGCGCGAAACCGTAGGCAACGAAGTAAAGATCATCAAGCCTGCACTCATCCCAACCTTGGCATACCCATTCGCGGCCCCAAGTGTCTCCGGATCCCTGGCAGATGCCGGTGCGCCCGCCGAGAACCAGGCTCGACTGCTCCTGTGGTCCGTGGAACGCACGATCGCGGGCCTGTCCAACCTGGCACAACAGGCCGATGACTTCCCAGCGACCCGCGCGCACATCGTTCTTCCTGGTTCCCCGAACCGAGGCATGTTCGGTGGCGATGGCGCCTACGGCGAGGTCAAGGCAGCGCTCGACGCTATCTTGGCCAAGTGGTCGGCTGAGGCTGGCTGGCCAGAGGGTGTCACCCTAGCCCAAGCGAAGATCGGCTGGGTCTCTGGCACCTCGCTCATGGGTGGCAACGACGTCCTCATCCCAGCCGCGGAGAAGGCTGGCATCCACGTGTGGGATCCGGAGGAAATCTCTTCCGCTCTGATCGGTCTGGCAAGCAAGGAGACCCGTATCAAGGCGGCCGAGGCACCAGTCGAATTGGACCTCACCGGTGGTCTGGGCGATTCTTCAATTTCCATCTCCGAGCTGGCTCGCCAGGCACAAGAAGATGCGGCTGCAGAAGAGGTCGTCGACAAGCAAGAAACGCCGGTGACGATCAAGGCTTTGCCGAACATTGCTCACCCAGCGCAGCCTAATGGCGTTGTGATCGACGACGTCACCTGCGAGCTCGACGACATGATCGTCATCGTCGGTGTCGGCGAGGTCTCCTCTTGGGGTCTAGGCCGCACCCGTCGCGAGGCTGAGTACGGAATCCAGCGCGACGGCGATGCCGATCTCACCGCGGCCGGTGTGCTCGAGCTGGCGTGGATGATGGGACTCGTCTCCTGGAACGAGGATCCAAAGCCGGGCTGGTACGACGCTGACGGTACCGCGATCGAGGAAGAGGACATCTACGATCGCTTCCGCGACGAGGTTGTAGCGCGCTCCGGTATCCGTACCCTGACGGACAAATATTTCCTGGAAGATCAAGGTTCGATCGACCTCACCGAGGTCTTCTTGGATCGCGACATCACCTTCAGCGTGGCTAGCGAAGCGGAAGCGCGCGACATCGAAACCGCTGACCCTGACAAGACCAAGGTTGAGCTGATCGACGGCGAGTGGACCGTGACTCGCCAGGCAGGCGCAACCGCACGCGTGCCACGCAAGGCGACGCTGACCCGCACCATCGCGGGCCAGATGCCGGATGATTTTGATCCGGGCAAGTGGGGTATCCCGGCACAGATGATCGACGGCCTAGACCGCATCGCGGTGTGGAACCTGGTCACCGCTGTCGACGCATTCATCTCCGCGGGCTTCACCCCTGCTGAGCTGATGCAGGCGATCCACCCGGCAGATGTAGCGTCCACCCAAGGCACCGGCATCGGTGGCATGGAGTCGCTGCACCAGGTGTTCGTCTCCCGCTTCCTCGACGAGGACCGCCCGAGCGACATCCTGCAGGAAGCACTGCCAAACGTTGTGGCTGCGCACGTTATGCAGTCGCTCGTGGGCGGTTACGGTTCGATGATCCACCCGGTGGGCGCATGTGCCACCGCTGCTGTGTCCATCGAGGAGGCGGTAGACAAGATCGCGCTGCACAAGGCGGACTTCGTGGTCGCTGGCGGTATCGACGACGTGCAGGTTGAATCGCTGACCGGCTTTGGCGACATGAACGCCACCGCCGAAACAGCGAAGATGACCTCCCAGGGCATTGACGGCCGATTCATTTCGCGCGCGAACGACCGCCGTCGCGGAGGCTTCCTCGAGGCTGAGGGTGGCGGCACCGTCTTGATCGCACGCGGTTCCCTGGCCGCTGAGCTGGGACTGCCTGTGTACGCGGTGATCGGTTACGCTTCGTCCTTCGGCGACGGTGCCCACACCTCCATTCCGGCACCTGGTCTGGGTGTCTTGGCTGCCGCGCGTGGTCGCGAGAACTCGAAGCTAGCGAAGAACTTGAAGTCGCTGGGACTTTCCCCGGACGATGTTTCGGTTCTGTCCAAGCACGACACCTCGACCAATGCGAACGACCCGAACGAGTCCGAGCTGCACTCGATCCTGTGGCCTGCCATTGGCCGCGACCCTCGCAAGCCGATGTACGTGATTTCGCAGAAGTCGCTTACCGGCCACGCGAAGGCAGGTGCTGCGCTCTTCCAGACCGGTGGCATCATCGACGTCCTGCACTCTGGCGACTTGCCACAGAACGCATCGCTCGACTGTGTCGATCCGCTCTTGGAGCCAAAGTCCAAGAACCTGGTCTGGCTGCGCGCGCCGCTGTCGCTAGGAGAAGGTGCTGTGAAGGCAGCTGCTTTGACCTCGCTCGGCTTCGGCCACGTGGGTGCCCTGGTTGTTCTGGCCCACCCAGCAGTGTTCGAGGGAGCGCTGACCAAGGCGGGTAAGGACGTCGCCGCATGGCGCGAGCAGGCAACCAAGCGCCTCCGCGCTGGTGCGCAGCACTTGGAGGCCGGCATGATCGGTCGCGCCGAGCTGTTCACCCAGGTGGAAAACCGCCGCTTCCCTGAAGCCGGTGCGCATGACGCCGAGATTGCATTGCTTCTCGACGACTCCGCGCGCCTTGGCGACGACGGTGTCTACCCACGCGCCTAGCGAGAAATAGAACGGGAGAAGGCGAATTTCGCTTATCTCCCGTTCGCCTTTTCGCGCTACTGTCCTAACTCCCGGCTGATCTGGGAAAGTTGCTTGATCAGATCGGCCACATCTCCCACCGGATCGCGACGCAACCTGGCACCCTTCCAGTCACCCGGCGATTTATAGCAGCCGAGGCGGTCATAGCGCCTAGTCAAGCCGACCATGTAGGTACGGTTTTCGCCGCGGTCGAAGCGCAAAAGTTGGGACGTGGCCAGCCACCCAATCGTGATGAGTGGGTCGCGGGAGGCTTCGTCGATAAGCCTGCGTAGTTCGATGTGATCATGGTTCCAGCCCACAACCTTTTTGTCGTTCGCGGTGAACTCGGCGAACTGTCCTACGACGCACATGTCGGTAACGGGCAGCCAGGCGTCGCTGCGCAACGCGTGCTCGGCTCGTTTGAAATAGACATCGTGGCCGGTGGCGAACCTTCCGCACGTGCGGGGAACGCGGACCATTCGGGGTTCCTGCATCGGAACTGCTCCTTTAAGAATCGCTCTTCCTCACAGCACCTCGCTGCAAGGCCGATCTTCCTTCGGGGGCACCGTGTGCGAACGCGGTTGCCAGCGGGCCTGCCGAAGGGCATTAAACGGCCACGCTTCTTGATCGTGGAAAACAGTATAGCTAAGTAATTCCGATCATGATCGTCAGGTAGGTTTGGCTGACTTCCGGGTCATCGGCGTGCAGGGCCCAGCTCTCCAGCGTGCGCAGCGCCCGGTTGAGGTTGGTGGTGTCGCCGATCCGGTGGGCGCGCTGGATCACCGACTCTAAGATCAAACCAGCGTTGGAATGCTTGTTGTGCTGGAAAAACAGCGTGGCTTGATGTAACAGAGCCTCGTTGAGGACCTCGTCGTCAGCGACCGCAGAGGCCGTAGACACCAACCATGCGGCAAGGTCCTCAGCTTCCACGGGATGGTTCAACGATCCCAGCAATGTCACCAAAGTGGAGGTGCGGCGCAATACGAGTGAGGCGGAATCCTTCTCACGGCGCAGCACTCGCGCTCCGGCCTCGGTAAACAAGGTTGACCACTCTGGCCATGTCTCGGTGAAATTCGGCTCGACCAAAGTACAGGCCACCATTGCTTGTCCGTGTCGTAACAGGAACTCCTGCAGCGGATACTTGCCAGTCGGGATATCGCGGTATTGGCGCGACAGCGCGGAGGCCGTGCGCAGATCGCGGTTTTCAAACAATATCTCGATGCGAACGGCGACCGCCTGGATGTGGCGCTCGTCGTTTCCCGCCTCGATGGCCAAGCGCTGGGCGATCTCCGCTGGTTCAAGAGCCGCGCGCGAGTTACCCACCGATGACAAGAGCTGCGCGCGCCCCAAGTAAGTGTTGATCGACCAGATGCTTGCGTTGGCGCCTTCATACCCTTCGTCGTAAATGCGCAAGAGACGACGATTGACCAACAGCGCGGTGAGATAATCTCCACCACGCACGGCTTCTTGCGTAAGTTCACCAAGGTCGGAGGCAATGAGTTTCTCTTCGCCTTTGGATACGTCCGAAAGCACGAGATCGGCTGCGTAGTCGATGACTGCCCGCCAAGCGTCGCCGCGGCCGGTGATCGTCGCCAACTGTGCAGCGACATCCAAGGCCAGGCCAACTCCCGACGCGGTGTCCAAGGCCGCGATTGAAGGTAGCGCTTGGACAGCTATTCCCAGGAGAGTGTCGGTGTCGAGCAACGAGGCAGAGAGCAACAGTTCAGTGCGGATCAGTTCTCGCGCGGCCTCGCCCGCTTTCAGGTAGAGCTCTCCCAGCTCGTGGGCAGCGTCGAGAGCAATGTCGTCGTCCGAGGTGATGAGCTTTTCTCGCAGACGATAGAGCTCTGATAGATCGTCCTGCTCAGGTAGTACTGCGGCGCGTGCGAGCGCATTGCTGACGCCTGCTTCATCGCCCATGGCCTCATAGAAAAATGCTTCGACGTGTTCCGGAAGCAACTTTGGCCGTGGGTAGACCGAAATTGGTTTATCGCGGCTCAATGCCGTGTCATCGACGACGGTTCCCGCGAGTTCCGCGCGGTCGACGGGCGGGATGTCTGTGGGGGCGAAGATGTAGCGTGTGAAGGAGTCGTTGCCGTTGCGTTCGCCAAAAAGTGCAGCGGTACGCGAGGCAAAGCTGCGGGCACGTCGAGCCAAGTCAGCCACCGTGCCGTCACTGCCTGCAAAAACGCGCTGCCAACGCGGGGTGGTAAATCGAGTGACTAGCAGAGTGCCATACCCGGCGCGCTCTGCCGCCCCGAAAATGATGCCCAGTGCCCTCGCCAATACCGTCATCGTGGCGTCGGGGGCAAAAGTGTCTACGTCGAATGCCGCCGCGTGAACAAGGCGCACAGCGGCGTCGATAAGGCCCGCCTCGGCGAGGAAGGCCGCGGCAAGCACCGCAGCATCGGCAAGCTCAGGAACTCCCACCGACGATTTAAGAATCAGGTTCACCCACTGCACCATGGTTTCCCGGTCGAGCTCATGTGACAACGGTCCCACTAATCTCGCCAAAATACCGGCGGGGAGCGCGCTGGTCATACACTCATCCGCGAGTGACCGTGCGATATCGATCGCTTCGTCATAGCGACCTAGGGTGAGCAGGCCCAGCACGCGGTTCCAAGCACGGAAGTAGCGCTCGTCGCTTGGTAGTTGGGGATCAATATCGGGGAGGGTGAGAAATAGTCTGATCACTTCGCGCTGGTCGCCAAGGACGACAGCGACGGCGAGTTCGATTTCGTGGCGGTGTTCGTCGTCAAGCTCGGCGTTGACCACGCGCAGGAGCTCGTAGATGAGGCGGCATGGTACCGAAGCATTGAGGGCTGCGATCGCGGGCGAACGCGCAATGTGGGTGTCAAAGTAGCTCACCACGGAGCGACCATCGATCGCTTCTTCGCTGCCACGCGGGTGATCGGGAAACCGCTGGGGATCACTCTGGTGCATCGTGCGCAGCTGTGGGATCAGGGTGAGCAGCTCGTCAGGACGGTTTTCTGACAATGCTGGAACTGCAGATAGGTCGATATCGTAGCGGAGTTCGTCGGCCCCGATCTCGTCGGCGTGTGCACGGAGCGAGTCGATTTCAGCCAGAAAAGTGGTGCCCGATATCTCGCCTAGGGCGAATTCGCGACGGGCTATCAGCCAACGCCGTCTAATATCGGACAGCTGCATGCGTTCTAGCTTAGTAAACGGGAACGAGATTCACTTTTGGATATCGTCGATATCCATCCCGATCCAGACCGGTTCCGGCACCAAGCGCACGCCGAATTCGCGCTCGACACCATCGCGGATCGTCCGCGCTAGCCCGGCCACGTCAGAGGCGGTGGCACCACCCCGGTTCGTGATGGCCAACGTATGCTTCGTCGACAAGCGCACTGGCGCGTCCTCGGCCGGGTAGCCGCGGCGGAACCCGGCGCGCTCAATCAACCATGCAGCGGCGAGCTTCTCGCGACCATCGGGCTGAGCAAAACGCGGCATGCCTTCCTCCCCGACCTTGGCCTCGATCTCGTCCGCCAGCGCCTTATCGACGACCGGGTTGGTGAAAAAGGAGCCCGCCGACCAGGTGTCATGATCCTCGGGATTGATGACCATGCCTTTTTGGCCACGCAACTCCAGAACTGAAGCACGGGCCTCAGCGACAGGAACCTGCTGGCCGCCCAGATGGCGAAGTGGGATCGATACGCCGGAAGGATCTAGCTCCATCTCGATCTCCAACACGACCGCACGGTTGGTGAACTTCAAGTTTGAGTAGCGGTAGGCCAACTCCAGTTGCTCGGGCTTAACCCAGCCTGTTTCCTTGGTCTCACGGTTATACAACTTGACCTGGGTCAAGACATCACCCACTTCGGCACCGTAAGCGCCGACGTTTTGAACCGGGGTCGCACCCGCGGAACCGGGGATACCCGACAAGGCCTCGATACCGGACAGGCCGTGCTCAACGGTCGTTGCCACAACGGAATCCCACACCGCACCGGCCTCGGCGTGCACAATCCCTTGCTCGGACACGTTGACCGCGTCATTCGCTGCGAGAACCACCACAAGGTCTACGTCACCTTCCGCAACGACCAGGTTAGAGCCACCCCCGACGACGAGGAGTGGGACGGAGGCTTCGTCGAGAAGCTTGACCGCGTGTGCAAGGGCATCGCTGGTAGTGGCGCGAACCATACCGCGCGGAGTACCTCCCACATGAAGGCTGGTGAGCTGCGCGAAGGCAACCGGTTCGAGGATCTCAAGGCCTGCAACAGCGGATAGTTTCTCAAGTAAGGGGCCGTCAAAGCGGGCCATAGATGAATCAGACACGTCTACCACGGTAGTCTGTTTGGCATGGCAACTCGTAGCGAAAATACCGTAACTATCAATCAGCCGGCAGAAAAAGTCCACGCCGCGCTAACCAATGCCGATTACTGGGCCTACATTGTGGCCAACCTCTCCCCAGAACCAGGCGAGGTCAACGAGTTCACCGGCAACGTTGCAACCCTGTTTGAGGTCCTCCCGATGGACCTTCTTCCAGAGGCAGTCCGCTCCATGGTTTCTCAGTCCCTGAAGGTGAAGCGCGTCATCACCGTCGGCGAACTTGTAGACAACAAGGCAGACATCAAGTACGAAGCTGACGTCAAGGGCACCCCGGTCGACTTTGGCGGAGACATCAAGCTTGTTGGCGAGGGCGACACCACCACCCTCAACTACGACAACGAAATCTCCATCAACATCCCATTCATGGGCCCAGCTATTGAGCCCAAGGTTGGCGACGCACTCGGTGACCTCTTCCAGCAGGAAGCTGACCTGACCAACACCTGGATCACCGAGAATCTCTAGACTCTCCGAGGTTTCGTTTTCCGATGGCCGGCCATGCCCATAATCTGCGCGCGCAGTCAGGGGCTGGCCGGCCTTTTGGCACCATCACCCGTGGCACCACAGGGTTTAATCGTCTCCGCCGCTCCGACCGGTGGACCTACTATCACCCCGAACTAAGCTCGTATCTGCGCAGCGCAGACAAGCCTCTTGCCGTCGATGTGGGTTACGGTGCCAGCTACACCACCACCGTGGAGTGGGCAGGCTGGCTCCGGCGACTCAACCCCGGTGTGGAAGTGGTGGGACTCGAGATCGACCCCGCTAGGGTCCTGCCACCACGCGACGGGGTGCGCTTCGAGCTCGGTGGCTTCGAACTAGCCGGGTACCGCCCGCACTTTGTGCGCGCTTTCAACGTGTTGCGCCAATACGCAGAAGACCAAGTGGACATGGTCTGGGAAGAAGTCTGCTCCAGGCTTGCGCCCGGGGGCTACTTTGTGGAGGGCACATGCGACGAGATTGGTCGCAGGGCTGCCTGGGTGCTTCTCGACGAAACCGGGCCGCTGACATTAACTCTGGCCTGGGACCCCCACGACGTGGAAAAACCCTCCGATGTGGCCGAGCGTTTGCCGAAGAAGCTGATTCATCTCAACCGCCCGGGCGAGAAGATCTATGACATTTTCTCCGCTGCCGACGATGCATGGGACCGAGCCGCTGGGTGGGAGCCTTATGGCCCTCGCGTACGGTGGCGGGCTGCCCGCGAGATTCTGCTGGCCGAAGGTGTCCCCTTGCACCCGGTTCGGCGCCGAATTCGCGACAATACCCTCACCGTTGATTGGCAGCACGTTGCGCCCTAATTTGGGACGATTGACCAATGGTTGGCACCTTGGGCTGTTTTGAGGGAAGATACCACTATGAGTCGATCACAGTCTTCAACTGCCTGGAAAGTCATCCTCGGGGTGCTTGCTGCCCTTTTGGTGATCATCCTTGCTGCTGAGGCAGGTGCTCGCTGGTTCCTTGCGGACCAGATGAAAAGCGGATTCGAGGAAGAAGCAATCGCCGCGGGAGCGAACATCGAAGAAGAGGCAGAAGTCTCTTTCGGCGCCTACCCGCTTGTCCTTGGTTTGATGCAACGCAAACTTCCTGAAATGGAAATGACCGTGCCGTCCACGCTGAGCATCGAAGGAACTACGGTCCGGGGCAACCCCGCATCGACCATCAAAGTCGAAGACATGTCCTTGTCCGATGAACCGGTAGCCGAGCGCATGACGGCCACCACCGAATTTCCCGATGACTTCATCCGAGCTCTTCTACAGGGACAGCTGGAGCAGACCGCTGAAAGCGAAGACGGTTTTGGCTTCCTGACCAAGCTCTTTGAGATTTCCGATGTGACAGCTAACCACAGCTCCGGCACTTTCGACATCGCCCTGAGCAACGGATATGTCCCTAACCTCTTTCTCTTGGAACTTCGCCCGGTCATGGTGGACGGCAGCCTAACTTTCGAGGCAACCTCGGGAGCACTCGTTGGGTTTGACATCCCCCAAGAGTGGGTCGATCACCTCACTCAGGTCCTTCAAGAGGGCATGGAGCAAGAAGTCACCGGCGATATGCGCATCCAAGAGTTCACCGTCATCCCCGATGGGTTCCGCATGACCATCACCGGTGAGAACGTGCCGCTAAAGGACGTAGCGAACAGCAGCGTCACCCAGCAGCAGGCCCTCTAGCTCGCCGTTGCCGCCGAGGTATCGGTAGCAAACACGTAACTGACCCCCGCCTCTAGCAGCGCCATAGTCTGCTCGATTCCTTGCAGTTCCCCGAAAGCTACCGCGTCGATTGTCGTAGGCGGAAGAGCTACGTCGCGACCAGTGATGTGCCAAGCGATGCGGTGCGCACCGGCCTTCTGAGCCAAGCCTGCAATGTGCGGAGACGTATCTGGCACCACGACGCCGAACTTCGCTTGGTCGTCGATCCCCTGGCCCACCGCGATGAGGTCAGTCAGGATCGCCGTATCGTCGGCATGCTTATCGACGACCACCCACACCTCCGCAGCCCCTTGGTCAAGCGCGAGGCGTGCCTCGGCGGCCTTGATCAGGCTGTGGTGTCGGCCGGTGGGCCACCCGATGAGGGCAGCTACGCGATTTGTGCGCGTCGCGGCGACCGAAATATGTGTTGGCTCGACTACGATGCCCGCGGCATTGTCCCCCACATCGCCAAAAGTGGCCCGCCCCACCGCAAACGTGCCAACGCGGGAGACGAGCCACTCAAAATCGTTCATTTACCAGCCGAAGTTTCCGCGCAAGATGTTGCTGATCTGGGGGCGCACGTCAAAGTAGTACAGGCCGATCGCAACGGCACCGACCCACGGCAGAATTGGAATCGGAGTCAGGCACACCAAGCCGCTGCCAGCCAGGATCGCGACCCAGATCCACTTGCTCTGGCGGTTCGCTGCGTCAAACGCATCCTCGCGGGTCATGGCAGCCAAAGCTGCGCCGACGAGGCCCGCGATAGCGATGAGGAGGAACATGAATCCTTCGAGCATGCTCGGCAGGAACATAATCCAGTCGGTGGTAGAAAACGATGAAAAAACGCCCATCTAGATGGAGTCTCCCTTAGAAGTATCAGAATCATCGTCAATATTAACAACTTCTCCGTCGATCACTTCAGCAGGCTTCTCTGCGTGCGCTTGCTCTGCGTTGGAGTTTGCCGCATCTTTGATATCGTCTGCGTCATCGCGGTTGAGGGCATCGGAAATCCGGTTGATCATGTTGTCTAGAAAGCCCCGCGCATCGTTGATGAATCCTTCGCTCTCGGTCTTTGCCTCTGCGTTATTGGAGGAAGCCGCACGATCGCGCACCTGGGACACTGCCTTGTCAAAGCCTTCGCGAACTTGGCTCACTGCGTCATTCAGCGCGGTGCGAGCTTCGTCTGCTTGAGCAGTATCCTTGGTTCCGCGCGCCGCACGGTTTACCGAACCCGCGAGATCGCGAACGATGCCCTCCGCGTCGCCCGCAAAGGCAACGCTTGCGTTCTTGTACTCATCCTTGCTCGAAGCTTCCTTGAACGAGTCACGTGCGCGGGAGACTGCAGCCTTCATCTGCTGCACGAGAGTGTCGTTCGCATCGACTTCATCTGCCATCATGTGAGCGCCAACCGGCTGCTCAGCGGTGCGTTCCTCTTTGAAGCGCTTGGTGAAATCACCGACAACGTCGCCGAGACGGCCACCTGCAACGAGAAAAGCCTCGCCTGCGTCCTTCAGGGAATCCAGCACCGAGTCATTGTTGTTGTTTTCTGCCTGGTTTTCTGCCTGGTTATTCATGTTGTCAGTCATCCGAAATCAATCCTTTGATAGTTGGGAGGTCTAAACGCCAAAGAGCAGCTGGTTACAAGTATAAATAAGTAAACCTGCAAGTGCACCGACCACGGTACCGTTCACGCGAATGTACTGGAGGTCTTTACCCACCATGAGCTCGATCTTCTCGCTGGCCTCGTCGGCATCCCAGCGCTCAATAGTCTCTGAAATAATTGCCGATACACTGCCCGCGTAGTTGTCGGCCAAGTAGCTCACGGTGCCTAGGATCATCTTGTCTAGGTAGTCGCGGACGTCGGCATCATTCTGCACCTTTTCACCCCAGTAGATCGCAAGCTCTTCAACACGCTTGCGCAAAGTGGAGTCAGGATCCAGCGAGGCATCAATGAGCGACGACGACACGCTCGCCCAAATCTCTGAGGCAGCGCCTTGGACTGCGGCCGAACCCATGACGTCTGATTTCAACGCCTCCACACGGCTAATCATCACGCCATCGAATTGAAGATCCTGCGCTAACTGATGCAGTTGCTTCCGCAGCGCTTGGCGCGCCTGGTGATTGTTATCCGCGTCGACATCGGCCATGAAATCGACAAGCTCGCGGTAGACCTTGTCTCCGACCAGCTCCTTGGCAAAGCGCGGAGCCCAGTTGGGCATGCGCTCGTCGACAAGCGAAACGATGGATGTTTCCATGCCGTCGAGTTTCTCCCGCCCCCAGCTGATCACAGCATCGATGAGTGGCTCCGTTTTCCCATCTTCGATGAGACCTTCGAGCGCGCGGCCCGCGAGCGGACCCCACGTTGGTTCAGCGAGGCGCGAGATCACTTGAGAGTTGATGATCTCTTCCGCATCCTTCGGATCCAGCGAGCGCAGGGCATACGCGGCAAACTCGCCGGCCTTGCGGGAGACAACCACGGCGTTGTCGGGTTGGGCCATCCACTCGCCCACTTTCTCCGGGATGCTTGCTTGCGCGACCTTTTCTGTAATCAGCTCAGCGTTAAGAAAGTTGTCGCCGACGAACCCCGAGAGAGCCTCGCCTAACTGGTCCTTCTTTCGCGGGACCAGTGCCGTGTGAGGGATCGGGATGCGCATCGGGTGACGGAATAGTGCGGTGACTGCGAACCAGTCCGCGATGCCACCGACCATGCCCGCCTCTGCTGCCGCACGGAGGTATCCGATCCATGCCGGGGCTGTGCCCTGCGATTGCCACCAAGAGCACGCGATGAAAACCACGGCCGCGATCACCAGCAGGCTGGTCGCCATGGCTTGGTGCCGGCGCAGCGCCTTACGACGTTCCGCTTCCTTCTCCGGACTCATCCCCGGCAGCTGCGCGCCCGCAGCCTGATCTGTATCGGCGGAGGTGTTTCTACCCATTTTCGAAGTCATTCTTTCAGTTGATCATGTATAGCAGGGCGGTCCTTAGTTCTCGTTACAGGTACGACAGCGCCGCCTCGAACAGGACCCAAGCGGTGAGCAATGTAATCAGTCCAGTCAGCACCGCCAAAATCTTGTATCCACGCATGCACGCCATCATATGCCTGCTTTACGACGAAACACTGGCGGTTACCTACCAATACACGGCAAAATCCCCTCTGGCCTGCCGTTGTGGCAGTTCAGAGGGGATGAAAGCTGGCTAACTAGTTCTTGCGACCAGTCTCTGCGCGGTACTGACGGTAGTAGCGACGACCGTAGTGGAGCAGGCCAGCTCCGCCGACGAAGAATACAACGGTGAGAATAGCGCCAATGATGGTGAGGTTCTTGGAGAGATCCGGCGAGGTGCCGTTGCCCCAAAGACCAGTGCCGATGCCGTAGATCAGGATGCCGCAGGTTGCGATGCCGGCCATGATCATTCCCATTGCTACCCACGTGGAGGTGCGCTGAAGCGACGAATGTGGTGCAGTCAAGGAGTTAGGTTCATAACCATCGATGTAGGTGTCCTGCAGCTGACCGCCGGAGTATTCCGGGTGGGACTCAGTCTTGATGTCCGCTACAGAGTTCTCAGCACTCATTGCCTTGTCTCTCTTTCGTTTGTAATCGTCTTACTGGGAAGACACTTTATTCTAAGTGTAAACCCTAATCGTCCTTGCCCCGGAATGCTGCTCGTGCGCGCTCTTTGTTGATCGCACCGACAGCCTCGAGTGGGATGCCTGCTGGGCAGACGTCAGCGCACTCACCGAACAAGGTGCAGTGACCAAAGTTGGTCTCGAGCTCATCAACCATCTGGCGTGCACGCTTGCCACGCTCTTCCTTGCCCAGTGGGGTGAGCTTGAGGTGGTTGATCTTTGCACCGGTGAACAGGTGAGCCGCACCGTTAGGGCATGCAGCAACACAAGCGCCACAGCCGATGCAGGCAGCGAAGTCGAGTGCCTTCTCAGCGTTGTCGTGGTTCATGTGCAGGGTATCTGCGTCTGGGGCAGTACCAGCCATGATGGAGACGTAGCCACCCTGCTGCATCACGCGATCCAGTGCGGAACGGTCTACGACCATGTCGCGAATCACTGGGAATGCGCCGGAGCGGAAAGGCTCGATCTTCAGCTTGTCGCCGTTGCTGTAGTTCACAAGACGCTGCTGGCAAGCAGGAGTGTTCTTGCCTGCACCGTGTGGGCGACCGTTCACGGTCAGGCCACAGGTGCCGCAGATGCCTTCGCGGCAGTCAGAAGCGAATGCGAATGGCTCCTTGCCTGCTTCGATGTACTTTGCGTTGACGTGATCGAGGAGCTCCAGGATCGACATCTGTTCAACAGCATCGTCAACCTGAACGGTCTCGAAAGCGCCTTCAGTTTCAGGTCCGGCCTGACGCCAGATCTCAAGTGTCAGTTTCATTACTTGTAGTTCCTTGTCATCAGCGGGATCGATTCGAAGTACAGAGGCTCTGCGTGGCGAATGAACTTACCTTCGCCTGCTGGCTCCCACGCGGAGACGAAGCACCAGTTGTCGTCGTCACGCTCTGCCTCGCCGTCCTCGGAGAGGTGGTCGTCGCGGAAGTGTGCGCCACAGGACTCGTCGCGGTCCAGTGCGTCAACACACATCAGCTCGCCCAGGTCAATGTAGTCAGCAACGCGCTGTGCGTTTTCGACAACCTGGTTCATGTAGTCGGTGTCGCCAGGGACGTTGACGTTGGTCCAGAAATCTTCGCGCAGTTCGCGGATCTCACGGATACCCTGCTGCAGGCCTTCGATGTTTCGGGAAACACCGCAGTACTTGTACAGGATTTCGCCCAGCTGGCGGTGGTAGTACTCAGGGCCGTGTGGTTCAGGACCGTTGATGTTCATGATGCGGTCGTAACGAGCCTGTGCGCGCTCCAGTGCCGCCTGTGCTTCTGCGGAGTCCTCCGCGAGCTTGTCCTCACCCAGGTGGCGGGCAAGGTAGTTCGGGATGGTGAACGGCAGGGTGAACCAGCCGTCAACAGATGCCGACAGGAGGGAGTTAGCGCCCAGACGGTTTGCACCGTGGTAGGTCCAAGAGCTCTCACCAGCTGCGAACAGACCATCAATCGAGGTCATTTCGTTGAAGTCGGTCCACAGGCCACCCATGGTGAAGTGGCAAGTCGGTGCAATACGCATTGGAGTCTTGTATGGGTCCTCGCCAATTGCGTCCTGGTACATCTCGAAGAGGTTGGAGTAACGCTCACGGATGGTGTCCTCGCCGAGGCGCTCGATTGCGTCGCGGAAGTCCAGGTATGCAGAGTTGGTCAGTGGGCCCACACCGTAGCCAGCGTTGATTTGCTGGGAGATCGCACGGGACGCAACGTCACGTGGAACCAGGTTGCCGAATGCTGGGTAACGGCGCTCCAAGAAGTAGTCGCGCTCTTCCTCAGGAATGGTGTTCGGATCGCGATCGTCGCCCTTTTCCTTCGGGGACCAGATGCGGCCGTCGTTACGCAGCGACTCCGACATCAGAATGGTCTTCGACTGCCAGGTCGCGTTGACCGGCAGGCCCGTTGGGTGGAACTGGATGAACGAAGGGGATGCGAAGTATGCACCCTGCTCGTACGCGCGCATGATTGCGGAAGCGTTCGAGTTCTTTGCCAGTGTGGACATGTGGTAGACGTTGCCGTAACCACCGGTTGCCAGGATGACTGCGTGGCCGGTGAAAGCGGTCAGCGTGCCGTCGATCAGGTTACGGGTCACGATGCCCTCGCAGCGCTTGTTGCCGTCCTTCTCGGTCACGATGACATCAACCAGGTCGTTGTGGGTGAAGATCTCAACGTTGCCCAGGTGGATCTGGCGCTGCAGCGACGATGCGGTCGACAGCTGCAGCTGCTGGCCCGTTTGTCCACGGGTGTAGTAGGTACGGGAGACCTGCACACCGCCGAAGGAACGGGTAGCCAGTGCGCCGCCGTATTCGCGAGCGAACGGAGCGCCGATTGCGTTCATGTGGTCGATGACGCGGACGGATTCAACCGCTAGGCGCCAGCAGTCAGACTCGCGGCAACGGTAGTCGCCACCCTTCACGGTGTCCTTTACGTGGCGGTACGCGCCATCGTTGTCAACCTTCTTGCCACGAGCGGAGTTCACGCCACCCTGTGCAGCAATGGAGTGAGCACGACGTGGTGCATCGTGGTAGGTGAACGCCTTGACGTTGTAGCCAAGCTCGCCGAGAGCAGCAGCTGCTGCGCCACCGGACAGGCCGGTACCGACAACGAGGACGGTGAACTTGCGGCGGTTCAGAGGAGAGACCAGCTCCATGTGGTCCTTCTGGTACTCCCACATGTCCTTGGTTGGGACGCCCTTTGGTTCTGCATTTTCGAGGATGGTGCCAGCAGAGACGCCATCAACGATCGACGCTGGGTGGTTGAACTCAGCGCGCGGTGCGTTTTCAGTGATAGTCATTTAAGAATCTTCTCCTACGAAACCAGACCGAAAGTAATGGACAGCGGCAAGATGATGTTGCCGATTACGACGATCGCTGGCAGCCAGTAGGCCAAGATGACCATGATGGCGTGTCCACGCTTGCCCAACCAGCCGAGGTCAGAAACCGCGAGGTAAATGCCGTGGGTCAGGTGCAGGAACAGCGCCAAGTTGGCGATGACGTAAATCAGGGTGACCCACCAGCGTTCAGGAGCGAACGTTGCGAGCATGTTGTTATGTACAGCGCCTGCCTCGAAGGAAGCGGATGCAACGCCTGCACCGATGGTGAGGTCCAGCAGGTGGAAGATGATGAACAGCAGCAAGATCACGCCGGTGACCAGCATGTAGCGAGCTGCAGAGGACTGCAAACCACCCATGAGGTTGGTGCGCTTGAACTTGCCGCGGGAGCGCTTGGAGCGACCGTGCAGCGCAAATGCGCCGTAGAAGTGAAGCACGATTGCAACCAGCAGCACGATGCGGATGATCCACAGGAATCCCTCACGTGGGAACAGTGGGTAGCCGATGGTGCGCAGGAACTCACCGTACGAGTCCAGTGCAGGCACTCCATCAGTTGCCGGCATGAAGAGCTTCAAGTTACCGACCATGTGGCCGAGGACGAAAAGCGCGAAAAGCAGGCCGGTAATGGCCATTGTCAGTTTGATTGCCCAGGTTGGGAAAGATGGCCGCTCGCGCAGCGGCTTTTCAGTGATTTTTCCGTGACGAATTGAGTCACGGTCTGCGTTTTGTACAGTCATGGCACCTCCAGTGTCGCTATTACCTTACGGCTTAGAGTTGGTCGCGTCACAGCGATCGGGGTATTCCGATTGGGCCACCCCCTTTGTAAGGGTGCAAAACGCCAGATCAGGTTAGGTGTGACCAATCTTCACAGGCCACGCTTTGCAAGCTTGTGTAGATCGCACCCCACCTACCGCGCACGCAGCGAGATCCCAGTTAACCCACAGTATCGATCCGCTTCGCTTTGCAGGCCAGAGACTTACCGGAACGGCCGTACTGTGATTTTGCGCACGAGAGCACCGTTCGACAGGGGTGCGACACCCTACCCCACCCTTCCGGGGTGCATCTTTCGTTTGGACCAAAAACCTGCATGTCTGGTTAAGTCCAGCTTCCTGGGCAGTTAAGTTTCTTCACAGTGTTTTTCACACACATCTTCGCAATCTTTGATTGAATTGTCCGCATGAGTAAGACGTACGTGGGCTCACGCCTTCGCCAACTCCGCCGCGAGCGCAACCTCAGCCAAGCCGCCCTCGCAAGCGCCCTTGACCTGTCCGCCAGCTACGTCAACCAAATCGAACACGACGTCCGACCACTGACGGTGCCTGTTCTGCTGCGCATTACCGAGGCTTTCGGCGTGGATGCCACGTTCTTCTCGCGTGACGACGACTCCCGGCTCCTCGCTGAGCTCAAAGACGTCGTCGCCGACCAAGAGATTGCCGCCAGCGACGTCGAGATCCAAGAGCTTTCCGACTTGGTCTACAACCACCCCACCGTCGCGCGTGCCATGGTCGACATGCACCGCCGTTACCGCAACGTGCGTGACAAGCTCACGATGGCCACCGATACCCGCAAGACCTCGCAGGCGATTTCAATGCCGCACGACGAGGTGCGCGACTTTTTCTACTCGCGCCAGAACTACCTCAACGAGATCGACCACACCGCCGAGCGCCTCTCCCTCGACCTCGGCGTGAGCCAGTTCGGCATCCGCGAGACCGAAGAAGCCATCCGCGACCGCCTCGTTTCCCGCCACAACATCGAAGTCACCTCGATGTCCGGTGTCGACGGCACCCTGCACTCCTTCGACCCCGAACGCGGCCTCCTCGAACTCTCAACCATCCTCTCCACCGGACAGCGCGCCTTCCGCATGGCCAGCGAGCTCGCATACCTCGAGGCATCCGAGCTTATCGACGAAGCGCTTGCCGACGAGCCATTCACCTCGGAGGCGTCGATCAACCTCGCGCGCCGCGGTGTGGCGAGCTACTTCGCGGCTGCGACGATTCTCCCCTACGGACTTGTCCACAAGGAGTCCGAACAGGTCGGCTACGACGTCGACTACTTGATCAACGCTTTCGGGGTGGGCTACGAGACCGTCGCTTCGCGACTTTCTACTCTGCAGCGCCCGAACCTACGTGGCGTGCCGTTTACCTTCGTGCGCGTCGACCGAGCCGGCAACATGTCCAAGCGGCAGTCGGCAACCGGCTTCCACTTCTCCACCTCGGGTGGCACCTGTCCCCTGTGGAGCATCTACGAATCGTTCAACCAACCCGGCGAGATAGTCCGCCAACACGCCCAAATGCCCGACGGGCGCACCTACCTTTGGATCGCGCGCACCGTGCGCCACCACCGCCGCAAGTTCCAGGACACTGAAAAGCTCTTCGCCATCGGACTTGGATGCGAGACGCGCCACGCCGATCGCACAATCTATTCCATCGGGCTGCCGCTTGATGATGCCGAACAAGCCACACCGATCGGCTCCGGTTGTCGCGTTTGCCCCCGCCAGCATTGCGCAC
This sequence comes from Corynebacterium breve, assembly GCF_030252165.1. Classification (NCBI taxonomy): domain Bacteria; kingdom Bacillati; phylum Actinomycetota; class Actinomycetes; order Mycobacteriales; family Corynebacteriaceae; genus Corynebacterium; species Corynebacterium breve. The sequence continues at coordinate 163,236 of NZ_CP126969.1, read as the reverse complement.
AGCGCGCATTCCCGGCGATCCACCTCCCGCTTGAGATCGATCCGCACTCAACTGCCATCGCGCCGTACTAGTGCTGATTTAGTGCTGTCTGACAAACGAAAAAAGCGCCAGCCCGTCATGGGCTGGCGCTTTCGTCGATAAGCAGCTTAGAAGTTGATCATGTGGCCTTCAATGCCATGCGCTGCTTCCTTCATCGCCTCCGACATCGTCGGGTGGATGTGGACGTTGCGCGCGATCTCGCCTGCAGTGAGATCGAAGCGTTGCGCCAGGGTCAGCTGTGGGGTCATATCGGAAACGCCATCGCCGACCATGTGACCACCGAGCAGCTCGCCGTACTCAGCGTCTGCGATGAGCTTGACAAAGCCCTCGGTAGCGTTCGCGCCGACAGCCTTGCCGTTTGCCGAGAACGGGAAGGTGGACACCTTGATTTCCTTCTCTGGCCATTTCTCCTTTGCCTGCTCCTCGGTGTAGCCGAAGGATGCGACCTGAGGGTTGCAGAAGGTTGCGCGTGGCATCATGAGGTAGTCGCCGAGGGTCTGGGTCTCAGCCCCTGCGATCACCTCTGCCGCGACGACACCCTGTGCCTCTGCAACGTGTGCGAGCTGCAGTTTCGCAGTGACGTCGCCGATGGCGTAGATTCCGTCAACGTTGGTGCGCATGTATTCGTCGATCGCAATTGCGCCGCGCTCGGTGAGCTCGACGCCGGTGTTTTCTAGGCCGTAGCCCTCGGTGCGAGGACGGAAGCCGACGGAAACCAAAACGCGATCCACGGTGATGGTCTCGGTCTTATCCGAGCCCTTCTTCTGGTAATCGACCTCGACCGAGTCGCCATTGTCGCGCACAGCGGTAGTTGCGTGGCCCGACAAGATCTTCACGCCAAGCTTCTTGTACACCTTTGCAATGGTCTTGGAGATTTCCGGATCCTCGTTTGGCAGCACGCGATCCATGTACTCGATCAGGGTGACGTCGACACCGTACGCGTTGAGCACGTACGCGAACTCCATACCGATCGCGCCGCCGCCTACGATCACCATCTTTTGTGGAGCCTCAGGGTTGAGAATGTGCTCCTCGAAAGAGACAACGTTTTCAGAGAACTCGACGCCACGCAGAGTGTTCACCACGGAACCGGTGGCGATGATGCAGTCGTCGAAAGTAACAACCTTGCCCTGATCGTCGCCCTCGGTGATCTCGATGGTCTTCGCGTCCTTGAAAGAACCAAGGCCGTGAATCTCGGTAATCTTATTCTTCTTCATCAGGTAGTGGATACCGCCGACGATCTTGTCAGAGACTTGGCGGGAACGCTTGTGCGCGTCCGAGTAATCCATCTCAACATCGCCCTTGATGCCGAAGGCTTTCTTTTCATGCGTGAAGATGTTGGCAACTTCAGCGTTCTTGATCAGAGCCTTGGAAGGGATACAACCAACGTTGAGGCACACACCTCCCCAGTACTGCTTCTCAATGACAGCAACTTTCTTGCCAAGCTGTGCTGCACGGATGGCGGCCACATAGCCACCAGGGCCAGCGCCGAGTACTACTACGTCATAATGTTCTTGAGTCACAAAGCCAAGGATACGTGTCTGTCTGTTTCCGTGGGCCAAGTCCCCTGCCCTTCTCACCCCTGTGGGGGCAAACGAAAGCGCCTCACAGTTTTCACTGTGAGGCGCTTTCAGAAGTTAGCTGATAAAGAGCTGTCCTAGAACAGGCCCATGCCCAAAGCGGCAACGGAAGAAGCAGAGGAAGCTGCGTGGATCATTGCGCCCAAAACTTCGTTGATCTGCACCTGGATCATTTCTAGAGGAGACATGTTTTTCCTTTTCTATGAGGGTTTGGCTGGCGTTGATTATTCTCTAGGTCTGTCGCCCGCGCACGCGGAAGCGTTACACAAGCAATTCCCAGTTTTGGATTATGTCACAGTTTCCACTTGTGTAACAGCCCAATGGGGGTTAGAGTCAACTCACAGCAAACAGTTACCTGGCTAACGTTTCACTCACACGATACGATAACCCAGGTATGTGGCATTCGTAGGAATGTCGCCTAGTACTTAATCCATGCATAATTCGATGCACATAGCTCAGGAAGACACCGCCTCTATGAATATCAAGCGTTCCGTTATCGCAGCTTGCACTGCAATTGCCATCGCTGCTGGCGCCGTACCAGCCAACGCAGCAGACGTAACCCCAGAACAGGCAGCAGCTGGCGCTGCACAGGGCGTCGTTAAGCAGCTCACTTCCGTTCCTCACGCAGTAACCACCGGCAAGCCACAGACCTGGCTGTCTTACGTCGACGGCAAGACCATCCTTGCTTACGACGTCTACTCCCCATCCATGGACCGCGACATCCCAGTCGCAGTAGTTCCGGCGAAGGACGCAAACGGAAACCGCATCGACGGCGCACCAACCGTCTACATGCTCAACGGCGCAGGTGGCGCAGAGCAGGACGCAGATTGGCTTCGCCAGACCGAGCAGCTGAAGTTCTACCAGGACAAGGGTGTCAACGTCGTCATCCCACAGGCTGGCGCATTCTCCTACTACACCGACTGGGTCACCGAAGACCTGCACACCCCTTACCTCAAGGGCCCACAGAAGTGGGAAACCTTCCTGACCAAGGAACTCCCAGGCCCAATCGAGCGCGAACTCAAGGCAGACAACCGCCGCGCAATCGTCGGATTCTCCATGTCCGCAACCTCCGCCCTGCTCCTCCCAGAGCACAACCCTGGTTTCTACGACGCAGCAGCATCCTTCTCCGGCTGCGCAGCAACTTCCTCCCCACTGGAAAACCAGTACCTCAAGCTCACCCTCCAGCGTGGTGGCGCAACCCCTGAGATGATGTGGGGCCCAATGGGCAGCCCAACCAACCGCTACAACGACGCTCTTCTGAACGCCGATAAGCTCCGTGGCACCGACCTCTACATCTCCTCCGCAACCGGCCTGGCATCCCAGACCGACACCGCGGGCTACCTCATCGGCCAGGGTGCAAACCCACAGGCAGCATCCGCAGGCGCAGCAGTCCTGCAGATCGAAGGCGGCATCATCGAGGCAGCAGTAAACAAGTGCACCCACGACATGAAGGCAAAGCTCGACCACCTGGACATCCCAGCACACTTCGAGCTGCGCAACACCGGCACCCACTCCTGGGCACCATGGCGCCTAGACATGGAGAAGTCCTGGTTCCAGACCATCGCTCCAGCGTTCGGCATGTAATCGCCTAAACGCATCGAACACTCAAAGGCCCCGGCTCGTCCGGGGCCTTTATGCTTGGTAACCAATGGATACTTCAATCTCGCCAGAGCTTCTCGACGACATCACCGCCCCCGAAGCCCTCGCCTGGGCCGGATCCTGGTCTGCGAAGACCTTGGCAGGCCGTGACTTCACCGCCTTGCAAAGCAGAATCCGCGAAGTGTTGGACACCGAGGCCCGCATCCCCTACGTCACCCGGCGCGGCGAATTCCTTTACAACTTCTGGCGCGACGCCTCCCACCCGCGTGGACTGTGGCGGCGCACCACCCTAGACAGCTACCTTTCCGAGTCCCCCACCTGGCAGGTGCTCATCGACGTCGACGCACTCGCCGCCACCGAGGGTGAAGACTGGGTTTGGAAAGGCGCTCACGTCCGAACCCCCGATTACGACCGTGCGCTCATCCGGCTCTCCCGAGGTGGCGCCGACGCGACAGTTATCCGCGAATTCGACATCACGTCGTGCGAATTCCTTCGCAATGGATTCACACTACCGGAGGCGAAGTCAGACGTGAGCTGGGTTGACCTTGATACGGTGCTGGTCGGGACCGATACCGGCGAGGAATCGTTGACGTCTTCCGGCTACCCAGTCGAAGTGCGCACCTGGCGGCGCGGTGAATCCATCGAGGACAGCGAAGTCTTCGCACGAGGCAACTACGACGACGTGCTCCTGGGTGCGTGGCACGATCCCACGCCAGGTTTCGAGCGCACCGTGGTAGCTCGTGCAATCGATTTTTACAACACGATCACGTCGGTTTCTACCGAACGCGGCCTGCAAACCCTCGAACTCCCCACCGATTGCGAACCCGTGTTACACCAGCAGTGGTTGTTTATCCTTCCGCGTACCGACTTCGGAGCCGTGCCTGCCGGAGCATTGGCTGTCATCGAATTAGATAGCTTCCTCGACGGCAGCCGCGAGTTCACCTTGTTGCTCGTGCCTGATGCCCACACCTCAATTGCGTCGCTTGCGTTCACAGCGTCAACGCTGCTGGTCACTTCTCTTGTCGACGTCGCTACCCACATCAGCGCATTCGAGCTAGGCACGTGGCAGCGCTCGGAACTAGCGATTCCGGAGGCTTCAACCGCATCAGTCGTTGCGACAAGCCCGCTTGATGGCGACGAGTATTGGATCAACGCGTCGTCGTTTAGCACGCCTTCGACGCTGCTTCGCAACGGCGAGACAGCAAAGCAAGCACCTTCGCTTTTCGACGACACCGGCTTGGAAACTCGTCAACATTGGGCAGAATCCGCCGATGGGACAAAGATTCCGTACTTCATCACCGGCGACTTTTCCTTGGGCAAGCGCCCTACTCTGGTCGGTGGCTATGGAGGCTTCGAGGTGTCGCTAACCCCGGGGTACTCGGCCGTGCGGGGAATTAGCTGGTTGGAAAAGGGCTACTACTTTGTCCAGCCAAATCTGCGTGGCGGTGGCGAATTTGGCCCGCAATGGCATTCGCAAGTGGTCAAAACCAACAGGCACAAGGTGTGGGAAGACCACCACGCGGTCCTGCTCGATCTGGTTGCGCGCGGCTATTGCGAAGCCCAACACATCGGCATTCGCGGCGGATCCAACGGTGGCCTTTTGACGTCTGGTGCACTGGTGCAATACCCGGAGGCATTCGGGGCGGCTGTCATCCAAGTACCGCTGACGGATATGCTTCGCTACCACACCCTTTCCGCCGGAGCCTCCTGGATGGCGGAATACGGAAACCCTGACGATCCCGAGGAACGCGCTGCGATTGAAAAATGGTCGCCTTTGCACAACGTATCGTCGACAAGCGTGTATCCGCCGGCACTCGTGACGACTTCTACTCGCGACGACCGCGTCCACCCCGCCCACGCCCGCACCTTTGCTCTCGCGCTTGCGAAGGCTGGCCAACCCGTCGACTACTACGAAAATACTGCCGGCGGGCACGCTGGCGCGGCCGACAACGAGCAGACCTCGCGGGTGGAGGCACTTATCTATTCCTGGCTCGAGGAGAAGCTGGCGACTCGTGTCTCTAAGTAACTGGTGGCCGAGTAGGATGATCCGCACCATGATACTGAAAAGGCTGCGCTCCACCCCGGTCCCCGGCACCCGTGATTCCTACACCGGTGTCGATTTCAACCTTGGCTTCCATGTTCGCCACTACGACTTGGATCTCACCTACCGAGTAGACCCGAACCGACTCGAGGGCACAGCCACTCTGCGTATCGAGAACTGGCGGGATCTCCCTGGGCTCACTCTAGATTTGCAGCAGAACATGGTCGCCCGGCGAGTAGTCGCCCGCGGGAGCGCTGGTATTAACGTGAAAGTCGCCAAGTTCAAACAGTCCGGCGGAAAACTTCGCATCACCTTCGCAGAACCCATCCCCGTCGACACTGAGTTCACTCTCACGATTTACTACGGTGGCAACCCCCGTCCGCGGCGAACAACTTGGGGTGACATTGGGTGGGAAGAACTTGACAACGGCTCTCTGGTCGCCAGCCAGCCCAACGGCGCGCCCACTTGGTTCCCTTGCGACGACACGCCAGATGAGAAGGCCAGCTACAAAATTCGCATCAGCGCCGATGACCCGTATGTGGTCATTTCGAACGGGCAACTCGTCGATAAGCAAAGCGGCGGAAGTCGTACCACCTGGACTTATGAGACGCCCTTCCAAATGGCTTCCTATTTGGCAACAATCCAGGTCGGCGAATACATTCGCATCGACCTAGGGCGCAATACGCATGCGTGGGTAACCCCGGAGCATGCGACGGAGGCCAGGGTTGCTTTTCGAGACCAGCAGGAGATGCTGGACTTCTACGAGGGCCTTTTCGGTGATTACCCGTTCTCGGACTACACGGTTGTCGTCACAGATGACGAGCTCGAGATCCCACTCGAGGCCCAGGGACTGTCCATTTTCGGTGTGAATCACCTCGAAGGTTGGGAACGCCTGATCGCGCATGAGCTTTCGCACCAGTGGTTCGGCAATTCCCTGGGGGTGGCGCAGTGGGACGATATTTGGCTCAACGAAGGATTTGCCTGTTATTGCGAATGGCTGTGGTTCGAATACACCGGAACACCAGTGCAGATCAACGTGGACAAAGAATACGAAGCTTTGCAAAGAAAACCGCAAAACATTATTGTCGGCGCGCCGGGTCCAAAGGATATGTTCGACGATCGCGTGTACAAGCGCGGTGCCATCACCCTCCATGCCTTGCGGGTTCTCCTCGGCGATCAAGCGTTCTTCGCAGCAGTTCGTCGCTATGTAGGGTCTGGGCGGCACAGCGTGGTGGAGCCAGTCGATTTGAAGCGCGAACTCTACGAGGCAGCCCGCAGCGTCTCAGTGGAACCTTCGCTTATCGACGACACCCTGCACGCCTGGTTGTTCTTGCCTGAACTACCGGAGTGCCCACAATGAGAGCTCTCTCCTTTGCAACGGTCTTTGCAGCCCTGTCAGGATTCATTGTCCTGTGGATTGCCCAGTGGCCGTTGGATACGGAAACGGAGCTTCGCTATTTTCAGGCCTATTGGGGGCTTTTCTTCGCATCAACCGGATTAGTCGACGGAATCACGCAAGAAACTACGCGTGCCGTGGCAGGGTCACGCGAAAGCAATCAACGCAGAAATGCCAATCCCTGGAAGCTCGGCGGTGCTGTGGCCGCAATTGTTGCCGGGGTGGCCCTTGCGCTCGGCTTCTTGCTAATGGCGCAAGTGGTTCCCACCTCGCCTCAATTCGCATCCCTACTCTTGGCTTTCGGCTTGATGAGCTACGTCTTCCAGGCTGTCCTATCGGGCATTTTGTCTGGTGCTCAACTGTGGAATCAGTATGCCGGACTCGTAGCACTCGATTCAGGCATCCGCCTAGCTTTAGTAATTGTCGCTTGGTACCTCGGATGGGGTTTGGAAGCTTTCCTTCTCATTACTGTGATTGGCGCGCTCAGCTGGATCGCGATTCTCGGACTATCGCCTACTGCGCGAACTTCCATACGCACAGCCCTAGATGTAAACCAGGGTGCTTTTGCCCGTCGAGTAGTGTCTGCCATGCTTGCGTCGGGATCTACGGCGGCGCTAATCACCGGCTATCCCACCTTTCTCAACGCCGCGTTTCCCCACGAGGATCCGACGACGCTAGTGACAATAGCGGGTATTGCGAACGCCGTGACGCTCACCCGCGCCCCGATCCTGGTTCCGTTGCAAAGATTTCAATCGGCACTCGTCGTGCGTTTTGTTGAGTCGAAGGATCATATCTACATCGCGGTGGCCCGACCTGTAGCTGCAGTGCTGGGAATTGGTGCGTTGGGCTTCGTGGCCGCATGGCTACTAGGCCCGTGGATCTTGCGCATTGCATTCAAAGAAGAGTTGTTCGTCCCCGGATTAATCCTCGGCCTGCTTACTTTCGCGTCGGCGCTAGCTGGCAGCCTGATGGTGACTGGAACAGCTGTACTCGCCCTCGAGCAGCATACGTGGTACGTGGCTGGTTGGATTTTGGCTTCCGTGGTGGCGTATAGCACGCTGTTTTTGTCTTCACTGGGTTTGGTTCCTGCTGTGTGCACGTCGCTGATCGTGGGCCCGCTTGCAGGTGCCGTAGTTCATCTAGTCGCTCTCGGGCGCGCGCGTGTAGCCCCGCACACGACTTACGCGCAGGGCTAAACGATTCTCATTGCTCCCCCTTGGGCAACCGGGTGGGAGTTTTTCTTTGGTGGACCTCGAAAAGGTGGGACGTGTTGGACATGTCCGTCGATACGGTCGAGGTATCCGTACCGTGGACTCCCCCTATCATCATCGTTGCGCCCATTGTGAAACCTGCACACGGTAGCAAGGTTGTCAATGTTGGTTTCGCCACCCGCGGACCAGGCCTGATTGTGGTTTATTTGGCAGTATTCCGCGCCGACCCCGCATCCTGGCCAAGAACACACCGGATTCTCAAGTGAAGCCATTAGGCGTTGTTTTTTTTCGTCGCAAAGCGACTGGTGCGGTACACATTGATCGGGCCGCGCACTGGGTCCACCAGCATCGCATAACCATAGTCGGCGAGTGCATTGCGAATAAAGTCGGCGCCAAGCATCCGTGTGCCGTTGGTAAGAGACAGAATTACTTCGTCGCCCTCGGCAGTGATGAGCGCTCCTGCATCGTCGATGGAAATGATCACTGCTGGTACAACTGCCGGCCCAGCGGGATTTCCCCCACCAGCAAGGATTTTCATCGCTCGCTCGGCAGGGTGCTCTTCGCTGGCGTGCTCGGTCAGAGCATCCATTGCGGCTTTTACCAGGTGGCCCGGCGCGCACGCACGGAAGTGCATATAGGTGGAATCAGGAATTGCTGTCGCGCGCAGCGATGCCTTGTTTGCGGGCTGCTCGGGGCCGTTAAATTCGCTGAGAAGTTCTTTGCCTCGCTCGTTGATGCGCTTCAAATTGGCGGGTTCTTTGCACAGTGCTTTTCGCATTGCCCACGCGTGGGCTTTGTTTTTTAATCTGCCGACGAATGTTTCGATTTCTCCAAGTGTGTTGAAAGTATGTCGGTTTTCGCGCGCTGAGCGGCACGCTTGGGCCTGTTTCTTACCCGCGTGCGTTGGGCCGAAATATACCCCGGCGAGGCGGACGACTTTCCGGGCCATTCGCGAGTCCAAACCCGCTTCGACGAGATCCCCGGCAGTCGCGCCGAATGCGCCATCAAGGATGCTGATGGCGTCGGCCCAACTGGCGGCGAATGTCTCGAATGCGGTCATGAATGCCACGCTAAATGGTCGCCGCAATAGTGCAATGTCGCCCTCTCAAAACTGTGGATAGAGGTTGGTATTCCACAGAATTCGGACAATTTTGGGACCAAGGGTTGCGGGCTTCGCAATCCTGTGGTTGGCGAAGGCACCCGTATAGTTAGCCGGTATGGGAACAATGCTGGTTACTGGGGGCGCGGGTTTCATCGGTGCGAATTTCGTTCGCATGGCGTTAAAGCGCGACCCGAAATTGGACGTGATCGTCGTCGATAAGCTCACTTATGCTGGCAATCGTGTGAATCTCGCCGGCTTGAATATTGAGTTTGTGCAGGGTTCGATCACGGATGCCCCGCTTATCGACGAGCTAGTCGCCCGAGCCGACACCGTCGTCCACTTTGCGGCGGAGTCGCATAACGACAATTCGCTGACCGATCCTTCGCCGTTCGTCGACACGAACGTGGTGGGAACTTTTGTGCTGCTCGAGGCGGTGCGCAAACATAACAAGCGTTTGCATCACATTTCCACGGACGAGGTGTTCGGTGATTTGGCGCTCGACGACCCCGCACGGTTCACCGAGCACACGCCATACAACCCTTCTTCGCCGTACTCGGCGACAAAGGCCGGTTCGGATCACTTGGTTCGCGCGTGGGTCCGTTCGTTTGGAATCAAGGCGACGATCTCGAACTGCTCCAACAATTACGGCCCCTACCAGCACATCGAGAAGTTTATTCCGCGACAGATTACTAATTTGCTCACGGGACGACCTGCGAAGCTGTACGGCACGGGCGCCCAAGTGCGTGATTGGATCCACGTCGACGACCACAACGATGCGGTCCTATTGATCCTAGAAAAGGGTCGGCTTGGCGAAACCTATAACATCGGCGCCGACAACGACCACACGTCGAATAAACAGGTGATCGAAATGATCTGCGAACTCATGGGCGGAACCTACGAGCATGTAGCCGATCGCCCTGGTCACGATCAGCGCTACGCGATGGATTCGACGAAGCTTCGCGAAGAACTTAGCTGGCGTCCGCGTTACACGTCGTCGATAAGCGAAGGCTTGGAGCGCACGATCGAGTGGTACCGCGATAACGAGGAGTGGTGGGCTGCTGACAAGGTCGCGGTGGAGGCGAAATACGCGGCCGGAGGTCAGTAAGGTGGAGCGCATGCAGGTTCATTCCACCCCGATTGCCGACCTTCTCCTCCTCGACCTCGATCTCCACAGCGACGATCGCGGCTGGTTCAAAGAGAACTGGCAGCGCGCCAAGATGACCGACCTGGGCTTACCTGATTTCGGCCCAGTCCAGAACAACATCAGCTTCAACGCAGCTCAGGGCACCACGCGGGGACTCCACGCGGAACCGTGGGATAAGTTCATTTCCGTCGCTACGGGGCGCGTGTTTGGTGCGTGGATCGACCTTCGCGAAGAATCGGCGACGTTTGGAGCGAAGTTCACCCACGAATTCGGGGCGGATCAAGCTGTTTTCGTCCCTCGCGGAGTGGCCAACGGCTTCCAGGCGCTTCACGACGACACCACCTACGTCTACCTTGTCAACGCCCACTGGTCGCCGACCGCGCAGTACTCCAATGTCAACCTCACCGAGATCGATTGGCCACTGGAACCCACGCAGGTTTCTGCGAAGGACTTAGCACACCCCGCATTGGCGGATGCCACCCCCGTCCCGCCGCGCAAGATTCTCGTAACCGGCGCGAACGGACAGTTGGGAAGGGCTTTGCAACAGGTACTTCCAGGCGAGTACGTCGAGTTTTGCACGCGCGCTGAGTTCGATATCACGGCACCACCCGAGCGGGATTGGTCGCAGTACGCGGCGATCATCAACACGGCTGCGTACAACGATGTCAACGGCGCGGAATCGGACCGCGCGACGGCATGGCGAGTCAACGCGGAAGCCCCGGCGCGCCTGGCAGCAATCGCCGCCCAACACAATCTCACCCTGGTGCACGTTTCCAGCGACTACATTTTTGACGGCAGCGAAGAACTTCACAACGAGGACGAAGCCCCCTCCCCGCTCAGCGCGTATGGTGCCTCGAAGGCTGCTGGCGAGACCGCGGCACGCACAGCTCCGAAGCATTACGTGATCCGCACGGCTTGGGTCTTCGGCGACGGGAACAATTTCATGTCCACGATGGCGTCGTTGGCAATGCGCAGCATTGAGCCGAAGGTGATTCACGATCAACGCGGCCGCCCGACCTTTGCGGAGGACTTAGCAAAGGGCATCAAGCATCTCTTGGAGACTCGAGCTCCTTACGGCATTTACAACATCACGAGCAGTGGCGACACAGTTGGCCGTGACGAGATTGCGATGGCGGTGTTTATCGGCGTCGGCCACGACCCCGCCGAGGTACATCCCGTGTCCACCGCTGAATATCAGGAGATCAATGGCCCAGAGGCGCCGAGGCCGAAGGAGTCGACGCTGGACCTGTCGAAGATCGAGGCCACTGGTTTCACTCCGACGAATTGGCGAGCAGCACTCGCGCTGTATTTGGCGCTCCACCCGCCGACTGCCTGACGCGCTACACTTTAGCGCTATGAAGGGCATCATTTTGGCGGGCGGCTCCGGCACGCGTCTGTATCCAATTACAAAGGGTATTTCGAAGCAGCTCATGCCGATCTATGACAAGCCCATGATCTATTATCCACTATCGACGCTGATCAGCGCGGGGATTCGGGAGATTTTGATCATCACGACCCCTGAGGACCAGGCTGCTTTTCGACGACTCCTCGGCGATGGTTCTGACTGGGGCCTCATGCTCGATTACGCGGTACAGCCGTCGCCGGACGGTTTGGCGCAGGCGTTTATTATTGGCGAGGAGTTTATCGGCGACGACGCGGTGGCGTTGGTGCTCGGCGACAACATTTTCGAGGGCGTGGGTTTGACGCACGCGTTGGCTCGTCGTCAAGCTCCCGACGGTGGTTTGATTTTCGCCTACGAGGTTTCCGATCCGCAGCGCTACGGCGTGGTTGATTTCGACGAACACGGCAAGGCCACCTCGATCGAGGAGAAGCCGGAGCACCCGAAGTCGGATTTCGCGGTCGTCGGCCTGTACTTCTACGACAATCAGGTGGTAGAGATCGCCAAGGACATCACGCCGAGCGCCCGCGGTGAACTCGAGATCACGGCGGTCAACGAGGCCTATCTTGACCAGGGCAAACTCCAGGTGGAGCGTCTGCATCGGGGCGATGTTTGGCTGGATACCGGCACGATCGATTCGATGACGGAAGCCTCCGCGTATGTCGAGGTGATCCAGAAGCGTACCGGCACGATCATCGGTTCGCCCGAGGTCGCCGCCTATCGTGAGGGATTCATCGACGCAGCCCAACTAGAACGACTCGCGCAACCTATGATGAAGTCCGGATATGGCGCATATCTTATCGACGCAGCCCGCGATTAGGAGCACCCCATGACTACCCTCTCTGTCCTTCTCACCACCTATCACGGCACTGACGTCGACGCGCTCACCATGGCGCTCGATTCCCTGCTCCACCAGACTCGCCCGGCGGATCACATTGTCATCGTCGAGGACGGTCCCCTCTCCCCGGCGGTCGCGGAGGCGGTGCAGCAGTTCGTCGACAAGCATGCCGAGGCTCGGCGCGTGGTCTTGGCCGCCAACCAAGGTTCCGGTCCTGCCTCGCAAGCAGGCTTAACGACGATCGACTCGGACTTCATCGCCCGCCTCGATTCCGATGATGTGGCCGCCCCGGAACGCTTTGCGAAGCAGTTAGCTTACTTCGAGGCGCACCCGCAGGTGGCTGTGTTGGGCACCGCGGTCGTGGAATTCCAGGAGACACCGGGCGATGCCGACCGCGTTCGAGCGCTGCCCGAATCGCCGCATGCTTTGCGAAGCTATGTGAAGATCAATTCGCCGATTAATAACCCATCGGTGATGATGCGCACCCAAGCGATCAAGGATGTGGGTGGCTACCGGGACGTGCACCACATGGAGGATTACGACCTCTACGCGCGCCTAATTTCGGGCGGATATTTGTTGGCGAATCTGCCGGAGCCTTTGACGTTTTTCCGCGTAACGCCGGAACAATTCCAGCGAAGGACCGGAAAAGAAATGTTCGCCGCGGAGAAGCAGATGCAGGAAAATCTAGTTTCATACGGGCTCGTCACCCGTCCACGGGCTATGATGAACCTGATCATTCGTACCTTGTACCGCAGCCTGCCTACCGGTGTGTTGACGCGAGTGTACGGAGCACTATTTCACAAGTAAGAAAGTTTTCATGGACGCTCTCGCACAGGACTTTTCCGATACCTGGCTGATCGTGCCCTGCTTCAATGAGGGACAGGTCATCCGGGAAGTTCTCGAGCATGCCCGCGAAACATTCCCCAACATCGTCGCGGTCAACGACGGTTCCAAGGACAATTCGGCAGCCGAGATCCACGCAGCTGGCGCGCACTTGGTCAATCACCCTGTGAATCTGGGCCAAGGCGCCGCGATCCAAACCGGAGTTGAATACGCCCGTTCGCAACCCGGCGCAAAGTACTTTGTTACTTTCGATGCCGACGGCCAACACCAGGTAAAGGACGTCATCCGCATGGTGGGTCGCCTGCGTGAGGAGCCTTTCGACATTATCGTCGGCACGCGTTTTGGTCGCCCCCGGGCCGAAGATGATCAGGTTCCGTGGATCAAGCGCGTCGTGCTAAAGACCGTGGTGTTCTTGTCGCCGCGTACTCGTCGTCTCGGCCTGACGGACGCGCACAACGGGCTGCGCGCCTTTAACAAAAAGGTCGCCGACGAGATGAATATTCGCATGAATGGCATGTCCCATGCGTCCGAAATCGTCGGCATGATCGACAACAACAAGTGGCGTGTTGCGGAGGAGCCAGTCGATATCCTCTACACCGAATACTCCATGAGCAAGGGCCAGTCCCTGATCAACGGTGTCAACATTCTCGCCGACGGCATCGTGGCAAGGAGACTCTAATGATTCAGGCTGTACTTCTCATTGCTGCCCTCTTGCTGGTGGCGTACTTCTTCTTCAACCGCAAGAAGGCCCGCGCGAAGGCATGGGTCAAAATCGGTTTCGCCCTCTTGGCCATCGCAGCGATCTGGGCGATCCTGCGGCCCGACGATCTCACCGTCGTAGCCAACTGGCTCGGCGTCGACCGTGGCACCGATCTCATGCTCTACGCCCTCGTCGTGGCGTTTTTCTTCACGACGATGTCCACCTGGGTTCGATTCCGAGAACAGGAACTACGCTATGCCCGCCTCGCACGCGCAATGGCGATCCAAAATGCCGTGGAGCCGGGCGACCAGCTACGCTAACCAGTACCGAATTCATTTCTGTACTGGGAGAACAACCGTTGGCTGAGACCACACAAACCACCAAGATCCCTGCCCTCATGTGGGCTTTCACCATCGTGCTCGCGCTCGCCGCAGCTGTAGGTGGCTACTTCATCGGATTCAGCGAAGGCAAGGCGCAGGCCCCTGCGAACTCCTTAGCAACGCAAGAATCTCCTGCAGCAGACACCGCCGAGGCGACGGAAATCCCCGACGTAGAGCCTGGCAAGGAATTCACCGAGCCACAGCCGAACGACGACGGCACATTCAACGCGCAGCTCCACGGCCCTGGCATTGAAGGCGAGCAGGTGGCACGCCGCGACCCTAACGATCCGTTTGCCAAGGGTGCTGTGGACGCGCCGATCGTGCTGAGCGAGTTCTCTGACTTCGGCTGCCCGTTCTGTGCGCGCTTTGCCACCGACACCGAGGCTGAGCTGGTCCAGGAGTACGTTGACACTGGCCTCGTGCGCGTGGAATGGAACGATTTCACCATCAACGGCCCGAACTCCGAGGCCGCAGCTCGCGCTGCTCGCGCAGCCGCGGAACAGGGCAAGTTCTTCGAGTTTAAGGATGCGCTCTTCGGCGACTTCGACGTTAATGGTGGCCAGCCATACACGATCGACATTCTTGCGGGGTACGCCGAGGAAGCAGGCGTTAAGGACATTGAAAAGTTCAAGAAGGACGCAGAAAGCGATAAGTACGACGACGCGATCGGCGGTGCGAAGGAGTTCGCAGCATCTTTGGGGATGAACGGCACGCCGAGTTTCGTCATCGGTACTCAGACAATGAGCGGCGCTTTGCCGCTGGAGGAATTCCAGAAGGTGATCAACACTGAGCTAGCAAAGTCCCAGGACAAGGCTTAAACGCCGCGGAAGTACTCCACGGTGCGGGCCACGCCCTCTTCGATGCTGACCTGTGGTTCCCAGCCGAGCACATCCTTGGCTAGGGAGTAGTCGAGTGCGGAGCGAGGCAGATCGCCAAGGCGCGCGGGTGCGTATTCAGGGTCGTCGGGTGCGCCGGCTGCCTGGGCAACCAGTGTGTGCAGCTGGCGGTCGGTGGTTTCCACGGAGGTGCCGATGTTGAAGCGCTGTCCCCCACCGAGCTCGCCGGAGGCCAAGTAAAAGGCACGCACCACGTCGCCGACGAAGACGTAGTCGCGGGTGTTGCCGCCCTCGCCGAATACCTTGGTTGGTTTACCGTCAAGCAGGTTCTGGGCGAAGATTGCCACCACGCCTGCCTCGCCGTGTGGGTCCTGGCGTGGCCCGTAGACGTTTGCCGGGGCGATGTGTGAGCACTCCAATCCGTACAGGTTACGGAAGGTGTTGAGGTAGACCTCGCCAGCGTATTTCGACGCAGCATAGGGGGAATAGGGATCCACGGGGGTCGTTTCAGACACTGGGAATTGGTCCGGTTCACCATAGATCGAGCCGCCGGATGAGGTGTGGACGATTTTGCGCACGCCGTTTCGTCGTGAAGCATCTGCGAGGCGGATGGTGGAAAGGACGTTGGTTTCTGCGTCGCGGATTGGATCGGCTACGGAGTGACGCACGTCGATCTGTGCGGCGAGGTTGAATACGACCTCAGGGGTGTGCTCCGCAAGCAGTGCGTCGTAGTCAACCGTAAGAACGTCAGCCTCGACGAAGGTCGCGTCTGGGTTTAGGTTGTCGCGCTTGCCGTGTGAGAGGTTGTCAACGACGACAACGTGGTGGCCTTCCGAAATCAGAAGATCGACCAAATGGGATCCAATAAAACCGGCTCCACCGGTAACGAGAGTGCGCATGCCCACAAGTGTAGTGGGCATGCGCACTGGCTTAATTAGAAACGCCTACCGTTTAGGCGTTGACCACCTCAGGAGCTTGCTGCATTTCGCGGGCGAACTTGGATGCCTTGGACAGCTGGTTGCGGAAGAGGGTGAAACCGAGCCAGATGGTTGCGGTTGCGGTGATCGCTGGGATTGCGAGTGCAACGTAGTAACCGGCGGAGAACTTCTCCAACAGACCGTTTTGCACCAAGCCAACGTTGATGAAGAACATCAGCAAGACGCTGATACCAACACCCGGGCAGACCAGGGTGAACGCCGCTGGCGAAGTGATCTCTCGGCCTAGGACGTAGTCGCGGTAGAAGCCATTGGACTTCATTACGATGTGCCCCAGTCCAAAGAACGCTGCTTGCAAGACGATGATGATCGAGAGGAAGAACATCAGGCCCACCGACGAGGACGGGTGTTCTTGCGGACCGCCGGGACCAGCATTAACAAGGGTTTGCAAGCCATGGCGGTCGCGCAGAACGGTAATCGCCCAGAGTGTCATGGTTGGGATTGCCAACCACATGGTCGCGGAGTTGCCCACTGCCAGTCCGTAGCGCTTAATACTCATGACGCCGGAGACCAAGAAGACGATGAAAAGCAGGACGGCGATCATCGCGAAGAACATGGAGCCCCAGACTGCGATGAGGACTACCCAGGTGTTGGTGCCCATCGCAGCAGGTGCTGCGAATCCGACTCCGACCATGGCGAAGCCGAATACGGCGATGATCTGATTGAGGCCCGCGTTACCCTCGAAGCTGAACGTGCCGGTGGTGATGAGGCGGCGCAGGTAGTTGCCCATAATGACTAGAGCGAGCACGCCGACGGCACCATAGGCCAGCAGTGCAAATGGCATGAGTGCCTGCAGAATGGAGGTCAGGTTCGGGATAAACGCCATCGCCGCAACGAAGATGCCGTTGATGGACATGCCTAGGGTCAGTGGGATCGCCATGAGAGTGACCTCGGCGTTGGACTGCTTCAGGTCGTCATATGCGGCGGTGCGCTTGAAGGCGAAGAATTCGCGAAGGTTCCACGCCAACAGTGTGAAGTGGATGACCAGAAAGATCGTCATCCCGATATAGCCGGCGACGATGACGCTGCGCATGAAGCCGTCGCCTTCCGCATAGGCATCCATGATGGTTTCAAAGGTGGGCATCGCAGTGCCGGGGTGTGGCGTGATGTGCATAAACGCCATGAAGAAGAATACGGCAAGGCCGCCGAATCCCAGCGCTGCAAGGAAATACAGTGGTGAGTATTTCTCACCGAGGTTCTTGATCATTGGTGTACCTTTCTCAATCTCGTTATACCCCCTGGGGTATCCAACGAAGATACTAGCCAGCTGCCACTTAAGCCGCAACACGATACCCCCCTAGGCATTGCTTGGCGACGAAAAAGGCCACCGCATCCAGGCACGATGGCTTGGATGCGGCGGCTGGTCGTCGTTAAGCGTTAGTAGCCCCGCTTGATCCATTCTTCAAGGTGAGGAGCCTCGTCGCCCACTGTGGTGTGATCGCCGTGGCCGGTGCGCACCACCGTCTCGGACGGCAGGTCCAGAACGGACTTCTGCAGCGAAGCGATGATGGTGTCGAAACTGGAGTAGGAACGGCCCGTAGCACCTGGACCGCCCTGAAACAGGGTATCGCCAGAGAAGAGCTCGCCTGCCTCTGGAACATAAAGCACCACGGAACCCGGCGAGTGGCCTGGGGTGGAGAGCACCTGGATGTCGGTTCCGGCAATCTCGAAGGACTGCCCGTCTGCAAGGTCACGGTAGCGCAGATCGGGGTTGGTCTCTTCCCAGAGCATGGAATCGGCCGGGTGGAGGTAGATCGGCGCGTCGACTAGTTCGGTCAGGCGAGGTGCCGCATCGATGTGGTCGTTGTGACCATGCGTTGCGATGATGCCCTTGACCTTTCGGTCCCCTACCGCTGCAGCAATCGCATCGGCATCGTGGGCTGCGTCGATGATGAATACCTCGGAATCGTCGCCGATGATCCAGACGTTGTTGTCAACGTCCCATTCGCCGCCGTCGAGGCGGAACTTGCCGGAAGTAACTACGTTGTCGATGGAAAAAGCCATTAGTCAAACACCACCACTGATCGGAGGACGTCGCCCTTCTTCATGGATTCAAAAGAGGCTTCGACATCATTGATTGAAATGCGTTCTGAAACAAAGTCTCCCAGAGGGAAACGATTCTGCAAGTGCAGGTCCACATACATCGGGAAGTCGCGCTCAGGCAGGCAGTCGCCGTACCACGCTGGCTTGACGGAACCGCCACGGGAGTACATGTCGATCGCTGGGATATCGATCTTGTCGGTCATATTCGGCACGCCCACCATGACCATGCGCCCAGCGTGGTCGCGAGAGTAGAAAGCCTGCTGCCAGGTCGGAATGATTCCGACAGCATCGATGGTAACGTCGGCGCCAAAGCCGTCGGTAAGCTGGCGAACTTCTTCGATCACCTGGTCAACGCTCATTCCCTTCGAGGTGATGGAATGAGTCGCACCGAAGGTCTCCTCAGCGGCTTTGGTCTTGCGCTCATCCAAGTCGACGGCGATAATCTTCGTTGCGCCAGCAAGAGCAGCGCCTGCCACCGCGGCAAGGCCCACCCCGCCGAGGCCGAAGACCGCAACGGATTCGCCAGGTTGAATGTCGCCGGTGTTCACCGCAGCACCCACGCCGGCCATGATTCCGCAGCCGAGCAAACCAGCAGCGGCTGGATCTTCTTCAGGGTTAACTTTGGTGCACTGACCTTCGTGGACGAGGGTCTTTTCCGCGAAGGACCCGATGCCCAGCGCCGGCTTGAGTTCGGTTCCGTCTTCGAGCGTCATCTTCTTCGAGGCATTGTGGGTGTTAAAACAGTTCTTGGTATCACCCTTGCGGCAAGCGCGACACTCGCCACACACGGCGCGCCAATTCAGCACGACGAAATCGCCAACGGCGACGTGGGTTACGGCTTCGCCCACCTCTTCAACAACGCCGGCGGTCTCGTGACCCAGGAGGAATGGGAATGCGTCCTCGATGTCGCCGTCGCGGTAGGCCAAGTCGGTGTGGCAAACACCGGTGGCTTGGACCTTGACTACCACGTCGTGGGGGCCTGGCTCTGGAATAACGATGGTGGTTACTTCTACTTCTGCGCCCTTTTCGCGGGCGATTACACCTTGTACTTTTTGGCTCATGCCCCCACCCTATCCATTTCCAGCAAGCGCTTCTTATCGGAAACAGTGCCCAACAATTGCAGGCTGAAGCCCTCCCCGCAGCCAGGTACGAACTAACGCGGGGAGGGCTTTCGTCGATAAGCGACTTAGAAGCTCAGGCCAAAGCCTGCCTCGTAGGCAACACCTTCGCGATCTACGTAGGCGTAGTTTTCTAGGTACTTGCCCGGCACATCACGAGGGCTTTCAGCGACGGTCTCGGCAGAAGCAGGCACCGACATTGGCAGCTTGCCCTTCGGCCCACCATCCTCGCCAGCGAGCGACTTCAGCAGGTTGGCAGGGCTGATCTCGTACGTGCCGACGACAGCGGCAGCCTCAGGTTCCAGCTCGGTGAGCAACCAAGGGTTGGTGAAGTTGACTACCAAAATCGTCGGAACCGTCTTCTCGATCTCAATCACGCGATCGACGTCCACGCCGTTGTTGCGAGGCTCGATGGACAACGAGACGCCTGGACGATCGTCCTCAAACAGCGCGATGTCGGGACGCGCCCACACGACCGCAAAGTCGGCTTCTTCCGGCGATTCAACCAGCTGGTAGTTCGGGGTGGTGTCCGCGAATGCAGCCTTAAATTTGCGATCCACCTCGTCGATCTTGGTACGGCCTGTGGTGTAGACATACACCTTCTTTGCAGCTTCCAGATCAAGTGGGAGCAGGTCCGCATTGCGTAGCAGCGTGACAGACTGGCGCTGTGCGGTCTGCGCGAGCGCGTTGACGGTGTCGTTGCCGATGATCTGCTCGGCGATATCCTCGTCGACGTATGGGTTATCGAAAAGGCCCAGTTGGAACATCTCGATGAGCAGTCGCTTGACGGCGCGGTCGAGGAATTTCTCTTCTAGGATTCCCTCATCGAACGCCTTTTGCAGCTCAGTGGGATCAGACATGTCAGAAACGATGTCAGTGCCAACTTCAACCGCCTTGGCAAAACGCTCTGGCTTGGTCAGATCTTCAACGCCCCACATCATGGCGTCGATAATGCCGGAATCGGAGTTGATATAGCCGTCGAAGCCCATGTTTTGGCGCAGCATTTTCTCGATGAAGGTGTTGTTGTATGCAAACGCGACCTCCTCGAACTGCGTGGTTGGTCCTTCCCACAGTTCTTCCGGAAGCTGCTCAGCTGAGCTGTTTACCGGCTTTGCGTAGTACGGCATGATTGAGGCACAACCCTCGTCCACCGCAGCTTGGAACGGTGGCAGATGGTACTTGTACAGCGCGCCCTCGGTTGGGTACTCGTTAGTCTGGCCCCACTCGAAGTGCGGATCATGGCCGTCCAGACGCACGCCACCACCTGGGAAGTGCTTGACGGTGGTTGCCACAGAAGCCTCGCTTAGCGACGACCCCTGCATGCCGCGGGTCAGCGCCGCCATGTAACGGGTGACTAGATCAACATCCTCGCCGAAGGTGCCGTTGAAGCGGGACCAGCGTGGCTCGGAGGCAACGTCGGCCATATAACCGTAGATCTTGTGGATACCGCCTGCGCGCCACTCCTTGGCGATCTCCTTGCCGTAGGTCTCGATCAGTTGGGCATCGTCAAGTGCCGCAAGGCCCAGCTCGCCCGGCCACTCGGAGAACACGCCCGTGGACTCGGACACACCAAACTCGGCAACCAGCGCAAAGTGGTTGCGCGGGTTGGACGCGAACACGACCGGGATACCTAAGCGAGACTTCTCCGCTACTTCTTGGACCGCATTAGTCCACACTGCGAGATCGCGTGGCTCGAGATTGTCGCGCACGATGAGGTAGCGCTGGTGCCGCACGTTGATCGCGTTGTCGGTAGACGAGGTCACCAGAATTGGCTCTGGGTATTCCTGGGAGGTAATCGGGTTGTGGTCTCGCCACACGTCTTCAGGGTTCAGCAGGTTGTTAGGGTCTGCGTGTGGAATGAACTCGGAATATCCCGGATAATGGGAACCGATGACCATCATGCCGATTTTTTCTTCGGGCTTCATGCGGGTGACGAGGTCGTCGGCACGCTCGTCGGCAGGCAAACGCCAATCTTCATAGGGGGCAAGCTGTCCGTCGCCGTCGAGATCGCGGAACTTCAGGCCGTCGGCTTCCACAAAACGGTTCAGGCGGGAGCCCAGGGCGGGTTGGTTTGTCATGGGGCATTCCTTAAGAAAGGGAAATAGAGAATAACTGTGTCCCACATCAATTTGGCTGAAAATCGCGCGGCGGGTCACAAAAATTAAGGTATTGAGACAATCCTAACGAATCTTGGACGCGATTGCGAGAAAAGTCCGACCATTTAGGGAATGTCACCCCGCCACCCCCCGAAGTGCGAAAATCCCGCCGCAGGTCTGTCCTCGCGGCGGGATATTCGTCGATAAGCAGCTTAAGAGCGCGCAATAACCTCAGACACGTGCGCGTGTCCACGCTGATTCACGTGGATCGGCAGGTTGCCCGGGCCGCCATAGAAATCAACGAGGCCAGCCCACATGCGCTTGTCATCCTGAGCACACATGGAGTTCCAGCGGGTGGAAGGCTTCATGTCTAGGAATTCGACGCCGGTCGCGTTGGCCAAGTCCACCTGCATCCACTGCGCCAGGTTTTCCCAGCCAGCAACCTGTGGAGCCGGGGTGCGATCAAACATGTTCGGGCCGACATGGAACAGGCAGACATTGCCAAATCCGTCAGTGATCTGTGGGTAGCCCACGATCTGGATACGCGCGTTCGGCGCAGCCTGGCGAATTCGGTCAATCTGCGGGGTCAGCGCGGAAACGTAGGCAGCTCGCGCCTGATCCGGGGTGCGGTTGCCGGTGTTATAAGCATCGTTGAATCCGGTGGTCAGGATAACGCGACGGGTGCTTGGGGTCAGGGCGCCATCGTTCAGCGCGCGATCAACCTGAGTTCCAACCTTTGGGCCCTGGGAGATCGAAATAGTGCCGGTGCAAGAGTAGTCCCAGGCAGGGAGTCCCAGCTTGGCAGCAGCCTGCTTACCAAAGCTGGTGGGGCTGGTTGGGCACCACGTTGCCACGTTGGATGATCCACGAGGATCCAGACCCATCTTTCCCGCAGCCCACCCTGGGACGGTCGGATCCGCCAAAACGGAGTCACCGAACAAAACTGCGTTAGCCTGCTGTGCGTTGGCCTGGGGTGCAAATGGTGCAACAACCACGGTTAGTGCGGTGAGAAGAGTTGCGACGACGCCTGCAACCTTGCGACGGGAAGCTGAAAACTGCATGGAAAACACTTTCTGTCGTGCGCTTTCTGGGTGTGCGCGGGATACTCGTAACTTATCGTGAGGAAAAAGTCATGTTCCAGTGAACACTAAACGGCAACTGTGGGTTTCCGCAACATTTAGGAAACCAGTAAGAACAATTACCACAGTAACAACTTTGGCAACAACAGCAACTTGAGTAACGTTGCGACTGTCCATTCTTTAAGGCAAGGTTGTATACCTAAGAACTTTCTGGGACCAAACTGCAACAATCCTTTAACTACCTTCGATATACCTAAAGATTCGCCTCGCGTTACCCAACGCCTTACCAAGGAGCCTTATGTCCATCTCTCCCGCGCTAGGAAAGATTGCTTTCAACGCCCGTGCCCTGGCAAAGTTCGTTCCCGCCGTAATCCGCTCTGGCATCGTCGGGTCCGAAGGTGGACTCGGTGGCGCGCTCAATGTCCCCTCCATCCTCGCCCGCTATTGGTTCACAACCGCCCGCGAAGTTGAGCAGGGTGCAGCGCAAACACCTCTGCGCAATGCGCTTATCGACGACGACGGCATCCTCACCTACCGCCAGCTCCGCGACCAATCTCGAACTCTGGCGAAGTGGCTGTTGGAAGTCAAGGATCGGGAGAACCTGGAAGAGCTCCACGTGGGAGTTATGGCCCGCAACGGTCGTGGCATGCTGATCCCATTGACCGCAAAGGGCTACGCAGGTGCCACCCTGTACTTACTCAACGTCGGTTCCTCTCCTGAGCAGATCCTTGGCTGCATCGAAGAGAACAAGATCAACGTTCTTTTCATCGACGACGAATTCGCACACTGCATCCCCGAGGATTACCCTGGCCTGACCATTGCGTACGCGCACCAGGACGAAAGCCACACCGACTACACCTCGATCGAGTCGATCGTGAGCTCCCCGGACAACGGCTATGCCCTCCCGACCTGGCCCAAGCACGGTTACATCGTCCTCATGTCTTCCGGTACCACCGGTGTGCCGAAGGGCATCCTGCGCCCAGAACCAAGGCTGCCACTTGTCCTCGCAGGCCTGCTAGAAAAGATGCCATGGCGCGCCGGAATGACAGTGCAAATGACAGCATCCATGTTCCATACTTGGGGCTGGTCCGCAACCAACATTGCACTTGGCGCCCGCAACACGATCGTCACCCAGCGCCACTACAACCCAGAAAACGTGTTCAAGCAGCTTGTCGATTACAAGTGTAACGCGATGATCTCCTCCCCGATCTTCTTTAAGCAGCTCCTTGAAGTGCCCGACAACGAAAAGTACGACACCTCGAACCTCAAGTTCATCGCGTCCGCCGGCCACGCTCTTACCCCAGAGATTGTGCGCACAATGAACAACCGCTTCGGCCCAATCCTGTGCAACATCTACGGCTCCACCGAGCTCACCCTGGCCGCCGCAGCCTCCGCCGAGGAAGTCGCAGCACAGCCCACCGTCGCTGGACATGTGTCCACCGGCACCACGCTGAAGCTTTACGACGACCAAGGCAATGAGGTCCCACAAGGTGCCGTCGGACGTATTTTCTTGAACAACTCCACCTCGCTGATCGGATACTCCAACCCGAACACCAAGATGGTGAAAATTGGCGACCTCATCGAAATGGGCGATCTTGGCTACTTCGACGAGAATGATCGCCTCCACGTCCTCGGCCGCGTTGACGACATGATCATCGTTGGCGGCGAGAACGTCTACCCGTCTTCCGTCTCCGACATCCTCGAACCGATGCCAGGCATCGCAGACCTCCACGCCGGCGGTGTTGACGACGACGAGACCTTCGCCCGCATCGCCGTTTGGATCGTGCGCAGCGACGACGACGCCGGCCGAAGCCTCACCAGCGATGCAGTCCGCGACTGGGTCCGCGAGCACCTTGCCGAGCACTCCGTTCCCCGTGACGTGAACTTCATCGACGAGATGCCGCGCAACGCCACCGGCAAAGTCGTCCCGCGCTTCCTGCCAGCAAGCGTGTACAAAGCCTAGATGCTGTTTCTTCGAGATGCCCCTTTTTCTTTCGTGGAAAAAGGGGCACCTCATTGTTGTTCGTGAACTGCTCCCCATTAGTTGGACTGAGAAATCAGATACCGACTAGTGGGGAGTAGTTCAGGGGGAGAGACCGGAGGGGCGAGTCCAACCCTGTTCCCATTCCTAGGAATTAGCTGAACAACTCAAGAGTATATTTGCAATGGCACACGTTCGCGACCTATGGACAAAACCAAACCCAGACAAGACCTCCCGAAAGAAACGGGTATGCAGTGCGCGGTGGGGCGTCGGCAGGCGCTGGCAAGTCATCTGGGACGAAAACGGTAAACGCACCACCGCTACTTTCCAGACCGAGGACGCAGCGAACGACTACAAAGCGCGCGTCGAAGTCGGGCAAACTGACGGCACCTGGATCACAAAAGATAAAGCCGCGGTCACCTTCGGGGACCTCTGGGACCCGTGGATCGAATCAAAACCAGACATTGCCCAGAGCACTCGCGCAGGCTACGTCGCCGCGTGGGCACACCTCGAGCCGGTCTGGGGCGACACGTGCATCGCCAAGTTCAACGCCGCGGTATTCCCTACGTGGGTTGCTGGCCTGAAAACACGGCGCCCACACCAAAAGACCGAGCCAACCCCGCTAGGCAGCGGCGCAAAACGTAAAGTGGGCATTGTCGTGAACGCGTTTCTCGACATGGCAGTCAAGAACAAGATCATCCGCGAGAACCCACTCGGCAAAGGCGACATCGTGCGCCAGGAGCCCGCAGACAAACGTGCACTACGCATCGGGGAAGTAGACGCCTTGCTCGCGGCCGCACCGACGGAGCAGGCTCGACTACTGGCCGAGGTCATGCCGCGCACCGGAATCCGGCCGGGGAAGCCAAAGGGCTCAAGGTCAAAGACCTCGACTACTACCGTGGCCGGCTTGTGATTCGCTGCTCCGTCGACCAGCTCGGCCACCCTGGCCCGACCAAGTCCCGGCGCGACCGCGACGTCCCCGTCGGCGGCGACCTTCTCCTGGACCTCGACGGCATGGCATCAGGCCACGAAGACGAAGACGAAGACTGGCTGATTCCCGACGAGCACGGCAACGTGTGGACCGACGCCCGCTGGCGACGAGTATTCGACAAAATGTGCACCGAAGCCGGCCTCGACAGCATCACAACCTACACGCTCAAGCACACCGCCGTCACAATGTCGATCACAGCAGGCGCTGACGTGTACGCAGTGCATCGTATGTGCGGGCACGCGAGCGCTGCGATCACCCTCGACTACTACGGCCACCTCTGGGACGCCGGCCTGGACGCTGTGCCCGGCGCGATGGATGCACTCATGGAACGCGAACGAGAACGAGAGAAGGCGAGCACCCAGCGACGAGCAGAGCGCAAGACACGAGGGCGCGGCCGGCTACGCGCGATCGGCGGAGAATAGATCACTACCGTCAGTTAGTGCGTCACTGGTCCCAGTATGGGCGTTGCCGCTATCAGTGATCCTGAATGACCCCGTATAGAGTGACTGGACGAGTGAGAGACTCTGAGACAGGGGCTCGCGTGCGCAGGTTAATAGTTAGGCTGGAATCCCGTCCACCACGATGCGAGATTCCTCAGTTAATGAGCTGCTCGTCGCGCGCATCCGTGAGAGGTGGCGCAGGGCGAGCTGAATCTTTGGCCTATCGTTTTCCAGGACGTGCGCGAGACGATCTAGATCATCGAACTTAGGCAGGCGACCAAGTGCGAGTATTTCAATGCCCACAACACAATTCAAGCCGTCGAGATCGACGATGGTATCCGCGCCCAGTTCGATTGAGTGAGCTACTGGTCGAGATGATAGCTCGATGTAGGCAGCCTCGAAGTTATGGTCTTTCGTGATTTGAATACGCATCCGAGACTATCCTTTCCTTTTCCATTATTTGATGAACGCCGTTACAACAATAACGGGGTTGGATCCGTCAACAGTAACTACACAAGTCACTTTACCTAAATTCCGTTCATAAACGGTGCGATTCGGTTCGTTTCCTGGTCTACTGATGTCCGGAGCTTCAAGGACTCGATGGATATCTGTCTCGGTAATTCCACGCTGTCTCATTCTCCTTCTCGCGTGCCCAGAGATACTTAGCCTTCGATTCATTGGCTCTCAACAACTTCAAAAGCAAGACGCCTAACCTTCACCCCGTCCAGGAAGATGTTACATACGTATAGTCCCGCTGATTCGATTAGAACTGGTCCACGAAAAACGAATACCGATGCCACTTTACCGTCGTACCGGACCGCGCCCATTTCATCTTCGAGGTTGAAGTCAAAATTAATTTGCGGTGCCTCTTGATCACTAGGTGCGTAAATCTCGATCCGTAGCGTCGGCGGCTCAGTCTCTTCCGGTCGGCGAACGCGACCGGCGACGGCTATATCCACGACGCCCGGATAAGACGAAACCTGTGCCTCGGTGAAACTCGCCCCTACGACTGTGAGGGTCCCACGATCAGACTTCGCGTATTCAGCGAGGAAAGCGTAATCAAGTTCAGCTGTCATAGCTCAAGTGAACCATAAGCCATCGCCACTAACGCGTAGCTCGTAGCTTGTTTCTATCTTCCCATATTGGCCATGCTTCTTTCCTAAGCTGGTCTCGTTCGCTCTGTGTGCGTTCTGTGTGCGCTAATAGAAGGAACAACCTGGGACAACTTGGTACATCTTCCCGTTTTTGAAATGCAAGAAACCCCCAGGCTAAACAGTGTCTACCTGGGGTTTTCGTGGAGCCGCCTACGAGAATCGAACTCGTGACCTTTTCATTACGAGTGAAACGCTCTACCGACTGAGCTAAGGCGGCCAGCACAAACGTGCGCCACATAGCTTATCGCAGGTCAAGTGAAAGAATAAAACCCGCTGGTCACTTCGCTTTGCAGGCTTTTCGGATCGCGCCGATCATTCCGTTGAAGGCGATGGCCGGGGTCACAGACTGATCCAAGTGCGTGCGACACTTCGCGATCGCGTCCTGGCACGCCACCAAACCTTCCTCGGTGACGCGCTCGCCAATCTCCCGCGCCAATCCCTCGAAGTCCGGGTGTGTCAGCTCAACGTGGGCACCGGACTTAACGACGAGCGCGTCGCGGTACACCCCCGCCAAGTCGACAAGGGCTAGGTCCAACACATCGCGTTTTCGTCGAGTAGTGCGTGCTTTCTGCCGAGTTTCCAGCTCTTTGATCGTGCCGGCAGTCCCGCGCAGCGCCTTGGCCGCGCCTTTGCCCTTTGCACCCATCCCCAACGCCTGTTCCAATTTAGCCCGCTCGGCGGCATCGGCTTCGGCGTAGGACTCCACGGCCTCCTTGTCTACGGCTTTGATCAGGGAACCTACTGCCTGGAACGACTGATCCCCGTGGAAGATCAGCTCTGCCAGGTTGATCACCTGCGCGCGACGAGCCTGCACCGTCTCGTTTTTGATCAGCGCGCGGGCCCGCCCCACGTGGCGCAGCGATGTCGCAGCGGCCAAGCGGGCGATGTCTTCAGATGCTCCCTCTTCGCGGGTCAGGATGCGCACAATCTCCGAGGTAGACGGCGATGGAATGTACACGTGGCGACAGCGCGAACGCAGCGTCTGCGAGAAGTCCTCCGGATCGGTCGACGGCGCGCACATCACAATGACGGTGGATGCTGGTGGCTCCTCCACGGTCTTGAGCAATGCGTCGGCAGCTTCGGCGGTCAGCCTGTCAGCGTCCTCGATGATGATGACGCGCCACGAGGCGATCGTCGGCAAGCGTGCTGCCTGCGCGACGATGGTATCCACGGTTTTCTTGGAGATCGACAACTCTTGCGGCACGATGTGGACTACATCGGAGTGCGAGTTGGAAAACACATCGTGGCAGCCCTTGCACCGCCCGCAGCCAATTTCGCTTGGGTCTTCGCACACAAGCGCTGCGGCGAAGGCAACCGCCGTGTTGGAGCGGCCCGAGCCCGGCGGTCCGGTGAAAAGCCACGAGTGAGTCATGGCGCGGGGGTCGGCGCCGTCGACCTTGCGGGCAGCTTTGGCAGCCGACAGAATCGTTTCACGCACCTTGGGGCTATCTGCCAAGCGCTCCGTGACGCTGCGTGTGTTCACTCGATCTACCCTACTTCATGCCGAAATCACCAATTGATAGATAGAGTAATAGACCATGGATCGTCTTTGGCGCGGCTTGAAATGGCTTTGGGGCACATCGTGGCCTTTGTATGCGGCAATTGTGCTGGGTACCAACGTTATTGCGGCGATCGCAATTATGTTGTTTATCCGCTTTTTGGTCCCGATGCCGGAGGTCATGGAGTTCGCCTCCGAAGCATCAAGCTTGACGACGATCGGCGTGGCCTACGTCATCTTCGCCGTCGTCGTGGGCGTGGTCGCAACCTTTTTCATCGTGCGACCAGTGCTAGATTGGCAGCGCCACCCAGAGGAACACGACCCAAACATGGTGCGCAGCTTGGTGATGCGCTTGCCGGTGATGCAATCGATCATTGTCATTGCGGTGTGGGGTGTCGGCATCATTATTGCGATCGTGACGGCGGGCCAGATTAGTTGGCGCCTCGCATTGGTGGTCGGTGTCTCGGCGGCGCTGATGGGGCTTATCGTGTCGCTGATTACGTACTTGCAGGCCGAGCGTCTCGTGCGCCCGGTGGCCTCGACTGCCCTGGCGCGCAGGTTTGAAGATTCCACGTTGGAGCCTCCGATCAAGCAGCGCTTATACATGACATGGTTTATGACCTCCGCCGTGCCTCTGATCGGCATTATCTTGCTGCTGTGGGCGCAACACGCGGGGTTCTTCTCCGGCAACGTCGGAGAGCTCATTGGCGCGATCGTTTCCTTGGCCATCGCCGCGCTGGTGACGGGGTCTATTGGCGTCGCGTTTGCCACCATGAGTGTGGTCGATCCGATCAAGGAACTTCAAGAAGCAATCAACCGGGTGCGTCGTGGCGACACCGATGTCCAAGTGGACATTTACGATGGCTCCGAGATGGGCGTGCTCCAATCCGGGTTTAACGAGATGATGCGTGGGCTTAGGGAGCGTCAGCGCGTGCGCGATATCTTCGGACGCTACGTGGGCACCGAGGTCGCGCAGAAGGCACTAGAGGCCAAACCTGAATTGGGCGGCGAGGACCGCAAGGTCGCCGTCATCTTCGTCGACGTGATCGGTTCGACCACCTTTGCCGTTAACCACACGCCTGAGGAAGTAGTAGAGGCCCTCAACGAATTCTTCGAGCGCGTTGTCGATGTTGTGCACCGCAACAAGGGTGTGATCAACAAGTTCCAGGGTGACGCTGCGCTGGCTGTCTTTGGCGCACCTTTGGCGCTGAATGACTCCACCTCCCACGCCCTCCAGGCGGCTCGCGAGCTGCGCTCAGAGCTGCGCGGCCTCGCCTTGCAGGCGGGCATCGGCGTCGCCTCGGGACACGTCGTCGCCGGCCATATCGGTGGGCATGACCGTTTCGAGTACACCGTGATCGGTGATGCAGTGAACTCGGCTGCACGCCTTACCGACCTAGCCAAAGACACCCCAGGCGGCGTGCTGACCAACGCTTCTACCCTGCGCGGCGCCAACGAGGTCGAGCAGGCGCGTTGGACCCTGCTGAAGTCGATTGAGCTGCGCGGCCGTCACAAGATGACACAGTTGGCCCGACCTGTTCGCTCGACCATGGCAGATCGCTACTAGCGACCCCTAGTCAGAAGCTAGGCCATCAACCAGCAGCATGTGGCCGAGAGCCGCGGTTGCCACAGTCACGGCCTCAAGCAATCGCGTGCGGAAATCATTGCGGTCCTTGCACAGCGTGTGGCGCACGACGCGCATTCCTTCGGCTGCCGCCACGAGGTTCGCGCCGTGTCCGATACCGGAATCGGCCAGGCTTTGCTTGCGGAAGCGCTCGTCGTTGGCCAACGCCACCGTCGCCATTGTGGCCGCGCCACCGATCACCGTGGCAGGCAACAGATCGCGATTTTTCTTGGCAGCAAGGCCTGCGCCCGCAGCGAGTACGGCACCCGTGGTGGCTGCGCTGGTCGTCGTCAATGCTCCTCGCTTATCGACGAGGCGTGCCACATAACCGGCCTGCTGCCCCACGATGCCCGCAATTCCGGCGGCGCTTGGCTGCGCCGCGACTCGGACTTGTTCGAAGGAGCCAATCGCGCCGGAGGCAAGACCGCCGGCTAGTGCGGCCCGCTGGGTGTTGTCCAGCGGTGCACGCGCGGCTTCGCCGGCGAGCAGTAGAGGCAGGAGCGGCTCCAACACGTGAGAGAGTTTTCGCCAGCCGAACAGTCGCGACCAACCGGCGGATTCTGCGACTACGAGGTACCCGGCGCGCTCGGGGCGCTCGAGGGCCTTCTTTACCGAAGCTACGCAGGCTTCGATCCCTTGGTCCGTCCGTGCTTTGAACTCTGCGATACCGAAATCCTGCGCCATTTAACTACTTCCTTCTAGAACCCGCCTTGACTACGTTTTTCGTTGTCTGCGGCGGTGCCTTGCGTGTGGTCTTCTTAGTAGTCTTTTTAGCCGTTTTCTTAGCCGTTTTCTTAGCCGTTTTCTTTGTCGTCTTCTTGGCCGACTTTCGCGCGGTCTTCTTCGCAGGGGCGCTGCCCTGCTCGGCCTCGCGGGCGCGGCGAGCCGAAAGCAGCTCGTTAGCGCGCTGGTCGGTCATGGTTTCAGGGGTATCGCCACGCTGCAGGGACGCGTTGGTCTCACCGTCGGTGACGTATGGGCCAAAGCGACCATCCTTGATGCTCATTGGCTTGCCTGAGACATCGTTGTCGCCCAACATCTTCAGCGGTGGCTTCGCTGCCGCGCGGCCACGACGCTTCGGCTCGGCGTAGATGCGACGTGCCTCTTCCAGGGTGATGGAGAAGATCTGATCCTCGCTCGCAAGCGAACGCGAATCGTTGCCCTTCTTCAAATACGGGCCGTAACGACCGTTTTGAGCTGTGATGAGCTCGTCATCTGCTGGGTCGATGCCTACCTCACGTGGCAGGCTCAGCAACTTGAGTGCATCATCTAGCTCGATCGTTGCCGATTCCATGTTCTGGAACAGCGAGCCGGTTTTCGGCTTCAATTGTTCGTCGACAAGCTCGGCGATGCGCTTTTCCTTCTGCTTCGCTGCGGTTTTGGTCTCCCAGTTCTTCGCACGCATTCCATCAGCGGCACGCTGCGCATCTTCAGCCGCGCGCTCCTCGGCGACGACCTTTTCGGCGGCGGCCTCGGCCTTCTCACGCTCGTCATCGCGCACCACCTCGGTGACGTACGGGCCATAACGGCCGTCGCGAGCAACGATCATGCGCCCGTTAGCTGGGTTCTCCCCAAGCTCACGGCCGGTCTGAGGCGTGGCGAAGAGCTTCTCCGCCATCTCTAGGTTGACCTCGTCCGGGGTCGCGGATTCGGGCAGATTCGCGCGCTGGTACTCCGGCTCTCCCTCAGCCGTTACGCCGGTCTGGCGCTCAATGTACGGGCCGTAGCGGCCGACACGCACGTTGATAGAGCGGCCTTCGGAATCGTCGAAAAGCTTCAAAGAATTGACCTGGCGTGCGTCGATGGACTCCAGATTTCCCTCGATCATCGCCTTGAGACCACCGTGGCGCGCGATGGCTTCCGCCATGGAATCATCGGCCTCGGCGTCACCGAAGTAGAAGCCGGTGAGCCAATCGGTGCGGTCTTCTTGGCCATTCGCGATCTCATCCAGCTGGTCTTCCATTGAGGAAGTGAAATCGTAGTCCACCAGCGGGGTGAAGTTCTGCTCCAACAGGCCGACGACGGAGAACGCCACCCACGAAGGCACAAGCGCATTGCCACGCACGAATACGTAGCCGCGATCTTGGATCGTCTTGATGATCGAGGCATACGTCGACGGACGACCAATTCCTAGCTCTTCCATTTTCTTCACCAGGCTCGCTTCGGTGTAGCGAGCTGGCGGATTGGTGGAGTGACCATCGGCGGTGATCTTCGTGGAGGTCAGATCGTCGCCCTTGGCCAGAACCGGTAGATGCGAGTCCTTGTTATCCTGCGCGTCGGAGTAGGCACGCAGCCAACCCGGGAAGGTAATCGTGCGTCCGGTCGCGTGGAACTCAGCCTTTTCGCCGGTGGTCGCGGTGCCAGAGATGACAACCTTCATAGAGGTGCCCTTGGCATCTGCCATCTGGGAGGCGACGGTGCGCTGCCAGATCAGCTCATACAGCTTGAATTCCTCAGCGTCGAGCGCGCCTGCCAGTTGGCCCGGGGTGGCAAAACGCTCACCAGCAGGTCGGATCGCTTCGTGCGCCTCCTGGGAGTTTTTCACCTTACGGTCGTAGGTGCGCGGGCTACTCGACACAAAGTTCGCGCCATAAAGTTCAGTCGCGGCGTTGCGGGCAGCCTTCAGGCCTTGCTGGGACAGCGAGGTCGAGTCGGTACGCATGTACGTAATGTGACCGTTTTCGTACAGTCGCTGCGCAATACGCATCGTGCGGGCGGACGTAAAGTGAAGCTTGCGACCGGCCTCCTGCTGCAGCGTGGAGGTCATAAACGGCGCGTAGGGGCGTCGCGAGTATGGCTTTTCCTCAACCGCGTCCACGTGCATCGGCTGCTTTTCAAGCGCCTTCGCCAGGGCTTCTGCTTTCTGCTTATCGACGACGACCACCTGGTCGCTCGCCTTCTTCAGCTGGCCGCGGTCGGTGAAATCCCGCCCCTGTGCGACGCGCTTGCTGTCTAGCGTGGCCAGCTTTGCATCGAATTCCGCGGGGTTTTCCGGCTGGTCGGCCTTGCCAGTATTCAGCGTTGCCGCGAGGTCCCAGTACTCGGCCGAGATGAATGCCATGCGTTCGCGTTCGCGCTCGACGATGACGCGTGTGGCGACGGATTGCACGCGACCTGCGGAAAGGCGCGGCATGACCTTTTTCCACAACACGGGTGAGACTTCGTAGCCGTAGAGACGGTCAAGGATTCGGCGTGTTTCTTGCGCATCGACCAGGTCGGTATCGATTTCGCGGGTGTTTTCCGCTGCTTCCTTGATGGCTGCTTCGGTGATCTCGTTGAACACCATGCGCTCTACCGGCACCTTGGGCTTGAGAACCTCCAGCAGGTGCCACGCGATTGCTTCGCCTTCGCGGTCCGGGTCTGTTGCAAGAAGGAGCTTATTGCACTGCTTGAGCTTTGCCCGCAGATCGGCAACTTTCTTCTTCTTGTCGGGGCTAACTACATAGATGGGTTCGAAGCCGTCCTCGGGGTTGACGCCGAGCTTGGCCCATGATTCCTTCTTGTACTTATCCGGGATATCTGCGGCTCGTCCTGGCAGGTCGCGGATGTGTCCGACGGAGGCTTCGACAATGTACTTGTCGCCCAGGTAGTTCTGGATCTTCTTCGCCTTCGTTTGAGACTCGACAATGACTAATGTCTTGTCCGCTCCGTTTGCATCTGCCACGGCGTGTGTACCTCAATTCCTAAAGTGCCTGGTGTGCTCACCATGCCACAACTGTATGCGACGTGTCACACCTGACCCGTTCACCACATTGGTGTGAGTGGTTTCGACGAGAAAATAGACGTGAATGTTTTCCTGATGGAGAAACTAGCAGGGTCTCCCCAACTTTCGGACGATAGGTCGCCTAAATTTCCTATCGACCATAACACCACATATGTTTACGTCGACGGTCAAAACCCTTGCAGCATACAATGTAGAAATCCAATAGAGTCGGTGCAAAGGCAGATTTCCAGCGTTTGTGGGAGGTTAGTGTGGCAGATCAAATCGTCATGTGGCTGGAGCAACTCATGACAATGCCGATCTTCTATCCGCTGGTCAGCCTACTAATCGTCCTAGACGCCCTCGTTCCGTTGGTTCCATCGGAAACGGTTTTGAACTTGGCTGGCGCGTTCGCGGGTTCAACGGGTGTACCCAATGTTTGGGCTGTCATCTTTTTTGCCGCCTCGGGCGCGATCATCGGTGACAACATTTGCTATATCTTGGGCACCCGTCTGGTTAAAGTGGTCAATCGATTCGATTCCGAGACCAAGGCGGGACAAGCCGTGGTGTGGGTTCGACGCAACATGCGACGCCGAGCCGGGGTCACCATCATCGTCGCTAGGTTCATTCCTTGGGCCAGGTGGGTCGCCACGATCATTTTGGGCTCGGTGCGCTACCCCTGGTTCGCGTTTTTCATTTACGACACCATCGGCGTGATCGTGTGGGCGTTCCAGACAGTACTTATTGGCTACGCCGGCGGTGCGCTCTTCCGCGACAATCCACTCTTAGGCATGGTCGTCGGCGTGCTTTTGGGTACATTCGTGGGATTCTTGATCCAACGCGCGCAAACCCGTCTCTTCGAGTGGTCCGATGAGCGTCGCGGTTACTCGAGCATTTAGGCACGGTTCAAGGTATGAAAAAGCCCTCTCCCGTGTGGAAGAGGGCTTCGTCGTTAAGCGCTTTTTAGAGAGCGGTAACGCCCTGAGCCTGTGGGCCCTTTGCGCCTTCGCCGACCTCGAACTCAACCTTCTGGTTCTCTTCGAGGGTACGGAAGCCGTTGCCCTGGATCTCAGAGTAGTGAACGAAGACGTCAGCAGAGCCGTCGTCAGGAGCGATGAAGCCGAAGCCCTTTTCAGCGTTAAACCATTTAACAGTTCCGGTAGCCATTTTGTGACCTTTCATTGAATGCCGGTATTGTGCGGCACCAACGGGTGTTGGCACCGGGTCTTTCCGATTCACCAGGTCTTACAAAACCTGGTGCCCGCGGACAAAATCCCTCACGAGCACCTGGAGAGGCGCGCACAGAATCTGCGACCATAAATAGTGTGTCATGGATTGACCCGATGCGATAGCGCACAATCGGTTTTTTACTGAAAACGATCGAATTATTACACCAAAAAGGGTGAGTGTGGGATGACGAATACTTTTGGCGAAGAGCTAATTGGCCAGCTCAAGCATGATTTTCCGCGGTCCACGATCACCCATGTGGACACCGTTGCTGCACGGGAGGCCCGTTATTCCGATTGGCCCGATTGGGTACACCCGGAATTACAACAGGTGCTATTCGATAAAGGAATCGACAGGCTTTACACCCACCAGGCCGAGTGTGCGCAGGCGGCTTTTTCGGGCCACGATGTGGTGATCGCCACCGGAACGTCCTCGGGAAAGTCGCTTGGGTATCTCCTCCCTACGCTCACTTCGCTTGCCGACGACCCCACCGCCTGCGCCATGTACATCACGCCGACGAAGGCGCTCGGCTCGGACCAGCTTCAGTCGGTGCTGGGGCTGGTGCGGGATGTGGACGACCTTGCCGGGGTGCACCCCGCTCCTTACGACGGGGACACCCCGACCGAGGCTCGGCGTGGGATTCGCGATGCCACTCGCTTTGTTTTCACTAACCCCGACATGCTCCACGCCGGAATTTTGGCCGCGCACTCTCGCTGGGCTCGCCTGCTGCGCCACTTGAAATACGTCATTGTCGACGAGTGCCACACCTATCGCGGGGTCTTCGGTGCCAACGTGGCGCTGGTTTTGCGCCGATTGCTGCGTCTTGCCGCGGCCTACGGCTCGACGCCTACGGTGGTGTTTGCTTCTGCGACATCTGCAGATCCGTCTGGGCAGGCGACGCGCTTGATCGGTCGGCCGGTGCGAGCGATCACGGAGGATACGGCACCGACCGGTGAGCGCACTATCGCGCTATGGGAGCCGGGCTTTATCGAGGGTGCGGAGGGCGAACAAGGAGCCCCGGTGCGTCGTGCCGCCACGACCGAGGCAGCCGAGATCATGTCGGCTTTGGTTCGCGAAGGCGCACGTACCTTGACCTTTGTCCGGTCGCGTCGTGCTGCCGAGATCGTGGCCATGCGCTGCGCAGAGGAATTGGTGGTCGCAGGCCGCGCTGACTTCGCTTCGCGCATCGCTTCTTACCGGGCCGGCTACCTCGCGGAAGACCGGCGCCGACTAGAGCAAGACTTGGATAGCGGCAAGCTCTTAGGCGTGGCGACGACCAACGCCCTGGAGCTAGGCATCGACGTCGGTGGACTCGATGCCGTGGTCATGGCGGGTTTTCCTGGCACGGTTGCCTCGTTTACCCAGCAGGCTGGCCGCGCCGGGCGCCGCGGACAAGGTTCCGTGGTGGTGATGGTGGCACGCGACGAACCGATGGACACGTATCTGGTAAACCATCCCGAGGCGTTGCTGGGTAAGCCGGTGGAAAACAGCGTATTCAATCCCGCGAACCCCTATGTGTTGCGGGGCCATGTCTACTGTGCGGCGGTGGAAAAGCCGCTGACCCCGGAAGACGTGGAGGCCTTTGCTGCCCATGATGTGGTCGACGATCTAACCGCACGTGGATTCTTGCGCCGCAGACCCCAGGGTTGGTTCGCAGTGCCCCAGCTGGAGGGCGAGATCACCCCGGACTCGGCCCACGGTGCAGTGTCTTTACGTGGTGGCTCCGGCGAGGAGGTCATGATCGTGGATATGTCAGACGGTCGCCTCCTAGGCACTGTCGATTCGGCCCGCGCGGCTTCACAAGTGCACGACGGCGCGGTGTACATCCACCAGGGCGAATACTTCGTCATCGAGGAGTTGGATCTAGACAACTACGTGGCGCTTGCGAAACCGGAGACTCCGGATTACACCACGCAGGCCAGGTCCACTACAGACATCCGCATTCTTGGCGAGCCAAGTGAACTAATCAACTACTCCCCTGGCCTGTGGGTGGCCAATGTCGATGTCGAGGTCACCGATCACGTGACCGGCTACGTCGTGAGGCTTTCCGATGGCACGGTGAGCGAGCACATCCCTTTAGACGTGCCCGAACAGACTCTGTACACCCGCGCTGTCGCGTACACGATCGATCCACTGGTGCTGCAGGAAATGGGCATTACTGCTGGTGAAGTTCCCGGCGCGCTGCATGCGGCCGAACACGCAGCCATCGGTCTCCTTCCGCTCCTGGCCACCTGTGACCGATGGGACATCGGCGGTGTTTCAACCGCATTGCATGGGGATACGGGACTGCCCACGGTGTTTGTGTATGACGGTCACCCCGGTGGCGCGGGCTTTGCCGACGAAGGATTCGCCCGGTTCCACGAGTGGATCACCGCCACGTTTGAGACGGTGCGCTCGTGTGCCTGCGAGTCCGGCTGCCCCAGCTGTGTGCAATCACCAAAATGTGGCAACGGCAACCAGCCGCTGGACAAGCACGCGGCGTTGAAGCTGCTCGGCGCGCTGGTGACGATGACCGCCACTACACCCCAGACCAGCTAAAGAGGCCCGGCCCGGGAGGTCTGGTGTGCCGATCCCGCTGCCACCTGGACGACAACGTCGCTGTCCACAACCGCGCACTCTAATAGTTGCGAGTTATTCAGCCCGGCTGTGTCTGCAGCCACCGCGCACGCATCAAAGCCCTCGTACAGCGCCGTCGCAGCTGCAACTGCAGAAAGATCGGCTGCAAGTTGCGCCCGATGAATACCGATCTGGTGCTGCACTACACCGGCGACCGCAGCCAGCAAGGTCACCACTGCAGCGATGATCCCGGCGGAGGTCACCGTTGCGTAGCCGCGGTCGTCGTAAAGCAAGTGCGTGCCATTCATCGAAACTCCACCGGGTAGGTCGCCGTGGCTTCGGCGGTACCGATCGCTGCGGGGAGTTTCACCTGCACGGTGACCAGGCCTGCTTGTTCCGAGACCGTGATGTCTGCCCGTGCAGATTCGTAGTCAACCCCAATAGCGTGCGCGCGTGCGGCAGCCCCTGCGATGTCGATGGCGGCGATGTACGCGGCCATCGTCGCAATACCAGCCACGATTCCCGCAGCCACGATGATGAGCGTGGCTAGAGACAAGGCGGCTTCGATTGTGACGGAGCCGCGATCATCAGCCCACATAATGCTAGTTCGGTGTGTTGGAAAGCGCGTCAGTGATGATGCCTTCGATCGCACTGACCACACCCTCGCCGTTGATCACCATGTACAACACGGCGGCGAGGGCGGCTGCGGCCAACGAACCCATCGCGTATTCGATTGTTGACATCCCGCGGTCATTGCTGGTCAGGTCATTGATTCTAGTCTGAAGACGGAAGAGAAAAGCGGTCATTGTAGTGTTCCTTTCGAGGTTGTCATTGAGGTAGTAGTTCCATGCCCAGGCTGATCACAACCGGGGCGAGTCCAAGGATGAAAAATGCTGGTAGAAAGCACAGCGCGAGCGGGATACTGATCAGCACGCCAGCTCGTTCCGCTTGTGCAGTGGCTTTGTCGGCGGATTCTTCTCGCAGCGCCTCAGCAATGCGTTCGCATCCTGCGGCCAGTGACGATCCGGTGCGGCTGGAGAGCGCAACAAGGTCAGCGACTTCCGAAAGTCCTGGTAGGTCCACCATCTCCTCCCAGGCGCGCTCGGGTTCGACCCCCACGGCGTTCAAGGCCACCACCGAGCTCCAGCGCTGCCCGATGTGCGAATCGGTATCCCCCTGTCCACCGCCGTCATATGTCGAGGCGACGGCAGCAGCGGCACTGTCGTGAGATACACCGGCGCGAAGACACGCGGCAAATAAGTCGATGTCAGCCGCAATCCGCAGGGAGTCAAGCGGCCCGTCCCTCGGATTCTTTGTTCTTGACCTCGGTTTTTCAGCCCTGCCGATGCGATGATGCGGTCGAGCTGGGCCAAGCGCCACCGCCGCTGCCAAGCAGGCAAGAGAAACCGTGCTGATCATGTCGCCGCCTTCTGGATGATCGCGTGGGAAACCAGAATCCCGCCGCTGGTCAATGCTGTGCCGGCAAGAAACAATGCGTTGCCCAGCCCGGTCGTTGTGAGAAACGTCAATGGAGAGGCTCCCATCATGGCCCCCATTCCGATCCCTGCAAAGGGAAGCGCTGCAAGAACAGTCGCCGTCGTCTTCGGTCCGGTCAGAGCGGCTTTGACTTGAGAAGCGCGCCGAGTGGTCGCATCGATGCGATCGCGTGATTTTTCCAACAGATCGGCCATGGGGATGCCGCGTGTGTCAGACAGGGCCCAGACGGCGCCTAGTTCTCGCAGGTGCGTGCTCGCTGCTTCCTGGAGCGCTTCAGCAGCCCCGCCTCCACGTGCGAGTTGACTGTGTGCGTTGTTAAGCACCTGCCGCAGTTCGTTCGGCGCATCGGTGGGGATGTGTTCGATCGCGTGGGCCACCGCGTGGGCCGGTGTGGCACCCGCGCGCAGATCAGTGAGCATGTGTCCCAGGAAGTGAGCGATTACCTCTCGTTCTCGCTCCTCTTCGCGCTGAGCTATCGAGCTATCCACGATATACAGGGCGGTACCCCCAACGATAACGCAGGCGAGAACAATAGTGGCCTGGTCGGACACGATCAAGAAGACTAGGAGTACAGGTAGAAACACCACCAGTCGTTCTTTGCTTGTCGACGAGCCCACCCGGGGCAGAATCCTCTTTCCCGGAGGAACCGGTGGCACTGCAATGCCCAACGCTGCAGCGATGAAGGTCGTCATCCGCTCATCACCTCGCTCAGTCGCCGGTAATGTTCGGTGGGACCGGTAGTGGAGTCCCAGCCGACTATCGCTTCCACGGGGTTCCCATCGAGCAGACCGATCTGGTGAACGATCCGCCTCCCTTCGGGGTCTCGCCTCATCACAATCACAACGTCTACAGCGGCGGCCAGCTGAGTATGGAGCGCCCGACTATCAAGCCCCCCAAGAGCAGCCAGGGCTTCCAATCGGGCGGGGACCTCGGCGATAGAATTTGCGTGCACTGTTCCCGCGCCACCTTCGTGACCGGTGTTGAGCGCCGCAAGAAGATCAACCACCTCGGCTCCGCGGATTTCTCCCACGACGATCCGATCCGGTCGCATTCTTAGAGCCTGCTTCAACAAATCGCTCATGCTAATTGCACCGATGCCTTCAGTATTTGCCGTCCTGGTCATCAGGTTGAGTACGTGGGGATGAGGGGGCGATAGTTCGTGAGTGTCCTCCAATGCGATAATTCGCTCCGTCTCCTTGACCTCACCCAGCAGTGCACCGAGCATGGTGGTTTTTCCGGAACCGGTTCCGCCGACGACGAGGAAGGATCGTCGGCAAGCAATCATTTGGCGTAGAAGGTTGGCTTGCTCCTCGGGTAGAGCGCCGCCGGCAACTAGCTGATCCAACGATGTGACTCGGCTGCGCAGGACACGCAGGGACAAGCAGACCGAGCCCGTCGCTGGCGGGGAAAGCACGGCATGGATGCGGATCGTGGTGCCGTCGGGGCGTGTGATGTGTCCGTCAAAGAACGGCTGTGCATCGTCGAGTCTGCGCCCGCACTGCGATGCCAGCCGGGATGCCAGTTTGCGGATGTCTTCCACTGAACGAAACCGCACATCGGTGTGCTCGAGCCCCTTGCCTTGGTCGACGAATACTTCCTCTGGCCCGTTGACACAGATATCGGTGACGGCTTCACGTCCGAAAAGCACATCGAGAGGGCCAGCGCCGGTCGAGTTGTGTCGCAGGGTGCGCATCACTTCCAGCACATCGAGGTCACTGATCACAACGGCTTCCTCGCGGATCACGCTGGCGAGGCGCGCCGGGTTTTCTAGTTCGGGGTTTTCCGCAACACGGCGCTGAATTTTCTCAAGCACGGCGGGTTCAACGGGCATGATTAGCTCGCTTCCTGAAGGATCGCGTGAGCGGCCCGGTCTAAAGTCCCCGGCAGTCGCTGTGGCAATCCGGACACTTCGATCGTGCGGGCAAGTCGTGGCACTTGGATTACTTCCGCGATAACCGGAGCGCCTGCGACCCGCTCCAGCTCGTTGTTGTTCAACCCCGACCACCCGCGATGGCGTGCGACTAGCACTACCGGTGTGTTTGTTGCGTTGCATTCACTCACGATCAAACTTGCTGCCGCCGCAGCTCTCACCTCTGCTGGAGTGACCACAACCGCAAGGTCACATCGGGCCGGAATACTACCGGGAGACGCATCGACAATCGTGAGGTCCTCGGTCGCGAGGATTCTGATCACCCGGTCCAGATCGTGTGCATCGAGGCGGAATGGATCATTGATTCCGGTGCGTGCCGACGACAAGACCGCCACTCCGTCGTCGGTAGTGGGGAAAGCAAGACGCAAGTCAGAACGCTGTACATCACCGTCTCCCAATGAAATGTCTCCCCACCTCGCCCCGATGACTTCCTCGATGCCAAACAACAGATCAAGTCCACCGGAGTACCGATGGGTGTCGATAAGAGTGGGGCTCCCCGTTTTGCTCGCTACACGTGCCAAGGCCGCCGCCACCGTGGATGTCCCCGCGCCTCCCGCCGCACCCACGACGGCGATGACCCGACCCGAGTCACGGGAAGCATTCTCAAACTGAGTTTGCTTCCCTAACGCGGACAAAAGTTCCTTTGCCTGAGCGGGTAGGAGGAACACCTCTTGGGCGTGGGAATTCATCGCCGCTTCAAAATCAACGCCGGCGGGATCGTCGCTAAGAAAGTACACGGGCAAGGACCCTGGTGGCCGGTGGAGTTCGCGGGCATAAGTGTCGTCGATAAGCAGGGCGTGAGCCCGGGAGGAGTGACGGGTAACAGTGAGAACGTCGCGAGCGTCAATGACGGGTCGGCCAGTGGCGGCCGCGATGTGGACGGCTTCGGGATGGAGTGCGGGGTTGTCGATTGCTACCAGGATTGGGGCTTGTTCGGTGGTCATGCCCTCACTGTCGTGGATTTAGCCCGCCCCCGCTGAAAGCTTTCGCCGAGTTGTGGATAACCCCCGAGATTGCGCATATTTCAACAAATTTCTGTGGATAAGCACCACCACGACTTGACAAAATAAAGGACGACCCGCGCCTCGGGGGGTGTGCGCGGGTCGTCGTAACCCGGCCTCGGGGGGAGGACCGGGGCAGGCCGCACTGTATATCGGGGCCTTGCACTGCCGATTATTGCACATCGGTTCCCCGAAGAACAAGGTCGCGGGCGAATACTCCACATGTTCTTAGAAAATTCTTTCTATAGACCCAGACTCAACCTCTCCAGTCACATGTGTCACTTCACTTTCATCGGGCTTTGCGACTAGACTATGCACATGGTTTCAAACAACGCATCAACACGCGATACCGCGGGGCAGCCAACGAAGGCTCTCGCACGTCGCCGAGTTGCCGCGTTCTTTGATCTCGACAAGACGATCATCGCCACCTCCTCGGCCTTTGCGTTTGGCAAAGAGTTCATGAACAGCGGCATGATCACCAAGCAAGAAGCATTCGAGCTCTACCTTGCGAAGACTTCCTACATGTTCACCGGCATGTCTGGCGAACAAATGGACACCACCCGAGATCAACTCGCGTCAATGATCGCTGGCTGGTCGGTGGACGATGTACGCAAGGTCACCGCCGAGACCATGCACAACGTGGTCACGCCGGCGATCTACGCGGAAGCCCGCGAGCTGATTGCCTTTCACAAGGCCGCCGGGCACGACATCATCATCGTGTCTGCCTCAGCCTCGCACCTTGTCGAACCCATTGCAGCAGAGCTCGGCGTCACGAAGGTTGTCGCCACGGAAGCCGAGGTTGTCGATGGCAAATTTACCGGCCGGATTACCAAGTATGTCAAGGGTCCTGCCAAAGCCGAGGCGATCACTGAGTTGGCGGAAAGCCACGCCTTTGACCTAGCCAACAGTTTCGCCTACTCGGATTCCGCTACGGACATCCCCATGATGGAAAAGGTTGGCCATCCAGTGGCCGTCAACCCCGATCGCGCCATGAAGAAGCATGCACTTGAACAGGGTTGGGAGATACGCGCGTTCAAACACCCAGAACCGCTTTTCCACGCTCCAAGCGCGCGCGAAGTTGGCATTGGCGCCGGAGTCATCGCCGGCATCACCGCCCTAGCCGCCGGCGGGGTGTGGGTAGCGACAAAGCTCCTGCGCGACCCGCGCACTGCTTAACCGCTCGCTCAAGCCCAAGTTCACCAAGTTCACGCTGCCCGCGCGATCCCGTCAGCCTCTTCAGCCCCGGCGATCCACGCCCGCAGGCCAAACTCCAACGCCTGAGTCACCGCGTGCCTATCCCCCGAAACCCAGCCTGTGAGGGCCACAGCAT
This sequence comes from Corynebacterium breve, assembly GCF_030252165.1. Classification (NCBI taxonomy): domain Bacteria; kingdom Bacillati; phylum Actinomycetota; class Actinomycetes; order Mycobacteriales; family Corynebacteriaceae; genus Corynebacterium; species Corynebacterium breve. The sequence continues at coordinate 119,871 of NZ_CP126969.1, read as the reverse complement.
AGTCCTCACGATGCCGGTTGTAATAGGTTTCCGGCACACAGATTCCCAAAGGGTCCACACCTGTAGCAAGCGCAGCACACCGCGACGACACACGGCCTACGACCCCGCTGCGTGAGCCGAAAAGTTCCCTGCCCGCGACTTCAAAGTGCACCACTTGCGCCAAAAGCAACCCAGACACACCCGGCGCGGTAATCAATCGGGCCAACGCCTCCATTCGCTGCGGATCTGACGGCTTGCCCTCACCTCCAGCTGCCACGTCAAGGCGGGCGAACACTTGGGAAGGCGCACGAAGGAATGTCTGCGCGGTCATGGCCGCTGTTTCTGGAGACAGCACAGCATATGGGCTCACCATGTCTTCCACTGCTGCGCCGTCAAGCATTCCCGACAACTTCGCTCCCCGGAGAACGCTCTCACCGACGATAATGTCGGCTCGTCGTAAAGCAGCTGGGCGGCGGTGGGCAACTGCAATGGCGGCGGTGGTGTCGTCGATAAGCGCTGCTACGTCCCCTAGTTGCTGGAAGGGGGATAGCGGGTCCGACGAATTCATATCAACTAGAATAGCCACGAGCTAGAAAGATAAACGAGCATTATTAAAAAGTCGGTACTAGTCTGGGGACAAGTTAGATCTCACCCACAGACAAAAAGGTAACCGAGGAAGGTTAGAAACGTGAGCAACAAAGGTCTTTACACTGACGGTTCCGACGCAGTGAGCGCAAAGGTAAACGCGATCCCACTTCGCGATGTTGATTCGACCCGCCCTGGTGAAAACTCCATCGGTCAGCTTGTTTCCAACGCTACCGAGCAAATGTCTGCGCTGGTTCGTTCTGAGGTCGAGCTGGCAAAGACCGAAATCGCCGGCGAGGTAAAGAAGGGTGCCGTCGGTGGCGGCGCGTTTGGCGTGGCCGGCGCAATCGCACTGTACTCGTCGTTCTTCTTTTTCTTCTTCCTAGCGGAGCTGCTCGCAGTGTGGCTTGATGATCGCTGGGCGGCGTTCCTCATCGTCTTCCTGATTATGCTTGTAGTCGCGGCAATCGCTGGTTTCTTCGGCTACCAGAAAGTCAAGAATATTAAGAAGCCGGAACGCACCATCGACTCTGTTAACGAGCTCAAGAGCTTGGTTCCAGGTAAGGCGCAGAAGAACTTGGCAAAGGACTCTTCGAGCCTCTACACCTAGAAAGCACGACGAATAACGTCCCGTTAGCCCCTTCGCGCAAGAGGCCAGCGGGCGTTTTTCGTTCTTACTTATCGACGACCCCTGCGAAAGGCACCAGCTCAAGATGGCGAAACGCTACGCCACCTCACCCAATGTCGTAGAACTCGATGGGGATTTCACCCACCACATGCTGCACACCCGTGGCATCCGCCTGCACGCGGCAACAGCTGGCGACCCCGCCAACCCTCTCATTCTGCTGCTTCACGGCACCTTCGGGGCCTGGCTCGACTTCAAGGACGTCATCGCCCCACTTGCCGACGAGGGCTTTCACGTGGCTGCGCTCGACATGAGGGGCTATGGCATGTCAGACAAACCCCCTGCCGTCCCGGGCGACGAAATGCGCATCGCAGCAGGAGATGTCGCAGGCTCCATCGCCGCGCTGGGACACAAGGCCGCAGTACTCGTCGGCCACGACACAGGTGGCAGCGTTGCGTGGGCCTGTGCTGCGCAGTACCCCGAACGCGTGACTGCGTTGGTATCCGCATCAGCGGCGCACCCATCTGATCTGCGCCGCGCGATTACTGCGCGCCCATGGAATTTTATCCCGATGCTCACCCGCATAGCGGTGGGTAAACTTCCCTCCGGACTGCTTACTCGCCTGACTCGCTTACGTGCTCCGGTGTGGCGCTACGAGATGCTGCTGAACACCACCCCATCGTTTCAGTCGACGCAGCGTTTCGGCGAGTTTCTGCAGCTGCGCATCACCGCCGCGGGAATTGGTAACGCGATGCCACACATCGTGCATAATTCGCGGCTACTCACACCGAAGTTGCGCATCCCACTGTCGGCCTCGGCCAGGGTCAGCGCGCCCACGCTGCTGGTTCACCCGCCTCAAGGGTTGTGGGACCACGTCGCTGCACGGTCGCGGGCACGGGTCGATGCTCCGGTAGAAGAAGTCAGCATCCCCGGGTCTAAGAACTTGCCCCACATCGAGCAACCAACCCGCTTTGTCAGGTTTGTGGCGAACTACGCGCATTCACTGGCAAGCAAATAGCTAGCGCGCGGCACACTTTTGCGTGTCAACCGGTTTGGTCAACGTGGTGAAGTCCCCGATGTTGTCTAGCACTTCGCGCGAGGTCAGCGCGTAGCCCGTGTCAGTAGCATCCACCGAAGCGCCGAAGACTACACCGATCACGCGACCATCCACATCGGTCATAGGCCCACCGGAGTTGCCCTGGCGAATGGTGCCGCGAACGGTATACGCCTCGCGCTCGACGCGACCAGTGGCGTAGATGTCCGGGCCGGCAATCGTGATGCGTTCGCGAATCCGGGCTGGCGCTGCCTCAAAGGCCCCGAGGCTGGGAAGCCCATAACGATGGCATCGGAGCCTGTTTCTGCTAGTTCCTCCGACCAGCCCAACGGTTTGAGGCCGAGCTCGGGCGCGTGCAGGACGGCGATGTCCACGTCGGGGTTGTAATAAACCACCGTGGCATCCATGTTTCCTAGCACAGTGTCAAGTGCCACCGACTCGGTTCCGGCCACCACGTGAGCATTGGTGATCACATAATCCTCGGCGGCCACGAATCCGGATCCCATCAGGCGACGCTCGCACTCGTCGGCATCTCCGCGCACGTGGATGATGGACTCACGAGCTTCCTCAATGACGGCCATATCAATTGCATTCGCATCGGGGGCGTCTACTTCCTGGTTGCCCGCCGGTTCAAACGGTGAGACCAATGGCGGCAGGCCCGATTCGTCGAGAAGCGCCGACAGCTGCGTGGGCACCTGCGTGCTCCAGTCAGGCGCGACCTTGTTGATCCCGCCGAGGATCTTGGAGGTTCGCAGTCCTTTACCGATATCGCCGGGAATATTCGCTGCGAGGGGGATCGAGATCAGCCACACCACGACGATCGCTGCCAGCGCCTGCATCACAGCGCCGATCACGGAATCCACCTTTTGCGAGGACAGGGTACGCATCCGATCGCGCACGCTCCCGCCGATAGTGGCGCCGACGAGATTGCCCAAGCCGACAAAGAGCACGGTCACCGCGACGAGCAGGATGAGCCGCATCAGGGCGGTGTCGCCAAGCTTGATGACGAATGGGGCTATCGCGAGGCCGATCACCAGACCTGAGAGAACGCCGACAGCCGACAGGATCGATGAGAATGCGCCTTGCCGCCAACCGCTAAAAAGCGCCAGCAGAATTATTGCGACGATTACAGCATCGACAATGAGTGTGGCGGTCACGAGGTGGAAACGTCCTTACGTGTCGGTCTGATAGGTCCAGTATCGGTTAGCAGCCGTAGCGAAGGATGAGGCTGAGATACTACTCAGCAACAGTGTACAAGCCCTTCTATTTTCCTCAGGAACGCTACCCGTGTCTTTCGCCATTCCTCGATCGCGCCAGCACGTCAGTCAGCTCGTGCACTCGCTCACGGTCCCATTCCTTTTCCCAGCCTGAGGTGGCAAAAACGGAGCTGAGCAAAGACGCGGTGAACCCCCACACAAGGTAGCCATTAATTTTGAATGCAGGTCCCGTCCAATCGTGCCATCCCACCGTGATACGACGATCGGGCTCCAACAGTTCCTCGATGGCGGCGACGAAAACGTCGTCAGTCTCGTCCTTGCTAGCGGGCCATGTCTGTGGGTGCGAATCCGAATAGCCAATCACCGGGTGCACCGGGTAGCCATTGGATCGCACGCTAACCAGCCCCATGGTCGCTACCGGATGTACTGTCGCCGGGTCCAGGCCAGTTTCTTCGTTGGCCTCACGCAGCGCGGCCTCGACGGGACCGCGGTCTTCAGGGTCAATTCGCCCGCCAGGAAAAGCCATCTGTCCAGAATGCGTACGCATCGTTGGGGTGCGGTGGGTCAGGAGGACGCCTGCGTCGTCGGGCAGTGTTTCGGCTGTCGCGTCACCTGAAAAGAGCATCAGTACGGCTGCCCGCTTAGTCATCGTGCGAGGATCTGGCTCCCCTACGCCCTCGATCGCGCGCTTGTGGCGTGGCTTAATGATCGGATGCAGCCAATTCGGCGCGGCGTGAGGTCGCACCTGGATGTCATCTGGGAACACTAGACCACCTCTGCAACCGCTTCCTCGAGCTCCTCCACCGACTTAAATGGCGTGGGGAAGAATCCAACTTGATCGTTACCGCGAAAGACTACCGTAACTGGGATGACGTTGGGTAGACCCAAGGTTCCCGCAAAGCTGTTATCAAAATCCTGGTAGCTTGCCATTTCAATTCCCAGCTCATTGAGCATCGCCGCTCCGTTTCCTGCGTTGGTGTCAGCATGGACACCCACCACCGTGTATTCCGGATGGCTTTGCGCAAATTCGTCGAAGAACGGCAGCTCTTCCCGACACGGCGCGCACCACCACGCCCAGACGTTGACCACCGAAATATGCTCGGGATCCTGCTGTGCTGCGCCACGTGCGCCGCCGAGACACTCCAGCGCGACTCCGCCAGCGCCTTCTGCTGGGCAATCTGGGCGCTCCGCGATTTTGCTTGTCGACGACCCCTGCGCCGGCAATTCCTGCCCCGCGGCAGGACCCTCGGCATTGCCAGAGGAGTCGTCGGAAAGCATGCTGATTGCCGCGGCCACGAGAAGTGCCGTTGCCACGACGATGACGACAACACTGATGAGGACCGACTTCTTCATTCTTATTCTCCACTGTCCGGTGCCGTGGGGCCGTGCACCATATTCAGAATATGCTCCCTCTCTTCGCCACGGACAAGCCGGGCTGCCTCTGCGGGTTCGATCGGACCGACGAGACCGAAAGAAGGACAATCGTAGGCGATCGGACATGCGCCACAGGCGGCGGTGCGGGAGTGGCACACTCGGCGACCGTGAAAGATGAGGCGGTGCGAGAACATTGTCCATTCGGTTTTCTCAATCAGCTCGCCGATTTCGCGCTCGATCGCTACCGGATCGTTTGCATCGGTGAGCTTGAGTCGGTGTACAAGGCGCTGAAAGTGGGTATCCACGGTTAGTCCCGGCATGCCGAAAGCCTTACCACGCACGACATGGGCGGTTTTGCGCCCGACACCAGGCAAGGAGACCAAATCATCCAACGCGCGAGGTACCTGTCCGCCGAAATCAGCCACCAACTTCTGCCCGAGCCCAATGAGGTGGCCGGCTTTGGCTCGGTAGAAACCTGTGGGCCGGATGATTTCTTCAAGCTCTGTGCGATCTGCGGCCGCATAAGCCTCCGCTGTGGGGTACTTGGCAAAGAGTGCTGGGGTGACCTGATTGACGCGCACGTCGGTGGTCTGGGCGGACAGCACGGTGGCCACGAGAAGCTCTAGCGGATTGCTAAAGTCCAGTTCAGCGTGAGCGTCAGGGAATGTTGCAGCTAGCGTGCGATTGATGCGTCGCGCCCGACGTGTCCGCCCCAGTTCCGTTTCGGTGCCTTGAGACGCCGGATGCTTCCCCGGAATTCGTTGACGCTGTGGGGTAAGTTGTCCATTTAGGGTAGGGCGATCGCGCATAGTTCACACCTTAGCGATTCACAGGATAAGATTGCGGGCATGACAGCAATTCTTGTTCTCGGGGTCCCGCTCCTTCTTGCCCTCTTCCCTATCGGGATGGAGAAAATGGAGTCAACCGCGCTTGGCGAGTAGCCCGCATCACCCCCTTAGCCACGAAAGTGACTTTGACCGCATCTAAAGGTGCTACCCTTGATACTGTGACCAATTGCGCGGTTTTCCTACACTGTGACGAATTCGGCGGTAGTGTGGTTACGAACACATACGTCTTCACCCGCCGCTGACGAGGTCGGGTACCGACCCTGGCTTCGCCACCCATGCGACGCGCAGGAATTAGAACTAGTTGGGAAGGAGCACAAATGGAAGGCGTTCAAGAAACCCTCTCCCGTGCTGGCATTTTTCAAGGTGTCGACCCTGTTGCAGTGCAGAATCTGACCAAGGACATGGAGTCCGTCCGATTCCCACGTGGGGCCACCATCTTCGATGAGGGTGAACCAGGCGATCGCCTGTACATCATCATCTCCGGCAAGGTAAAGCTTGCCCGCCACGCCTCTGACGGTCGCGAAAACCTCTTGTCCGTCATGGGCCCTTCTGATATGTTCGGCGAACTGTCCATCTTCGACCCAGGCCCACGCACATCCTCCGCAGTCTGTGTGACCGAGGTCCAGGCGGCCACGATGAACTCCGACCTGCTGAAGAAGTGGATCGACGAGCATCCGTCGATCTCCCAGCAGCTCCTCCGCGTCCTCGCCCGTCGCCTGCGCCGCACCAACGCCTCATTGGCCGACCTCATCTTCACCGACGTCCCTGGCCGCGTTGCCAAGACGCTTCTGCAGCTTGCGAACCGCTTCGGACAGCAGGAAGGCGGAGCGCTGCGCGTCAACCACGACCTCACCCAGGAAGAGATCGCCCAGCTGGTCGGTGCTTCCCGCGAGACCGTGAACAAAGCACTTGCCACCTTCGCGCACCGAGGCTGGATCCGCCTAGAAGGCAAGTCCGTCCTCATCGTTGATACCGAGCACTTGGCTAAACGCGCACGCTAGAACACCAAAAGTTAAGCCGACTGCATTGTGCAGTCGGCTTTGTGCTTTTCGACGACCCCTCGCCGAACCTTCCTACTGTTGAGCTTGGAGGTAGCGCAGCGCCACTCGGGTGGATTGCTCAGCTGCGCCTCGAAGTACGGGGTCGACGTCGTCGTACATTTCGTCGACAAGCGTCTTCAGGTCAATGTCGGTGCCCTTCTCGGCCCAAACCTTCCGGATCTGCTCGAGGCGGAAGTTGCGACGGTCGATGTACTTGCGTGCCAACACTGAGAGGTCAGGGTTTTCTGGGCCATGACCGGGCAGCAGCATGACGTCTTTGCCCTGTTCTTCGAGGAGTTCGAGAGTCTCGATGTACTGACCCAAATCGCCATCAGTCTCAGAGATCATGGTGGTGTGGCGGCCAACGATGGTGTCGCCGGTGATGATTCCCTCAAGGTTGTTTTTTGCAACATCGTCGGTGTATACGCCAAAACACACCGAATCGGCGGTATGTCCTGGGGTATGCACGACCTTGAGCTGCGGGGTCACGCCGTCGAGGTCGATGATTTCACCGTCGGTCAGAGGCTCGCCACCAAAGCAGTAGCGCGCATCGAATGCTCGAACGGGCGCGCCCGTGAGCTGGCGGAACCGCTCCGCACCATCCGCATGGTCATGGTGGCGGTGAGTCAGCAGAATGAGACCGACTTTTTCGGCCTTGGCCTGCAATACGTTCAGGTGGCCCTCATCCGCCGGGCCGGGGTCTACAACAATGCTGAATTCATCCTCCGGGTCACGAATGACCCACGAGTTTGTCCCTTCCAAAGCTGCATAGCTTGGGTTAGGGGCCAAGACGACTGCGGCGGACTCTGTAACCGGCCGCAACTGACTGTAAGCAGGGTGCTCCATGCACTCCACCCTACAGGCACGTGGCCGATTCACTAATCGTTTCCCAAGAAATGGGGTGTTTTATTACTGGCCCGAAGCAACTTCAACGATGAGTTCAACCTCGACTGGCGCGTTGAGTGGCAAAACGGCCACGCCCACCGCGGAACGTGCGTGCTTACCTGATTTTCCGAAGATCTCCTCAACCAATTCACTAGCGCCGTTGATCACCGCTGGCTGCCCCGTGAAATCAGGTGCCGAAGAGACGAAACCGACGATTTTGACCACGCGAGTGATGTTATCTACGCCGACGAGTGCGTCAACTGCCGCGATTGCGTTCAACACCGCGGTACGCGCGAGTTGGTACGCGGAGTCGGCATCAACGTCGGCTCCAACCTTGCCCTCAGCAGGCAAGGCGCCATCGACAAAAGGCAACTGACCGGAGGTCCATACCTGGTTACCCACTTGGACTGCAGGCACATATGCAGCGACAGGTGCGGCAACCTGAGGGAGGGTGATGTTGAGATCGGCTAGGCGCTCGGTCCACTTTTGTGCGGTCATTACTCGACCACCTCACGCTTGAGGTAAGCGACAACGTTTTCCGGATTTGGGCCAGGCATGACGGTAACTAGTTCCCAGCCGTCTTCGCCCCAAGAATCCAGGATCTGCTTGGTCGCGTGGGTGAGCAGTGGCACAGTGGAGTATTCCCATTTCTTCATGGGCTCTACTGTACCGAGTTAGATCCCCTCGAGGGGGCCTCCCTTGGCAAGGTACGCTGCCCAGTCAGTGATGTGCGGGTTCTTCCGCAAGAGCGCTCGACGCTGGCGCTCGGTCAAGCCGCCCCAAACACCGAATTCGACTTTGTTGTCTAGTGCATCCGCACGGCACTCCAGTTGGACCGGGCAGTGACGGCACACGACTGCTGCCTTGCGCTGCTCCGCACCACGAACGAATAGTGCGTCAGGGTCGCCGGTGCGACACTTCGCCTGAGTGACCCACTCTCCCCGATCAAAAACCAGCTGACCGTCTGAATCACTCTTCATCGGAGTTGGTACTGCAGTAGCCGTGCGATCGCTGGTCTCTGCGTAGCCTCGAGGCAATGTGGCGGTCATCAGGATCTCCTTTCGGGAGGTCTTTGCGTTGCGCGAAGCGCTCTGCCGGGGGTAATCAAACAATTTCTTTTAGCAATTTTCGAGAAATCAGCTCGTGCCCATGGCAGACTAATTAGCTGTGCTTGTAAGTGTATTCACAGGCAGTGCACCTTGTCGAACAGGTCACACTTCTAGGGGGATGCATCTATTCCCATGCGGGCCGCGAACACCGTAGGGTATAACCCGTGAGTTCCTTAAAATCCCTGCGAAACCTAGCCGGAGCAGTTGTTGCCTCCGGAGTTTTAATTGCGCTCAGTCTAACCCCGATTGCGGGTATCGGGGGTGCTGCCGTCGCGCGCACGAACGAAACGATGCAGTCGAATTTGTCCGATTTGACCGACGGGACAGCCCCGGGCGTGACGACGATTACCGATGTCAACGGTGAGCCAATGGCGTGGTTGTACAACCAGAACCGTTTCGAGGTCGCTCCCGAGGAGATCTCGCAGCATGCAAAGGACGCCCTCGTCGCCATCGAGGACCGCCGATTCTATGAGCACGATGGCGTGGACCTCCAAGGAACCTTCCGCGCCCTGCTGGCCAACGTCGCCGCTGGCGGCGTTGAACAGGGCGCTTCGACGATCAATCAGCAGTACGTGAAGAACTACCTGCTGCACGTCGATGCCAAGTCCACCGACGAGCAGATTGCGGCCACCGAGCAATCAGTCCCCCGCAAGCTGCGCGAGATGCGCATGGCGAGTGACTTAGACAAAAACCTCAGCAAGGACGAGATCCTTGGCCGCTACCTCAACGTAGTGCCGTTTGGTAACCACGCTTATGGAATCGAAGCCGCAGCCCGCACCTACTATGGCGTATCTGCAGCCGAACTCACCGTTCCCCAAAGCGCTCTCCTTGTCGGCATTGTGCAGTCTTCTGAAGCCTTGAATCCGTACTACAACGAAGAAGGGGCCACGGAGCGCCGCAACACCGTCCTGCAGGCGATGGTGAGCTCCGGCTACCTTGACCAGGCTTCTGCCGATGCATTCAAGGCCGAGCCGCTCGGCGTTCTAGAATCCCCGGATGTACTACCTAACGGCTGCATTTCCGCAGGCAACAAGGGCTTCATGTGCGACTACGCCGTGAACTACCTTGAAGCGAAGGGCATTTCAAAAGAACAACTGCAAAACGATTCCTACACTGTTCGCACCACCTTGGACCCGGTGATGCAAGATGCCGCCTACACCGCAGTGACAACCGCCGTTGATCCCAACGCGGCCGGTGTGGCTGGCGTATTGAACGTCGTAGAGCCGGGCGAAGACTCCCGCAATATCCGGGCGATGGTGTCGTCACGCAACTACGGCCTGAATCTCGATGCGGGCGAGACATACCTGCCACAACCCTCGTCGCTAGTAGGCAATGGCGCAGGTTCGATTTTCAAGCTCTTCACTGCTGCTGCCGCCGTTGAACAGGGCATGGGCCTGGACACTTTGGTCAACGTTCCAGCTCGCGTCGAGGTTTCCGGTATGGGCGCCGGGGGCGCAAAGAACTGCCCTCCTGGCAAGTACTGCGTGGAAAACGTGGGCACATTTGAGCCACAGCTCACCCTTCGTGATGCGCTGGCCAAATCGCCAAACACTCCGTTCATCGAGCTCATTGAGCGCGTCGGTGTTGAGGCCGTGGTTGATATGTCCGTACGCCTGGGCCTGCGTTCCTACACCACCCCGGGCAGCTACAACGGCGACGCTTCCATCGCTGACTACTTCAAGCAAGGCAACATGGGTTCCTACACCCTTGGGCCAACTGCTGTAAATGCGCTCGAGCTTTCCAATGTTGGCGCCACCCTGGCCTCTAGCGGGCGCTGGTGTGAGCCGAACCCGATCGAATCCATCACCGACCGCGATGGCCAAGAAGTGTTCCTTGAGCGCCCCGAATGCGAGCAAGCACTCGACCCCGGTGTGGCCAACGCCGTGGCCTCGGGCCTCAGCGCCGACACCACGATTGGTACCGCTTCACGCGCAGCAGGCATGTTCGGCTGGGGCGCACCGGTAGCTGCTAAGACCGGCACCACCGAGTCACACCAGTCCTCGGCATTCCTTGGCTACAACACTGCATTTGCAGCGGCACCGTACATCTTCAATGACGGTACCGTGACATCGTCGCTGTGCACCTCGCCGGTACGCCAGTGTGGCGACGGCAGCCTGTACGGTGGCCGCGAGCCAGCCGAAATTTGGTTCCGCACGGCAGTCAACGTTCCTGGAGTTGCGGGCGCACCACTACCAAGCCATGATGCGCGCTACGACGGTGGTACCAATCAGGAACTCGTCGCCGGCATCGTGGGATTAAGCGAAGACAATGCGCGCAAGCAACTGGAAGAAAAGGGATTCACAGTCTCTACTGTAAAAGTTGCAGGAAACGGCATCCCAGCAGGGCACGTTGTCTCTGTGAGCCCACAGGATCCGACCATGGCAGAGGGTTCCGAGATCGTCCTCAACGTATCCGATGGCACGACTTCGCGCCCGGCCCCCGCAGCCCCGGCACCGGCGATCCCTGACGCACCTGGCGCTCCAGCGGCACCAGCCGGTGAGCCTGCACCGCCTGCGATCCCCGAGATAGATACTGAAGAGCTCGAACGGCTCATCAACGACAGTCTGAACGAGCTCCTCAACCAGTAGGCTTAGGCGCCGAGACGCGCCTTCACCGCAGCAGAAAGTCGCTTGCCATCAACCTGGCCAGCGGCTTTTTCTGTTGCCACCTTCATAACTTGGCCCATGTCCTTCATAGACTCGGCACCTGTCTCCGCGACGGCTTCGTCGACAAGCGCGGCAACCTGGTCGTCGTCAAGCTGCTTCGGCTGGTAATCCTCGAAAACCGCAACCTCGGCGAGTTCCGCATCAGCTAGTTCCTGGCGACCGTTCGCTGCATAAATCTCCGCCGACTCGCGTCGCTTCTTGATCTCGCGCGCGACGACTTTCAACACATCTTCGTCGGTAACTTCATGCTTGACGCCAGCGGTCTCCTCGGTCTGGATCGCCGCAAGGAGCATACGGATCGCACCGAGGCGCTCCTTGTCCTTGTTTTTCATGGCGGTCTTCATGTCTTCACGGATCTTTGCTTTCAATTCGCTCATGTTTCCCAAGAGTACGCCACCTGTAAAGTAAGCATGGTGAAGTTCTCCTCTATTCTCGGTGCCGCTGCAGCCATGGGCATTGCCGGCGCGGCGACCATTGCCTACGGTGTCAGCGAGCTGAACAAGTTCCAGCTAAAAACCTACGAACTGCCGTTGCTTCAAACCGGCACACTGCGCGGCAAGGACGCATTCACTATTCTGCATGTTTCCGACCTGCACATGATCCCCGGCCAAGACACCAAAATCGCTTGGGTCTCTGCGTTGGACGCGCTCGACCCCGACCTGGTGATCAACACCGGAGACAACCTTTCCGACGAGCGCGCCGTGCCCGACGTCCTCCGCGCATTGGGCCCCCTACTGAACCGCCCCGGAGCTTTCGTGTTTGGCACCAACGACTACTGGGCCCCGCAAATGGTCAATCCATTCAAGTACCTGACCGGCTCCAAGCGCGAACCAAGCTACGTCGACCTGCCCTGGAAGGGAATGCGAGCCGCCTTCATCGAGCACGGCTGGCAAGATGCCACCCACAAGCGCATCGAATTCCAAACCTCCGGGGTTCGTCTGGCTCTTGCCGGCGTAGACGACCCTCACCACGACTTCGACGACTACTCATTAGTTGCCGGGGCCCCCAACGAAGACGCCGACCTTTCTATCGCGCTATTGCACGCGCCTTATCGACGAACACTCGACCAGTTTGAAACCGACGGCTACCAACTGGCCCTCGCCGGCCACACCCATGGCGGACAAATCTGCCTCCCCGGCGAGAGAGCCATCGTGACCAACGCCGACATCGACCGCGAACGCGCCTCTGGCCTGCACCGCTACGGCTCCATGTGGCTGGAAGTGACGAATGGTTTGGGCACCTCCAAGTTTGCTCCCGTGCGCATTTTCTGCCGCCCTTCCGCCACCCTGATCCGGGTTACGGAGTCAAAATAGTCCCAGGTAGTTGCCATTTTTTGTCGTTTTGCGACCAAAGAGTACAGTGCTTTTTGTACCTTCCTTGGTACGACGGGATATGGCGCAGCTTGGTAGCGCACCTCGTTCGGGACGAGGGGGTCGCAAGTTCAAATCTTGTTATCCCGACGGTGTCCACCCTGTGGTCTGGAATTCTCCAGCATGCAGGGTCTTCTTCGTTTCTGGGGCCTATGGGCTGACATTAGTAGGTTGCGGAACGTCTCCGTGCGGCGGATCGTCGTGCGCCCCCTGCGGAACGGCTCCCTGCGCAAACTGACCTTTATGGATTGACCTTTACCGAGTGGCGCCTTGTGCGTTCAGTGGTAAAGGTCATTTTGCAAAGGTCAGTTTGGCCGGAAACCGACGAAATCTAGTCAGCCGTAGGGATTACCGCGGTCTCGTCGGCAGACCCCTCAAGCTCCTCAGTCTCCTCAATCCCATCGGCTACTTCATCACCGAGAGCACCGCGCCACACCGCGACCATGCCGACCACCGCCAGGGCAGCCGAGAGCAAGAGGCCGATCCACAATGACTGCTCGGAGCCACCGTTGCCCGCGGCTGACAACGAAGTGGTCGCCCAGTTCAGCGGCATGAAACCCGCGGCCATTTGCCACGCGGTGGAGATCTCGCCGAACGAGGCAGCTTTCCAGACCCACCCGACGACACCGACCTGGAGCACAGAGAGCAGCGCTGCAACGGCCGCACCGATGCGAGGGCCGAACGCCGCGAGGAAGATCCACGTCAGGCCTGCGGAACCCAAGGCCGCCAGTGCCAGAGTCACCGTAATCAACGCCATTGCAGCAGGTGAGAGGCCAACCCCAAGCACCATGACCAAGATCAATCCGATGATGGTCAGGAATGCTGAGCCTGCACCGATGATCGTCCAACGAGAACCGCGCGCGACAAAGCCAGCCACTGCAAGCGCAACTCCACCGAGCACCATCAGGGCTGCGATCAGCATCGCTACCGTGGGAGAGAGCTGAATCGGGAACTTCTTCAGCTCCTTCGGCCACCGTCATTGGCGATGCCGCCGGGATGGCCCGCTGAACCGCGTCGACCTTGTCCTTCGTGTTTCCCGCGATGGTGTCGACCTTTTCAGCGCCGTCGTAGAGCTCTTGAGCTCCGTCGCGGGCGGTGTTTGCCCCGTCGCGGAGCTCAACCATGCCCGTGGATAGGGTGTTTGCCCCGCCGGTGGCAGCGACCATGCCGTCGTAGAAGCCGTAACCTTCGAGCGTGAGCTGGTTGGCCACTTCGCGTGAGCCGTCTTTGAGTTCATTGAGTTGGGTGACCGTGTCCTCGGGGAGTTGGGCCACTTCGACGTCGCCGCGCAGTCCCGTCAGCGCGTCACGGGCGTCGATAACTTGTTGGTCTGTTGCCCCGTTTGTACCGTCCAGCGTGCGGTCGATGGCGGCGATAATCTGTCCCTTGATTGCCTCGAATCCGACGACGGTATCTACTGCCGTACCTACTCCGTCAGCCACCGAATTCGCGCCGCTGCCGAGCTCCCCCATGCCTCCCTGTAGGGAATTCATCCCCACCGCGAGGTCGGAGGCGCCTTGACGGGCATCCTCGGCCCCATCGGCAAGGTCGATCATTCCGTCGCGCAGGTCCTCGGCACCGTCTGCAAGATCTTCAGTGCCAGTGGTTAAGAATCCTGTTTGGGTATTGGCTTCTCCGGCGGCGCGACGGGCGTCGACAAGCTCGTCCGGGCCGAGTTGTGTTGGGGGAGCACCTGCGATTTGCTCGCCCGACGTCCACGTACTTGCGGGATTCATCGGCACAAATATGCCGATTATGAGGACAAGGAGGGCAAGGAAAAGGCGGGACTTCATATACAGCAACCTAATACTTTCCGTTTGCCGGAACGCGTAGGCACACCGTGTCCAGACCGGTTGGTACCCTGAATAAGTTACAAAAAACAATCTGTAAGCGAGCTCCATGTTGGGTGTGATTTTCGCGTGACTTTGCTAATTGTCCTCGCGTTGGTGGGAGCAGCGGTTGTCACCGCTCCCCTGCTAGTGCGGTTTTTCGACCGGCAAGCGGGGTGGCCCCTGGCCGCACTTCTGCTTGTCGCTGCTGGATTCCTGTTTAAGGAGTTGCCAGGCATAATTGCTGACACGCCGCTGACCACAGAAGTCATTTGGGCACGAGACATTCTCGGCCCTGGCAACGACGTAACTTTCTCTTTGCGTGCCGATGGGCTGGGGGTCTTCTTCGCTTTCATCGCCCTGCTGATCGGTGCAGTGGTGTTTATTTACTCCGCCGCCTACCTGCCCAAAAAGACCGGCAACACCAGCTTCTATACGATTATGACCGCGTTCACGTTGTCAGTGCTGCTTCTAGTGCTTGCCGACGATGCCGTGGTCCTTTTCATTTCCTGGGAACTTGTCTCGATCGCATCCTTCCTGCTCATTGCCCGCTCGGGGTCAAGTGGCGAGGATGGCTCTTTCCGCACCTTGGCGCTCACTTTTATCGGTGGCCTCACGCTCTTGGCTGGCCTAGCCACCGCTTCGGTCGTGGCCGGTTCCACAAAGCTCGATGTGATCCTGCATTCCGATGCCTGGGCGGCCAACCCAACGCTGACCACTACCGTTGCGGTTCTGATTGCGGTGTCCGCGTTTACCAAGGCCGCACAGTTCCCGTTCCACTTCTGGCTGCCCGAAGCAATGGCTGCAGCCACCCCGGTGTCGGCATTCCTTCACGCTGCTGCGGTGGTCAAGGCCGGCGTTTACTTGCTCCTTCGCTTCTCGACGATCTTCCACGACGTAGCCGTTTGGAATTGGCTACTCATTATCGTTGGACTTGGTACCGCGCTTATGTCGGCAATCTTCGCAATAGTAAAGACTGATCTGAAGAAGCTGACCGCCTACTCCACAGTGTCCCACTTGGGCTGGATTGTCGCCACGATTGGTGTTGGCACCGAGGTAGCACTCGCGGCTGCCATGGTTCATACGATGGCCCACGCGTTGTTTAAGTCCTCGCTGTTTATGCTGGTGGGAGTTGTCGACCACCAGACGGGTACGCGCGATATCCGCCGTCTGGGCAAGCTCTACGACAAGATGCCGTTCACATTTGCATCCGCTGTTGTCGCGGCTGCTTCGATGGCTGCTGTCCCTCCACTGTTCGGTTTCTTGTCCAAGGAGGGCATGCTCACGGCATTCCAGGAAGCTCCTGGTGGCACGGTGCTTCTCATCGTGGGCGGAATCTCGGCGTTTTTCACTTTCGTGTACTCCGCGAAGTATGTCTTCGGCACATTCGTCGACGGCCCTCGCGATATGTCCGAGGTCAAGGAAGCCCCTGTTTCCCTCTGGTTGCCGGCGGCACTGCCTGGTTGGATGTCACTGTTTATGATCTTCGCCCTGCCAGCGCTCAACCAGCCGATCGCAGCAGGCGTCCATTCCATCATGGGCAACAACGAATACGAATCACACCTGAGCCTGTGGCACGGCATCAACGCTCCGTTGATCGTCTCTGTCCTCGTCTTGGTGGCGGGAATCGCGTTCCTGTTTGTTCGTCGCCAAGTATGGGCCGTTACTGAGGACCGTGAACTTCTCCCAACCAGCGGCAACCAACTGCTGCACCAGTTGGTGCAGGGCATGACTGCCGCAGGACGTGGCATGGGAGCCATGGCGAACTCGTTTAACCCGTCGCGACACCTCGTGTGGCTGGTGCTGTGCGTGATAGCGCTTGGCATGTCTACGCTGCTGTTCACCACGGGCATCGATGGTATGCCGATGGCACCGCGCGCAGAAGGACTGGATAACTGGTGGGATCTTGTTCCATTCGCAATCATCACCATCTCGGTGATCGGCCTGATGATCACCCGACACCGGCTTGCTGCTGCCGTTTTGATCGGCACGGCTGGTGTGGGCCTGAGCTTACAGATGCTGATGCTGGGCGCACCTGATGTTGCTTTGACTCAGTTCCTGGTGGAATCGCTCACCGTCATCGTGATCATGGTCGTCGTGCGCTACCAGCCACGGCTTTTCCCACCAGTCCCGGCGCGTCAGAAGATCTTCGCCGGCATCGTTGCTGTTCTTGCCGGTATCACTGCATTCCTTGGTGTATTCACGCTGCTGGGAAGGCGCGATCGCTCCGAGCTTGCGATGTGGTACCTCCAGGAAGGAAGCAAGATGACCTCGGCGGACAACGTCGTCGCAGTCATTATCGTTGAGTTCCGTGGTTTCGATACCTTGGGCGAGCTTTCTGTACTGGGTATGGCTGCCGTGGTAATTGCTGCGGTGACCTCGTCGATGCCGCGCCACAAGTTTGGAAAGCGCGAACGACCTCGCCCATTCGGTCAATCGCAGCTCAACTCGATTCCGATGCGCAAAGCAGTCGTTCTTGTCACGCCGATTCTTATCGTGCTCAGCGCTTTGATCTTCTACCGCGGACACCAGCTCCCAGGCGGAGGCTTCGTCGCCGCCCTTGTCATGGCCACCGCGTTCGGCATGTCCTACCTGTCGAAGGGACGCGACGAGCCGGTCGTCGGCAAGCAAACGCCGATCATCTTGACCGGTGTGGGCATCATTGTCGCGATTGGCGCGGGCTTCCTCGGCCTGATCGAAGGAGGATTCCTCTACGCAATCCACGGTGAGCTCCTAGGAGAGCACTTGACCACATCGCTGATCTTTGACGCAGGAATTTACCTGGCCGTGCTGGGCATGCTCACGATGGCATTCAACGGACTTGGCGGCTACCTTCGCCCAGGTGCAGATCCGGAAGAACTCGCTTACCGCCGCGGTGACGAGAACCCACTGCCGGATGTTCCTCAACCCGAGGACACCGAGGATGCAGTGGACGCCTACCCAGAACCACTCAACCCAGCGGACAACCCAGTACGGATTTCCGCGAACGCTATCACTGCTAAGGAGGCACGCCCATGATCATGGCGCTGACCATCGCGGTACTAGTCACCGGATCCGTCTATCTCATTTTGCAACGCGGCATGGTTCGTATCGTTTTCGGAATGAGCCTGTTCGGCCACGCATCCAACCTGTCGCTTCTCGCGGCCGGCGTGGGCGCTTGGCGCGGCCAAGCTTTTCCATCGCAGACAAGCCTGGAAGATATGTCCGATCCCCTCCCCCAGGCATTCGTCCTAACAGCCATCGTGATCGCGATGGCAACCACCACGATCCTGCTCATGTTGGCGGCGCTCGGCCACCACGATGACACTTTCGACGACGAGTCCGGGCGCCCACGAAGCTACACCGACAACAACATCGTCGACCAAGCACCGGACGCTGACATGGCCGTCGAGGGGCCAAGTCCGTTGACCACCGCGGGCCGCACGGCATCTAAGTCACTGGGCAACAACGGGAAGAAGGGGGCATAAACATGGGACCTGACGTTCTTCTCCCCATCTTCGTCGCGTTCCCGCTGATCATGTCGGCGGTTGCGGCACTGGCTAAAAACAAGATCGTTCACGACGTTCTTGCACTCCTGATCCCAGCGATCAATCTGGCCGGAGGCATCTGGCTGTACAACTACACCGCTGAGACTGGACCACTCACCCATGTGATCGGCCTTTACCAAGGCGGCACGGGTATTTCGTTTATGGCCGATCAGTTCGCCGCAATCATGCTGATCACGACGATGTTGGTGGCGCTGGTGTCAAATTGGTTCGCGATCGTCTCCGGCGAAACAAGGGCGCGGTTCTACACTTCCTTGTCCCTGGTATTGATCACCGGTGTATCCGGCGCATTGCTTACCGCCGACTTGTTTAACTTCTTCGTCATGATCGAGGTCATGCTACTGCCTTCCTATGGTCTGATCGCCATGACAGGCACCCGCCACCGCCTCGCTTCAGCCCGCACCTTTGTGTTGGTGAACCTCGCTGCATCTACCCTCTTGGTGCTCGGCGTGGGTTATGTCTACGGCGTCACCGGGGCCGTCAACATCGCGTCCCTGGCAGGCGCAGCAGCGGGCAACGGACCGGTCACCGTGGCGATGGGCATCGTGATGATCGCCATCGCGGCCAAGGCTGGTGTGTTCCCGCTGCACACGTGGCTACCACGCACATACCCATCCACCTCGGCCGCAGTCATGGGCCTTTTCTCCGGACTGCACACCAAAGTCGCGGTGTACATGCTGTTCCGCATTTACGTGGTGATCTTCGATCTCGACGCACGCTGGAACTGGTTCATCATCGTCATCATGATCATTTCCATGATGGTCGGTGCCTTCGCAGGCCTAGCGGAAAACTCGATCCGCCGTGTACTGGCCTACCAGATGGTCAACGGCATGCCGTTCATCCTGATCATGCTCGCCTTTACTAACGACGAGCCTCGCTACGCACTCGCAGCAGGCCTCATGTACACCCTGCACCATATGATCACCGTCGGCTCCCTAGTGCTGACTTCCGGCGCGATCGAAGAAACCTACGGCACGGGCACGCTGTCCAAGCTCTCGGGCCTCATGCGCCGCGAACCTTGGACAGCTGCGATTTTTGCGGCCGGCGCGTTCTCCGTCGTTGGCCTTCCGCCATTCTCCGGACTCTGGGGCAAGCTCACCATCGTCTTTGCCGCGGCCCGCGCAGGCGACGAACGCTCGTGGATCGTCATCGCAGCCATCATCGTCGCGTCCTTCGGCGCGCTGCTTGCCATGATGCGCGTGTGGCGCGAAGTCTTCTGGGGCCGACCAATGCAGCGCTTCCCCGAAGGCCTGCACATCCGCGGCACCCTCATCGCTCCGGCGACTGCCCTCATGGCCGTATCGTTGGCCATGTTTATCGGCGGCGGCTGGGTGTGGGAAGCCAGTTTGAACAGTGTGGACAGCCTGCTCGACGTTGACTCCTATGTCAGCTCCGTGCTTGGCGACGACCCCATCGGCATCCCCGATGTAGCTACCCTCCAAGGAGGCAACTAATGCACGTCTTCGGATACATCCTTTGGCTGATCAAAGAGATCATCGTAGCCGGCTTCTCTGCTGCTTTTGCAGCGTTCAAGCCCAAGACCGGCATCAACCCGGTCATCATCTACTATCCGCTGCGCGTGGAATCTGACTGGGAAATCTTTTGGCTTTCTACGTCGATTACAGTCACCCCGACCACGCTATCTTTGGGTTTGCGCGAGCCAGTTCGCAAAGGTGACCCGCGCATTCTGATTATCCAGTCCGCATTTGGCTCGGATCCGGTCTCTGACATCGCAGCCTTTGCGGAGATGGAAGAACGCATGTGCCCACGGGTAAAGGACACCCCGTTGGACCCCACCGAGGTGTACTACGAGTACCGAGCCTCGGACATCACCGCTTCGGGCAAGGAGGTTTAACCAATGTTTCAAACAATCATCATCGTGTGCATCGCGATCATGGCGGTGTCTATGTTGGCCGGCCTGATCAAAATTGTCGCCACCGGTGACAATTTCACCCGCGCCGTGCTTTCCGACCTCATCTTCTACTCCATGATCGTCATCTTCCTAGCGTGGACGCTGATCAACGACAGCCTCATCGCCTACGAAGTTGCCATCCTTGCAGCCCTAGTCGCCGGTGTGTTGCCGACGCTATCCATGGCTCGCATCATCTCGAAGGGGCGCCGCTAATGACTCCCGTAGAAATCGCCGTTTCCATTTTGGTCATCATCGGCACCTTCCTCACCGTCGCCACCGCGGTATTGATGTTTCGCGGGCCCGATGCACTTACCCGAGTCAACCTACTCGGCCCGCTGACCTGCGTGGCGATGCCGCTGTTCATCATCGCCAAGCTGGTCCTCGACTGGTCCGTTGACGGATTCGTTTTGCACTTGTTCCTCCGCGCGATCATCGCGATCATCGCTGTGTGGATAATCTCCGCTGTCGGATCATTCGTGATGGGTCGCTCCATCTACGGCGTGACCGTCGTCGACCGCAAGCACGGCATCGAAGACTAAGCCCAAGCCTTCCAATAAGATCAATCCCCCGTCTCACCGAGTACAACTCGGTTGAGCGGGGGATTCGTCGTTAAGCGTATGCCTACTTCTTCTTGGCAAACTCCTCGCGGACGCGCTGGCCAAGGCCTTCGTCCACGTTGGTCCAGTACTGGTACACCTGCTCCTCGACCTGCGGGGAGACACCAGCCATCGCGTCGGTGATGTTGTCCACAAGGCGGGACTTGGCTGCGTCATCGTACACCTCGCGGTAGAGGATGCCAGCCTGGATGAAGTCATCGTCCTCTGGGTGCTGGACGTACGCCGCGCGGGTCAGATCGGTTCCATGTGGATCCGGGTTGACGTACAGGTCGTTCGCTGGGCCGTAGGTCTTGCGGGAGGAGGAATCCTCGCCATTGTCCAAGTAGCCCGCACCCTTGGTGTAGCGGTTTGGCGAGTAGTTTGGCTCACCCTCAGCGTTGATCTGGTACGCCATCGCGCCGCGTTCCTGGTAGGTGTTCACCGGGTTGACAGGCTGGTTCACCGGAAGCATCTGATAGTTCGGTCCGATGCGGTAACGGTGCTGGTCAGCGTATGCGAAGATACGTGCCTGCAGCATGCGGTCCGGGGAGAAGCCCACGCCAGGAACCAGGTTAGAAGGATCCAGCGCGATCTGCTCAATCTGCGCGTGAAAGTTCACTGGGTTGCGGTTGAGCTCGAAGAATCCAACCTTGATACGTGGGTAATCCTTCTTCGACCAGGACTTGGTCAGGTCGAATGGGTTCCAGCGGTAGTTTTCAGCCTCAGCGATTGGCATAATCTGCACGTAAACGTCCCACTTAGGGAAGTCGCCACGCTCGATCGCGTCGAAGAGATCCTGGCGGTGGTGGTCAGCGTTCTTGCCAGCCATCTCTGCCGCTTCGGCGCCGGTGAAGTTCTCCACACCCTGCTGGGAGAGGAAGTGGTACTTAACCCAGAATGCCTCGCCAGCCTCGTTGATCCACTGGAAGGTGTGGGAGCCGTAGCCGTTTTGGTGACGGGTGGTCTTCGGGGTACCGCGATCGCCCATCAGGTAGGTCACCTGGTGTGCGGTTTCCGGGGTACGAGTCCAGAAATCCCACTGCATATCAGCGGAGCGCAGGCCGGAGCGCGGGTCGCGCTTCTGGGAGTGGATAAAGTCTGGGAACTTCACGCCGTCGCGCAGGAAGAACACAGGGGTGTTGTTACCAACGATGTCGTAATTGCCCTCTTCGGTGTAGAAACGAAGAGCGAAACCGTGCACGTCACGCCAGGTATCAGGGGAACCTGCCTCGCCAGCAACGGTAGAGAAACGGCCAGCCATCGGGGTAACGGTGCCAGGCTGGAAGAGCTTAGCCTTGGTGTACTGGGAAACGTCCTCGGTAATGTGCAGCTCACCGAACGCGCCATGGCCTTTTGCGTGTGGAATACGCTCTGGGACGTTCTCACGGTTGAAGTGGGCGAGCTTCTCGATCAGGTGAATATCGTTAAGTACGTTTGGGCCCTGTGGACCTGCGGTGACGGAGATGTTCTCCGAAGGCACCGGCTGGCCGCCTGCGCGAGTGGTCTTGCCGTCGCCTGCTGGTCGGACGCCACGCTGGACGATGTCCTCTTTGTTAGTCATGCTGCTCTCCTTAAGCTCTTGCTATCAATTGGCTCTGATTAATAGTCTATACGAACCGATAGGTTCTTGCAAGGGTTTTTGAGCTTTTGCCCTTGGCGCACCACACTAGCCAAGAACGGAGGCTGGTAACGTTTAAATTCGTGAACAGGCAAAACGACGACTACGTCACCGGACTGGCCCTTAAGGCCGGTCGCGGGGACAAGCGCGCTTTGTCTGAATTCATTAAGGCCACTCACGACGACGTCTGGCGCCTCCTCGCCCACCTCGCAGGGCGCGAACACGCCGACGACCTCACCCAAGAGACATATCTGCGAGTCCTCGGAGCCCTTCCCGGCTTCGCCGCGCGATCGTCGGCCCGCACGTGGCTCCTAGCTTTGGCCCGCCACACTTGGGTCGACTCCGTGCGTCACGACATGGCACGGCCCCGGAAATCCATCACCGAGTACGACGAGGCAGCCGCCGACACCCCCAGCGGCGACAACCCGGCAGACTGGAGCGAGATGATGGACCTGCGCGCGCTTATCGACGACCTTCCCGCCGACCGCAGAGAGGCCCTCATCCTGACCCAAGTGCTGGGTTATACCTACGAAGAGGCCGCAAACATTGCTGGTGTACGCATCGGCACGATCCGCTCGCGGGTGGCGCGAGCCCGGCGAGACTTGATCGCAGCCACCGAGGAAACCGAGGAATCGGCGGAGTAGCTTTGGTGGCATCCACTTATTGGCCAGTTCCTACCCTTTCGCCTTGCGACTTCCTTAGAATTGTTAGGAATCGTCCGCTGGAAAGGGTTCACTATGTTGAAGCAGGTTGTCAGCATCGGTCTTGCGTTTGTTGGGATCATCATCGGTGCTGGTTTCGCCTCGGGGCAAGAAACGATGCAGTACTTCGTCGCGTTCGGCACCTGGGGGATCGTCGGCGCGTTGGTTTCCTCGGCGCTTATGATCATCTCGGGCATATCGCTCATGCAGCTGGGCAGCTACTACCAGGCGCGCGAGCATCTCAGCGTTCTCGGCAGCATCTCCAACCGTGTAGTCACGATCATTCTGGACGTATCGACGACTATCACCTTGTTTGCTGTTGGCTTCATCATGTTTGCAGGCGCAGGGTCAAACCTTCGCCAGCAGTTCGATTTGCCTTTGTGGGCGGGCGGCGGACTAATGCTGATCCTTGTGCTGCTCACCGGCCTTCTTAACGTCGACAGAGTAACCGCAGTGATCGGTTCCATCACACCGTTTATCTTCCTGTTCATCGTGTTGGCTACCGTGTGGGCCATCGTGAACGCACAGCCCGACATTGCCGCACTGAATTTCGCATCTCAGGAAGTAGACACCACCCTGCCCAACTGGTGGATCGCAGCTCTGAACTACACCGGCTTCAATGTGATCACCGCCGCGTCGATGGCGATCGTCATCGGTGGCAACTTCCTGGATACCAAAGTGGCCGGCTGGGGCGGTCTCCTCGGTGGCGTGATTTATCTAATCCTGCTGCTCCTGCTAGCTTTCGGCCTCTTCGTCGAAGTTGAGCTGGTCAACGGCGACGACATGCCCGCGCTCACCTTGATCAACCAAATCCACCCGGCGCTCGGTGTAGCCATGGCAGTAGTGATTTACGGCATGATCTTCAACACCGCTATCTCGATGTTTTACGCGCTGGGCAAGCGACTATCGAAGAGGAAACCTCAGCGCTTCTACCCCATCTTCGTAGTGTCCTGCCTGATCGGGTTCGTACTCAGCTTCGTTGGATTCAAGGAGCTCATTGGCTTTGTCTACCCAATGCTCGGCTACCTGGGCCTCTTCTTGATCGTGGTCGTCTCCGCGGCATGGGTTCGTGGCCGCGCAAACCTATCCGTCGAGCAACGCGTGCGCATCCAAGCACTAGATTTAATGCGGCGCAAGATGGATCCACGGCTTCGCTTCTCCACCGCACAAAGGCGCGAACTCGATCGTTTGATCGCAGTCTCCCACGTACCATCTGAGGTCTTCGAACAGACGTTAACAAAAGAAGTTTCCGACGAGCTCGACGCCGACAAAGACTCCGGGTTTTCGTCGGAAAGCACCGGCGGGCCCCAATAGCAAGGACCCAATAGCAGAAAAAGCGGCCCTATCGGCCGCTTGCTTTCTTAGCTCTTAAAGAATGAGTTGATCTGGGAGACTAGGGATTCCAACCAATTGCCATCCGACGACTTGGTTGCGGTCGGGGTCGCAGCCGTGGTCGGCGCGGAAACGGAAATCTTCACCTCGTCCACCGGCGTCGTGGCATCGACCAAGACCAAGGTGGCTACCTGGTCGCTTGTCGCATTCATTGGCGCGGAGACTTGGAACTTGCCGTTGGTGCTGCGCACGCTCCACCCGGCAGGGATGGTGGACCTCTCGGCGATCTCAACGCGCGAGGATCCAGTCGAATCCGTCGGCGTAAGGGTGATTGTTTCCCCTGGCTTGATCGTGGTGTCTTCCCAGTCAGCGGCGTTGACAGCAGGCGCTGCAGCGACAGATGCAAAACAGAGAGCGCTCACCGCAAGGGAAGCACGCTTCTTGTTAGCCGCCACAGTTCCACCTCTACTTCTGGAAATCGCATTCTAATAGGACTTAGGAATCTAAGAAGATCCACTCACTATTGTGTACCTCCCGAGCCCCAGAAGCAACCAACGTTACACAGTTGAGACTCAATGGTGACTTTATTAAATTGACGCGTTTAGCGTCAGGCACTCCTCCAAAAGCACAAAACCGCCAGCCAACCACTTCAACATGGTCAACTGGCGGCAAGCGCTCGCGGAAGCGAAAACTACTTCACAAGCAGTTCAGCAATCTGCACGGTGTTGAGCGCCGCACCCTTTCGCAGGTTGTCGCCGGACACGACGAACACAAGTCCGCGGTTGTCATCGATGGACTGGTCCTGGCGAATGCGTCCAACCAGTGAGTCGTCGGCGCCTGCAGCTTGCAGCGGGGTTGGAACCTCGACGACGGTGACACCAGGTGCTGCTTCGAGGACTTCTTTGGCCTCTTCCGGAGTGATGGAGTTGGCAAACTCTGCATGCACAACCATGGTGTGACCGGTGAACACAGGAATACGGACACAAGTGCCAGCAACCTTGAGGTCTGGGATGCCCAGGATTCGGCGGGACTCGTTGCGCAGCTTCTGCTCTTCGTCGGTTTCGAAGGTGCCGTCGTCGACAAGCGATCCTGCCATGGGTAGCGCATTGAACGCGATCGGTGCGACATAAGGGCCGAAATCTTCAGGCTGCATCGCGGAACCGTCGTAGACGAGCTCGACGTTCTTGTCGCCGATGGAGGCAACCTGCTTCGCCAGCGCCTCAACACCCGCGAGGCCGGAGCCAGAAACCGCCTGGTAGGAGGAAACGCGCAGAACGCGAAGATCTGCCTTGTCGTGTAGCGCCTTGAGAACCGGCATCGCGGCCATGGTGGTGCAGTTTGGGTTAGCGATGATGCTTTTCTTTAGGTCCTGAACGGTGTCAGGGTTAACTTCGGAAACAACGAGGGGGACGTCCTCGTCCTTGCGCCACGCGGAAGAGTTGTCAACGACCTTGACGCCAGCCTCAGCGAACACCGGAGCCCATTCCTTGGAGGTGCCGCCACCCGCAGAGAACAGGGCGATGTCGATATCCTCGACGGATTCCTTGGTTACCTGGGTGAGGTCTTCGACGACGATCTCCTCGCCGCGGAACTCCAGCTTCTTTCCAGCGGAGCGTGGGGATGCGAAGAAGCGCACCTTGTCTGCTGGGAAGTTGCGGTCTGCGAGGATCTCGCGCATAACCTGGCCAACCTGGCCGGTCGCGCCAACAACTGCGATCGTGGTCATAACAAATCTCCTAACGTGTGGTTCTAAAGCTGTATTAAATTAGCGGCCGGTGCCTGCGTACACCTGAGCAGCCTCGTCGCCGCCCAGCTCGAAGCGGTCGTGAATAGCGCGGGTAGCGTTGTCCAGGTCCGCTTCACGCACAACTGCGGTGATGCGGATCTCCGAGGTGGTGAACATCTCGATGTTAATACCTGCGTCGCGAAGTGCTTCAGCGAAGTCGGCAGTCACACCTGGGTGAGACTTCATACCAGCACCGACGAGGGACACCTTGCCGATCTGGTCGTCGTAAATGACGTTTTCCCAGTTATTGGTCTCCTGCAGCTTGGATAGCAGCTCCATTGCGCGCTGGCCGTCGGCGGTTGGACAGGTGAAGGTGATATCGGTGGTGTTGTCTTCCACGGAAGAAATGTTCTGGATCACCATGTCGATGTTGATCTCAGCCTCGGCGAGCGCGCGGAATGCCTTCGCCGCCTCACCAGGAACATCTGGGATGCCAAGGATCGAAACCTTTGCTTCCGACTTGTCGGTAGCTACGCCGGTCAGTACTGCTGCTTCCACGGGAATATCCTCCATTGATCCGGTAATAAGGGTGCCTTCGTCGTTGCTGTACGACGAACGAACTCGCATAGGTACATTGAATGCGCGAGCGTACTCAACACTGCGCAGGACTAGAATCTTCGAGCCAGCCGCTGCCAGCTCTAGCATCTCTTCAAAGCAAAGCTTCTCAATCTTCTGGGCGTCTGGCACGATGCGTGGGTCCGCCGAGTAAACACCGTCAACGTCGGAGTAGATCTCACACACGTCAGCCTTCAGCGCTGCTGCGAGCGCTACCGCGGTGGTGTCCGAACCACCACGGCCCAAAGTGGTCACATCGCGACTATCGCGGTTCACACCCTGGAAGCCGGCGACGATGGCGATCTTGCCTTCGTCGAGAGCATCCTGCACGCGGCCTGGCGTGACATCGACGATGCGCGCATTGCCGTGACGTTCGGTGGTCAAAACGCCCGCCTGGGAGCCGGTGAAGGAAGCTACCTCCGCACCGAACGAGGCGATAGCCATTGCTACCAACGAGTTGGAGATACGCTCGCCGGCAGAGAGGAGCATGTCCATCTCGCGCGCCGGTGGAGCTGGATTCACCTGAGCCGCCAAGTCAAGCAACTCGTCTGTTGTATCGCCCATCGCGGAGCACACGACGACGACGTCGTTGCCCTGTTTTTTTGTAGCTACAACTCGTTCAGCCACTGCGCGAATGCGCTCTGCGGACTCCAGGGAGGAGCCTCCGTACTTCTGTACGACCAGTGCCACTTGTGGGGCCACCTTTCCGTTTCGTGTTCAAAACGTTACTCAGGGTGCAATCGTACCCCCACAGGTGAACCTGCGCATAGATTAACGCTGATCTAAGCTAGTCCTAGTGCAGAGCAATTTCGTTGCGGTGTTAATCGCTTTGGCCTCAGCCTTCACTATTGCGTGGGGAACAGTGACCCGTCACCGTATCGTCGCACAGCCCAACGCCGACGGGGACTCCCCCCTCCTTACCGGACTGCGCAACGTGATGTGGTGGATCAGCATTGGCTCAGCTTTCGTTGCCTACATCCTGCAAGTTGTTGCTCTTGCTTTCGGAACACTGCTGGTAGTACAGCCAATCCTGGTCCTTTCCCTGATGTTCACGCTGATGCTCGCGGCCCACGTGGAAAAGCGCCGGATGACCAATTCCGAAGTTATGTGGGCGACAATCCTCACCATTGCCGTCGGAATTCTGGTCATGTTCGGGCGCCCGTTGCCCGGCGAGGGTGCCCCCGACTCCACTCGGTGGTGGATCGCCGTCGCGGTCGGCGCAACCCTGGGAATTGTCTTAACATTTTTCGCTTCTCGACGATCCTCCGGCCCGAAAGCTCTAACTCTCGGTGCGGTATGCGGAGGCGTTTTCGGATATGTGGCAGTGCTCTCCAAAGCAGTCGCAGACATCTTCGTCGCTGGAGGCGTTCGTGGGATCGCCCAGAGTCACGAACTCTATATCCTGATCATCGTCGCAATCCTGGGCACGACAGTGCAGCAATACGCATTTGCTGCGGGGAGGCTCGAAACTTCCCTACCTGCCATGAAAGTATTCGAGCTTGTTGTTGCGTTTGCACTTGGATACCTCGTTTTGGGTGAACAGTTCCAAGTGCAAACGATCCTCGGCTGGTCGGTGATGGGCCTTTCACTCGTCGCTATGTTCGCCGCAACGTTTGCACTCGCACGCAAACAAACCAGCTAAGAATCCGAAGCACCCAAAGCCTTGTTGCGGAAAAGTAGCAATTCAGACTAGAGTGTGATCTATGTCCTATATTACGCATTTGTTGCAGCCAAGTGCGCGCCTTCTCCTTCTAGGCCGCGGCGGGAATCAGGTCTTTTAACACGACCGGCGCCCCGTCGCGGAGTCTGTGTTGCCGGTCGTGGACTTACAATCAGTAACGACCCACCCCTAGAAAAGGACTTTTAGCGACATGACTCCTTCTGACTCTTTCATTTCCGCTCCGAATGAGATTCGTACCCCTGCCGGCCTTCGCAATGAGGGCCAGCCAGAGTGGAATAAGCAACGTGGCTCACACATGCCAGTCGATCGTTACTTGGCATTTGCGCAGGAAGTAGAAGATGTCCAGCTGCCAGACCGCACTTGGCCGGACAAAAAGATCACAGTAGCGCCGCAATGGTGCGCGGTTGACCTGCGGGACGGTAACCAAGCGTTGATCGACCCGATGAGTCCGGAGCGCAAGCGCCGCATGTTCAATCTGCTGGTTCAGATGGGCTACAAGGAAATCGAAGTCGGCTTCCCATCGGCTTCCCAAACTGACTTCGACTTCGTCCGCGAGATCATCGAGACCGATATGATCCCGGAGGATGTCACCATCCAGGTGCTGGTACAGGCTCGTGAGCACCTGATTCGCCGTACGTTCGAGGCCTGTGAGGGCGCCCCGAACGTCATCGTTCACTTCTACAACTCCACCTCCAAGCTGCAGCGTGAGGTCGTGTTCCAGAAGGATCGCCCAGCAATTAAGAAGCTTGCTACTGATGCCGCTGAGCTGATCAAGACCATTGCAACTGACTACCCGAACACTAACTGGCGCTGGGAGTACTCCCCCGAGTCATTTACCGGAACTGAGCTGGACTTCGCTCTTGAGGTTTGCGATGCGGTAGTAGATGTCATGGAAGCCACACCCGAGCACCCCATGATTATCAATCTGCCTTCTACGGTGGAGATGATTACGCCGAATATTTATGCCGACCAGATCGAATGGATGCACCGCAACTTTAAAAAGCGCGATTCCATCATCCTTTCCTTGCACCCACACAACGACCGCGGCGAAGGTGTTGCGGCGGCAGAGCTGGGCTACCTAGCTGGCGCCGACCGCATCGAAGGGTGCCTGTTCGGCAACGGCGAACGCACCGGCAACGTGGACTTGGTCACACTCGGTCTGAACATGCTCACCCAAGGAGTGGACCCGCAGATCGATTTCTCGGACATCAACAAGATCCGCGAAACCGTCGAGTACTGCAACCAGCTGCGCGTTCCTGAGCGCCACCCATACGGCGGTGACCTGGTCTTCACCGCGTTCTCCGGTTCCCACCAGGATGCGGTAAACAAGGGCTTGGACGCTCTGGCTTCCAAGGTGCGCCCAGGCGCGAACTCCACCGAAGTGACGTGGGAAGAGCTGCGCGAGACGGTCTGGGAGGTTCCTTACCTGCCGATCGATCCGAAGGATGTGGGTCGCGATTACGAGGCAGTAATCCGCGTGAACTCCCAGTCTGGCAAGGGTGGCGTGGCATACATCATGAAAACCGACCACGGCATCAACATGCCAAAGGCCATGCAGACCGAGTTCTCCGGGGTTGTCCAGGCCATCACCGACGCCGAAGGTGGCGAGGTTAACTCCAAGAATATGTGGGACGTTTTCGCCGGCGAATACCTCGATTTGGACGAGCCACTGGAACTGCTTTCGCTGCGAGTGAAGAACGCGGAGACTGACGACGAAGATGCGCAGGTTTCGGCAGACATCCGCTACAACGGCGAACAGCGCACCATCGAAGGAAAAGGCAATGGCCCGATCGCGGCTTTCGCCAATGCGTTGGAGCAGGTAGGCATAGACGTTGAAGTGCAGAACTACTCTCAGCAGTCCCGCACCGCTGGCGACGATGCAGACGCAGCCTGCTACATCTACGCGGATGTGAATGGCGCACAGGCGTGGGGTGTAGGTATTGCAGGTTCCACCACACGCGCGTCTATGAAAGCGCTGACATCCGCAATCAATCGCGGCGTGAAGGTGCAGGTCTCCCGTGGCCTCTAAGCTTCCTGTTTAGGAAGCGGCATCCTGTTGTCGGCCTTGTGCCTCGAGCACGGCCAGGGCCGACAACAGCTGATCACGGCGCATGGAGCCGATTAGGATGCGGAAGTGGGCGTTTTCAGTTGCAATATCGCCCATTTCATCGCTGACACGCTGCAGCCCGAATGCTTCATCCGTGTCAACAACACGCCCCACAGCTTCGAAATAGGCATCGAGCTGCTCTTCGGTGGGCTCTCCGCCGTCGATGATCGCTAGATCGCTCAATGCCTCGACCGCAGCGGCAAAGGCCGGTGAACTGAGGTCAATGTTCTTTCCAGATCGGCGTACTAGAGCGTTGAGTGCCGCTTCTGCGCGATCGCGCTGTACAGGGATTTTGCTTTCGGGAGTAGTGATTCCGCGTAGCTGTGTCAGCGCTGCGACTGGTGTTTCTTGCCTGTCCAACACAGCAAGAATCTGCCCAATCTCAGCTAGGGTGAGTCGCCCGACCTCGGAAAGCGCGCGGATTAGCTGCAGTCGAACCAGGTGCCGATCGCCATATAATGCCTGGTTAGTCTGGGTTCGCTCGCCTGCGGGTAGGAGTTTTTCTCGGAGGTAGAATTTGATGGTGGATACACCAATGCCTGAACGTTTACTTAATTCTGCAATACGCACGTCGAACAGTCTACTGATACTTTTCTGTTATTCCACTGAGAACTCCATACTTTCATGACTATACAAGTATCTACCTTCTAACTATTCCCCCTTTTGGGGGAGGTGCAAGTGCGTCCGGCGGGCCTGCCCCACGCCACAAAAATGAGCTGCTAATCTAAGGAACCCTTTCTCGGGCGACTAGAGCAAAAAGTAAAAGGGGAAACCTATCGCCTATAACAATTCCCCTATAGCGCAACGATAAAACACGGCCAGACAAACGGCCGCAGCAAACTGAACGGAATTCAAGGCAACCTTACGAATGGGCAACAATGTTCAACGCATTGAAATCCTAAGAAAGTTTCCTTAGGCGAACCAATACTTTCCGCGGCACACGCCCCGCACGCTGCATCTTTAGACATTTATCAGACTTCCCGAACACCGGCGATTCACGCTACACTATGAACGGACAGGAGAGTAAGCTCAGAATTTTGAGTACCTGCGCTTTCCATTTTCATCTCAACCCCTGAGAGAATGCACGAGTTCCTAGAGCGAAAAGTGGTGACCAATGACTAACTACGTGATTCCCGATCACGGTCTTGGCGCTATTCGCAATTACCAAGCCGCCGAGATTCGCTGCACAAACGTGACCTCCCTTGTTCAGGAGGCCGACGAAGTCACCGTCGACCTAGCCGTAATCCTGAAACGGAATTCCGAGTTCAATCACTTCGATATCCACTTCCGCGGTCAAAAGCTCGGCGAACTCAGCAAACAAGACGCTGACCTCTACCCCGAACTCCACCGGATTGCCGATGCAGGCCTCCAACCACAGGTCACCGCTCGCGCTACCGCGTCATTCAGTCTGGACGAACAAGCGGAACCAATCTTTAACGACGACGCGAACCTCATCGTTCGCCTACCCCGCCCAGGCATCTGTTTGCCACAGAATAATCCACCAACCGCACCTTGGGCGCTTGTCGACGATCACCAGGCGCGCACCAAGGCCT
Organism: Corynebacterium breve; assembly: GCF_030252165.1. Taxonomy (NCBI): domain Bacteria; kingdom Bacillati; phylum Actinomycetota; class Actinomycetes; order Mycobacteriales; family Corynebacteriaceae; genus Corynebacterium; species Corynebacterium breve. The sequence continues at coordinate 87,904 of NZ_CP126969.1, read as the reverse complement.
ACTTTGTTCAGTATGACACCGATGCCCCCGAGGCATCCATGCAGGAAAATATGCACCTGCTAGCAACTCTGCACAAGGACGTGTCAGGCGAACTGGTTGCGTGTATCGATGGGCGTCGCGTGGGAACCGTCGCTCGGGAGGATTCCGAGGCACTAGCCCAGACCATCGCACAGCTTGAGCAGCGCGGGCTGGTTCCGGTCGTCCGAGGGTTCCACACGCTTGTCCTCGGTGCCCCTCAATTAACTCTGTGGGCCTCGGATTCTTTCGATTTTAATCACCTAGCTATCTCGCCTTTCCCTGCTCTTAAGGAGCAGATGGCATCAGTCGCCCACACCGACGTGGAGCAGCTCCCCGCCACCACACAGATGCCGGCGGCGGCAGAAGTAGCTCCTGCCGTATTCGCCGAAGAACAGCGTGACGACGAAGAAGCTGGCGAATCCGTTGACACCGTGCCATTTTCTACCAACCACGCCGCCGAGCAAGCCGCGTTGGCCGCGGACAGCGAAGAGGGCGAAGAATCCGATTACACACCAGCCCCACACCGCAAGTACCTGGGCGCAGCTGCTGCCGTCGGCGCTTTGGCGCTGGTCGGCACTGGCATCTTGGGATTCAACGGGAATTTGCCGGTAAGCAGCGACAACGTCGCAGCAAATGTGAACAAACCACAACGCGACACCCCGACAACGCATTACCCATACTCCACCAATACCGCTGTGCGTGGATCGTCAAGTTCTGCAAACGTCGAAAGCCCAACAACGAGTTCTTCTACAACCGACAAGGCAACTGAGCAAGTCACCACCGAGCTAACTACCGTCGAGCCTGCTCCTCCGGTCACGGAAGTGTCCACTGCTCCCGCTCAGCCCGTAGAAGAATACGCGTACACGCCAGACCCAGTCCCTGCACCGGAGCCGCCACCAGTCCCGGCCCCTGAGCCTGCTCCCAGTGACGACTATGACGTCGATGGCCCACTGATCGATTTCGAGATCGAATACGACTACGGATTTGAAGAACACCGTGGCACTCCCGACTCGCCGCTAAGGTTCACACTGTTCTAAACCGGCGCTGAACTGCCACCTTGATCGCTCAGCTCTTTCCCGCGTTGGATAGACTCTGAACAATGACAACCACGCAGGAACAATCGCACCCATACGTCGCGGTGCACGTGCAAGCTACAGGGATTCATCCCAGCACAGCTCGCCTGCTGACGATCTACGCCATCACCTTCAACGAGGAAGGTGACATCGGCGAGGAATTCCACACGATTGTAAATCCTGCGTCCAATCCCGGCCCGCGCCACATGCACGGCCTTGAGCCCGCTGATTTCGAGCAGGCGCAGCGTTTCTCCCGTCATCTTCGAACGCTGGACAAGCTTATCGACGACCGCACCCTCATCGTCCATGATGCCCCCATGGTGTGGGGATTCCTGGTGTCTGAATCCCGCCGAGCGATGAACGCCGCTGCTCGGGCGAACCGCTCGCGCAACCGGAGCAGGGGTCGTCGTCGCCAGCGTGTAGGACACGTGCCTCGCCCTGCAGCGATCGTGGATACCGTGGCAAGCGCTCGTCGACAAGCGAACTACCTGCCTGACACGAGGTTGAACTCTGTGGCTCTCGCACTCGGCTTGGAAGCGCCTTCTCCGGTGGCCTCGGTCGAGCGTGCACGCGCAGATGAGAGGGATTTGTCGCGAGCTTCGGCGATGCTTTTGTTCGAGCTCTACAAGACTTTGGAAGCCAAGGGCGAGGTTGTCAGCCTCGCGCCGGAGACGCTGAAGCCAGACCGCTTCGGGTTGCAGCGCTCGGCTTTTCGCGTCAGCGCGCAGAAGGCGGAGCCACAGGGCGCAAATCCTGGGGTGTACGTGGCGGATCAAGGCTTAAAGCCCGGCATGGAATTTGTGGTCACTGAGGATGTAGAAAGCGACCCGGATGAGTTGATTCGGCAAGGTATTGATGCTGGTCTGACGTTTTCCGAGAAGGTCACGCGCACTGCCTCGCTCGTGGTGACAAACGCTACTCATGACCTTCGCGGCAAGGCGATGCACGCGGACCGAAAGGACATCCCGCTGGTCAGCGATAAGGATTTCCTGGCAGCACTAGCCAGCATGAACTAACCCGGTCTCTTTCGCTATCGTTAGAGCCATGAGCTCTGAACCCAAGGGACGGCTAGCGAATCTGCGCACACGCGCCGCGATTACCGCTGCCAAACTAGCGACCACTGCCTCGCGCGCCACAGGCCGAGGCGCCGGAGGAATGATCGGTGGCCTCATCGCAGGTGCCATCGATCCTCACATTATGGGAAAGTTGGCTCGCGAACGCCCCGCAGTCCTTGTCACAGGAACTAACGGTAAGTCGACCACTACGCGCATGCTTGCTGCGGCGATGGGCACCACATTTGATATCGCTACAAATGACGGTGGCGATAACATGGATGCTGGCATCATCTCGGCCCTTATGGCTGGGAAAGACGCTACGCATATTGTGCTTGAGGTCGATGAACTGCATGTGCCAGCTGTCGCCGAACGACTCCGCCCGCAAGCGCTTGTCTTGCTCAACTTGTCTCGTGATCAGCTGGATCGCGTGGGCGAGATCAACAAGATCGAACGCGCGCTGCGCCAGGCGGTGACCGACAACCCAGACATGACGGTGATCGCTAACTGCGACGATGTCTTGATGACGTCCGTGGCTTATGACGCCCCCAACGTGATCTGGGTGTCCGCTGGCGCAGGCTGGCTTGGCGATTCGGTGACCAACCCCCGCGGCGGCGGACACGTCATCCGCACCCCCGACGATTGGTACGCGGTGAGCCCGCTGCCGGATGGCCGCGAGTTCCGTCGCCCCCAGCCGGATTGGGCGGTCACCCCCGAGGGGCTGCGCACTTCCTCCGGCGAGCTGGTCGATCTCAATCTCACGCTGCCAGGCAACGCCAACCGTGGCAACGCGGCACAGGCAATCGCCGCTGCGGTGGAGGCTTTCAACGTCCCGCTTGACAAAGCGATCGCTTCTGCCGAAGCAGTTGATTCCGTCGCAGGCCGCTACTCCACCCTGAAACTGGGCGAGCGCGAGATCCACTTCCTTCTGGCGAAGAACCCGGCTGGCTGGCAAGAAGCACTCTCCATGGTGGATCGTGATGCTGACGGCCTTGTCATCGCCGTGAACGGTCAAGTGGCCGACGGCGAGGACCTCTCCTGGCTATGGGATGTTCAGTTTGAGAACTTCGAGGACGTTTCCGTGAAGGCTTCCGGCGAGCGAGCAACCGACTTGGCTGTGCGCCTGCTCTACGCGGACATCGATCACGAACTGGTCCATGACCCCATCAAGGCCATTCGCTCCTGCCCTCCCGGCCGCATCGAAGTACTGGCCAACTACACAGCTTTCCGTGACCTGAAGAAGGCCCTGACTAAGGAAGAGGACTACAGTGCCTGACGTATTGCAGATCGGCTTGGTACTCCCCGATGTACTGGGAACCTACGGCGACGATGGAAACGCCCTTGTCCTGCGCCAACGCGCGCGCATGCGTGACATCAAAGCCGAAATCGTCCGCATCAATTTGGGTGATCCGATCCCGACCAGCCTCGATGTATACTGCGTCGGCGGCGGTGAGGACTCCGCCCAAATCCTCGCCGCAGAGCGCCTCAACGCCGACAAGGGTCTGGTTCGCGCAGCTGTGGCGGGTCACCCGATTTTCGCCGTCTGTGCCGGCATGCAAGTGCTGGGCGAATCCTTCCACGCTTCCGGCAAGCTCGTTGACGGCGTCGGGCTTATCGACGCCACCACGTCGCCCATGCAAACCCGTGCCATCGGCGAGGTCACTTCCCACCCAACACACGCAGGCATTACTGCCGAGCTCACCGAGCCACTGACCGGTTTTGAGAACCACATGGGTGGCACCGTTCTTGGTCCGGGCGCAGAGCCACTGGGCAAGCTCACTCGTGGCGTGGGCAATGCAGATGTCGCTGCCACGATGGATTTGTCGGATGGCTCGCGTCAGCGCATGGCCGAAGGCGCGGTGCAGGGAAACGTGATCGCTACCTACATGCACGGCCCAGCGCTCGCGCGTAACCCGCAGCTTGCAGATCTGCTCCTCGCACGCGCGATGGGCACTGCCCTGCAGGATCTTGAGCCACTTGAGCTGGCAGAGGTAGATCGTCTTCGCCTAGAGCGTTTGCGCTAGCTAGTCTGCGCTAGCTACAGGGTCAGGCGGCCGGAGAGAGCTCGCGACAGCGTAAGCTCGTCGACGAATTCAAGGTCGCCTCCCAGGGGCATGCCGGATGCCAGTCGTGACACAACCAGCTCTGGAAAGTCCTTGAGCAGGCGCGCGAGGTAGGACGAGGTTGCTTCACCCTCGGTGTCTGGGTCGGTTGCCAAAATCACTTCGGCAACCTCTGGGGCTTTCTCCCCGTCGAGGTCCGGCAGCACTCCGCCGATGCGCTGCAGTAGCGACGAGATCGCCAAATCCTTCGGACCGACGTTGGCCAGCGGATCCAGCGCGCCACCCAACACGTGATAGCGGCCCGAGTACTCACCGGTGCGCTCGATAACCTGGATGTCTTTCGCATCTTCCACCACGCAGATGGTGGTTTTGTCACGACCCGAGTCCGCACATACACGGCACACTTCCTCGCGTGAGACGTTGTTGCATATTCTGCAGAAAGACACCCCGTCGCGCACCGCGCCGAGTGCTGAGCACAGGCGGTCGATGTCTTCCGGGTCGGCTTTCAGGAGGTAGAAGGCGATGCGTTGCGCACTTTTCGGGCCGATTCCGGGGAGGCGCGAAAATTCGTCGATCAGATCTTGGAGCGGCCCTTCAAACATTCTCTCAGCATACAGAAAGCAACGACTGGTTCTTGTAGGGTGGCACGATTCGCGCCCACTATTGAAACTGTTTATCATTTACGAACATGATTCCCGTTACCGTCCTCTCCGGGTTCCTCGGATCCGGCAGAACCACACTCCTCAACAACCTCTTAGCCAATCGAGCTGGCCGCAAACTCGCCGTCATTGTCAACGACTTCTCCGAGGTCAACATCGACGCAGCCCTCGTCGCCGGCGAAGGCCACCTCGAACGCGGCGAAGACCGCTTCGTGGAACTATCCAACGGCTGCATCTGCTGCACACTGCGCGAAGACTTGGTCGACAGCGTGTCCAAACTCGCCGCCTCCGGCAAGTACGACCAGATCGTCATCGAATCCACCGGCATCTCTGAGCCGATGCCCGTGGCCGCCACCTTCGAATGGCGCTTCGAGGACGGCACAAGCCTCAACGACATCGCGCGCATCGACACCATGGTCAGCTTGGTCGACGCCTCCACCTTCCTGACCTACCTCGGCCAAAACACCCGGCTCACCGACCGCTCCATGGAAGCCACCCCCGATGACCAGCGCGCCGTCGCCGACCTTTTGGTCGATCAAGTCGAATTCGCCGACCTCATCCTCATCACCAAATCTGACATCGCTGGCTCGGCCGTCACCGAGCGCGTCATCGCCGCCGTGCGCGCCATGAATCCACGCGCCCGCGTCGTCCGCGTCATCAACGGCGAGATCGACCCCAAGCTCGTCCTCGATGCATCGCTTTACGACGAAGAAACAGCCGCAACCTACAACGGATACGCCGAAGAGCTGGCCAACCCGCACACCCCAGAAACTGAGGAGTACGGAATCTCGTCGGTGGTGTTTCGTTCCGATCGCCCCTTCCATCGCGAACGCCTTCTCACTGCCCTGCGCGCCAGTCGTGGACTCGTCCGCTCGAAGGGCTATTGCTGGATCGACACCGATGTGCGTGTCATCCACGCCTGGCAGCAGGCTGGCCCGAACCTCCAGATCACTCCAGCCGCCTTGTGGGCACAAAACCCGCAGCTCACGCCTGGGTCTGAGGTCGTGCTCATCGGCGTAGATTTCGACGCCGATGCCACTCTCGCCGCCTTCCACGACGCCGTACTTACCGACGAGGAAGCAGCCGCCTTGGTCGAATAACGCAAAACCGGCGCAACCCACTGTGTGGTGCGCCGGTTCGTCGTGAAGCTTTTAGCCCATCAGGCCGCCGAATGGGCTGTCGCCGCCCATGCCGCCGGTCATCGGTCCGATCTTGTCCTGAGCAAGCTGGCTCGCCTGGGTGTGAGCGTCGCGGTATGCAGCGAGGATCAGGTCCTGGAGGGTCTCAACATCTTCAGGGTCGACGGCTTCCCTCTTGATCTCAACGTCGGTCATTTCTGCGCCACCGGTCATGGTGACGGTAACCAAACCGCCTCCAGCGGTGCCGGTAACGGTCGCCGCCAGCAATTCTTCCTGTGCCTGCTGAAGCTGAGCCTGGACTTCTGCTGCCTGGCGAATCAGTTCGTTCATATCTGGCTGAGTCATGGTGAAAGCCTTTCTGTGATGAATTAATTGCCTGCCAGTCTAGCGCGCATGAACTCAGCCTGACGGGTGAGAAAGCTCGCCCGTAGCGAACAACCTTAAAGCGGTTTCGCGCCCAATTCCTTTTGCAGCATCTCCATGGCCACTGCAGTCGCGTCGCGGTGATCCAAGGATCCTTCCTCTTGAGCCTGCTCGACCATGGCGCGCTCTTCGTCGTCACGTGACGGCGGCTGAACAGGGGCCGGCTGCGTTGGCATTTGCGTCGGCACTTCTGGCGGAGGTGCGGGCTGTGTCGGCGCTGGTGCTTGTGGAGCTGGTGCTGGTGCTGGTGCATCATCGACGTCCGGTGGTGGCGGATCATCGTCCATCGGCTCGGGCGGAAGCGGAATCTCGTCGCGAGCTTCCTTGGACTTTTTCGCCGCCAACTGCGTAGCGCGCTGGGCCGCAGCAAGCCAATCATTCGACTGAGCAGTTTCCGGTTTCTTTACCGCTTGCTGTGGGGCCGCAGGGGTGGCCGGTTGTGCAGGCTGGCCCGGAATACTCGCGGGCGCTCCCCAGCCATTGGCGGCCGGTTCAGGTTCCGGGACGGGCTCAGGTTCAGGCTCGGGCTCCGCGGCTGGCTTCTCCGCTGCGGGGTTCCACACCTCGGGTTTTTTCTCCTGCGTGCTGAAACCGGCCGCCGCAGGATCAGTGCCGATGACACACTTCACCGCTACTTGCGTGCCGAGCTTCTCCGACATCGCAGCGACAATATCTGCATTGTTGCGGTCAGCGTTGATGCGCTGCGCCAACGCGCCGGTATTGTGGCCGAGAACAATCGTGTTGTCTTCCATTCCCAACACTCGAGCCTCGGTGAGCATGATCTCGGCAACTTTGTTGCGCCCGCCGACGTACTGGCGCAGCTCGGTCCATTGCTCACGCACGGTTTCTAGCAGATCGTCGTGCTTATCGACGACCACCTCTGCCTTTCCAGCAGGCTGTTCTTCCTGCTGAGGCTCTGGTGCAGGCTCTGGTGCAGGCGCCGGCGCTGGCTTCGGGGGCGCGGGCTGTGGCGCACGCTGAGGAGCCGGAGTGGACTTGGTCTTTACCGTCTTCGACGATGCTGCTGCGGCCGCGGCTGCCGCCGCAGCAGCAGCGGCTCCCCCAGCGCCACGCGCAGGTTGTGGCTGAGCCGGATTGCGCGCCTCGGCGGGCTGCCCAGGCGAGATGGTCGGCGCTGCCGTCGGCGCAACCAAAAGGTGCGCGATCATGATTTCCAAGAGCAAGCGCGGGCTGGTCGCACCGCGCAGGGAGGAAATCCTGTCATTGACCTCGCTGGCAAGGTGCGCTAGATGACCAGTGGTGAACTTGGCTGCCTGGGCGGAGAGAATTTCGGCGCGGTCGGTAGGGGCGTCGACAAGACCTTGGCCGAATGCATCCGGTACTGACTGGATGATCATGAGGTCGCGGAGACGGTCAAGCAGGTCGATCGCAAATCGGCGGGGCTCGTGGCCTGCTTCGATGACGTTATCCACGGCTTTGAACGCACCCGCGGAATCGTAGGCAGCAAGGGCCTCGACGGTGTCGTCGATAAGCGAAAGGTCGGTCACACCGAGGAGTGGGAGTGCTTCGTCATAGGTCAGGCCAGCGGGGCCGCTGCCCGCCAGAAGTTGATCAAGGAGGGAGAGGGTATCGCGCGGAGAACCTCCACCCGCGCGGATGACCAGCGGGTAGACGTTTTCGTCTACGGCAACGCCTTCTGACTCGACGGTGCGGACGAGGAGTTCCCGCATCGCCTGCGGGGTGAGCAGGCGGAACGGGTAATGGTGGGTACGCGAACGGATCGTGCCGATGATCTTTTCTGGCTCGGTGGTCGCGAAGATGAATATGAGGTGCTCAGGTGGCTCCTCCACGATCTTGAGCAGCGCGTTGGCGCCCTCGTTGGTGATCATGTGGGCCTCGTCGATAATGAAGACGCGGTAGCGCGACTCGGCGGGCGCATAGTAGGCCCGATCACGCAGCTCACGCATGTCATCGACACCACGGTGGGAGGCGGCATCCAGCTCGGTGACGTCAAGATTTCCCGACCCACCTGGGGCGAGTGAAACACACGAGGGGCACACGCCACACGGGGTGGAGGTTGGTCCTTCGACGCAGTTCAGCGAGCGAGCCAGGATGCGCGCGGACGAGGTCTTGCCACAGCCGCGCGGACCGGAGAACAAGTAGGCGTGGTTAATTCGACCAGTGTCCAGCGCCATGCTTAACGGCCTGGTTACTTGATCCTGTCCTACAAGTTCCGCAAAGGATGCGGGACGATACTTCCGGTACAAAGCCACGGAACTAACCCTACCTTCCCCTAGTCCGCGTCTCGGCGGAAGTCCCCGAGGTTGGTGGCCCGTCGGCGCAGGCGCGTAGACACGCGATCCATGCCTTGAGTTTGTACGATGCCGAACTCTTCATCAGTCAACAGCACTGCTTCAAGCAGCAACGTAATACGTCCCTCTTCGGACAATGAGGGAGTGCCTTGATCGAAGATTTGTGGCTCGCGCAGCACGGCATGCTTCACGGTCACTTCTGGAACCGCGGCCAGCGGAGACTGAACCACGGCGTTGGGTACGGAAGTTCCTGGTTGTGCGGGGATAGTTCCAGGCGCGCGCGCCAGAACACCCCACAGGCCGATGAGGGCGGCAGCTAACTCTTCGTCACTGGCGGAATCCGACTGGATCACGATCTCGCACCGCACATCCGTTGACTTGTCGTCTTGCAATGCCAGACCGGTGTCCACCTGGGAAAACCCACAGGTGGTTGCGGTGCGGGTGTCGTCGCCAAGCGTCACGAAAGCAATTCTTACGCCTTCGATGTCTTTGAGTTCGATGGCTCCGCCATAGATGTTGGAGAGCCAGACTGCGATTTCCTCTCCGGTCAATTATTTACCCTCTAGCTTCTCGATCGCGGCGAGGAGCACGCAGGTTGCCACGCCATCCATCGCCTCGGTGACCTCTTCGAGCGGAGGAAGGGACGGCGCCAAGCGAATGTTGCGGTCGTTCGGGTCCTGGTGCAGCGGGAAGGATGAGCCAGCCTCAGTGAGCTTGATGCCTGCGTCGCGAGCGAGTTCCCACACACGGTTGGCGGTGCCGTCGATCACATCGAGGGAGATGAAGTAGCCACCGGTTGGCTTGGTCCAGCGCGCAACCTCGTATTGGCCAAGGCGCTCTTCGAGGGTGTTCAACACGGCGTCGAATTTGGGAGCCAAGGAGCCTGCGTGCTTGCGCATGACTGCCTTGACGCCTTCCGCATCGTGGAAATATTTCGCGTGAGCAAGCTGGTTGACCTTGTTCGGGCCGATGCCGCGAACGCCCGCGATCTTCGAGTACCAGGCCAAGTTGTCTGCGGAGGACGCGAAGAAGGAGACGCCGCCACCCGCGTGAGTGATCTTGGAGGTGGAGGTAAGCACCCAGAAACGGTTCGGGTTGCCTGCTGCAGCTGCCTTGCCGACAACATCGTGGATCACTGGGAACTCGTCGGTCAGTGTGTGCACGGCGTAGGCGTTGTCCCAGATGATTCGGAAATCGGCTGCTGCAGTTTCCATGGCTGCCAGACGGTCGCAGACTTCCTCGCTAAACGAAATTCCGGTTGGGTTACCGAAGACCGGGACCGTCCACATGCCCTTGACCTGTGGGTCCTTAACTAGTTCCTCGATGGCATTGATGTCTGGGCCGTCTTCGAGCATCGGAACAGTCACCATGTCGAAGCCGAGAGTCTCAGTGATGGTGAAGTGACGATCGTAACCAGGAACCGGGCAAATCCACTTGACCTTCTCTTCGTCCTTCCACGGGCGCTCAGAGTCGTTGTTGCCGAAGAGGTAAGACCAGGACACCAAATCGAACATGATGTTCAGGCTGGAAGAATCACCGGCGAAGATGTTGTCTACTGAAACGCCGAGCAGTTCGGCCCAGATGGCGCGAATGTCTTCGATGCCTTTGAGGTTGCCGTAGTTGCGTACGTCCTCACCAGAAGCAGTGCGGTAATTTCCCTGGCCGGGCAGAGCCAAGAGTTCGTCAGCAAAATCAAGCTGCTCAGCAGATGGCTTACCACGAGTAAGGTCGAGCTTGAGGTTCTTTGCCTTGAGCTCTTCATATTCAGCGCGGACTTTCTGGCTTAGCTCCGCAAGCTCGGTCGATTCAAGATTTAGCAGCGACATATTCTTAAGCTTTCCTGGTTGGAAATAAGTTCGCCCATCATCCTAGTCTTGAACCCCGACATCCGATGGAGAAGCTACTGCAACCAGCCCTGAGCACGGGCAACGCGTACTGCCTCCTGCAAGTTTCCAACGTGAAGCTTTCGGTAAATCTTCTTCGACGTCGCTTTCACAGTCTCCGTGCTAATTCCAAGTTCGTCGGCAGCTTCGCGTTGCAGTTTGCCTGTGGCCAGCAACTCGAGGATCTGGAGCTGACGCTCCGAAAGTTCCTCGACCGATTGGCCAGTGTGCGGTTGCAGCCCAGGAAATTCGGACACATCAAAACCGTAGTGCTCGACAATTCTTTGGCGTGCGTTTTCGGGCAGAATCGACGACAGCCCGATGTGTTCTGCCCAGTTCTCGCCGCGTACAGCGACAGCGATCTCGCCTTCACCGGTTCCCATGAGAATGAGGCATTCGATCTTGTAACCCAGCGCAATCATGCGCCAGCGAGTCGGCAGGTTAAACTCACCGAGAATTTTCTCCAATTCCTCAAGAGACTGTTCCGGCTGTACCTGCAGGTCAATGATGATCTCAGCTAGGCGCTGCAGAGGTTGCGGAAGCCACCCAGCATCGAGCCAAGCTCTGGCCTCTTTGGGCTGTCCATTCACCCCATACAGCGACACCAGCGCTGCCCGCACCGGCCACATGCGCCACGTGGCCGCTGCAGACCACTCCACACGATCGTGAATGGAGCGCCAGTAACTAATCGCCGCATCTTGACCGTACCCACTAGCCACTCGCACACCCTGACAGAAAGCCTCGGTAGCAGCATGAATCGATTCGATTTCCACATGCAATGGAATCGTCTTCCGAATGCACTCTTCATCAAGTCGCAACAGCTCAGCTAGATCCACCATCGAATCCAACTCGGGAATGGTCGGCCCGCTCAAGTCACGGTAGCGTTCAATAAAACCAGCCGCCGCCTGGTTGTTACCCACCATGCCTGACACAAACGCCCGCACCGCCAAAACGTTGGCGTATAGCGGCGCGTAGGCGTCGCTTGCACCTCCGAGGCGCCCCAACAGCAGCTGTGCCTGGAACGAGCAGTCATCGGCAATTGAAATCAGGCCGAGATCGATCGCTAAGTCTGCTTGGGTGTTTAGCAAGACAATCAACATCGCGGTGTCATCGAGAATCTCTGGCTCGCGCGCTTCCGTAACCTTGCGGATGTGTTCTGTGATCAACGTCCGGCACAGATCTAGGAACTCGACTGCGGAGTCCGGATCATGCAACGGTGTCTCCACCCGTGGCCCCGTCACCGTAAAGCGCATGATGAACTCGTTTAGTTCTCGTGCGACGTCGCTAACCGGTTCAAAACCCGGCGAGGCAAAAGCTTGGCGACGAACACGTTCCGTGCCCGGCACTAGGTCAATTAGCTCCGCCCACATCGGATTCTTGCCCGATACGTGCTCTTGGGTGAGTTCACCCGCAAAGAACCTCTTCGCAGTGTCCAGACCTGTCAATGAAGTCGGAATCGCCGCTGGGAACAGCGCCACCAATCGCCTGCGGACAGACACAGGCACTAATATCAACCAGCACGGCCGCGTCCGGATCAGAGCATCGAGTTCCTCCCACCACTGCTCCGCAGCTAATGCACAGATCCGGTCCGGGAATGGCACCAGATCGCTATTAGCCAGCGAAACATAGTCGTGGAGTGGGCAGAAGGCATCGTCGTAAAGCGAAAGCTCCTGCAGCGCCGCCTTCAGCTGCCACGGGTATGCCGGCGGAAAAGTCCCAGCAGCCACGACTGCCGGAGAAGCGAGCGCGGAGACCAACTGCATCTCGCCCAGCCCATCGGGCGCCACCTGATTGACGATCGTGCGCAGCGAATACTCCGCAATTGGAGGCAGCCATACCATCGCGTCTAAAGCTAAATTGTTGGTGACCAATGGCACGATTTCGCGAGCCCACGACCGCGCCATCGCCGGAAAAGCCCGAGCTTTGCCGCGCGCGTGATCGGTCAACGCAGCGACGACGAACCCTGGGACGCCACCGGTTTCGTCGAGAAGCTTTTCGACGACTACCCCTTCACCCGAGAGTTCTTCCAAATCCGTCAGGCTCAACAGCAAATCCGAATCGGTGAACACGTTATCCGCGCGCACGACATATGACTCGGCGATAGAAAGATCGTTGGTTTGCAGCGCCAAGACAGTCTTGGACTTCCGGGAACGCAGCCGGTTGGCGTTTTCCTCGCGACTGTCGCTGGAGCACCGATTGAGAGGACCGGTGACATCGATAACGAGTGGCCCTGCAAATTCGATTCGCAGCGACTCGGCGTCCCGTCGGGTATCGAAATTAAAGCAGCGAGGCTCGTTTTGCGGATCAAGGGTGGACATGGCGCGGACCAGTATCTGGGCAGCTAGGTATTCCTTGGGCAAGCGCGTGAAAAAGAGCTGGCCTGTCGCGAGCTTTGCATGCAGCTTCTGCGCTACACGATCAATCACGGCGTTGAGCACCTCGGGATCGAGGTCAAACTCCTTTGCCAACGAGGGTTCGCTGATCCAGCCCATGCCCGGCCCCTCCCAGTTACGCACGACTTGTTGCTAGCGACACTATCCTATAAAGACAAAAGGGGACCTCACGCACCTGCGAGAGCTCGCTGACCCTTGCTGCATTCCTGCCCTGGGGGAGTTCACAAGATACACACCGCGTGAGATCCTGAATCACACCTTAGCCCGCTGAAAGTCCAGAAGCCAAATGCCATTCTGCCAATCACCGGATCCATTGAATCACCTGCCGTTTTGTTGATTAGCCCGCGATGAACTACAGTAAGACCTCGACGTAAGTCATGGAGGATTCGACTAGCGGCCTATGTCACACGCCTGGAACGCGTGCGGGTAGCAATACCCTCGTGGGTTCAAATCCCACATCCTCCGCAGGAGAAAATACGAAATGCCGTGAAGCAATTTTTGCTTCACGGCATTTTGTTTTCAGCTCCCCCTTCACTCCGCACTGCGGGTCATGAGCAACGAAAGAACCCCTGCCGGCGCGCTCCGGCAGGGGTTCGTCGTCAAGCAGAAGTTTCTACTTGCGTTCTCCGCACACGTCTGTTGTGATCTGGGTACCACCGATGCCGATGGCAACCAGTTCTGCACCGACCGAGGCCGGACCAGCAGCAGGATCGACACCCGAAAGTCGCTTGTTTACCTTGAGCAGGGATTCGCGCAGTTTCTGCGCCGACTCAGGTTGGTCCGCTAGGGAGCCCTCGCGACCCCAGTGCGGGAAGTTTTGGGCGATGACATCGTCGAAACGCTCGCTGACAGTGTCAAACTGTTCGGCCACGGCTGCAGCTGGGACGCCACCGGAGGCAATGAAGGTGCCCAGCGGAATCATCCAAGCGACGGGGTTGGCCACGGTGGAGTTCATATCGCACCGATCCGTTGCAGCGGACTCGGCTTGTTCGTCGAACTCCGGCGGACCAGCGACCTGGTCAGCCTCAGGAACGAAATCGGCAAGGCGGTTCCCCGTGACTTTGTCTACGCGCGTCGCGGTCAGCAGGTTTTGGTATTCACCGTCCTTGATGGCGTACATCTCCAATGCGAGGTTGTCCGGAACCTGCGCACGCGGGGAATCTGCGCCGTAGCCCTCGACCAGGATGGAATAGGTCTTGCGCATCTGCGGGGAGTAGTTATGCGGGTACTCGTACAGGATGTCGCTATCGGTGTAGTGCCAGAGGGCGCGCTGGGTGACCTCATAAAACTGCGCATCGGTTAGGCCGTAGTTACTTTGCAGGCCGAGGACATCGATGGGGTACCCCGTCTCCATCACTTCCAAGATGTTGCGCTCGAGGGATTTGTCGGTCCAGGCTGGTTTGCGCACAGACAGTGGAGCGTCGGCAAAGCCTTGGATGCGCTCCCCGGTGGCAACAACCTTGGTTGCGTCGATCACGCCACCCTTGCCTACTCCGCGGAACGGGTGTTCACGGGAGGAGTTGAAGCCGTAGACCACGTTTGCTGGGGACTGTTCGACAGAACCCTTATCCCCCGCCCACATCATTTTGGTGTTTCCTGGGTGGCGGATTTCAAATTCAATGCCATATTGCTCCGATTGCGCTTGCGCTGGGGCAGCGTGTGCGAGACCGAAGAGCATCGCCAGTGCGGCCACGAACGCCGCCGCGATGGAGTGTGTGTAAAGCGCGTTACTTTGTGTCACGATGAGCCTTTCCTCAACCTCCCGAGGCGTTGGCAGTTTCTGCCACATTCGCGGTCGGGAGCCAGTGGAAAGTGTATCTAGCCAACCAAGGTTCGTCTAGTTTATTTTAAGGTTTTACGCTAATTACTTAGAAATCCAGCAAAGTTACAGAATTGAAACAACTGAATCGTCACCGCAGCTCTACGCGCTGGACTACAAATCCTATCGCGCTGAGAAATTTACACACCTGAGACACAGGGCTGGTTCCTGAGAAATTGCACACCCTGTTAGCCACGCCAGACATATGGCTCGCGGGAGAAATCTCCACACTCAAATCGCTCAAGAATCTCCTCAGCTGACGTCGCTCCAGCGACACCAACCGACTCCCCGAGTAGCGTAATCACTCCGCCAAGTCCCACCGACTCGGCCATCTCACGCAGCGTCACCGCTCCGTCACGTTTGGCCAACCGTTCCCCTGCCGCGTTGAGCACCAGTGGGACGTGCACATACTCCACCGGCGGGAACCCCAACACCGATCCCAAATACGCCTGCGCGGGGGCCTGCATGAGCAGGTCGTCGCCACGCACTACCTGGTCGATGCCTTGAAATGCATCGTCAACCACCACCGCGAGGTTATAGGCCCAATCCTGGCCCTGCCCCTTGTTGCCACCGCGACGCACAATCACATCGTCGATCGGCGCCGTGACCTCGCCTGCGAAAAAGTCACGGGTAGTAAAATCGGCCACCTCCGAACGAAGTCGCAAGGCGGGAACGCGTCCCTGGGTTTCCAGCTCGGCTCGGCGCGAGGCGCGCTGCTCGTTGGAAAGCTCCCGGCAGGTGCCTGGATACATGCCCTGCACACCATGAGGGGCGGAAGCTGCTTCGCGGATGTCCTTGCGGGAGCAGTAACACTCGTAGAGATGCCCGCTTCGACGCAGCGTTTCCAGCGCATCTTCGTAGGCGCCACAGCGTTGCGATTGAAAAAGCACCTCCCCGTCAAATGTCAGGCCGAGCGCCTCCAGGTCTTCGATCTGGCGGTGCGCGAATTCCATTTTTGAGCGCGCTGTATCAATATCTTCTATTCGCAAAAGGAAGTCCCGGCCCGTTCGCCGGGCAAAGATCCACGCCAAAAGCGCCGTGCGCAAGTTGCCAAAATGCAGATCCCCACTCGGCGAAGGCGCATAGCGGCCGGCTGTTGTCGGCTCGGTGGCATTGTTCATGCTGACCAGGGTACGCCAGGGTTACTCCCCCGCTCTTTACCCCCAGTTTCTCAGGCTCCGAAGGCGCCTCCTACCTCTCGCCCCACGGGTCACACTGATCAAACTCAAAACCGCAGGCCTCCCACCTCGCAGGAAGCATCAATTTTCCCCCAAAACTAGTTTCACAAATGCCTGGTTTAGTCCTGCTTCTCAGCAACAATCGGACATTTGCCCAAGCAACCAATAAGGGGCATCGTTGTAATGTCAACGAAAATCCTTGGGAAGAGAGACCGGCATGCGCACAACGGTACGACTCGCATCCGCCATATCTGCGCTAGTCTCGACGCTTCTCATCGGCTCCGCCGCCTTGCCCAGCGCGGTCGGACACTCACCAGCGCACGACATTGACCTGAGCAAATTCAACGCACAGGGAGTGCTTCACGACGACACCGCCCGCCACGTACTCACACACCCAGACAAGGTGCTGCCCGGCGCGCAGATTGTTTCCGAAAAGGGTGTCTACTGCTCGGCTGGGTGGATCGTCGATAAACATGGCGAGCGCTTCGTCTCTACTGCCGCGCACTGCGGCGAGGAGGGAACCCGCTTCGGCATCGTGGATCGCGACGGTTACTGGCACGAGTTTGGCCAGGTTGACCAGCGCTTCTACGGGAGTGGCTTTGATCGCTCGCTGATTCGCGTGACCGATCGGGAGCGTGTGCAATCACGGATTCCCATCACAAATCTTGCTTTCGGAGACGCTGCGAGCAGCGATTATGTCGCACGCGCTCAGCCCACCCTATGCGTGCTCGGGCAAAAATCGGGGCTCAGCTGCGGCCCTTACACCTCGACGGACGAGTTCGGCCGCGTGAATTTCTCGGCCGTCGCGGGTCACGGTGACTCCGGCGGCCCGGTATTCGCCCTGGATAACGGCACGTTACACCCTGTCGGACTGCTGCAGGGCGGATATGCTGACCAGCCAGTTTTAGCTAGCCAGCCGCTGAACGGGCCGCTTTTCGACGACGCCGTGATCGTCCACTAGCCCGATATGCCAGAATGAGCGCTATGAACTATGTCACGCGCTCGCCTTACCCGGTCATTGTGGCCGTGTTCGTCGCGGTCTTCTTGATCTCTAACATCACCGCATCGAAAGGCGTTGCCATCGGGCCGCTGATCACCGACGGTGCCTTCTTCCTCTTCCCACTGTCCTACGTATTAGGCGACGTTCTCGCAGAAGTTTACGGCTTCAAGCCCGCCCGGCGCGCAATTTTCACTGGCTTCGGCGTGACAATCCTTGCGGTCATCTCGTTCTACCTGGCAATTTGGCTTCCTGCCGCGGACTTTTACCCGAACCAGAGCGAGTTCGCCCTGATCCTGGGGCTGGTTCCGCAGATCGTCGCCGCGTCCCTCGCGGGCTATGTTGTAGGCCAGCTACTCAACGCATGGGTGCTGACTCGCATGAAGGCCAAGCTAGGCCCGGACAATCTGTGGGCGCGACTCATCGGCTCCACCATCGTGGGCGAGTTCGGTGACACTCTAATCTTCTGCACCATCGCAGCACCGGTGATCGGCATTGCCACCGGCGGGGACTTTATCAACTACGTCATCGTTGGTTTCCTGTGGAAGACCCTGCTCGAGGTTGTCCTTCTACCCATCACCTACGCCACGATTAGTTTTGTGCGACGCTACGAAAGCCGGGCGCAGGAAGAACTAGCTGTAGTAGCGGCCTAGGAACTCATCGCGGTATTCCTCGAAGCGGCCCTCGCGCACCGCGTCGCGGATGTTATCCACCAAGCGGATCATGAATTCGAGGTTGTGCATCGTGCACAGGGTGCCGGCGAGGAATTCCTTTGCTTTGAGCAGGTGGTGGATATAAGCGCGGGAGTAGTTCTCCGAGACGTACCCGCCGAATTCTTCGTCAACACCTGCAAAATCACGCTTGAACCGGGCGTTCATGAGGTTCAGGCGCCCATCGAGGGTGTACACGCCACCGCGTCGGCCGAGGCGGGTCGGAGCGACGCAGTCGAAAGTATCGGCACCGGCTTCAACGGCAGCGAACAAATCATCCGGCTCGGAGATACCCAGCAGATGACGCGGCTTTTCCGCCGGCAGTTCGTCGGTGACCCAACCAACGATAGTGCCCAAGTTCTCCTTCTCGATAGCGCCTCCGATGCCAAAACCACCGAACCCGCGCTTGCCCTCGTCTCGTTTCTGGCGATCGAGCTCAAGTAGCCCCTGAGTGGCGTGGCGGCGCAGGTCTTCGTACTGCGCACCCTGCACCACTCCCCACAGAGACTGCTTCGGGCGGTGGCTGCGCTCGTTGGTCAGACGGGTGTGTTCGTCGATGCAGCGGGCCGCCCAGCGCTTGGTGCGCTCGACGGATTCCTCCTGATACTGCCGAGTATCCACCAGCGTGGTCAACTCATCGAAAGCGAACATGATGTCGGCACCGAGTCCGTGCTGGATCTGCATGCTCACCTCGGGCGTGAAGCGGTGCATGGAACCGTCGATGAAGGACTTGAAGTTCACTCCGTCCTCATCCACTTTGGCCATGCGCTCTTTGTCCTTGGCACGGATGTCCTCGCGTTTGAGGTTTTGGGTGTCCATGGCCAGAACCTTCTTAAAGCCGACGCCCAAGCTCATGACTTGGAAGCCGCCGGAGTCGGTGTAGGTGGGACCGTTCCAGTTAGAGAACTCAGACAGGCCCCCGGCTTCGTCGACAATGTCATGTCCGGGCTGCAGGTACAGGTGATAGGCGTTGGACAGGATGGCTTGGGCGCCGGTGGTGCGGATCTGCTCCGGGGTCAGCGTTTTCACCGTGGCTTTAGTGCCTACGGGGATAAACGCCGGGGTGTGGATGTCGCCGTGTGGCGTGTGGATCACGCCGGTGCGGCCATGGCGGCCGGGGGCCTCGTCGAGCTGGGTCCCTACCTCGAAGGAGATATCGTCGTGCTGCACGTCAGTCATAGTCGTCCAGTCTACGATGAGACCTTCTGCATCGACTCAGTGTGGGCTGCCTGTGCCTCCAGTTTTGCGTCGTACTCCTTTTCCAACGCGGAGCCTTCAACGTCTAGGTCAGGCAGGATCTTGTCCAGCCACTTTGGCATCCACCAGGTGGCACGCCCCATGATGAACATGGTCGCAGGCACCAGCGCCATGCGGATGAAGAACGCGTCGAAGAACACGCTGATACCCAGCGCGAAGCCGAAGATCTGGATGAATGGCAGAGGCTGGTCGATAAACGCCACGAAGACCACGATCATGATCACCGCGGCGGCGGTGACCACGCGGGCACCTTGGACAAAGCCCTCGACCGTGGAGCGCTCCACCGCCTTGTGCACACCGCCGGAGTATTCTTCCCCGCCCAACGCGGTGTACTGCTCCTTCATACGCGTGACAAGGAAGACTTGATAGTCCATCGCCAGGCCGAAGGTCACGCCGATCAAGAAGATCGGCAGGAAGGATAGCAACGGCCCCGGGGTGTTGACCAAGCCGAAGAGTCCTTCTTGCCAGACCAACACAGTTACGCCGAAGGATGCACCCACGGACAGCAAGAAACCAAGACCGGCCACAACCGGAACCATGATGGAACGGAACACCAACAGCAACAGCACGATCGCCAGTCCGACGACTACTGCGAGGTAGAGCGGCATAGCACCTTCAAGAGCCTCGGTGATATCCATCTGCACAGCAGTCAGGCCGGTCAGCCCGATCTCTGAACCCGTGGAATCTTGGATCTGCTCACCCTGAGCGCGCAACGCTTCAGCGACCGCGACGGTGTACTGGTCATCGGGTCCCGTGGTCGGGGTAATCAAAATCTGTGCGGCGGTGTTGTCGTCGTTCGCGCTGACCAGTTGCGCGTGCTTAACACCGCTGACCTGGTTGAGCTCGTTAACTGCATACAGGAAAGAGCTTTGCGACGCCGCAGTCACCGGATCTGTACCCTCCTGCGCCGCCATGTACGGCTGCAGGACAGTGGCCTCTGGGTTGACGCTGTGCGCATCGACCACGACGAGGAATGGCGAGTTCACGCCCTCTCCGAATCCCTCCGCGATGAGGTCGGCGGATTTACGCTGCGTAGTGTCCTTGTTGCTGGTGGAGTCTGAAGGCAGTGCCAGCTCCATGCCGAGCACCGGGGCGGACAAGATGCCCAAGAACAAGACAACGACAGCCATCACGAGGGCCGGGACGCGACGAACGAAGTTAACCCACCTGCGCCCCATGGAGTTCTTGGTCAAATCCTTACCCAGGCGTTTGCCACGGGCGGGATTGCCTGCCACTCCCGGGACCTTGCCCGCAAAAGCACGGTCGCCGACAACGCCCAGCATCGCCGGGATCAGAGTCAACGCGACCAGTACGGCGATCAAGACTGTGACCGCAGCCGCAAGTCCCATCCAGGTAAGGAACTCGATGCGCGCGATCGTCAACGCTGCCAGTGCCGTAAACACCGTAAATCCGGCGAAGACAACCGAGGAGCCCGCAGTACCCACCGCCATGCCGGCGGCTTCCGGCCCGGACATTCGCTGCCTCTCCTGCCTATAGCGAGAGAGAATGAACAAGGCGTAGTCGATGCCCACCGCAAGTCCGATCATCACCGCAAGAACCGGGGTGACATCGGTAAGTTCCACCCAGTGGGTGGCCAACACGATCAGCAGCGCGCCAATACCCACGCCGATCACTGCAGAGATCACCGGCATACCGGCGGCCACCAGCGAGCCAAATGTGAAGATCAACACGAAGAATGCAACCACGAGACCGATGATCTCACTGGTTGTTTTTACCTGGATCGGATCACCGAAACCAGCGCCACCGGCCTCCACCTGCAGGCCCGCCTCGCGTCCGATCTCCATCGCTTCTGTCACGATGTCACGGTCAGACTGCTTCACCTCAAACGACGAAGGCGAATCAAAGTTGAAGGTGGTGTAACCGATGCGCTTGTCGTCGGTAAGCAAGGCGACGTTCGCGGCGTCAGCTTCTGCGGTTTCCTGTGGCAGACCCATCTCTGTTTCCATCTGAATGATGGTTTCGGTCTGCTTCGGGGAAACATCAACGGGGTTGCCAAAGCGCTCGGTGCCCGTCATCGCGAGGTTGTCCTCTAGATGCTTGATGACGTCGTTGACCGCCTCGTAGTTATCGGGGTCTTCCAGGGTCTCGCCGTCGGGCGCCTTAAACACCAAATTCACGCCGGCGGCTTTGACCGGGTTGGGCTGATCGGGGAAGTTTTCCACCAACATCGCCGTGGCGTTAATAGCGGGAGTTCCGGAGATGGCGAACTGCGAGGTGAACGGCTTCTGCAGCGACAACGCTGCCGCTGCGACACCCACCAGCAGAATGAGCCAGGTGATGATGACTCGCCACTTGAAGTTGTAGGACCAGCGCCCTAACCGGAACAGGAGTTTGGCCACGGTATCTTGGCTTTCTTGATTGAGGGAAGTAAGTGAACGCTCGTGTGGCTTTCGCCAGCAAGCACGCATTCACCTATTCTAAAGGATTGCAGCAAATAAGCCCCCGACCTGTGTGGCGGGGGCTTATCAGTGCTTTGGCGGTAGTGGCGGGATTTGAACCCGCGGAGGTTTTACCCTCACTCGCTTTCGAGGCGAGCACCTTCGGCCGCTCGGACACACTACCGCCAAGTAGATTAACGGTTAGACGGCCTTGGAACCAAATTAGCGGTCAGCGTCTTCGCGAGCCTGGAAGTCACCCAGGGTCTCGTTCGCCTTGTCCTCGACTGCGTCGCGAACGTCCTTTGCCTTGTCCTTGATGCCTGCCTTGGTCTGGTCAGCGCGGCCCTCGTTCTCCAGAGACTCGTTGCCAGTTACCTTGCCGGCGCCTTCCTTGATCTTGCCGCCGAGCTTCTCAAACTTTTCGTTAGCCATGGTGTTGCTCCTTTAAGTAAGTTGTTCGGTTTCGGTGTACACCACCCACCGTAACTACATAAAGGTCAACGCATGATAACGATTACTTGTTGGTTCCCTGTACGCGATCGACGATCTCTTCAGCCTTGTCCTGAATCTGGTCCGCCGCGTCGATGATCTTCTTCGCCTGCTCGTTGTTGCCCGCCTTCTCACGCGCGGTGTCAATGATCTCCTGCGCCTTATCGACGATCACATCAGCCTGATCCGCGAAATCCTTCGCCTTATCCATCGGGTTGCCTGCCATGTTCTTGCTCCTTATCGGCTAAATGAATGTATCTCACTCGAGATTAGCGCAGCTGTTCAAAGAACCCGGTGAGTAATTGCGCACACTCGCTTTCCAATACCCCCGCCCGCACCTCAACGGTGTGTAACTGGTCCACGTCGCGCAGGGCGTCGAAAAGCGAGCCCACAGCGCCCGTCCGTGGCTCGAACGCCCCGTACACAAGGCTTCCCACCCGTGCGCCTAGGATCGCGCCTGCGCACATCGTGCACGGCTCGAGGGTGACCACCAGCTCGCACCCCTCCAGGCGCCACGTCCCCAGCTGCGCCGTTGCCGCGCGGATCGCTTCAACCTCGGCGTGGGCTGTGGGGTCGCTCAACGCTTCACGACGATTCACCCCACACGCAATCTCTTTCCCTTCCGAGTCGAAGATCACGGCCCCGACGGGCACGTCACCCACCGGTGTGGTGCGTGCGACCTCGATCGCGCGTCGCATCCTCTCCTGAGCTTGACGCTCGGGTGCCGAAAGAGTCACCGCAGAACGCGCTCCAGCTCGTCGGAGAAATCCAGCTCGTCGGCGATCCGCTGGATGATATCGGACGGGTAGGCGTCTTGGTCGTCGACAAGCACGCTTAACAGCTCTTCGGAGAGGCCCACGTTGTCGAGGATGCCAAAGTCACCGTCAGCCCAGCCGTCGATCTCGTCCAGCTCATCAGGGTCAAGGTCTGGGATCTCGATGCCGAGCTCGTCGAGGACCTCGGCGGCGTAGTCGTCGTCAACTGCCATCGTCGCGTCGGAGATCAACGCGTGCACCCGGTTCGGGCCGGGACGCACGATGACCAGGTACTCGTCCTCCACGCACAGCAATGCGAAAGCAGCCCCTTCGCTGCGGAGATTCCGCACTGCGTCGACGGCCGTGGAGAAGTGAGTGAAATCGTCCCTAAACTTCGCGACGTTCCATGCGCCATCGATCCACGAAACCGTGACCGCATACCCATCGGGGTAGCCCTGATTGGTGTCCATGCCTAGTCAGAGTAGTCGGAGTGTGTAAGACTTGTCACCGTGAGTTCAAGAGACGTGTCCCGCCCCATCTGCATTATTGGCCTAGGCCTGATCGGAGGCTCGCTCATGCGCGACCTCGTTCGGCACAAGCAGACCGTTTACGGTTACAACCGTTCCACTTCCGGCACGCGCGCCGCAGTCAAAGAAGGCTTCGACGTTTCCGACAACCTAGTGGCAACCCTGCAGCGCGCCGAATCCGACGGCGCCGTGCTGGTCATCGCGGTGCCGATGCAGGCCGTCGCGAGCGTCCTCGATGCCATCGCCGAACACGCCCCGAACTGTGGCATGACCGACGTGGTCAGCGTGAAGAAGCCCGTCTACGACCTCGTGCGCGAGCGAGGCATGGAATCGCGCTACGTCGGCGGCCACCCGATGGCGGGCACTGAATTCTCCGGCTGGTCCGCCTCCAAGGAACAGCTGTTCGTCCGCGCCGCTTGGGTGATCACCTACGACTATGCCCGCGACCTAGAAGTTGACGGCTTGGCAATTCCTGCCGAATGGGTCTCACTCTTCATCGACGTCTGTCGCATGGTTGCCGTCACCCGCGCCGAGGCCATCCCCGTCTCCGTGCGCGCTCACGACGAGGCAGTGGGTCGCGTCTCCCACCTCCCCCACGTGATCGCCGAGGCACTTTCAATCGTCGGCGACAACGGTGGCACTTTGGCGCAATCTTTGGCTGCTGGTTCCTTCAAGGACGCAACCCGCGTCGCAGGCACCGCACCTGAATTGGTCCGCGCGATGTGCGAAACTAACGCCGCCGCGCTGGTTTACTCCCTGGACGAGATGATCAAGCTGCTCACCCAGGCGCGCAACAACCTAGACACGGATAACCCGAACATTGAGGCGCTTGTCGACGCCGGTCACCGCGCCCACACCCGCCTGGAGGCGCGTTCGGGGGCTCGTCGTGAATCCGTGTCGCCGGTCAAGATCTCTTCGCGTCCTGTGATGCGCCTGCACCCTGGCGGCAAGGGATGGGTGCGCCAGCTGGTCCAGGCTGAGTCTTTGGGCGGGCGCATCGAGGTGTTCTGAGGCGCCTTTTTGCCAAACTGACCTTTGCAGAGTGGCCTTTACCAAGTAGCCGGTTTTCGGTTCGCTGGTAAAGGTCAGTTTGCAAAGGTCAGTTTGCGCTAGAGGGAGGCGGATTTCGCTTTCGATGCCGGGCTTGCATCGACACCACCCACAAAGCAAAGATCCCGACCACCTAAGTGATCGGGATCTTTCGCACCGTGCGCCCGGAGGGATTCGAACCCCCAACCTTCTGATCCGTAGTCAGATGCTCTATCCGTTGAGCTACGGGCGCGCATTGCTTGTTGGCAACGAGAACTTACCTTACACCGCCCACAAGCAAAGCTACAAAACGTATGGTCAAAGGCGTTAACCCGACGTTCAACTAGATGTTAAGTCCGAACACTGGAACGGCGATGAAGTAAGTTGCCAGAGTAATCAGGACCACAGCAATCAGGTTGAGCCAGATACCGCCCTTGATCATGTCGCCAATGCGGACATAACCGGAGCCGAACGCGATCGCGTTTGGTGGAGTTGCCACCGGCAGCATGAACGCACAGGTTGCGGACAACGCAACTGGGATGGTCAGCAGCAGAACATTCATGTCGCCAGCTTCTCCACCGGTCAGGCCAATACCCACGGCGACACCACCCATGATTGGCAGGAAGGTCGCAGCAGTTGCGGTGTTCGAAGTGAATTCAGTAAGAACCAGGACCAGGATCGCGATCGCGCCGATGAGGAGGAATGTCGGAAGAACTTCCAACGCCTTTGCCTTCTCACCGATCCATAGGGACAAGCCAGTCTTTGTAAACATGCTCGATAGCGCAAGACCGCCACCAAAGAGGAGGAGGACATCCCACGGCAGCTCGTTAGCAGTCTTCCAGTCCAGGATACGCACACCAGTCTTGCCGTTAGCCGGAATGGTAAACATCAAAAGGCCAGCGATTATGCCGACGATAGCGTCATCATAAGTGAAGTCCCAGCCAAAGTGATCCCTGGAGAGTGGCAGGAACACCCAGGTCAATGCGGCCACTACGAAAATGATCGTTGCAATGATCTGTGGGGTGGTCCACTTGCCCATTTTCTTGATTTCGTCGCGAATAAGCTGCTTACCACCTGGAATGGAGTCCATCTCTGGCTTAAACACGGTGATCAGAACCAGCCACGCAATAATGGTGAAGCTGATCGCAACCGGCAAGCCGACCATCATCCACTCGCCGAAGCCAATGGTGATGCCATGTGCTTCTTCCATGTACCCCTTGAGCAAGGCGTTTGGCGGGGTACCGATCAGGGTAGCCAGGGAGCCGATGGATGCGGAGTAAGCGATCGCCAGCATGAGAGCTGTTGCGAACTTCTTCTGATGGCGCCAGCCACCGACGGTGTCAGCGGTCAGCGAGAGTACCGAAATACCGATCGGCAACATCACGACTGCGGTTGCGGTGTTCGATACCCACATAGACATGAAACCGGTTGCAATCATGAAGCCGAGGATCAATCGCTTTGGTGAGATACCCACGATCATGACCACGCCCAAGGCGATGCGACGGTGCACGTTCCAGCGCTGCAGGCCAAGTGCAAGCAGGAATCCGCCCAGGAAGAGGAAAATAGTCGAGGAAGCGTACGGCGCTCCGACGTCCTTAAATTCCGCCACCTGCGCGATTGGGAAGACAGCGATGGGGATGAGCGCGGTGGCGGCCAGTGGGATCGCCTCCGTCATCCACCAGACAGCCATCCAGACGGTGACGGCTGCGACGATGCGCATGTTGGTGGCGTCGTAGGTTACTTCTGGGTCGGCGCCGGAGGACTGCAGCACGGTTTCTGCGGCGTTGCTCGGGAACACAAAGTAGACAAGTAGGCCTAGTGCGAGGCCAAGGATGATGCCGAATGCCTGGCGGTGCCATTCGCGTTCTTCGCGGATTTCACTCAACTCGCCATCCGGTACGGCCGTGTTATCTTCCACGACTGGGGTAGACACTGGTGTCCCTCCTGATTTTTAACGTTTGATCCCACTTTTCACAGGGGTCTCCAATGAAACAGTGATGATTTTTCCTGCAACAAACGTTATATGTCTACCCCCACGAAGACCTAGTTTTTCCGGAATTGACTCCAGCAATTCAACTTAAGTTTGCAAAAGGCGATATGCCACCGGTTTTCTACCCTAATTAAGGGTTAGTTTCGCCGTCCCCGGAAAGGATTTGGAAGGTGGCTCCCTGCGGGTCAACCGCTGTATACAATCGTCCAAAAGGCGAATCCTGCGGACCATCCGTGATCGCCCCGCCCAACGCCTGGATCCGCCTGGCCGCGGCATCGGAGTCGTCGACAAGCACGTAGCTACGCCAATATGGCTTATCGACGAACGCCTCTGCGTCACACAGCCCCGCCGACACGCGATCGAGCGGGAAGTTTGTGGCGTAGCGGAAGCCGGCATCGTTGGTATCGGTGGGCTGCCAGCCGAAGACCGCCTCATAGAAAGGCTTCGCAGCATCGAAATCGGTGGTCATGCACTCGAACCAGCACGGGAAACCGGGGGTATCTGTTGTGTGCGTGCCGACGAACTCCTCCGACTGCCACAGTCCGACGAGGGCGCCTGCGGGGTCGAGCGCGAGCGCCATCCAGCCGCGTCCGCTGACGTCAAGGGGGTCGAAGATGAGTTGGCCACCATTGTCGGTGACTGCGGCTGCCGCCGTGTGGATGTCGTCGGTGCCGAGGAAAACTCCCCAAGCGGTGGGAGCCTGTGGCTCAGCGGTGGGGCCTTCGGGACCCATGAGGGAGCTCATGGCCCCGCCGATGAGTTTGCCGTCTTTGGTAATCAAGTTGTAGTGGCCAAAGCTTTCGCCTTGGTCTTCAAATTCCCAGCCGAATACGTCGGCGTAGAACTGGGCAGAGCCTTGCAAGTCATGCGTGGAGAGGTCCATCCAGACCGGTGCTCCGTGCTTGTCAGATGTCATAAGGAAAATGCTAAATGCCCAGTACTGATTTGGCGATGAGGAAGTAGATAATCAGCCCCGCTGCATCGCAAAACGTGGTGATAAACGGATTGGAGAAAACCGCCGGATCAGCCCCGACCGCCTTGGCGATGATCGGCATTGCACCGCCCACCGTCGCCGAGAGCGCGCAGACGAAAAACAGCGTCGAGCCGATGATCGCACCGATGGGCAGCCCGTAGACCAGCCACGCAAGGAAGAAGCCAACCGTTCCCAGGACCGCGCCGAGCAGCACGCCCACGCGAAGTTCACGCCACATGACTTGGACGATGTCGCGCTTGCGAACGTCGCCAAGTGCCAGCGCGCGCGTCACCGTGGTGGCCGCTTGATTGCCCGTGTTGCCGCCGGTACCGGTGAGCAGCGGGATAAACAGCGAGAGGACCACGGCCTTTTCCAGCGTGGACTCGAAGATGTCTAACACCTGCACCGTGAGCAGCGCCGACAACGCCAGCACCGCCAACCACACGATGCGCGAGCGCACGAGCTTTCCCACGGGCGTGGCCAAGTAGGGCTGCTGCAGTGGTTCGGAGCCACCTGAGCGCGCGGAGTCCTCGGTGTCGGCATGCTCAACGATGTCGTGGGCGTCGTCGACAGTCAAGATGCCCACGAGCTTATGTGCATCATCCACCACCGGAATCGCCAACAAGTCCAGGGGTAGGAACCACCGCGCGGTCTCCTCGGCGCCGTCTGTCGCCTTCGCCGACGGCCACTCCTCCAGTAGCTCCCCTACCGGCGTAGCGCCATCCGCGGTGAACACACGCTTCAACGTGGTCACCCCAACTAGTGTCCGGTCCTCCTCGATCACGGGGAGGGTGTAGATCGTCTCAACATCGTCGGCGCCCTCGCGCAGCTTGGCGACGACCTCATCCACCGTCATCCCCGGGAAAATGTCAGGAACCTCGGGCGACATGCGCCTTCCCAGCGTCCCTTTGTCGTAGCCGAGCACGGTCCACGTGGAGTCGCGTGCCGATGGCTGCAGTTCCTGGAGCATCGTTTCGGCGACTTCGGCGGGGAGTTCGTCGAGAAGCATGGCACGGTCTTCGGGACCTAAAGCGTCGAAGAACGACGTGACGTTGTCACTGCCCAGCGCGTGTGTGATCGACGCCTGATGCATAGTGTCTAGCGCGTCGAACACTTTCGTCGCGCGAGGCTGGGGCAACAGGCGGATGATCAGTGCGCCGCGATCGGCGTTGGTGCGCTCGATGAGTTGGATGATGTCTGTGCGACGCATATCGCTGAGCATCGTCTGCAGTTCTTCGGCATCCTCCGGGGGGATGTCCTTGGCGGAGCGCATGATTTGCTTCATCCGGCGGGCAGCGTCAGCCTGCTGTGTACGCATGAGACTCCTTCTGCTTTGCTCGCTACACTCGGAATTATGAACCGTGTAACTACCTGGTTTTTCGACATCATCATCACCGCACTCGCCCTCTGGGTAGCCAGCGCCCTGATTCCCGGGATCGAGGTTACTCCGCCGGCCGAGCCAATGGTTGGCGACGGCCAGAACGACCGAATGCTCACCTTCCTCGGCGTGGCCGTGGTGTTCCTGCTGGTCAACGCGGTGGTGAAGCCCGTGCTCGACCTGCTGGGCATGCCCATCACTTGTATCACGCTTGGCCTTTTCGCGCTGGTAATCAACGCCGCGGTTTTCGCCATTACGGCGTGGGCGTCCAACCAGTTCGGTCTTGGCCTGACGATCTCCGGTTTCTGGCCGGCGCTTTTCGGCGCCGCGATCATCGCGATCGTGCGCGGTCTGCTGGTTATGCCGCAGCGTAACCGTTCAGACCGGTAGCCCCTGTCTACTCGCCGCATCTCGAGGGCGGTCGTTGAGCTCCCGTGGGCCATCCGGGGCGTTCGGGTTCTGCCGTTCGGGATGTGCGCGCAACCCCGATGCTTGCCACGGAATCCCGGCAGGTAGAGAGGTTATGCACCGAATCGCATAAGCCAAATCCCGAACGCCCTAGATGCATTAAGCAAAAAGGCGCTGACCACCCGAAAGCAGTCAGCGCCTACACGTGCGCCCGGAGGGATTCGAACCCCCAACCTTCTGATCCGTAGTCAGATGCTCTATCCGTTGAGCTACGGGCGCGTGGCGGAGATGACAGGATTCGAACCTGCGGCCCGCGTGAACGGGCAACTCCTTAGCAGGGAGCCCCAATCGGCCTCTCTGGCACATCTCCAAGCCTTTTCGTATGGTACCCAACACGTGCGGTTCTAACCAAACTACACTGTCAACCATGATCCGCCCTGACCTTTCCTCCATTCCTGGTTACGTCCCCGGCAAGCGCCAGCCCGACGCCGTGAAGCTCTCCTCCAACGAGGTTGCCACCGCCCCGCTCGCGAGCGCCGTCGAGGCAATGTCGCAGGCCGCCGCCACAGCGAACCGCTACCCGGACATGGGGGCAGCCGAGCTCAAAGAAGCGCTCGCCGAGCATTTGGAGGTCGCCCCACTGCAGGTGACTGTAGGAAATGGCTCCAGCGCACTGTGTCAGCAACTGGTGCAGATCACCACAACGTCCGACAACAACGTCATCTTCCCGTGGCGCAGCTTTGAGGCGTATCCGATCTTTGTCCAGGTGGTCGGCGCGCAGCCTCGCCCGGTGTCACTTCTTCAAAACGGCAACCACGATCTGGACACCATGGCCGCGCTTATCGACGACTCCACCTCCCTCATCTTCCTGTGCAACCCAAATAATCCCTCTGGCCAGACGATCACCCAGGCCGAGTTCGACGACTTCATGGCCAAGGTCCCAGACAACGTCGTGGTGGGACTAGACGAGGCGTACTTTGAGTACAACCGGGCCGAGGACACAGTGGTGGCCACCGAGGCGATCCAGCAGTATCCAAACGTGGTGGGCCTGCGCACCTTTTCCAAGGCGTACGGACTCGCGGGCGTGCGCGTGGGTTACGCGTTTGGCTCCGAGGAAATCATCGCGGCGATGGACAAAGTCGCGATCCCGTTCAGCGTCTCCGCGGTGGCACAGGCCGGGGCGCTGGCATCGCTCAATGCCGCCGACGAGCTGCTGGAACGCACCGAGGAAACCGTGGCAATTCGCGACGAAGTAGCAGACTGCATCGGGGCATTTCGTTCCCAGGCCAACTTCGTGTGGTTACCGGGCGTGGATGCTGACCAGCTCGCGGCCAAGTTCGCGGAGCAGGGTGTGCTCACCCGCGCGTTCCCGGAGGGGCTGCGCATCACCGTGACCAACCGCGAAGAGGCCGATCAGCTTCTCAAAGCCTGGGATACATTCAACTAGCCACCGGCAAAGGGCGGCAGGACGTCGATGCGCTCGGCGCCTTCCACGGATGCTTCGCGTTCGGCGCGCTTGCCGTCAATCAAGAAGGTGCATCGGTCGAAGATATCGGCCAGTTCCATGCCGGCATCGGTCTTTCCGGAATGGTTGACGGCCGCGGCGGTGAGGACGTCGTTAAGCGTGCCAAAGCTGCCATCCA
This sequence comes from Corynebacterium breve, assembly GCF_030252165.1. Classification (NCBI taxonomy): domain Bacteria; kingdom Bacillati; phylum Actinomycetota; class Actinomycetes; order Mycobacteriales; family Corynebacteriaceae; genus Corynebacterium; species Corynebacterium breve. The sequence goes on along the minus strand of NZ_CP126969.1, from coordinate 57,376 downwards.
AGGTCTCGGACGCTGTTCCTGCGGCTGCGCGGGCTGCGGCGAAGTAGTGAATGTCCATAATATGGTCAACTATAGCGTCGATTTTTCACGGCGTAACATGGGTTTAAAAGGCAAGCAACATTGGAGGCGCCGGCATGGCACGCACCCCCGAGCAGCATCTCGCAGAGATTCGCCGCCACTTGGGCACTCGACCCACGACAACGATGGGCCTGATCGATGCTGCGCGCTACCAGGCAACGGCGGCTCAGGATGTGGTCGCGGAGTTTGCTTCGCCGAGGTTTGATAATTCGCAGATGGACGGCTACGCGCTATCGGTCCTGCAGGTGGGTGCCACGCCGGGTCAGTTCCGCGTGGGCCCAACGATTCCTGCCGGCACTGACCCGGATTACGTGTACCCCAACGGGATCACCAACGCGATCGTGCCGATCATGACGGGTGCGAAGCTGCCGCGAGGCACAGCGGGCATCGTCCCGATCGAGGATTGCCAGCCGGCGTTTTTCTCGGAGGAAGGCGCGTTTATCCAGGTCCCGGTTATGCAGCCAGGTCAGTTTATGCGCACGACTGGATCGGATATCCAGGCCGGCGACGTGGTGGTCAAGGCGGGAACGCGGGTGACACCGGCGGTCGTCGCCACGCTGGCCAGCCAGGGGTGCGGCGGGCTTGAGGTGTACCGCCCCGGACGCATCGTCACTGTCACCGGCGGCGCCGAGATCGGTGTTAACGGTGCAGCAGCCATCCCCGATGCCAACGAGCCGATGTTGGAGGCGCTGGCGCACCGCTACGGCATCGACGTAGTCAGCCACGTGCGTACCGACGACGATCCCGCCCGCCTCAAGTCTGACCTGGAGAACATCGTCGCGGAGTACGCCCCGGATGCGATTGTCACCTCCGGTGGCATCAGCCACGGCAAGTACGAGGTTGTACGCCAGGTGCTGGAACGCTCCGGCTGGTTTGGCCACGTCGACCAGCAACCAGGTGGCCCGCAAGGCTTGTCGACGATCGCCCATACCCCCGTCATCTCGCTTCCCGGCAACCCGATCTCCACGCTGGTCAGCTTTCGCCTCTTCGTCGCACCAGTACTTGGCCACGCCCCGAAGCCATTCGAGGCGAAGCTTACCGAGGGTCGCCGCGGTCTCCTTGACCGTGACCAGTTCCTGCGCGGCCGCTTGATCCACGATTCCGGCTCCGTCCTTGCAGCACCTGTCGGCGGCACCGAGTCGCATCTGATTTCGCAGGCGGTGCCGGCCGATTGCTTAATTCGGATCCCGCAGACCGCAACGATCCCCTCGGGCGGTCGCGTCGAGGTCTACCCGCTATAAGGAGCACCCATGCGTACCGGTTTGGTTGTAGTTTCGTCCACGCGGGCGTCGCAAGGCGTCTACGAGGACACCTCGGGCCCCGTAGCGGTGGATTTCCTGCGTGCTCAAGGCTTTGACACTCCAGAAGCGCTGGTCGTGTCCGACCACGATCTTCCTGCCACCATCGATGAGATCTTCACCCGCGCGGAGCTCCCGAGCGTGCTCTTGACCTCGGGTGGCACCGGGTTGTCTCCCGACGATCGCACAGTGGAGATCGTCAGCCCCTACATCGAGCGTGAGATCCCCGGCTTGGTGCATGCTTTTTGGCAAGAGGGCCTGAAAAACACCCCGATGGCAGTGGTGTCGCGTGCGCTCGCAGGCACCCGAGGTCGCACGTTCGTTATGACCCTGCCCGGCTCTCGCGGCGGTGTGAAAGACGGCTGCGCAGTGCTTGCCCCCGTGCTCAACCACATCATCGACTCCCTGGAAGGACATCATGGCCACTGATCCCGCTTATGTCGCCGAGCAAACCGGCAAGCTACTCGATGCATTCATGACGTCGGGCCGCCTTGAAGAACACCTCCCCCAGGCACGCTTGACGACGATCACCCGCGCCATGGGAGCCTTAGTCACCTTCGAGGGCATTGTGCGCGATCATGACGGCGGGCAGCGCGTGGCCAACCTGGAGTACACCGCGCACCCCACTGCTGATGACGAGATCAAGCGGGTGGCTCAGGAGGTCGTCGCCAAGCACCCGAATGTGCGGCTGTGGACCGCCCACCGCACTGGGCCCATTCCAATTGGCGAGGCCGCGTTTCTCGTGTTGGCTGCGGCGGCACACCGTGGAGATGCGTTTGCTGCGTGCTCCGAACTGGCCGACCGTGTGAAGGCCGAGGTGCCGATCTGGAAGGAGCAGAAGCTGGCAGAGGGCCACACGCAGTGGGTAGGGCTGGACTGATGGATGTTGCGAGGTACCGTCGCCAAATCACCCTGACCGGCCCCGAGGCGCAAGAGCGCCTGTTGGATTCCCACGTCGCCGTCATTGGCGCGGGCGGGCTGGGGTCTCCGGCGTTGCTGTATCTGGCGGGTGCCGGAGTGGGGCGCATTTCGCTTATCGACGACGACGTGGTCGACCTGTCCAACCTCCACCGCCAAGTCATCCACTCCACCGAGACGGTCGGCGAGAAGAAGGTGGATTCGGCTGCCCGAGCGATGGCCGCATTGAACCCCGACGTGGAAGTAGTGCGCATAGCGCAACGCCTGACCTGGGCTAACGCCATGGAATTGCTGGCCGATACCGACGTGATTCTTGATGGTGCCGACAACTTTGATACGCGCCACATCGCATCACACGCGGCGGCACGCTTGGGGATTCCTCACGTGTGGGGTTCGATTCTGGGCTACGAATCGCAAATGTCGGTCTTCTGGGCCGGCCACGGGCCAATCTACGAGGATCTCTTCCCCGCCCCGCCTGCGCCCGGCGTCGTCCCTTCGTGTGCCCAGGCTGGGGTCCTCGGGCCCGTTGTCGGTGTGACCGGCTCTGCCATGGCGATGGAAGCTCTGAAGGTGCTGATTGGTGTGGGTGAGGTGCTCGTCGGCAAGCTTGGTTATTTCGATTCTCTAGCGGGGACTTGGGAATGCGTCCCCGTGGTCGGCGATCCGGCGGTGACTCAGCGGGTGTTGGAAAACGACCCTCCACTGCAGGTACAGCCCGATGTGCCGGCAGTAGATGAGATTCCCGCCGGTGCCACGGTCATCGATGTGCGCGAGCCTGACGAGTTTGAGCAGTTCCACATCCCAGGTGCTGTGAATGTGCCGCTGAGCCGGATTCTCGCCGGGGAGAATGTTGCAGGCCCTGCTGTTGTGCACTGCGCGGTGGGCGGTCGATCGGCGCAGGCCATCGAAGCGCTCGCGGCCCGGGGTGTGACTGGTTTAGTCAACCTGCGTGGGGGCATCGAGCGTTGGCAGCAAACTCATAAGAATGTTGACTTGCCCCCAAGTAACAGTTAACTAGAGTGACACGAGTACTGCTTTCTCCCCTCGGGAGCCTCTAGCCAAGGAAGATCAGTTCTCATGACTATTCGTTCCCGCGCACTTCTAGCCACGTCCGCTGCGATCTTGCTCACCGCCGTGGGCGCCGTGGCCTGCAGCAATTCCCCGGAAGAGCCCCAGGGTGGCGCTGCGCCATCGTCTAGCACGTCGCCGGAATCCAGCTCAACTGAATCCGCCACTGAGTCTTCGACGGAAAAGACCTCGGAAGAATCTACCGAAGAGACTTCCGAGGCAAAGCTCGATGTCGAGGTCGCGCCTTCCGCAGCCAAGGAAATGGTTATCCCTTCGCTAAACATCGACGCAAGCTTCGAAGGCGGTCCGTGCCGAACCACTAACGGCGCCATCGACCCTGCAACGATGGATCTGGCCTGCACCTATACGGCTGACGATAAGCCTTACGTCCTGCCGGGGTCTACCGCCGAGGACATCACCGTGATTGCGGGCCACACCGGTTCCTACACCCCAGGCGTGTTTGACAACCTCTACGACGGAGCGACCTTCGAGCACAAGATCACCCTCGGGGACGTGATGTACCTCCGCACCGAGGCATCCGGCGAGAACTGGCTGGCCTACACCGCCACCGACACCCACGAGCCAGAGAAACCCGGACTTGCCTACAACACCGCGATTTGGGGCGACGAGCCAATGCCTGGCCGCCTTCTCACCATCAGCTGCATCCAGCCCGCGGACTTCTCCCAGCTTTCCGTGCGCAACGCCGTTGTCGGCTGGCAATTCGACGGAGTTGTTCCAGCTTCTGAAGTGCATGCTTAACGACGACCACCTGCGCCGATAGCAAACACAAAACTGCCCCTCCGCCGTGTTGGCAGGAGGGGCAGTTGAGTTAATGCGTGTTACTTCTTATGCAGAGAAGTGACGGCGGGTTGCGAATGCTGCAACGCCGAGCATTGCTGCGATCGCCAGAGCAACGAGGCCCTGTGCAGCGGAGTTGTCGCCGGTGTTAGCGGAAATGCCACGTGCGGACTCAGGAGCCTGCTTAGCTGGAGCGCCCTTTGCAGGTGCACCCTTAGCTGGAGCCTCAGGAACTGGCTTCTTGCCCTGCTCCTTGATCTCGTCTGCGTGCTCTTCCTTGATTTCGTCAGACTTTTCCTTCTCTTCTGGAGTAGGAACCTCGTCTACGCGGTCCTCAGAGGAAACGTAGGTGGAGCCGTCGTTGTTCAGGAACCAGGTGGAGCTTCCGGAGCTGCCGCCGGAGCTACCCAGAAGAAGGATCAAAGGCAGAAGGCCGATTGCGGAACCACAAGAAGAACCTGCTGGCTCACACTTAGGAGTGGTTGGCTCGGTGGTCTTTACCGGATCGGTGGTCTCTTCCGTGGAAGTTTCCTCAGAGACCTCTGGCTTCCTGTGCCTACCCATCAGACATCACCTAGGATCCGTTGTTGCGCATGTGATTTTTGTGATTAACGTTTGTAGCGTAGCAGAATCGCCAGCCAGCCTGCGCTGACACAAACAAAAACTGGGCCCAAACGCAGCGACAGCTACATAAGAACCCAGTTTACACGGCAATGAACGCCAATTTACCTGCGGAGACGGGGGGATTTGAACCCCCGGAGGTTTGACCCTCGCTGGTTTTCAAGACCAGTGCATTCGGCCGCTCTGCCACATCTCCTCGTCGCAAAGCAGCGTGCGTTGCGACTTAAAAAGTGTACCCCATGGCCTTCCCAACTCATCTAATGTGGGTCCCATGAAGGCAATTGCACAGACAAATCCAGACGATCCCCGCTCCCTCGAACTGACGGAGCTGCCCGATCCGGTGCTACAACCTGGCGAAGTCTTGGTCAAGGTGGCGGCAGCCGGCGTGAACCGAGGCGATGTGGTGCAGGCCAAAGGTATGTACCCGCCTCCTCCCGGTGTGACCGACATTATGGGCCTGGAATGCGCAGGAACCATTGTTGATGCTGGCGACACGGACCGCACCGTGGGCGAGGAAGTCGGCTGCCTGCTCGCGGGTGGCGGCTACGGCGAGCTCGTCGCGGTACCGGAAGGTCAGCTCATGCGTTTACCGGAGGGATTCTCCCTAGTCGATACCGCCAGCATCGTCGAGGTCGCGTGCACCGTGTGGGCAAACTTGGGCATGCTCGCTGGCCTTAAGGCAGGTGACCGAGTCCTCATCCACGGCGGTGGCGGCGGAATCGGCTCTTTCGCAATCCAAATGTGCAAGGCGATGGGCGCCGAGGTCGCTGTGACCGCCGGTTCGCAAGAAAAACTTGACCATTGCAAGGCACTCGGCGCGGATATTTTAGTCAATTACAAGGACGAGTCGTTCGTCGACAAGCTCAAGGGCTCCTGCAATATCATCCTGGACATTGTGGGCGGGCCGTACCTTGAGGACAACGTGCGCTGCCTGGCTACGGACGGGAAGTTGATCGTCATCGCAGTCCAGGGAGGCCCGAAGGGGACGCTGCCGATTGCTCGCATGATGCCACGCCGCCAATCTGTGCATGCGACGACGCTGCGTGCTCGTCCGATCGAGCAAAAGGCAGAGATCTGCGCTTCTACCGTGGAGAATGTCTGGCCGCTAATCGAGTCCGGCCAGATCGTCACGACGATCGACCAGATATTGCCGCTCGCCGAGGCCGCGAAGGCCCACGAGCTTTTGGAATCCGGCGCGGTCACCGGCAAGCTCGTCCTCGAGGTTTAGAAACTTACGCCAGGGAGGCCACGACGCGGATCAGGTGATCCACGTCAGACTCCCTGATAAACGGTCCAAGCGCCACCGTTACTGCGCCACCGATTTCATCGACACCCATGTCTTGCAGGAGCTGGGAGCGCGGGGTCACCGTTGTGATCAGGCGATTGTCGACGAGACGCTGGTACACCATCTCCGCAGGGACACCACGCACCCCGAAGGACAAGCGTGGCAAGCGGTTCGGCTCTGCATCGGCGGCGGCTTCGCCGGACACACCCAAGATGTGTACCGCAGGAAGCGTGCCCAGGAACGTGTACAGATCATCGCGCAGGTTGTCGAGGTACAGGCCGAGCTCCACCATTGAGTGAGTAAGGCGATCACGTCGGCTCGCTTCCTCGTCGGGGTGGGGAACCAAATTGGCCAAGTGATCCACCAGCGGGGAAACGCCGCCGGCAAGGCCCGCCGAGACATCAAGGCTCAGCTTGCAGGCGCCGGAATTAGAGTTCTGCGGGGAAATCGTGTCAAGGCGACGGAACATTGCCTCATCGCGGAACACGAGCGCTGCGACCTGCGGGCCGCCGAGCGCGGATACGTCAAGCGCCACGATGTCTGCGCCCCAGGCGCCGGGGTTTACTACGCGGTACGGGGCGTAGGCGGTGGCGTCGACAAGCACCCAGGCGCGTGAGTGATCGCGAACGCGGTCGATGATTTCGGTGACAGGGGCAACGGTGCCCAGCAGGCCGTGGGCGGCGGGCACGCTGACGAGGCGGGTGGAGCCGTCGACAAGCTCGTCATACTGGTAGCTTGGCAGCTCGCCGGTCCCCAGATCCGGCTGGGCCCAACGTGTTTCCGCTTTGACGTCCTTGAAGCCGACTAGCAGCGCCGGATCGTCCATCGCGGACAGCACTATCGACGAGTTGTAACGGAAAAAAGGACGCATCGAAGAAGCCAGCGCGGCGTAGAGAGCTGGAAGATTCGGGCCGAGAACAACGCATTCAGGCGCTGCCCCGACTAGATCTGCGATGGCGTGGCGCGCATCGTCGATAAAGCCCAGGCCTTCTGGCTTACCCACTGCGCCGACAACGCGGTTTCCCGTGGCTTGGTCTGGACGCACCGCCTGCGTTGCCATACGGAATGAGCGTGCAACAGCAGCGGACACTCGCTCAGGGATTTGCGGACAGTCATGCGCGTTGAGGTAGGTCCAACCATCAGAAAGAGAGGTGTACAGTCCACGTACCTGATATACGTCGTAAGTCACGTTGCACTCCTTTCTTAATCCACACGTCTGTGGCGCATTCGACTTCGCCCTGTGCGGAGTCTCGCCACGCTTTTCTTGTCACATTCAACTAGTCTGCCACAGTCGCGCCAAGAAGAAGTTTCTCAGGATTCAAACGGCCAAAGGTGAAAACAGATGGTCTTACTCTAAAGCGACTTGAACCCATGTGGCAACTGAAGCTATCCCGCAGGTTGAAGGTTGATAGTTACACTATACCGACACCCGCCTTTAAGCTAACGCCAAGAGGAAATTAAAAAATTATTACCCCTTATACTTACAATTTACTCAGGTTTGCAGGACTTAATAATGATCGCAGAGATTATTTGTTCGCCTCGGCGGAAATCACCTCGACCTCACTTCACCCTTCGACCAGAAACAACCCCCACCCGACTAGGCTGAATAATCGTGCTGGATAAAACCAAACTCCGCGACGACGTCGCCCGCATGACGTCAGACGCAAGCGACGCCACTCCCCAATCGGAGTCAAAGACCTTCAAGGCAGCCTTCGCTGACCTTGTGCGAGGCTGGAACCAATACGAACTGTGGCTGCAGCTGGGCTGGCAGGACATCAAGCAGCGCTACCGCCGCAGCACCCTAGGCCCTTTGTGGATCACTATCGCCACCGGTGTCATGGCAGTTGCGCTGGGCTTACTGTATTCGATGCTTTTCCAGATCGACATCGCGTACTTCCTCCCCCACGTCACCGTGGGCTTTATCATCTGGGGCTTCCTCTCCGGCTGCATCAACGAAGGCTCTAACGTCTTCATCGACAACGAAGGCCTGATCAAACAGCTCCCCTCAGCGCTATCAGTGCACGTCTACCGCCTGGTATGGCGCCAAGCCCTCTTCCTTGCCCACAACCTGGTGATTTGGGTCATTCTGCTGATTATTTTCGATATCCCGGTGACTTGGAAGATGCTGATGGCCATCCCAGCCTTAGCGCTTCTCATCATTAACGGTGTCTGGGTAGCCATGTTCTTCGGCATCATCGCAACACGCTTCCGCGACGTGGCACCACTGCTTGAAGCCCTAGTGCAGCTGGCGTTCTACGTAACGCCGATCGTGTGGACCACAGAAACCCTGAAGCAACAGGGCGGCGAAGTAGCCAACCGCGCCATGATCGCCGAGATCAACCCGCTTTTCCACTACCTAGAAATCGTCCGCCAGCCGATGGTCGGTGGCGAGGCCGCCGCTTATCACTGGTGGATCGTCCTGGCCTGCACTTTTGTCGGCCTTGGCCTTGCCCTTTTGACCATGCGCCAGTGGCGCTTCCGCGTAAGTTACTGGGTCTAGGAGGCACTCACCATGGTTTCAATCGATACTTACAACGCCTGCGTTGACTTCCCCATCTTCGACGCTAAATCCCGCTCCCTTAAAAAAGCCATGCTCTCCACCGCCGGTGGCGCATTGGGCAAGAACGACGCCAATACCGTCGTCGTCGAGGCACTCAAAGACATCAACCTCCACCTGCGCGAAGGCGACCGCGTTGGCCTCGTCGGCCACAACGGCGCAGGTAAGTCCACCTTGTTGCGCCTACTCTCCGGCATCTACGAGCCCACCCGTGGCGTCGCTGATGTCCGTGGTCGCGTAGCTCCCGTCTTCGACCTGGGTGTGGGCATGGACCCCGAGATCTCCGGCTACGAGAACATCATCATCCGAGGACTCTTCCTAGGTCAATCGCGCAAGCAGATGAAGAAGAAGATGGACGACATCGCTGAGTTTTCCGAGCTTGGTGATTACCTTGCCATGCCACTGCGAACCTACTCCACCGGCATGCGCGTGCGCTTGGCCCTCGGCGTGGTCACGTCCATCGAGCCCGAGATTTTGCTTCTCGACGAAGGCATCGGCGCCGTCGACGCCGCCTTCATGGCCAAAGCTCGCGTACGACTTTCCGAGATGGTGGAACGCTCCGGCATCCTTGTCTTCGCCTCGCACTCCAACGACTTTCTAGCCCAACTGTGTACTACTGGGTTGTGGATCGATCATGGCCAGATTCGTCAGGCGGGGCTTGTCGACGACGTCGTCGAAGCCTACGAGGGCAAGGAAGCGGGCGATCATGTTCGCCGCATGATCGATCGTTTCCACAACGAGGACAATAGAGAGTAGGGCTACCCCCACTCGAAAATTGAAAAGTTCTCTAGACAACACAATCCCCCGCTAGAACAGTGCCGTACCACTGTCCCCGCGGGGGATTGCGCCAACCAGAAGGCTAAAACCTTCGGAAGGTGCATTGAAGCCGTGCCTCCAATGCGATGGGCGCCAAGAATAATGTGGGCGCAACCAGTGAGAAGAGTCCGGTCGCGTGCTCCGCTGAATATCCACACCAGAAAGAACATTCAGTTTTAATCCACTTATTCTTTAGTCGCAATTTCTAAATTAGCATGACAAGTTTTATGCTGCAATTTGCGTTGCAAAACCATTATTGAATTCCTTTAATTCTGTCCCCCAGATAGGGGCAGACTGGCCTACCGCAATCCTGCGCACACGGCAGCTGGCCCGAAGTGGCACAATAAGCGCTATGTCGGAATCTCGGGAAACCCCCACGCTTGACCCTCACGGAACCACCGCCGCAGTTATCGTCACCCACAAACGTGTCGAGTTACTGCGCAACTCACTAGAGCAGGTCGTGTCCCAGACACATCCGATTGGCTGGGTCATTGTCGTGGATAATGGCGCAGAAGAAGCAGTTAAGCAGCTAGTTTCTGATCTCGCCGGCCAGCGCGGAGTTTACCTCGCCTCCCACACCAATCTTGGCGGTGCGGGTGGTTTTGCTTACGGCTTCCTTCACGCTCTCGCCCTCGGAGCCGACGCAATCTGGTGTGCCGACGATGACGGTCGCCCAGCGGATAACTCGGTCCTTGAAGAGCTCTACCGTGTGGCGGCGCGTGAGAAGCTGCACCAAGTCTCGCCCGTAGTCTGCAACATCGAGGCCCCAGACAAGCTCGCTTTTCCCCTGCGCCAAGGTTTGGTGTGGCACCGTCGTCGTGAAGAGCTCGAAGGCGATTTCCTGCCTGATTACGCCTCTTTATTTAATGGCGCACTTATCGCAGCTTCCGCGATGGAACGCATCGGGGTTCCTGACTACCGCCTGTTCATCCGTGGCGACGAGGTGGAGTACCACCGTCGGCTCTCCCAGTCTGGACTAAGCTACGGCACCGCCCTGACCACCGCGTACGTACACCCGGACGGCTCCAGCGAGTTCCACCCGATCATGGGCGGACGCGCGCACGCGCAGTACCCGGATAATCCGACCAAGCGTTTTTTCACGTATCGCAACCGCGGCTACATCATCGGCCAGCGCGGCATGAAGGCGATGCAGCTGCAGGAAGTAGTTCGTTTTGGTTGGTTCTTCTTGATCCAACGCAAGAGTCCGAAAGAATTTTTCCAGTGGCTCAAGCTGCTACGTATGGGCGCCCGCGAGGATTTCCGCCGTCCCTAGCTAGTGAACTTGGTCGTGGTGCCCCGAGGCGGCCGGAAGATCACCGACCGTTGGACCACGAAGTTCACCACGGTGATCAAGCCCTGCGAGATCGCATAAGCGATCAGGAGCACCGGTGTTTCCGTGAGCACCGTAGCTTCATGCAGCCAGACAAAAATGCGGTGGTAAAGCTCCACGTTAGCCAGCCAACTCAGCGTGTACAGCGCAATGACCGCAACAAACCTCCGCTTGGAAAACTGCGCCCGGAAGGTAAAGCGGCGATTGAGTAGGTAGGCCACGAAAGTTCCGGCAACGTATCCCACCGAACGAGCCCAACCTTGGCCGAGAACCCCGAGGCCAATCTGCAACAGCCAGGTCAAGGTGACATCGACACCCGCAGAGATCGCGCCGGTGGCGCCAAATCGCGCAGCCTGAGCGTGCAGCGCGTCGGACTTGTGCAGGTTTGCTGCCCGAAGCGCCGCCCATGCGGTAGAAATCGGGTCGGCCATAACGCCTCAGCCTACTTTGCCTTGAAGATCAGCACCCGCTGCAACACAAAATTGGTGATGGTCGCTACAGCCTGCGCGAGCACAAACGAAATCGTGTTCTTGGTGGCGCCTTGGAATCCCATGGCCATGAGTGGTTCGTTGGTCACCCAGAAGATCAGCTGCTGGATCAAGAATGTCGAAGCATACAGCGTAAATACCGCGGCAGCCTTTTTCGCGGAGACTTCCGATTTAAAGGTGTAGCGCGAGTTGAGCAAGTAGGCAGCCAACGTGCCGAACACCCAGCCAATCGCCTTGCCCACCTGGCGAGGCCAACCGATAACGTCAATGAAGAAAATGGTCAAAGACCAGTCGATGAGGGCGGTAAAGATGCCCACGGTGGTGAAGCGGACAAGCTGGACAAGCGCGCTATTGTCGTCGAAACGGCGCTCTTTCTTCGGTGATGTTGGCACGCCGGTAGAGTCTACCCGTTTGTCTGGCGAATCAACTCACGGTAGATGTCTAGGCGATCCACCGTGGATCCAGCATCTGTTCCATAAGCCCCCACCGATGCCAGCACGTCAAGCGACTCCGAGCAAAGCTTCTTGATGTCGTCGGCTGAAAGCTCTTCGGGGCTTCCCCACCGCAGCGCGTTCATGGTGTCCTCGATGACGGTGTCGGTCAGTGGCTCGTCGGCAAGGCAGGAAAGCCCCAGCACCGTGGACCAGAATGCATCCACCGGCTCGTCGTCTTGCTCTAGGGGCAACTCAGCCAAGATCTCGCGGGTTTCAGCATCTACCGCTGTGGGCCGTTCTAGATCCATTGCTTGGAGCAGGGGCACAAAGTCAAAGATGCGCGTGCGCTCGATAACTCGGCACACTTCTCCACGCGCGTTGGACAGTACTTGTTGCACGGTGTCGGTACCGGTCAGTTCGGCATTCACGTCGGTGAGGTCGAAGGGACGACCTTGAAATTCGCCGATTCCACCGATACACAGCGCGCGGGGAGTCCCTTCATCGCGCGGCCATTTCTCGCCCAGGTGTAGGTGGAAGCTCCACAAGCCCCAGTGAAAGAAGAGGCTGTCGCCCGATTCGCGGAGCAATTCACCGATAGGGCGAGAAATTTCGAGGCGGCCGTCATCGTCGACTTCGTGAGTAAACCTCGCGGGAGATCCCTCGTCGGGGAGGTTGAAGCAGGTCACGAGCACGCGTTGGCACTCTTGGAGAGTCATGGCCTCGTCGATCCCAATGTGACGGATGACCTCTTCATCGACCACGTAGGCTCCGGCGCGCACCATCAGGGTGTTGTGCTCGGCTGGCTCGCCACGGCGCGCTGCACGTTCCGCCGCAAGGTCAATGACCTTCCGGGGCGTAAGAGAGCGAAGTAGCTTGCTGGACATAGACCCCAGCGTAGCGATTTCCGCTTTTTCAAGCTGTCGGTGTCGGCAGCACCCTCACGGTGTCTTCACCGCGTGTGCGTCGCCGCGCGCCACCTGCATGCCACGCTTCTACTAACTGAGCTGCCTGCACTGCGGTGGTCCAGGCTGCTTGCGCCTCGGGCTCGCCAGAGTACGCGGGAGTAGATTCAAGATCCGGCAGATCTTTCACCCCCTGCTCCCCCATTGCCTCCGCAATTGCAGATATGGAGGTGGTCGGTGTGTCGTCGTTAAGCGACTGACCGACCGAGATCACTACAGCATCCCGAGTCAACTGGGTAACTTCCTGCTCACTTGCAACGATCCAAGCGCCCGACAGTGGTGCGAAACCGGGAGTGGTTGCGACTCGCCAGATGACGGTTGTGCCCTCCTGCTTGTCGACGACCGCAAGAACCGGATGGTCACTCATAGGCGTGCTTTCGCTTCTTCGCCGGCGAAGTACAAGGTGGCCAAGGTCAACCCCAAGGCCGTGTTCGGACGGGTGCAACCACGCTTGCGCAGCGCATTTGTCACCATGTTCTGAAAACGGAAGCCCAAGACAACTGAACCCACCAAGAGCACCAACAGCAGTCCCACGGTTGCCCAAGTCTTAGCCACCGATGCCACCTCGATGGATTCCTCTGCCTCGTCTCGGTCTAGGACGGCAGAGAAATCGTTCCGCGGATCCTCATCAAAGGCGTTGAATGCTGCAACCGCCACGAGGTTGGCCACGATCAGCGAGGCAGTGGTTGCCCAGCGTCCAGCTCGCGATGCCACATAGTCGGGAACGGCCACGATCGCGGCTAAGAAACCGGCCTGCAGGGCGCGCCCACCAGTGGTGTTGTCTAAGGCGTTGTAATCGATGCGGTCTTCTGTTTCGTCGAGAAGCGTCTCTTGAGCAGTCATGCCACCCATCTTAACTGTGCGCCCGACACAGTACTGTTAGCAGAATGAACGCAAACAACAATGAACATGTCGCAGCCCAGCGCGTTGAGGTCCCTCTTGACGATCACATGGTGCGTCTCATGGCGCAGGAGCTACCCCTTGTCGATTCAACAACGCGCTCCCGCGTCTACGAACTGCTCGCGGAACACAAGGCAGCAGGCTTGCCGACGATCACCTCTCAAGAGGAATTGCCACAGGAAATCAAGGAGCTAATGGACCTCTAAAAGATACGACCTAATTCACAGCGTTCTTTGACCCCCGCCGTCTGCCACATCGGTAGGGTTGTGTGTTGGAACTACCCATTCACATCAGAAACCATCGAGTTAAAGAATGGAAAAGATGGAACTACACACTACTGAAAAGTCCCTTCACGGCTGGGGCCGTACCGCTCCGACGACAGCGCACGTGCTGGAGACTTCGGATCTCGAAATGATCCAAAAGGCTGTTCAGATGGTGGCAGAGCAGAACGAGTCTTTGCCATCCAACGCACGACGCGGCGTAATCGCCCGCGGCATGGGCCGCTCCTACGGTGACCCAGCGCAAAACGCTGGTGGCCTGGTCATCGACATGCAGTCGCTCAACCAGATCCATTCGATCGACCCTGAATCCGCAATCGTCGATGTCGATGGTGGCGTGACCCTGGACCAGCTCATGCGCGCTGCAATCCCGTATGGCCTGTGGGTCCCAGTCCTTCCCGGCACCCGCCAGGTCACCATCGGTGGCGCCATCGGACCTGACATCCACGGCAAAAACCACCACTCCGACGGCTCTTTCGGCGACCACGTTGTCTCCATGGAACTGCTCGTCGCAGACGGCCGCATCCTGCATCTCGAACCAAACGGTTCTGCAGACGACCCATCCGGCGACCTGTTCTGGGCAACCGTCGGTGGCATGGGCCTCACCGGCATCATCGTCCGCGCGAAGATCAAGATGACGAAGACCGAGACGGCCTACTTCATCTCTGACACCGTGCGCACCAACAACCTCGACGAGACCATCGAGGAGCACTCCAACGGTGCCGAGGCCAACTATGACTACTCCTCCGCTTGGTTCGACGCGATCAACCCAGCGCCGAAGGTCGGCCGTTCCACAATCTCGCGTGGCTCCCTGGCAACCCTGGCGCAGCTGGAAGAACTCGCTCCGAAGCTTGCGCGCGATCCGCTGAAGTTCACCGCGCCACAGCTGATGACCGTGCCAGACATCTTCCCGTCCTGGACGATGAACAAGCTCACCCTCAACACCATCGGCGAGCTGTACTACGCCATGGGCAAGGACTCCCAGAACGACGTAAAGAATCTGACGCAGTTCTACCAGCCGCTGGACATGATCGCGGAGTGGAACCGTGGCTACGGCAAGAAGGGCTTTTTGCAGTACCAGTTCGTTGTTCCAACTGACGCTGTTGAACCTTTCAAGCAGATCATTTACGACATTCAGGCATCCGGCCACTACTCGGCGCTGAACGTGTTCAAGCTGTTCGGCGAGGGCAACCGTGCGCCTTTGTCCTACCCGATGAAGGGCTGGAACGTCTGCGTGGACTTCCCTATCCGCAACGGTCTGAACGAATTCCTCGACCGCATCGATAAGCAGGTCATGGAATTCGGCGGTCGCCTCTACCTGGCCAAGGAATCCCGTACCTCCGCGGAGAATTTCCACAAGATGTACCCAGGACTCGATGGCTGGCTAAAGACCCGCAATGCGATCGACCCGAACGGTGTCTTCGCTTCCGATATGTCCCGCCGTCTGGAACTTCACTAAGGAGAAACTCATGCTCAATGCAGTAGGCCAAGCACAAAACATTCTGCTTCTTGGCGGAACCTCCGAGATCGGACTCGGCATCGTCGAGGAGTTCGTCTCCCGCGGCGGCTCCCCTACAGTCACCCTCGCGGCCCGCAAGGATTCCCCGCGTATCGACGACGCCGTCACCCAGATCGAAAATGCTGGCGCAAGCAAGGTTAATGTCATCGACTTCGACGCGACCGCCTTTGACACCCACCCCGGCGTCATCAAGGAAGCCTTCGACACGGGCGACGTCGACGTTGCCATCGTCGCGTTCGGCTCCCTGGGTGACCAGGAACGCCTCTGGCAGGACCAGCAGGCCGCTGTCGAGTCGGCTCAGCTGAACTACACCGCACCAGTCTCCGTTGGTGTTCTCTTGGGCCAGGCAATGAAGCAGCAGGGCCACGGCACGATCGTCGCGCTGAGCTCAGTGGCAGGCATGCGCGTGCGTCGTTCTAACTTCGTCTATGGCGCGTCCAAGGCAGGTCTCGACGGCTTCTACACCCAGCTCGGTGAGGCTCTGCGCGACTTCGGCGTCAACGTGCTGGTTGTCCGCCCGGGTCAGGTCCGCACCAAGATGACCGCGGATCTTGGAAAAGAAGCGCCGCTGACCGTCAACGTCTCCGACGTAGCGGAAGCAACCGTAGAGTCCGTCCTAAAGGGGGATTCTTCCCTCTTTGTCCACAAGCTATTTGGCCCTGTCTCCTTGGTGCTTCAGCACATTCCGGCCGGGATCATGCGCAAGCTCAACATGTAATTTGGGAGGATGTGGGAGACTATCAGGTATGACCGTTTCTCCCACGGACCCGATTGAAGGAAAGTCCACCGCTGCCGACGTGCACTCGCGCTCGTCGGCACGCGAGGAATTAGCCCCACCCTTGCTCACGACCGAATACGCACCAGACAAGGTGTCCACTCGGGCGACCGTTCTAGCCTTCGCGCTGTACGGGTTCTTGGGTGGGTTTTTGACGTTGGTGGCCTGGTATATCCTGCGCGCCTCTTCTCTTCCTGCTTTCAACACATCCAACGTGACGCCTGCGCTGGCTACCGCCGGCTCGTTCATCATCTTGGTCACGGTGGTTGTGTTCTGTCTGCTGTGGCTGAAAGATAATCGTGAAAATCGCCCCCGTCCGCGCTGGCGCACAGTGCTCACCGAGGCACTGTGTTCCCTGGCGCCGACCGGCCTAGTCATTACGTCGTTGGGCATTCCACTCTCTGCTACCAAGCTCTATCTCGACGGCATCCAGGTTGACCAGGGTTTCCGCACGCAGTTCCTGTCGCGTATGACGGAGACCATCACCAACCAGGACATGAACTACATCGACATGCCTACCTACTACCCAATTGGGTGGTTCTGGCTCGGTGGACGTCTAGCCAACATTTTGAACCTTCCGGGCTGGGAGGTCTATCAGCCGTGGGCGCTGATTTCCATGGCCATCGTCGCTGCGACGCTCGTGCCGCTGTGGCGCAAGATCCTCGGCTCGCTGCCCGTTGCCACGGCACTGGCGCTGGTCACCGTCAGCATCATCTTGGTCATGACGCCCGAGGAGCCATATGCGGCAGTCGTCGGCATGTATGCCCCCGCCATGGCCATCGTCTTGCACCGCGCGTTCCGTGGCTCTTGGCCGGCCACGTTCGCGGTGATGCTCTACCTCGGTGTTTCTGCGCTGTTTTACACGCTCTTTACCGGCGTGCTGGCATTGTCGGTCGTCGTACTAGCTGCCCTGACAGCGGTGGTGTTCGCCCGCAGTTTCGTGCCATTGCGCCAGTTGCTCGTGATCGGCTTCGGGGCGATCGCAATCGCGTTGATCGGCTGGGGACCATACGTGTGGGAGGTTCTCACCGGTGCCCCTCACGTTTCGTCCACCGCGCCGCACTACCTGCCGACGGAAGATACGCAGTTCCCTGTTCCGTTCTTGACCTTCTCGGTCATCGGGTTCCTGTGCCTAGCTGGCTTGATCTACATGCTGATTCGTTTTAGTGATCCCGAGATCCGGATGCTCGCCGTAGCTACCTGCGTGTTCTATCTGTGGGCGCTTGCTTCCAAGGTGGCCACACTCGCCGGCACGACCCTGCTGGGCTTCCGCATGGAAACCCTGATCGTGCTGTTTATGTCAACCGCAGGTGTTCTGGCGCTCGCAGAACTTCGTCTCTTGGGCTTTGAGTATCTCTACCCAGATCGCTTCACCCTGAAAACCAACCAGCGAATCACGCGTGCCTTCGTCGTCATCGTTTCCCTCGCTGGACTGTTCTACGTGCAGCAGATCCCGGCCCAGAACCAGTCTTTCATTGACCAGGCGTATCAAGACACCGACGGCTACGGCGAACGCGCCGACCGCTTCTCCCCCGACGCTGGTCGCTACTACTCGGATATTGACCAAACCATTCGTCGCCACGGCTACGAGCCGACAGAAACCGTCGTATTCACCGACGAGATCAACTTCATGGCGTACTACCCGTACCACGGCTTCAACGCTTTTACCAGCCACTACGCCAACCCGCTCGGCGAATTCGACACACGCAATGACGCCCTGAACCGCTGGGCTCAGACCTCATTTGACGTCGGTGCCACACCGGAAAAGTTCATCGAAGAACTCGACTCCGCTCCTTGGAAGACACCAGATGTGTTCATCTTCAAAGGGAAGGTCGACGATTCAGCCACCGAGTGGAAGAGCCACGTCGCTGTTGATATCTTCCCGAACCAGCCCAATGTTCGCTACGAAGCTGTCTACTTCAACCCCGAAGTTTTCTCCAGCAATTACTGGGCCACCACTCAGATCGGCCCGTTCGTCGTAACCACTCGTATTCAGCAGTAATGACCAAAGACCTAGAATTGACTACCGTGCAAGAATCTTCCCAGCCAGCGCAGGCTCCCGGATGGCTGAAGAACACAGCCATCATCACAGGCGTGCTCGCGTTCCTCCTGTTTGTCGCAACACCTTTTCTGCCCGTCAACCAGACGCAATCGTCGTTTAGCTGGCCGCAGAATAACTCGCTGAATTCTGTCAACGCACCACTTATTTCGTTGGCGCCTGAAAAGCTCGAGTTGTCGGTTCCGCTTCAGGCGGTGGAGCACCTCCACGAGGGCCAATCCACCGTCATCGGCACCCTGCCCGATGCCTCCACCGAGGCCTACGACCGTGGCCTGTTCGTCACCGCCACGGAAGGCGGCGGGCTCAGCGTGAGCTCGTTGAACGACGTTGTCTTCGAAATCACCGCCGAAGAAGCCGCCACGCTTGACGACGACGCCGTGCTCGAAATCACCGCTACCGAGGACGGCGTGATGGCAGACATCCCTGGGACAAAGTTCTCGGAAGAGGTCGAGGACGATCTGCGCCCGCAGGTCACGGGTATTTACACCGAGATCGACGCGGAAGCTGCTGTTCTGATCGACGCTGGTCTATCAGCTGACGTTGAAATCAACTCGCGATTTACCTCCGCCCCGTCTGCGCTAAAGCTCACCGCGATGGTGCTTGGAATGGTGCTGACGATCGTGTCGCTGCTCGCCCTGTGGCGCATGGACGGACTCGATGGCCGCCGCATCCCATTCCTGCGCAAGCAGTGGTTCACGCTCAAGCCGCTCGACGGCCTGGTGTTGTTTGTCTTGGGCTTCTGGCACTTCCTCGGCGCAAACACCTCGGACGATGGATTTATTTTGACCATGGCCCGCGCTTCCAACGAGAGCGGCTACATGGCAAACTACTACCGCTGGTACGGCGTACCTGAATCTCCGTTCGGTTCCCCGTTTTATGACTTACTCGCGGCCTTCTCGCAGGTGTCCACGGCATCGGTGTGGATGCGCGTACCGACGCTCATCGCCGGCATCCTTACCTGGTGGATTCTCTCCCGCGAGATCCTGCCACGGCTAGGCACCGCCATCAGCGAACGCCGCATGGCTTACTGGACAGCCGCGTTCATGTTCCTCGCATTCTGGCTGCCTTACAACAACGGCCTTCGCCCAGAGCCGATTATCGCGCTCGGTGTGCTGGCCACCTGGGCATCCTTCGAGCGTGCCATCGCGACAAACCGACTGTTCCCGGCCGCAATCGGCACCATTTTTGCCACCTATACGTTGTCGTGCGGACCAACGGGTCTTATGGCGGTGGGCGTATTCTTGGTCGCTCTACCCTGGCTTTTCCAGGTGTTGCGCGCGCGTCGTCGTCACGCACCGTGGTACGCGTGGGTGGCTCCGTTCCTGGCTGCCGGCACCACCATCTTGGTCCCAGTGTTCGCTGATCAGACCCTCGCCGGTGTCCTAGAATCCACCAGCGTGCGTGGCGAAGTCGGACCAGCGCTGGAGTGGTACTCCGAGTGGGTCCGCTACGGCACGTTGTTCCAGCAAGCGGTTGACGGATCGATGTCGCGTCGTTTTGCTATGTTCACGATGCTGTTCTGCCTGGGTCTAGTGGTCTGGAGCGTATCTCGCTACGGCAAGGTCCCAGGTGCGGCCAAGGACCCGACAAAGCGCATGCTGTTGATCGTCGCGATGTCGATGTTCTTCCTGATGTTCACCCCGACCAAGTGGACCCACCACTTTGGTATCTACGCAGGTATCGCAGGTGCCATCGCCGCACTGGGTGCAGTTGTACTTTCGCAAATAGCAGTGAAATCTGCTCGCGCTCGTACCCTCACTCTGGCTGCCGTGTTGTTCCTGATGGCCATTACTCTGGCCGGCTGGAACGCCTGGTGGTACGTCTCGTCCTTTGCTATTCCTTGGTGGGATAAGACGGTCCAGATCAAGGGCATCGAGGCGAATACCGTCGTGCTGCTCTTGGCATTGATCACCCTGGCCATCGGCATTTGGCAGACGTTCCGCGACTCCTACCACCGCGCGAAGGCTGAAGAGACGGGCACTGTCGCAGAGTTCGAGGCCGCCCAGGCCAAGGAGGGTGGCAGGTTCCGTACTCTAATGACGGCACCGATCGCTGTCATGTCAATCGCGATGGTCGCTTTCTCTATGCTTTCCTTTGCCAAGGCGTTCATCGATCAAGCACCGTCATACTCTGTGGGCATGGGCAACGTGCGCGCCCTGGGTGGAAATTCCTGTGGCCTCGCCTCTGACGCCCTGATGGAGACCAACACCAACGACTCCTTCCTCACCCCCATCAACGGGGTGCCCCTGGGCAAGTCCCTGGAATCCGGCGAGATTCGCGGGTTCCACCCTGACGGCGTGCCGGAGTTCATCGAGCCAGAGAACATGGACTCCGCCTCGATCGGCGCCATCGGCCGCGACTCCCAGACCTCATCCGGCAACGCCAACACCGACTCCCGCACCACCGGCGATACCGACACCGACGCAGCTGATGCAGTCAACGCGCCCGCTACCACGGATGAGACGTCCACCGACGCCGAGACCACCGCCAACCAGTCCACCTCCGAAGGTGGTACACAAGGTAAGCGCGCTGAAGGTGATACCGGTGTGAATAACTCCACCGTGAACCTACCGTTCAACTTGGACTACACGCGCATCCCTGTTGTGGGCTCGTGGGAGGACAAACCACGTGGAACCGCAAAGATTGAAACTGAGTGGTACGAGGTCCCCGAAGCTACCGAGACCGCCCCACTCATCGTCGTTTCTGTTGCCGGTAAGGCGGAGTACCACGACATCAACGGAGTACTTCAGGAAGGCGAAGAGCTGCTCCTCGAATATGGCAAGCTCGGCGACAATGGCAAGGCCAAGAAGCTCGGCGAGCTCGAAATGCTCGATGCCGGTGAAGGTCCATCATGGCGCAACCTGCGCTACCCGATCGCAGATCTGCCGGAGGATGCCGACGTGGTTCGCATCGTCGCCGCTGACATGTCGTTGGCCCAAGAGGACTGGATCGCACTCACCCCGCCTCGCGCACCGGAGCTCGCACCGATGACGGACCTCATCTCCGCAGACACCCCCACCCTGCTGGATTGGTCCGTGTCCTTGCAGTTCCCTTGTCAGCGCACGTTTAACCACTACGCGGGCGTGACCGAGATTCCCGAGTACCGCATCTCGCCAGATGCTCCGGGCAAGGCTGCACTGTCGGGCTTCATGGACTTCCTGGGTGGCGGCTCGCTGGCCACAGCCGAAGCCGTGAACTACTCCTACGAGATCCCCGCATACCTCAAGGACGACTGGCACCGTGACTGGGGCTCTGTTGCTAAATACGAGCAGCGCACCAATTCCCAGGGAGTCACGCCGGACTTGGCCGACATCAAACACGAGGAAATCAGCCGCTCCGGCCTGTGGCACCCGTCCGATATGAAGATCCGCGACGTGAACTAGCCACCTCCCGAACGGCAGAACCCGAACGCCCTAGACGCTTGTCGACGACCCCGTCGCCGCCTCTAGGGCGTTCGGCATCTGTAATTCGGGTTCTAGTTTGGGGGCCGGCAATGCGGGCAATTCTGCCAGCGATGTCAGAGCGCCTTGCGTGAACACGTAGCCGTGGTCGGCCCGCATCATCTGCCACGCCCGCACCCACACGAACAGCCACGTTCCATAGAGCAATACTGCCGCGGTACCAAGGGTGAAGTTGTGCACCATCGACGACTCCGGCAAGTAGTTCCAGATGAAGTGCGCCAAAAACGCTACGCCAAAGTAAAGGGCGAAAACACGCAAGCGCCACCACAAACTGCGGACTGCAACGAACAGCGCCAAACCGATACCCCACCCAGCGATTCCGGTCATGGCGATGTGCAGAAACGGCCCGTAAACCATGCGCAGACCCCACATTTCCAGCATCCCGTACAGGTCACTTTCCGCGTGATACATCGCGCCCATGGAGCCGTAGAGGACGTTCTCCACGGTCTCAAATCCTAAGCCCACAATCATGCCGACGACGAAACCGTGCCAGGGGCGATGGAGTCGTCGGAAAGCGAGCAGGACGAAAAGCACACCGATCGCTTTGGTGGGTTCCTCGGGCCACGCACCGCCGAAGGACATTATGGAGTCCTCCCAGTTCAGCGTGAGCGCGAGATCCGTGTTAGACAGCCCGCCGGCGAACACCAAAGCGGGCGCCACCGAGCCGCCCCACAGGAGCGCGCACAGGACCCACCAGACACCGGTGTGGCCACGAGCACCCTGCCAGCGAGGCCACAACGGAGTGAACCGGAGCAGTGTTACGACTACGCCGATGTAGAAGATTGCGATGCCGATGTTGGCCCAAGCGGCCGCCGGCGAGATCATCAGCAGCTGGACCAGGCTGCCGACCAGCACGGGCAACGTGAGCACGATCGCTACGATCATGGAGATTTGGAATAGCTTCGACATCGTTTAGAGCTCCTCGTACTTTGTGATCTGCGCGGGAGGTTCCAGGAGATCGGAGTCGAGCGCTTTACCCGTCATTGCCTCCCAAATCTGGCTGCCAACGATGGCTACGTCCTCTTCGTCGGATCCATCAATCAGGACGAACAGCACATCGTCGTCAGTGCCTTTCACTGTCATACCCACGGTGGTCAGGTTTTGCCCGAACGCGTCTCCCGACGAGTAGTAGAGGAAATTGTCATCGACGGAGATGACATCGCCTTCTTCTCCAAACTCCAGCATGGAGTAGGCCTTGACCTGGCGACGCAGCGTGCGCTCGGGGTCGTCGGTGGCTTCGGTGTTGGCTACTTGCACGCTTGTGTCACCGCATGTCCATCCTTGCATTGACATCGCGTAGGGGTCGCTTTCGCAGAGAAGGTGTGGCACTGTGACTTTCCAGTCGGTATTCACGGACGTGATTTTCACTTGCTCGCGTTCGCGGTGCGGTTCAGGCAATGTGGCGACAAGAATCGCAGGGAGCGCCAGTACGACGATGAGCGCCGTGACCGATGCCGCGAAAAGTCTGCCAGTGTGCGCCGGAGCGAAGCGAAATGAAGACATGAACCAAGCCTAATCGCTAGGCTGGGGGCATGAACGACCTGTATCAATTCGTCAATGGCCCGTGGCTTGAGAATCATGTTATTCCTGATGATCGTGGGGTCGACGGTACATTCCATGCACTTCGCGACGACGCCGAAGCAGCAGTCCATGAACTAGTCAACGCAGGAGCGGGTCGCGCGACCGACCTGTTCACCAGCTTCATGGATACCGATGCGATCAACTCTCGTGGCGTTGCTCCGCTTGACGACGATCTCTCGGCCCTCTCGGTCAAAGACATCGATGAGTTCGCCGTCAACCTTGGCCGGCTCGAGCGCGACGGAGTCGGCGCACCTTTGACGTACTTCATCGAAAAGGATTCGCAGGGCGAGAACGCGGTGGCCTACCTTGTTCAGTCCGGCTTGGGTCTGCCAGACGAGGCCTACTACCGTTCCGAGGCCCACGCCGAAACCCTAGAGGCGTACCGCAAGCACGTTGCGGAAATGCTCGGCTTCCTCGATCCGGCGAACCTATTTGGTCTTCCTGCAGATGCCGCCGCGACGCGCATCGTCAACTTGGAGACTGAGCTTGCCTCTGGCCACTGGGACGTAGTGCAGTCTCGCGATGCCATGGCGACCTACAACCCAGTCGAGGTCGAAGACTTGCCTGACGTGATCAGGAAGCTACTGTCTGGCTCCGGTGTCACCACTGGGCGCGTTATCAATATGATGCCGTCCTACACTGAGCACCTCGCAGGCATGCTGCGCCCAGAGCACCTCGCGGACTGGCAGCTGTGGGCAACCTGGTGCATTCTTCGTTCCCGCGCAGGCCTACTTGCCGAAGAAATCGGCGCGAAGAACTTCGAGTTCTACGGGACCAAGCTCTCTGGGGCGACCCAGCAGCGCGACCGCTGGAAGCGTGGCGTCGGTCTCGCAGAATCCTTAGTCGGTGAGGAAATCGGCAAGGCTTACGTGGATCAGCACTTCCCTGCCAAGTCCAAGGAAGACATGCTCACTCTGGTTGGCTATCTCACCCGCGCCTACCGCGAGCGCATCAGTCAGCTGGAATGGATGACGGAAGAAACCCGCACCCGCGCGATCGAAAAGCTTGCCCAGTTCAAGGCGAAAATCGGCTATCCGGATATGTGGCGCAGCTACGAAGGGCTTGAGTTTGATACCTCGGGCGAGCTGCTCGTCGACAATGTGCGCAAAGGCGCGGCCTTTGAACACGAGTACCAGCTGGCAAAGGTGGGCAAACCTGCCGACCGCGACGAATGGGTCACCACTCCTCAGACTGTCAACGCGTTTTACAACCCGGTGGTCAATGACATCACTTTCCCAGCAGCAATCCTGCAACCACCGTTTTACAACCCCGATGCGGACGCAGCGGAGAACTTCGGTGCGATCGGCGCAGTCATCGGCCACGAGATCGGCCACGGCTTCGATGACCAGGGCTCACGCTACGACGGCCTAGGCAACCTCAACTCGTGGTGGACCGACACAGACCGAGAGGCTTTCGACGAGCTGACCGGCAAATTGGTCGAGCAATATGACGGCCTAATCCCGGCTGTTTTGAAGGGCAAAGAAGGCGTCGATGGTGTCAACGGTGAATTCACCCTAGGCGAGAACATCGGCGACCTCGGCGGACTCGGCATCGCCGTGGTGGCGTACAAGCTGTACCTCGCCGACGAAGGGCTCGACGATGGGCCTGAGCTAGAATTCCAGGTCGAACAGGCCGAGCCTGCTCTCTATGAGCAAAAGTACACAGGCATGCAGCGTCTCTTCCTCGCGTGGGCCCGAGTGTGGCGCACGGCGATCCGCCCAGAAATGGCGCACCAGTACTTGGCAATCGACCCGCACTCCCCGGCTGAGTTCCGGTGCAACAAGATCGTTGCCAATGTTGACGAGTTCTACCAAGCGTTCCCTGAGGTGACGTCGGACTCCGAGATGTGGATCGCCCCGGAGGACCGCGTCACCATTTGGTAGTTACTTCTGCAGGTCACCCCAGGACAATTCTGCAAGAATGCGGGTGTCCTCTGGGGCACCGGCCTTCCAGCCGGTCAGGCGCAGGCGCGAGGTCGTGTGGCCGGTAGCGATTTCCTTGCTGTGGGTCAGCAGGTTCGGGATCCGCAGGAAGAAGGAGCGAACCTTGCCGTCGACGACGACGGTACCGGTCGCACGCTGGCGGGTGAACTCGCGCAGCACGACCTCGCCGATCTCAGCCGGACCCTCGCCCGAGCCCTCTACCTCGATCGCAGGGGCTTCTTCTGCTGCTACTGCTGTTCCTTCTGTGCCGTTGAGAATAACGCGGATATATTCGCGCACCGCGGTCTCGCTCGCCGTTGCTGGAACGACAAAGCGCTTGCCCAGCGTCGAATGGTCAATCTCCGCCAGCGTTGCTTCTGAGTGGGTGTCTTCTGCGATGTAGGTGACGGGGAACTGCATCAGGCGGCCATCAAGGTCGTTGCCCACCAGAGTCTCAATACCAACCTGGTTTGCAGGATCGTCGAAAGTGTACGAGCCAACTAGGTCATGGATTGCTCCGAATCGCTTGGCCAGCTCCTCTTTGGATGGTGAAAACATCGTGTCCTCCTAGATTTGGATGCTAATTCCGAATCTAGTCTTTGTTTCTCGCCTACGCTTGAGGCCATGACATCTCACTCAGAACTTCAACCTGGACAACCGGACGATAACTACCCGCTCAACGAGCAGGGAGCTGAGGATTTCAACGTTGGCGGAGTCGAGCGCACTCTGCCCGAGGAGCAGCAGCTAGAACAACTGGTGTCCTACATGGACTCCACGTACCCGCTGCCTGATTTCACCCCTCCATGGAAAGGCGGCGCAGGCGATCCGACCCCGGCCGACCGCTACGTGGCCCTTCTTCCCGATCGTATTACCCACGCCAGCATGTTAATGCTTGGCACCGCCGTCGATCACGCGATGCCGGGTGTCGCTTTCGCCGGCGACGTGCAGATGCAGGACATCCCTTCAATCGGCGCCCGGCAGTTCACTCCCTCAGAGCCGACCGGCCGCTGGGCCATTTCACTCCATTCCGGCGGTTGGTGGCGAGGCAGCGCCGACGCCTTGGAACACTCCTGGCGCCCCGAAGTTGCAGCGGCTGCGGAATTATCCGGCACGACGATCCTTGACGTGGATCACCCGCTTGCCCCTCAATACAATCTCGCGCAAATCCGCGAGGCCGTTCTGGGCGCCATAGGTTACGCGAAGCACCACTCTGCCTCATCGATCGCCGCCTGGGGCTACAGCTCAGGTGGTGCGCTGGCGACTCTGGTCGCCTCGCACGTCGATGCGCTGGTACTCACCTTCCCTGATCTCAACTCTGTCGCGGGATTGCCGGAGGACATCTCACAAGGCTTACAGGTTCCGTCGCCGAGCCAGTGGCCTCGGACCTTGTTGCAGGTAGCGCTTAACGACGAAATCGCCGCCCGACCAGAAGTTGATGGCGACGATCACGTGCACACGATTGAGTATCACTCAACCCATAGGATTGCTACTCCGTCAGAATCCCGTCGTCGAGTTCAAGACGTCAGTGAGTTCCTCCGGAACTTCTAGCTCCGGAATAGTCGAGCCAATTTCAGGCAATTCCGGGGCTGGGACTGGAAGCGGGCCCACAGCCGGTGCCATTCCGAATCCGTGCAGCGTGTCGTGGGTGTTGGCCTGCGTGTCACCGTAGGTCATGGTCGCGGCAGCCCAGCCGTCACCGAAGGAAACGGTCGCGGTGGATGAGTGCAGGTCATTGGACCAGCCGTACTTGGTACCCCATGCTCCTGGCAGACGGGAGGTGCCAAAGTTCTGGCCAATGCCGTCATTAGCCACAGGTGCCGCGGTGGTCATACCACGCAGCACAGGCGCCGCGGCAGGATCAGGGCGGATGCTTTGCACGAAACGGGCCACATCCACCGCCGAGGTACTCGACTGGCCCCAGTACCCATTGCGGGACGTGGAGGACAGGTTGAAGTCACGGGCGATTTCATCGATAGCCTGAGGGTACGCGGCGTCCATCTCCGAGGCCAAACCGTCATGCGAGACGCGCAGCATGTATTCCACCTGCGATTTGTGCTGCTCGGATCCGTGGTACATCACCCAGTAGCCCAGGTAGAGTTTGCTCAGCGAAAGTGCCGGGCGTGCCTCGTAGCCGTTGGCAGTAGCAGAGCTGCTTCCGTCGGAGTACACCACGGCAAGTGAGCTTCGCGAATTCACATCCGAGTTAGTCAACGACACGGCAGAGGCCGCCGGGGCAAGGCCCACTGCAATGATGAGCGCCAAGACAAGGCCAAGGAATTTCTTCAAAGTATGTCCACCTTTGCCTACCGGCACCTAGGGAAGGGCAATTACATTGTTGCGGTATCAATAACGAATCGATACCTTACATCGGAGTTTACTGTTCTGTCATAAGATTCATTGACCCTAAAAGCGTCTATTAGTTCGATTTCTGGGGTCACATTATGCTCGGCACAGAAGTCAAGCATCTCCTGCGTTTCTCTGATCCCACCAACCAATGAGCCGGTAAGCACCCTTCGCTTCGAGGTATACATTCGCGCTTGAGTTTCCATCGGCGCAGGTGGAAGACCCAATTGCACGAATACACCCTTGTATCGCAGCAGCCTCATATAGTCGTCAATGTCCAAGTCCACGGACACGGTATTGATTATCAAATCGAAGTAGTTTGCGAAATCCCGGGGTACCCCCTCACGGGTGGGGTATAGGTCCTGCGCACCGAAGGCCAGCGCGTCCTCGCGTTTCTTTTCGGAATGTGAAAACACTGTCACTTCTGCGCCCATCGCAACAGCAATTTTCACCGCAACGTGGCCCAGCCCTCCCATTCCGACGATGGCCACGCGCTTACCGGGGCCTGCCTCCCAAAGCTTTAACGGCGAATAGGTAGTGATACCGGCACACAGTAGCGGCGCGGCCTTGTCCATCGGCAGCGCATCCGGGATTCTCACCACGAAAGCGTCACGCACTACGATCTCTTGAGAGTAGCCACCCTGGGAGTATTCGTCGTCGGTGTAGCGATCACGCCCGCCATAGGTAAATATCGGCCCGCGCGAACAGTACGACTCCTCCCCCTCCACGCATTCATCGCACGTGCCACAGGAATTGATAAAGCAGCCGACGCCTACGCGGTCGCCCACCTGCCATGTGGTCACCTCGCTACCGACTTCGGTCACGCTTCCGACGATCTCATGTCCTGGCACCAGCGGGTATTCGCGGGGCCCGAACTCGCCACGTACGGTGTGGATGTCGGAGTGACACACACCTGCGTATTCGATGGCGATCCGCACATCGTCGTCACGCAGGTCGCGGCGGGTGATGGTCAGTGGTTCCAGCGGGGCACCAGCTGCAGGGGCACCCCAGGCGCGTGTCGTAGTCATGTCGCCAGGCTACTCGACGACCGCGTCACAGGTTCAGAATCGACTCCGACTCGGACAGCTCTGCTTCATCGACAGGCTCCTCGACCTCGCACAAAGTAACCGTCGCTCCAGTGGAATCGGAAATCAACAACAGGCGTCCGAACTCGGAGTCCTCCGGCCCGCGGATGACCTCACCGCCGAATTCGACAACGCGCTTCGCGGCCTCGTCGATGTTCAGCACGCCAAGGAAAGACTGCCAAAAACCCGGAACGCTCGGAGGGAACTGCCCCGTCGCGTCGCGCATGCCTGCGAATGCGCCACCTTCCTCTACCACTAGCGAGTATCCGTCGCGCGTCACGGTTTCCCAGTTGAATAGCTTGCGATAGAAATCGCCCACCTCTTCAAATCCAGTGGTGGCGGTGTAGTCGTGCCACACGGGGGTGCCCGGCTCGCCCGCAGCAACGAAGGAGTCCTCGCCGGCAGGCTGGATCAGGCCGAACAGCCCGCCGGCGTTGTCCACGCATAGGCTCATCGCGCCCATCGACACTTCGATAGGTTCGGAGAGAACACGCCCGCCCAGCTCGGCGACCCGTGCAGTATCTCCATCGATATCGCCGGACAGGAAGTAAGTGACCCACGTGTCAGGCATCGTTGCCTCCGCAGGCTGTGGCAAGAACCCCGCCACTGGGAGGCCTTGGACGCGCGCGGTGCGGTATGCCGCATCGTCGATCTCCCACCCCAATACCTTGGTGTAAAAGTAGGTCGATTTGCGCACCTCAGAGGTGGAAAGGTCAACCCAATATGGCATTCCGGTGCGGGCTTCAAAAGCAGGCATGTGTTACAGATTCCTCCACTTTTCGGGATCGAAGTCGTCGTTTGCAGTGCGTTCGTCGAAAAAGTCTCCGAATTCACCGTCGGCGACGACGGTAGCTGTGACCCCTCCGACGGTGACTACGTCAGCGTCGTGAAGCGTAAAGCCACGCTGCTCGACGACCTCTCCGTTGACCTCAACAGACCCGGTGGCGATCAGCTCTTTGGCATGCCCGCCTGTATCGGCGAGGTTGGCCAGCTTCAAAAACTGGCCGAGTTTGATGGATTTTCCCTGGATACCAATGCCCATGAGAACCTAGCTTACTTAAGGAGCCAGACGGACAGCGGTGCCGGTCACCGAAACCATCATCATGCCGTTGTCAGAGCCCAAGACCGAGTAGTCAAAGCTGACTCCGACAACAGCGTCTGCGCCGAGTTCCTGAGCACGCTGCCACAGTTCGTTCAACGAGTTTTCGCGAGCCTTAATCGCCTCGCCTTCCCAGGTGGTCGAGCGTCCGCCCACTATGTTGCGGAAGCCCGCAGCGAGGTCCTTAAACGCGTTGATGCCAATGATGGTTTCGCCCGCGACGATGCGGATGTAGTCGGTGATCTGACGGCCTTCGACGGAGTTGGTCGTTGTTAGAATCATGCGATAATTATAAGCGCTGCTAGCCAATTAGGCTCTGGAAACCTTCGACAACCATCCACATCCCCAGTGCGATAAAGATTGCACCTGCCACAATGTCGATGATGTGGCCGTAGCGTTCCAAAGGCGCGGCGATCGCGCGCACCAGCAGCGCGAAAAGAACGAACCAGATGATCCCGATGACCACCATGGTCACGGCGATAATCGCCATCCATTCCCAGCCCATGTCGGGGCGGACGAACTGCGCAAACACCGCGCCGAAGAAAAGCACGGCTTTGGGATTTGAGAGGTTCGTCGTAAAGCCAAGGCCGAAAGCCTTTTGCGACGACATCTCTGGCCCACGGATGGTGTGGGACGGGGTGGATCGTCGTGAAGCAAGCCCGGCGCGCACGGACTGCGCACCCATGTAGATCAAGTATGCGCCACCGACGAGCTGCAGCACGCCAAGGACCTCGGGCACCGCACGGATCAGCGCGCTCAGACCCAATAGCGATGCGACGACCCACAGCGTGTTTCCCAGCATGATGCCCAAGGCGCAGGCCACGCCGGCTGCACGGGATTTCGCACCGATGCGGATGATCTGGAATAGGTCTGGGCCGGGACTGATAATTGCTGCCAGCCACACTCCGATCAGTGCTGCGTACGAGGCGATAGTCATGGGAGCTTAGTCTAAGCCTGATCCCGCGGCATGATGTTCATCGTGTCGATATTTACATGCACAGGCAGGCTGGCGACCCAGCGGATTGCCTCCGCCACATCCTCGGCGGTGAGGTTCAGTTTGCCGTCGTAGACCTGGTTCGCACGATCTTCGTCGCCCTTGAAGCGCTTGACGGAGAAGTCGGTCTTGACTCGTCCTGGATCGATCTCGGTGATGCGCACCGGATTCGCCACTTCCTCCAAGCGCATTGCGCGGGTTAGCGCACGCACACCGTGCTTGGCCGCGTTGTATCCGGAACCACCCACGTACGGAGTAAAGCCAGCAATCGAGCCGAGGTTAATGATCAAGCCTTCCGATTCGATCAGCTTTGGGTACAACGCCTTGGTCACGCGCACGAGGCCGACAACGTTGACGTCGTACATCCATTGCCAATCGTCCAGGTCGGCGTCACGCAAGTAATCCAGCCCGCGTGCGCCGCCGGCGTTGTTCACCAGCAGGTCGACGTGCTCCAGCTGTGCCGCCAGCGCGTCCACGCTCTCTTGGCTGGTCACATCGAGTTCGACAGCGACACCGCCGATTTCTTCCGCAATCTTTTCAAGCTTATCGACGCTGCGCGCCGCCACGTACACCTTCCAACCATCAGCGGCCAGGGCGCGAGCTGCCGCCTCGCCGATTCCTTCGGATCCACCTGTTACTACTGCGATCTTTTCCATGGTGCCAGGCTACAGTTAACCAAGCTTTTGTGTACAGAATTGCTTAGGATAGGCGCATGCACGATATGGACCGCCTGCGCAGTGGCCAGTGGTACCTTCCCGATGGCGAAGAACCGTTGCGTCTGAAGAATAAAACTGCCAAGAAGATGCACCTATTCAACCAACTCTCCAACACCGACAAATCCTCCGCCGACAAGCTGCTCAAAGAAGTCCTTCACCCTAAGTCAGCTGCCCCAAAGGTGTGGGCGCCGCTCCACATCGAGTACGGCGTAAACACCAAATTTGGCAAGGGTGCGTTTCTCAACTACAACTGCGTCATCCTAGACGCAGCCGAGGTGACCGTCGGCGCGCGCACGCTGTTTAGCCCTGGCTGCCAGATCATCACCGTGGAGCACCCAGTTCACGATCTGGAAATGCGTCAGAAGGAGTGGGAACGCGCACGTCCCGTCGTGATTGGCGATGACTGCTGGCTCGGTGCTGGAGTCATGGTCATGCCTGGTGTGACGATCGGCGATCGCTGTGTCATCGGCGCGGGTGCCGTGATCACCAAGGACATTCCGAGTGACAGCCTCGTCATGGGTGTGCCGGGCGCTGTGGTGCGCAAGCTGAATCAGGGCGACGCTGCTTTGGAGCGCGAGGGGTTGGACCAGGAGCTGTAGAACACTCCGCGCCGCCGCAAACTGACCTTTATAGACTGGCCTTTACCGGGTGAGCCACAGCGGGCTACTTGGTAAAGGCCGTTGTGCAAAGGTCAGTTTGCGGATTGAGCTCGCCTGCCAGCTTCTGCACCCGCTCATCGATATCGTCGCGGATCAGCCGCATGCGCTCCATCCCTTCGATGCCACGCAGCGAAGGCTCGTCGGTGTCCCAACGCTCCAAGGATCCGACTGCGTCTGCGGGCATCTCTACCTGCGCGTCATTGCCCAGAATGACAACACGATCCACGGTGCGCAGGAGCTGCGGGTCAATCGCCTTGGGAACGCCGCCGGACATGTCGGCGCCAACCGGCGATGGCGGCGACGGATTCGTCGTTAAGCTTTGTGCCGGGTTTCGTGCCTGCGGAGTGGATCTCCAGCTCGGGCGCGCGCAACTGCGCCAGAGCAGCAGCCATCTGGGATTTGCCGCCGTTGCCGACACATACGAATAGAACCTTAGACATAAGAGCTCTCTTTCGGGAGGGTGGGGTCATTAGGGAACAGGCGTGGGCCAACCCACAGCATCACGTAAACCAAGCTTACAAGCACGGGAACTTCGATGAGCGGGCCGATTGTGCCGGCTAGGGCTTGGCCGGAGGAAGCTCCGAAAGTGCCAATAGCCACGGCGATGGCCAGCTCGAAGTTATTGCCCGCCGCCGTAAACGACACTGACGACGACTTCGCGTAGTTCAGGCCGGCCAACTTAGACACGGCAAGCGCGATGGCGAACATGCCGACAAAGTAGATCAGCAGCGGGATCGCCATACGCAATACGGCTCCGGGGTGGGTCAGCACTTGGTCGCCTTGCAGCGAAAACAGCAGCACGATCGTGTACAGCAGACCGATCAGTGCAAGCGGAGAAATAGCCGGCAGAAACTTCTCTTCGTACCATTCGCGACCTTTTGCCTTTTCGCCGAAGACACGCGACAGCACACCAAGCGCAAGCGGAATACCCAGGAAAACAAGCACGGACTTCACGATCGCCCAGAATGAGAAGTCGGCGGAAGCGGTATCCAGCCCCAACCATCCCGGGAGAACCTGCAGGTAGAACCAGCCAAGCACGCCGAACATCAGCACTTGAAAGACGGAGTTAATCGCAACCAGCACGGCAGTGGCCTCTCGGTCGGCACAGGAAAGGTCGGACCACACCAGCACCATCGCGATGCAGCGTGCCAGCCCAACGATGATCAGGCCGGTGCGTAATTCGGGCTCGTCGGCTAAGAAGATCCAGGCCAGAGCGAACATCAGCAACGGCCCGAGGATCCAGTTCAGGAACAGCGATACAACCATTAACCGCTTGTCCGAGGCGATCTCACCTGCCTTGTCATAGTGAACCTTGGCCAATGGCGGATACATCATCACCAACAGGCCGAGCGCGATCGGCAACGATATGCCGTCGAATTCAAGGGCGCTGAGCGCGTCGCCGATCCCGGGCACAATCTGGCTAAGTAGCAGCCCCAGCGCCATGGCTAGCATGATCCACAGTGGTAAGAAGCGGTCAAGGAAGGACATTTGTTTGTTCATCGGACCCTCAAATATATATCGATATGCGTCGATATGAACTTTACTATAGTAGGAGCATGTCCACCGAATGCTGCTCCCTTGGCACCGGCCCGCTCTCCGAAAACGAAGCCACCCGCTACGCCGCGATCTTCAAAGTGCTCGCGGAGCCCAGCCGCCTGCAGCTACTCTCCGAGCTCACCGACAACAGCTGCGCACCGAAAACCGTTAACGAACTCACCGACATCACAGGACTCAGTCAATCCACTGTGTCCCATCACCTCAAGAGGCTTACCGACGAAGGCCTCGTCGAAAAGGTGCGAGACGGGCGGACTGTCACCCACCGCGTGATCCCCGATGTTTTCGCCGAGCTCCGAACCGTGTTGCAGATGGACTAATCTCAAGGCCATGTTTGACCTCGCCAGGATCGGTAAGGGCCTGCCCGTAGCCAATGTGATCGACCAGCTGCCCTCCCACGGCCCGCTGGTTGTCGAGGCTCCACCCGGCACTGGTAAGACCACGCTACTTCCCCCAGCAATCAGCAACGTGGCCGGAAAGACACTGGTCACAGCCCCGCGCCGGGTGGCTGTGCGGGCGGCGGCGCGTCGTTTAGCCCAGCTCGACGGGTCACAACTTGGCGACCGGGTGGGCTATTCCATCCGCGGCGAGCACCACGACGGCTCGCTAGTGGAGTTTGTCACCCCGGGCGTGTTGCTCAACCGCCTGCTGCGTGACCCCGAGCTCGCTGGCATTGGTGCCGTGGTCATCGACGAGGTCCATGAGCGCCAGCTAGACACCGACCTCGTCCTAGCGATGGTGATGGAAGTCGCGGCCCTGCGCGACGATCTTTACCTCGCCGCGATGTCCGCAACCCTCGACGCCGCAGCGCTTGCCCAGCACATGTCCGCGCAGATCCTGTCCACCGAGGCGGTCATCCACCCGCTGGACATCAGCTACCACCCGCACGAGGATCGCGCGCAAGGCACGCGCGAGTTTTACCGTCACGTTGCCGCGCTTGCCGACGACCACCCCGACCGCACCTTGGTCTTCGTCCCCGGCGCGCGCGAGGTGGACTTGGTGTGCTCTGCTCTCCCCGATGCCGCTCCCTTGCATGGCAGGCTGACCAACCACGAGCAGGACTTCGCTCTCAATGGTGATTCTCGCGTGGTGGTAGCGACGACGATCGCCGAGTCCTCCATTACAGTGCCGGGCGTGCGCCGCGTTGTCGACGCCGGCCTTGCCCGGGTTCCTCGCCGCGACGCAGCACGCGCTATGACTGGCCTGGTCACCGTCTCCGAAGCCCGCACCAGCGCCGATCAGCGCGCCGGCCGTGCGGGTCGTCTTGGCCCCGGCGAGGTGCTGCGCGCCTACTCCCAGGCCGACTACCAGCACTTTCAGGCGGACATTACTCCAGAGATCGCCACGAGCGACCTTACTGGCGCGGCTTTGACCCTGGCGGCCTGGGGAACCCCGCGTGGCGTTGGCTTGCCATTGCTCAGCCCGCCACCAGGCCCCGCGATCGCCGACGCGGAAGAAGCCTTGCGCGCACTCGGCGCCGTCGACGAGGAGGGCCACATCACCGACCTTGGCACCCGGCTTGCCCGCATGCCGATCGATCCGCGGCTGGGCAAAGCACTGGTCACATATGGTTCCGGTGCGGCTCCCACCGTCGCTGCACTCGCCGAAGGCCTCGGTGGCGATCTCGCACGTACCCGGGCACCACAAAACCAGGTCAAGCGCCTAGCCAAGCTTGTCGACGACTCCCCCGCCGTCCCCGCCGGCGACGTCATCGCCACGGCGTTTCCGGGTTGGATCGGCAAGCGCACCGGCAACGAGTACCTGCTGGCTGCTGGAACCCGCGCCACACTCGGCGTAGACATGGGCGCCCCCGAATGGATTGCGGTCGCCGAGGTGCAGCTGACCGCTCGCGGTGCTGTGATCCGTGCCGCCGCGGCACTTCCCGGCGAACCCGCAGAGCTAGTCACCGAGGAAACCCGCGCGAGCTTAGAGGGTGGCAAGGTGCGTGGACGCAAGGTCAAGGCGATTGGGGCGATCGAGCTCTCATCCACCCCGGTCCGGCTGACCCCCGCCGAGGCTGCGGAGGCGCTCGGCGAGCTTGAACTCCACCATTTCCAGCTGTCTGACAAGGCGCAATCGCTCAAGCATCGGCTGGATTTTCTCCACGAGCAGCTTGGCGATCCGTGGCCGGATATGGAACACGGCGACTACTCCCCCGAGGTGATGGCGGTGGCCGAGGGGTCGTCGATAAGCAAAATCGACATGTACCCGGCGTTGCAACGTCAGCTGCCCTGGCCGGAGGCTGCGAAGCTGGGTGAGCTTGTGCCGGAGCGGCTCGAAGTACCCAGCGGGTCGCATCCGCAGATCGACTATTCCACGGGCAGGCCGATCGTACGGGTCAAGCTGCAGGAGTGCTTCGGGCTGGCTGCGTCGCCGGAGGTGTGCGGGGTGCGGGTGCTGTTTCATCTGTTGTCACCGGCGGGTCGCGAGCTTGCGGTGACTGATGATCTGGAGAGCTTCTGGAACGGTCCGTACCAAGAGGTGCGCAAAGAAATGCGGGGCCGCTACCCCAAGCACCCGTGGCCCGAGGACCCGTGGACGGCGCAGGCGACCGCGCGAACCAAGCGACGGAGTTAGATCAGCAGGTACACGCAGAGCACCACGACGAGCGTGAGCAGCGCGTACCGGACCAGTGTGGTTCCGCCGCCAAGGACCGTGCGCGCGCCGAGCTGAGCGCCGATCATGTTCGCTACCGCGAGCATCAGCGCTAGCGCCCACTCGACGTGCCCACCGACGATAAACACCACTAGCGCACCGAGGTTCGTCGCAGTGTTGACCACCTTGGACATCGCTGCCGAGCGGAGGAAGTTCTGCGAGAACACCGCCGTAAACCCCATGATGAGGAACATGCCGGTGCCGGGCCCGAAGATGCCGTCGTAAAATCCGATCGACGCGACGAGCAGTGCGCCAAGCAGCACCCGGGTCTGAGTGACAGTTCCCGGCCCGTCGCCCTGGCCGAACTTAGGGTTAAGTGCCACGAATAGGCCGACCGCGATCAGAAGCACGATGATCAGCGGACGCATCACGTCCTCGTTGAGCAAGGAAGCGGCAGCCGCACCGCCCGCCGAGCACAGCCCTGCGATCAGCGCATACCACCACACCCGACGAGGCACGCCCACGCGACGCATCATCGTCCACGCAGCTGACGCGGTGCCCGACACAGCCGCGACCTTGTTCGTCGCAAGCACGCTGGCCGGCGACAGGCCGGTCGTCGCCAGCAACACTGGGATCAGCACAAGGCCACCGCCACCGATGACGGCATCGACCCACCCAGCAAACGCGGCCGCGGCGAGCAGTACCGCGATCATTGCATTGGCCGGACTTCGACAGGCTGTCCGCAAGCCTTAGCGCCACGCTTGGCTACGACCACTGCCGCCTCCATGTCCGCCGCGTCGATGACCCAAAAGCCGCCGAGCTGCTTCGACCCTGCGACAGCCGGGCCAGCCACAAGTTCACCAGTTGGGGTGACCTGCTGTGCGTCTTCGGGCGCGGTGAGCCCGCAAGCGTAGACCCAGTTGCCCTCCGCCTTGAGCTCGTCGTTAAATGCATTGACGCGGGCAAAGGCTGCCTGCATGTCTTCTTCGGAACTGTATGCGCTCTGTGATGCCTGCACGCCTGGATCGTGGTAGATGGCCAAGAGGTAATGAGTCATGACCTAAACGGTAGTATGTGTTGGGTGTTCAGGTGGTTTCTCGTAATCGTTTCGTCGCTTCTTCTCGGAGCGGCTTTTTCGTACCTGAATGTCCCAGCTGCGTGGATCGTCGCATCGATCATCGCGTCCGGCATCATGGCGTTGAGCACCAAACAAGAGCTCCGCGTGAATGAAAAATTCTATTCGCTTGGTCGCGGAATCATCGGTGTGATGGCCGCTGTCCCGATCGTCGGTGTTCCGCTTGGCCAGCTCGCGCACTACATCCTGCCCGGCCTCGTCGTTTCAGCGGTCACTATAGGTATCGGTTTTGCCACCGGCATGGTGCTCTCCCGCTTTGGCGTTTCCCGTGAAACCGGGATTTTGTCGTCGCTTACCGGCGGTGCGTCGGTCATGCCCGTGATCGCCAAAGAACTTGGTGCGGACATCCGCTACGTAGCGCTCGCGCAATACCTTCGCCTTCTTGCTGTCTCGATGACGTTGCCGCTCGTGGCCTCCTTCCTCGACGCACCAGGCGAAAGCCACGTCGCTGGGATCGACGTGGAGTGGTGGATGTGGTTCTTAGTCCTCGCCATCGCGATCTTGGGCGGGCCGATCGCCCGGTTCCTGCACATCCCCGTGCCCAGCGTGTTCGGCCCACTGCTGCTCACAGTGCTGATTGCGCAGTTCATCCCAGCCGACATCGTCGCACCTGAACCGTTGGGGATCATCGCTTTTCTCTCCATCGGCTGGGTGTGCGGCGGCAGCCTTTCGGTACCGGCGCTGCAGCGTTTTTCCCGCCTCCTACCAGCGACGATCACCTTCATCATCGTCATTATGAGTGCGTGCGCGGCGATGGGCGTGGTCGTGTCCAAGTGGCTCAATATCTCCTATTTCGAGGGCTACCTGGCCACCAGCCCCGGCGCACTGGAAACCGTTTTGGCGCTCTCCGCAGAAGGTGGAGCCGGACCAGCGGTGATTGCGATTCAGCTGATCCGGCTCATTGCGATCTTGCTCATGGCAGGCTACCTGCCGAAGATTCTGCGCAGATTTTAGGAGTTCAGTACCTCGTTGCGCAGCAGGTCCATCGGCATGGAGCCGAGCTTCAGTGCACGGTCATGGAACCCAACGAGGGTCTGGCCCTCGGCGAGTGCGTCGTCGCGAAGATTCTCCCAGGCGCGTTGCCCCAGCGCGTAGGACGGTGCCTGACCCGCGAGACCCAGGTAGCGGTCGAGCTCGAAGCTCAGGTTTACCTCGTCCATCGCCGTGTTGTCGCGAAGAAACGCCTTGGCATAAGACGCGTCCCAGATACCCGTTCCCTCCGGCACCTTCTTGCCTAGGTGCACGCCGATATCCAGCACAACTCGGGCCGCACGTAGGCGCTGAGAATCGAGCAT
The DNA here is from genome assembly GCF_030252165.1 of Corynebacterium breve. Classification (NCBI taxonomy): domain Bacteria; kingdom Bacillati; phylum Actinomycetota; class Actinomycetes; order Mycobacteriales; family Corynebacteriaceae; genus Corynebacterium; species Corynebacterium breve. The sequence continues at coordinate 18,753 of NZ_CP126969.1, read as the reverse complement.
GCCCATCTGGCAGCCCGGATCCTGCAGGTGGCCGAATTCGTCCATGAGCTGCTCGGCGTAGAGCGCCCAGCCCTCGCCGTGGCCGGAGTTCCAGTTCACGGCGCGACGCCACAGGTTCAGGTTGTCGCGCTCGGTCAGGGTGATTCCTAGCTGCAGGTGGTGGCCCGGCACGCCCTCATGGAATACGGTGCTCAGCTCCTGCCAGGTGTGGAAAACTTCCTGACCCTTTGGCACCGACCACCACATGGTGCCCGGGCGAGAGAAGTCATCCGCCGGCGGGGTGTAGAAAATCCCACCTGAACCCGCCGGGTCGATGCGACACTCGAGCACCTTGATCTCGTCCGGGATGGTGAATTGGCTGCCGTCGAGCTCGGCGATGGTGCGCTTCGACATCTTTTCCATCCACGCCTGCAGCTCGTCGGTGCCTTTGAGCAGGTAGCGTGGCTCTTCGTTCAAACGTCGGTAGGCGACACGGATCGGGCAGTCGTCGTCGTAAAGCAAACGCGTAAGCTCTTTTTGCTTGGCGACGATCTCACGCAGCCGATCCAAGCCCCATTCATAGGCTTCGTCAAGGTCCACCTTGTGGCCGATGTAGTACTCGGAGAACATCGCGTAGCGCTCTCGGCCGAAAGCGTCGTCGTGGGGCGCCAGTGGAGACAGCTCGGTGGAGAGCCAGTCGGCCATCTCGGCGAACGCTTCCTTTGCGCCCGCAACGGCGGCGGCGTCGTGCTCAAGTCCGAGGTCTTCAAGGAGGCTGCCTTCGTCGGCAAGCTCTTCGCACTGGCTGACAACGGCGTCGATCTGGCGATGAGCTGCGACATTGCCTTGGCTAGCGGCTTCTGCCAGCGACTCGCGGTACCCCTGCAGCGACTGCGGAACCTTAGATAGGCGCGACTCGATCGCGTCGATATTGTCCGGGTTCATCAGCGAGAAGCAGTCGCGGATGGTCTGTACTGGTGATTCAATGTTGTTCAGCAGGCGGAGGTATTCGCCCTGGTGGTGGATCTCCAACTGGAGGCCAAGGCGGTCGCGGATGATCGCGGCGGTGACATGGTCAACCTCATCGAAGTCGTCTTCATCGTCGGATTCATCGGTGCCATCGTTAAGTGCGTCAACGTCGGCGATCAGATCACGGATTCGATCGGCGATGGCATCCCAGTAGTCGGGGGAGAAGTCCTGCAGTTCTCCGTCGTGTCCGACCAATCCCAGCTCCGTCGCCATTGTGGGAGCGATTTCGGCGACATCGTAGACAAAGTTTTCGCAGGTAGCGTCAAGCAACGACGGCTGGCGGGCAGAACTGTCGGTGGTGATTGACTGAGAACTCATGAGTCGCAAGTCTATCGCCTTGCTAGACTTCTGCCCACTTGTCGCCGGGATTTACCCAGGTGGAAAACTGTTTCAGCAGGTCTTCTGGCTCTTCTGAGATGATCATTGCATTGGCATATTTTCCATTGAGGAACCCGCGGGAAACCATTGTGTCCATCATTTCACACCAAGGATTCCAGAACCCTCGCACATCGAGCAACGCTACCGGCGCGCTGATATGACCCAGCTGCTGCATAGTAAGGACCTCGGTGAGTTCCTCCATCGTGCCCATCCCGCCTGGCATCGCAACGAAGGCATCCGCGAGCTCCTCCATCTTCGTTTTGCGCTGGGCCATCGTGTCCACTACGTGCAATGTCACGCGCGGGTGCGCCATTTCCTTATCGACGAGCTGCTTCGGGATCACGCCGTGTACCTCTCCCCCAGCGTCGAGGCACGCGTCTGCGACCTCGCCCATCAATCCGACGTTCCCGCCGCCGTACACCAGGGTGAGCCCGGAACGGGCCAGCGCGGTGCCCATTGCGCGGGCGGCGGTGGTGTACTCGGGGTGGGTGCCATGGGAAGAGCCACAATAGACAGCGACGGAAGAGACCATATGGCTTATCCTAGTAGCCATGAACGGTGTGGATCAGGCGAAAGATCTTGCAGCTCAAGCCCGGCGGGTCGAGGTGTTCACCGGAGCAGGCATGTCTGCCGACTCTGGCATCGCCACCTACCGAGATGCCCAGACCGGCGTGTGGGAAAACGTAGACCCCCAGGCGATGGCCTCGATTGACGCGTGGGCGCGCGACCCTGAGCCGATGTGGGCGTGGTACTTGTGGCGCGCGGAGCTGGTTCGACGCGCCGAACCCAACGCTGGCCACCGCGCGATTGCCCAGTGGACGAAGAACGCCCACGTCACGGTAACTACCCAGAACATCGACGATCTCCACGAGCGCGCCGGCTCCGAAGACGTCGTGCACCTGCACGGCTCGCTCTTCGACTTCCGCTGCGCCATCTGCTCCCGCCCCTACAAAGGCCAGATCGACTTACCCTCGGAACCCGTCGAATCCATGTCCCCACCACATTGCCCTTTGTGCGACAACCTCATCCGTCCTGGAGTGGTCTGGTTCGGTGAGGGCCTCCCGCAGCGCGAATGGGAGGAAGCCGAAAAGCGCATGATGGAAGCTGACTTGGTCGTCATCGTCGGCACCTCGGGGGTGGTCTACCCGGCCGCCGGGCTGCCCATGGTTGCGCATCAGCTCGGCATCCCGATCATCGAGGTCACTCCTCAGCGCACAGACTTGTCGACGATCGCCTCTGTCGTCGTCGAAGGCACGGCCGCGGAAGCGTTACCGTTGCTTGTGCCTTAGTATGTCCAAGCATGCGTGAGATCTTTGCGGACACTCGCCCGCTTCAGGTACCGGCGTACCGCAAATTGTGGATCGCCAACATCCTGACCCAGCTGGGCGCCCAGATGACAGTCGTGGCCGTACCCGCGCAGATTTATGCCCTCACCGATTCGTCCGGCTACGTAGGGCTCACCGGCTTGTTCGGCTTGGTACCTTTGGTGATCTTCGGACTTTACGGTGGCTCCATCGCCGATGCCTTTGATAAACGCAAGGTACTGATCGTCTCGACATTGGGCATGATCATTACTTCCGGCGCGTTTTTCGTCGTCACCGCACTTGGGCAGGCGAACGTGTGGCTACTGCTGTCGATTTTCGCGCTGCAGCAGGCATTCTTTGCAGTGAATCAGCCCACGCGCACGGCTGTGTTCCGCTCGATTTTGCCGTTTGACCAGCTCGCGGCCGGGGCCAGCTTGAACATGATGGTGATGCAGGCGGGTGCGATCGTCGGGCCATTGGTTGCCGGTGCGCTGATTCCGTTTGTTGGCTACTCGTGGATTTATCTGATCGATGTCGCGTGCCTAGTTCCCACGCTTGGTGCCGTGCTGACCTTGCCTTCCCTGCCGCCAACAGGGCCGACGGAGGCGCCTGGATTGCGTTCCATCGGCAGCGGTTTGCGCTACCTGTGGGCTCAGCCCGTGCTTCTGATTGCGATGCTTCTCGACGCCATCGCGATGGTCTTCGGCATGCCGCGTGCTTTGTACCCCGAGATGGCTGCCGTTGATTTCGGTGGCTCCCCGTTGATGTTGTCGCTGCTGTACTCGTCGATCGCGCTGGGTGCCGTTGTGGGAGGACTCTTCTCCGGTTGGGTTTCTCGGGTTATACACCAGGGCAAGGCGGTTGCCCTGTGCATCGTCGTGTGGGGTGGCGCGATCGTCTTGGCTGGGCTATTCACGCTGATTAGCCCGCCTCAGGTCAGCGTGTGGGCCTGGCTCGTCGTCGGCATGCTGGTGATCGGTGGTGCAGCCGACATGTTTTCGGCGAGTCTGCGCAATGCCATTTTGCAGCAGTCTGCGACAACTGAGATGCAGGGTCGCGTGCAAGGTGTATATATCATTATCGTGGTGGGTGGCCCTCGCATCGCGGACATCGCACACGGCTGGGCGGCCGAATTTGTCAGCACCGGCTGGACCACCCTTATTGGTGGAGTCTTGGTAATTGCTGGAACGGCAGTATCGATGCTGCTCGTACCACGTTTCTGGACATATAAGAAACCCCTTACGGACTAAGCAGTCTGTAATAAATGGGTGGTGAAAGACCATACGGTCTATACATGTCGTAGAATCTCTCGCATGCCACATTCCGCATTCTCACGCCTCCGCACGCCTGCGGCGAAATGCCTACATCTGATCAGGCTCAATTCGGTGACCTCGAGAAGCGAGCTCGTCGAGGCAACGCATCTTTCCCAGCCCACCGTTACTCGCGCCATCGCCGCACTCCTGAAAGCCGGCTATGTCGTAGAACGCAACGACCTCACCCGCTCCCAGGGTCGCGGTCGCCCGATTATCCCACTGGAACTCGCAGACACCGCAGGAATCCACGCTGGTATCGCCGTGGGCACATCGTCAACGTATATCGCGTTGTTTGACATCAAGGGTCGCACCCTGCGCGACTGCGACATCTCGACACCCGTGGCAAAGCTCAGCCAAGACGACTTTATCCAGCACATCATGGCAGGCCTCAACCGCCTCAACGCTGGTATTGATCGCCCGCTGGCTACCGTTGGCGTGACCACTTCCGGCAGCGTTTCCCAAGACGGCGTGGTCACAGCACCCAATTTGGGCTGGAAGGGCGTGAACATTGCAGCCCAGTTGCGCGAACAGTTCTCCGTGCCGGTGACGGTGACCGCCGCGGTGCCCGCGATCATCGGCTCTGAGATTCAGTCCTTTGAAACTGTACACACCCCAGGCATCATGGCCCTCTTCGCCGACGACTCCATCGGCGCAGCCATCTCGGGGCCCGACGGTGTCACCGCGCTGGATCTCAACAACAACGAGTTGACCACCGACGGCTTGCTGGCAACGCTCGGCGACCCACGCATCCACTCGCTCCCCGAAGCCGTCGCCACCGCCGAATCTTCTTCCGCCACCCGCGCGACCCTCGATGAACGCGCGACACAGTTGGGTTCGGTGGCCGCGGGGCTCGTCGCCAAGCACTCCCCCAACACCCTTGTCGTCGCAGGTTCCGCATTTATCGACGACCCTAAGGCCCCTGCCCTGTTCGCCCGCTCGGTGCGCGAACGGCTGCCGCAAGAGACGAAAGTCGACCTGCGCATGATCCCAACTCACCGCGAGGTCGTGCGCGACATTGCCCGGGCGGTGGCGCTAGATTTCGTGCTCCGAGAGCCCCTCTCGGTGCCGACGAGCTAATTCGACGTAGCGCCCCGCGTGAGCGACAAGGCCGGCCTGGGCTTCGTCGTCAAGCGAGCGCTTTACCTTGCCCGGCACACCGGCAACGAGCGAACCTGCAGGAACTTCGGCGCCCTCCAGTACAACTGCGCCGCCACCGATGATGCAGCCCGAGCCTACAGTGGAGCGCGACAGGATCGAGGAGTGCATGCCCACGAGAGTGCCGTTGCCCACGATGCAGGAGTGAACTAGCGCGAGGTGGCCGACGGTAACATCGTCGCCAAGCGTGCACTCGCCACCCGTGTCGACGTGAACAACCGCGCCGTCTTGGATGTTTGTCCGCGCACCGATGCGAATGGGACCGACGTCGCCACGCAGTACGGCTCCCGGGAAAACGGAAGCGTCCGGCCCGATGTGCACGTCGCCGATGATGGTGGCTTCGGGGGCCACGTAGGCGGTTGGGTCAATCGTCGGGGCGATGCCTTCAAAGCTGTAAATCATGGACGTCCTTCATAGAGGTGAACAGGTGAGCCTGGAGCCCGGCCTTTTCCGCGGCGGCGACGTTGTCTGGAGAGTCGTCGAAGAAGATGGTGTCTTTGATGTTGGCCCCCATCGCGTCGACTGCCACGGCGAACGCGCGCGGGTCCGGCTTGGCCACGCCGATATCGCAGCTAAACGTCACCGCGTCGAGCTGCGCCAACCATTCGTGACGCTCCCGCAGCATTGTAGACACGCTTTCAGGCGCATTCGAAAGAATTCCGCAGGTGTAGCCCTCGTCGATGAGCTTGAGCACCAGATCGACCATGTCTTGGTCGACGTCCATCAGCGTTTCAGAGTCAGCAACGATGGCCTCGGCGATATCCGGATCGTTGAGGTTCGCTCGCAGTGCCATCTGCTGCCACCAACGTTGGTCCGAGACGTCGCCCACCAGGTAGGCGGGGCGCAGCTCATTGTAGGTGGTCCAGAAGAGCTCAGAATCAATCACGCCGGCGGCTTGCTCGAGGCGGCGCTTTCCAGCTTCGGTCCGATGTTTCAGGATGACCCCATAGAGGTCGAACAACAGCGCAGTCATGGGTTCATTCTAGGGACGTTTTTCCTTCTAGACAGAGCGGTCTACCTGTGTGGGGGTTGCATTTTCATATCACTTACAGGTACATTGACATTCTCACTAGACCGTTTAGTCTGACTAATATTTGGAGTTTTGATGAGTTTTCCCAAGTGGGCTACCGGCTTCGGCGCCCAAGTTATCGTGGGCATGATCCTGGGCCTCATCCTCGGCCTTGTCGCCCGTGGCCTCGGTACCGAAGACAACTGGCTCTCGTCTATTTTGACGTGGACCGGCGATACTTATGTTCAGCTCCTGCGGCTGATGATTCCGCCCCTGATTTTCACGGCTGTGGTGACTTCCGTTGCCAACCTCAGGAAAGTGACCAACGCTGCCCGCCTCGCTGTATCTACGCTTGTCTGGTTTGCGATTACCGCATTCTTCTCGGTGCTCATCGGCATCGTTGTTGGCCTTGTGATGCAACCCGGTGTAGGTACATCCGTCAGCGCCGATACCGCTGCCGAGCCTTCCAAGCAGGGATCTTGGCTGGGATTCATTAACTCCGTAGTTCCGGTGAATTTCCTCGGGCTGCAAACCTCCACTAATTCAGATGGTGAGGTTGGCCTGACCTTTAACGTGCTCCAGATTCTTGTTCTGTCCATCGCGATCGGTATCGCGGCGGTCAAGGCCGGCAAGGACGCTGAACCGTTCCTCGCATTTTCCGAGTCGCTACTCAAGGTCGTGCAGGTTGTCCTTTGGTGGGTCATTCGATTGGCACCGCTGGGCTCGATGGCGCTGATCGGCAAGGCCGTGGCAACCTATGGCTGGGAGGCGATGGGCTCGCTGGGCAAGTTCGTTCTTGCGATCTACGTCGGCTGCGGACTGGTCATGTTCGTGCTTTACCCACTCGTCCTGATGATCAACCGCGTCCCAGTGCTGGGATTTTTCAAGCGCGTGTGGCCGGTCACCTCGCTCGGCTTTGTCACTCGCTCCTCCATGGGAGTTATGCCGGTAAACCAGCGAGTTGTCGAGCAATCCATGGGGGTTCCTCGCGAGTACGCGTCCTTCGCGATGCCACTCGGCGCGACCTCCAAGATGGACGGTTGCGCCTCCGTCTACCCAGCTGTCGCCGCTATTTTTGTCGCTCAGTTTTATGGCATTGACCTCAACTTCACGCACTATTTCTTGATCATCATCGTCGCAGTTCTCGGTTCCGCAGCCACCGCCGGCACTACGGGCGCGACCGTGATGCTCACCCTGACCCTGTCCACCCTGGGCCTCCCACTGGCTGGCGTCGGCCTGCTGCTTGCTACCGAACCGATCATCGATATGGGTCGCACCGCAACGAACGTCACCGGTCAGGCGCTCGTTGCCGCCGTGGTGTCCAAGCGCGCAGATATCCTCGACGACGAGGTTTGGGAGGCAGCCGAGCACGGAAACTCCGCCGTTGCCAAGGTTTAGCAGCCTGCGGGGCCGCGTTCGTAGGCCTCTTTGACCAACCGTTCCAACACAGCGAGGTCGATGTCCTCAGGCTTGTTAATGTACGTGCACGAAACCCCCGAGGTGAATTTGCCTAACTCCTCTGTGGGCTCGATGCCGTACAGCGAGATCTTCGCCTTCCGCGGACTGAACCCCACCAAAAACGTGTCGCCTTCCCGGCCCGTGGCGTATTTGTAGTGCATTTCGCCGTATCCAATCATTGTCGGACCCCACATCACCGGTTCCGTGCCAGTCGCACGGCTAAACAGGTCTAGCAGCAGGTGCCCGTGCGCTTGACGACGACCCTCCAGCCCCTCCACATAGTCACGCGGATCCACGGAGGTCGCTTCCGTCTTGTTTTCATTCTTTCCGGTGTTCCCACTGGTGAATGTTGCTGTGCGTTCCTCCGGCTCCGGCGCGTTTTGCATGCTGAGGCCTTGCTCCTGCAGCGCCGCCTGGATCCTCTCCAGCCCACGCACACCGACTCCGTGGAGGGCGAGCACGTCTGCCCATTCCACACCGTCGAGATTTTCGAGTGCCTGGTAGCCTGCCTCTTCTAGCGCACGTTGCGCGGGCTTTCCCACTCCGGGAATCTCAGAAAATGTGGTCATGAGCGCTATCCTACAGGCCAACTTCGTCGAGAATTGCGTCAAGCGCTGGGCCGATTCGCGTACGCCACAGCGTAGTCACCTTCTGGTCCGCCCTACCAGGACCACCGTTGATCACTGCCACAGGTTTGTCCTGTCGAAGAGCGTCAAGCACAATTCGATATCCGCTCATCACCGCCAGCGATGACCCCACCACGAGCAGCGACGTTGATTCTTCAAGCCAGTGCTGCACTGCTTCACGACGATCACGTGGCACCGACTCCCCGAAGTACACCACGTCCGGCTTCAACCTTGCTTTGCCACAGTTCGCGCAGGTAATCATTTGGAAGTCCTTGACCACACTGTCCGGCAGTTCGATATCTCCATCCGGGTTGATTTGGTAGCCAGTGGTATCCACGTAGTAGTTGGGATTTGCTGCGGCGAGGCGTTCGTCGAAAAGCGAGCGCTCTTCCTGAAAGCCACAGTCCAGACACACGACGTGCTCCATTCCGCCGTGGAGTGGCAAGAGGTTGCGGGTGCCTGCACGTTTATGCAGGCCGTCGACGTTTTGGGTGACCACTCCTCGTACCATTCCCGCGCGCTCTAGCTCCACCAGTGCATAGTGCGACCGATTGGGCGCCACGCTGCGCATGTGCTTGACCCCGATAAAGGCACGTGCCCAGTAGCGATGCAGAGCCTCCGGCGAATGGGCGAATTCCTGGTACGTCATCGGGCGCCCATTAGATAGCCTTCCACCCGGCGATCTGTAGTCGGGCACGCCGGAATCGGTTGAGATGCCCGCTCCTGTGAGAGCTAATACTGGTCCGGCGGTGAGCTGTCGGGCAATGCTGCGCAAGGCTTCGTCGGCCGGTGTGGGTTCTGCGGTTTCTTCGACAACCCGCTCGATCGACCTGACTGCGCTGCGATGGATCCGCTGGATTTCGGGGTCATCAAACATCTAGCGGAATGGGACCTCTGCCAGCGATCGGCGGAGCTTACGGGTGCGCAGACGCTCTGGGTTTTCAGTGAGAGATTCCATTGCGCGCACGGCGCACATTACGTGGGCCTCCTTCGAGTTGCTGTAGAAAGCTTGCGCACCGGCCGGCAGCTTCGGCACTGCGTGGAGTGGCAGATCGCTGACAGCAAGTAGAGTTCCGTAGGGCACACGGTAGCGATAACCGTTTGCGGCGAGCGTGCTGGATTCCATATCCACTGCGACTGCGGTTGAGCCTCGCAGCCACTCCCACAGGTCGCGCGGTGTATGCCATTCCCAGTTTCGGTCGTCGGTAGAGAGCACGGTGCCAGTACGCATGAGCGACGACGAGTCATCTCCGTAGATCGCCTTGACTGATTTCTCAAGGGCACGCTGGATTTCCGGAACGGCTGGGACGGGAAGACCTGGCGAGATGTGGTTATCCAAAATATGGTCTTTGCGCTCGTATGCATTCCCCAGAATTAGGTCACCGATGCGCATGCGGGCATCAAGGCCTGCGCAGTGCCCGATCATGATCCACGCTTCTGGTCGCAATACCGCGAGACAGTCGGTGATCGTTTTCGCGTTTGATGGACCAACGCCGATGTTGATCATGGTCAGGCCGAGGTTGCCTTCGACGACGAGGTCGAAACGCGGCATCTGGAAGTGGGATTCAAGGTCTAGGGCTTCCAGATCGATGTGAGGTACATGGTCACGGGTGATTTTCTGGCCGCTTGGGAGCAGGAGTGCAGAGTATCGAGATCCTTCGCGCATGAGTTCGTTGAGCCCGAAGCGCACGAACTCGCGTGTGTGCATCGCGTAGTTGGTGAACAAAATGTACTTCTGCACTGAGTCCACTTCGATGCCGGTGTAATGCTGGATACGAGCACAGGCGATGTCGAAACGCTGGGGGCCGAAGTGCATGAGTGGCTTTTCGTCACCAGCGAACGCTTCCCAGTGCCCATCGATGATGGCGTCATGAACTTCATCCAATGTGGGGCGGGGGATCTCGGAAGCACCGTCTCCTGATCGGCGCGCCTCAGAAACTCCCTCGATGCCACGGATGTACTCCGGAGGAATCCTCGTATCCGAATAGCCAACCGAGATCTCCGAGGTGTAGTTGTCAGCTAGTCGACGAAGCTGGTTGCGTAGGTAGGTAGACATCAAGTCTGGGCGCGACAATGCTGCAGAGTATGTTCCAGCTTCGTCCACATAACCGAACGGCTCGGTACGGTCGATCGGTTGCCACTCCATAACGTCTACCCGCAACTTTGGGTAATACACATCGCGGTAGTCAGCGTAGTTTCCGCTTTCCAATGCATGACGAGCAAGGTCGCAGGACGCGTCGTACAGCTCGATCAGTTTGTCAACAGCTGCATCTACCGTTTGCATCTTCTCCATGCTCCCAACCCTAGCGATGAAAGTTACGCAACGCCCGACACCAAATGCCACGGACTCTGGTGCGGACCGCCCTTTTCCGCATAGCGTGCCTGCACCCCAGGACACCACCAAGACCACGGCGCAATGTTCGCAACAAAAGGCCGATCAGGGTCAATTGAACACGGTTCCTGGATGACCACTTTGTCCCCTAAACGCATGGTCCAGTACTTGTCTTTGCGAAGTTGGAGATCGTCCACATTCGCATGAGTTTTGCGATTCAAAAACATCAAATTGTCTGGAGTCGTTTCACCGCCTTGCGACCAAGCCTTAATGTGATGAATTTCGCACATCGCTGCAGGCAAGTTCGACCCCGGTGTTTGGTCACCACCTTGGGATGCGACCATCCCGATATACATACTGACATCGGCACTGCGAGAGGTCCGGCACAAGTGGAGCAAATCTCCACTGTTATCTAGAAGCGCCAAGTAGGAGAATTGCGCAGCACCAAGACTGATCAGCTCATCGATCGTGATAAGCGTGCCGACATCGGTCATGGCGACCCCAGTTCCCGCGCACAGCTGATCTAGGGTCATCGACACCACTACGGAGGCGCAACCGCGCGTCGGCTTTAGTGGCCCTTTCTCATTGAGAGCAAACTTCAAAGCGTGCACCAATGCATCATGTTGACGCTGACCAGGCGTACGTTGGTCGTCTGCTCCTTCTTCAAGCAAGTCACCCGGGCCCGCATAATCGATGAACAATCGACGCAACAGTGCGTCAAGCTCTGGAGTGAGTTCGCCGCCAATTCGCGACATCAGGTCAGGTCCCTGTTGAGTGATATAGACGTTTCGCCGATCGTCGCGGTCTTTCTTGTTATTGCCGAATCCGTACGCCTGAATTAGTGCAGTTCCCGCCCGCTTGAGCTGGTCGAGTGAGCAATTGCGTGCCATATCAGCCAGCTCTGCTTCCAACATCTCCTTGACTTCGTCGTCAAGCACATGGCTCAAGAGACTGCGTATGATCCCCACCGCGTCGACGCCGATCTCATGATCACGAAAAGCCTGCGCTGTGTTCGGCAGCAGGGTCGATGTACCGAGATACTCTCGCTGATACCGCGTTGGTTCGACGATATTGGCCGCGTTGGAGCGCAAATTGGACATTGCCCTGCCACGAAGCCTTAGGCCGCGCGCTATTCGAGCGCGCTCATCGCGCAATTCGAAGTCAAAAGATTCATTATCTTCTCCCCTAATGAGAACCACACACGTGAGATGTTCCAGTGCGCTTTTCATTGCTCCCAGTTCTGACAACAAATCGTCAAACTCGTCTGCATGTTTTCCGCCTTCAAGTTCGTCTGCCAAATCTCGCATTGCTTGCTTCACCTGTGCGAAGCCAAAGTCAGCTACTACACCTTTACTATTCATTCCCCGCCCCCGATGGATTAGTACGTACGTTCTATACTAGACGCTCCACCATAATATGTCAAAACATATTTCAAACTAGTGTTCTAACCTTTTTGCCTGTATTATGCTACTGTACAATCAAACACAATTACGCTGGGGGTGACTATGGATGCTTCAACTTTTCGAGACCAAATAGCGAAATTCTGGACTATTAATCCCGAGGATTTACCCGAGGAACTTGTCCGCCACGCGGAGAACGTCGTGGTTAACCGCCTACCACTTTCGGTAGCTCAAGAGATCGGCGAGACACCGCTTGCCGAAGCCAGCTCGAAGGGCATCCCCCTCGTCCCGAAAGTGCGGCAAAAGAGCTACTTCGAAGATGACTACCGCCCTGCAGATAAGCCGTGGCCTGTGGTGCTGATTCACGGCACCGCATCATCGCGGGACTATTGGCACGCATTGGCATCCAATCTCCGAGAAGACGGCTGGGGTGTGTACGCCCTCAATTTCGGTAACCACGGCACTGGTCTCATGGAGGATTCCGCAACCCAGGTCGATGCCTTCATTTCGGGTGTGCTCGCACACACCGGAGCCGACAAGGCGATCCTCATCGGGCATTCCCAGGGCGGGTTGCTCGCACGTTATTGGATGCGAAAACTCGGCGGCGCAACGAAGACGAAACACCTCGTCTGCCTCAGCTCCCCCAACCACGGCACCACGTTGGGCGGAATTGCTAGCCCACTGGTCACCACGAAAGTCGCAGAGAAGGCGATGACCGCCTTGGTCAGCGCCTTTCTCGGGCCTGCAGCGTTTCAACAAATCGCGGGGTCCGATCTCCTCCGCATGACAAACGAAGAAGGCGACGTGGACGAGAATGTCACCTACACCTGCATTGCCACTCATTCAGATTCCATCGTCCAGCCACCTGAAACGTGCTTTCTCAATTCCAACGTAGAAGGCCAGGTGAACAACATGTGGGTACAAGACCTCGATCCGGGCACAACAGTTTTACACGAAGAAATGCCTCGGGACAAGCGAGTGATTCGACTTGTCCGAGCAGCACTTCGTGGTGTCTGCGATTAAAGTACGGTAGTCCTTATGGGTTTAGCTGACATAGTTCGAAACGCAGAAAACCAGATCAACCAGGCAGGTATTCGTCGCAAAGCCAAACGCGGCTGGTACCCCGAGGCCGTGGGCTACACAGGCTACGGGTCAGCGAAGCGTGCCCGAGTCTTGGGGCGCGTCATGATGGGCAACGAAGATGACCCGAACCTCGAGGTCATGCGCGGTTACCGCCAGTTCTTCACCACCCAGGTTCCCGACATTGAAGTTACGGTGAAGCTGGGGTCGCGCGAAGTGAAGTCGCGCACGAATTATAACGGCTACATCGAAGTTCTTATCGCCGATCATGGCCTTGAACCAGGATGGCATGATGCCGAAATCTCGGTCGAAGGTGGCAATACGGCCAAGGCACCGGTGCAAATTATCTCGGACACTGCCAAACTCGGTCTGATCTCCGATGTCGACGACACCATCATGGTCACAATGCTGCCCCGCGCGGTCCTCGCCGCATGGAATTCATGGGTGAAGAAGACAAGCACCCGGCAACCTGTTCCTGGCATGGGAAAGTTCTATGAGCACGTGCTTGCCGACGACCCGGAGGCCCCAGTGTTCTACCTCTCCACTGGTGCGTGGAACACCTACGAGACTCTGGTCAGCTTCATCGAAAAGCACGATTTACCTTGTGGTCCGCTGCTCCTCACCGACTGGGGGCCAACACCGACCGGGCTGTTCCGCTCAGGCAAGGAACACAAGAAAGTGCAGCTGCGTAACCTGATCATCGAATTCCCGGAGATCGATTGGATCCTCGTTGGCGACGACGGCCAGCACGACCCCATGATCTACGGCGATGTCATCTTCGAGCACCCCGATCGCATCAAGGAAGTTGCTATTCGGCAGCTCAGCCCGAAGGAACACGTACTCTCGCACGGTACAACCTCGGCACTGACCCAACCGGAGCATTATCCCGACACCCCGACGGTTTATGGGCGCGACGGGCACGAGCTTCTCGACGAAAGGCGTCGCGAAAACCACCAGAATGCAGACAAGTAAATAAAGTTGGGCATTTAGTGCCATAATCCATTCGTGCACCGTATAGCTCCGCAGATCCTTGCCGTTATGGTGGCGGCAAGTTTCGTGACATCTTGTTCTACCAGCGATCCACACACCACCTACCCGACGACCACACCAGAGGCGCCGGCAGTTACTGAAACAATCTCGAAAATGTCTACTGACCTGATCTCAAAGTCCGACTTGGAAGAGAAGGTCGGCAAGATTGAGGAAGAGACGGACACCACAATGTCCGTCGCTATTACCGACGGCGATGAGATGCGCGCAGTCGGACACATTGGGCAGTTCCCCGCGTGGTCTACCATCAAAGTTCCCATCGCTCTGGCAGCCGTTGAAGAATGCAGCTACGACGACGCCTATCGCGACGAACTCATCACTGCATCCATCGAATGGTCCGACAACGATGCCGCGTACTACCTCTGGACGTGTCTCGGCGACCCAGAGACAGCCGACGCCCGCACCGAAGAAATGATTTCGCGTGGTGGCACCAGCTTGCACATGGAACCTGCTTTCGGACTCACCCGCTGGTCCATTCCATCGCAGGCTCAGTTCGGCCACTACATTTCTTCGCTTGACGAAGGCAATCCGGTCATCGAAGCCATGCACAACATCGACGAGGAGCAGTCCTACGGCCTGGGCACCCTTGACGATGCAGCGTTCAAGGGCGGCTGGTCCGATGACGAAGACGGATCATGGCATACTCGCCAATTTGGTTTCTTCAACCACGATGGCGAGACTTATGGCGTAGCCATCGCGGCACGTTCGGAAAGTGGCTCCTATGCGGACGGGCAAGAAGCCCTGACCGCAATCACCGAGTTCCTTATCCAATGAGGTCTTCACGGAACAGCGGATACTCTGCCCCGATCCAAAACGCCACGATAACCAAGAGCACGGTGCCGACGATCACCGCAATGTCCAAGGGAGTTATCTTCAGGTAACTCAAACGGATGTCGCGTCCACGACGATCAACAGTGGCATATGTAAAACCGCGTGTTTCCAGCGCCTCGACAGTAGTGCGCACGCTCATCGCAGTGTTGAGGAAGATGGGATAAAAGCTCAGAACCGCCATCTTCCCCCAGTGGTACACAGTGCGCCAGCCTAGGAAGCCGTGCTTTTTCGGCGGAGCAGACCGCAATCGGTAGTTGTCGAAGACGGTGTTGAATTCTTCAACCAGGATCGGCAGCATGCGGTAGCCATACGAAACCGCGAATGCTAGCAGCTCAGGCGCACGGAGGGACAGCAACGCGTCGGAAAGCTTTTCAGGATCCAGAGACACAAAGGCCGCCATCGACACCATCGACACCGCACCGAGCTTCAGCGACAGCGCCACCATGGCCCACACCGTGTTCATGTCTCCGCCGAAAAACCATGCGGCGAATAGGATGTAGCCGGCCTCCATCACCATGCCGAAGACAAACAAGCCAAGGATGAGGGGTCCAACGCGCGCGATGAAAACAGAAAGCGCCCCCATCAGGAACAGGATGGCAAGCACCGTGATGTTGTGGGTAAACCACGGTACAAAGGCCATAATCAGGTACCACAGGAGAACCATGCGCGGATCCATGATCGAAAATAGGCCACCTCGTGTGGCGTACGCTGCACGGATGAGTTCGAGCTTGATCCACTCGACGGACAGAACGTCTCTGTGTTTACGAGCCATTTGTCATCTCCACAAACTCGGCAACTGATAATGGCAGCGGGTCCAATCCCAGCGCGATGCCAAGCGATGTGATCTGAGGTGGCACGAGATTGGCGCCTGCGAGTAGTTCCGGCTGCGAGAAGAGCTCCCTCGGCGTCACGTCCGCTGCGATCTTGCCACTTGACATGACAAGCACACGACTCGCCCACTCCGCGACTAAGTTCATGTCGTGAGTGGCAACTACCGAGGTCATCGTCCCGTCTGCGGCGAGTTCATTCAGCATCGCGGTCACCGCATCACGCGACGTGACATCGAGGGAGGCGGTGGGTTCGTCGGCAAGCAAAAGCGTAGGACGCATGGCAAGGCCGATGCCTAAAGTTGCGCGTCGTTGCTGTCCACCAGAAAGAGCGCGGCCGTCTTGATCTGCGAACTCGGATAGGCGAACTTGGTCGAGGGTTTCTGCGACAAGCTGCTGCCACCCCGTGATTTCGCGCTCTTCGGGAAACAGCGCGATGTCGTTGTAAATGGAGTCCTTCACAAACATTTGCTGCGGGTGTTGCCACAGATAGGCGACATGATCGGACAGGTGCGCCGCCGACTTCTGCCTCGTATTCACACCGTCAACCAGGACGTTTCCGGTCCGGGGCACCTTAATCCCCGCAAGCAGCTTCAACAAAGTGGTTTTACCCGAACCATTGCCGCCGACCAATGCGACGCGCTCGCCTCGGCGGATGGTCACGTTCAAGTTGTCCAAAACCAACTGACGCTTCCCGCCTACTGTGTTGTAGTCAAAGACCACTTCTCGCGCCTCGGCGACGGGGGGTTCAGGGGTGGGCGGGTTGTCGATAAGCATGGGTTTTGGCTTAACGACGATCCTCCCACGCAATTCCTCGGCCGCGGTCTCCACGGTGCGTGGCGCGTGCGCAATTCCCAAAGACTGCGCAGCTCGAACGATCTGTGGGGCGGGGATTCCGTGATCCTCGAGTTCCCCAGATCGGTTGACGGCCTCCTGGACCGGCAGATGCCATACCGGGGCGCCATCGGACATGAGAACCACGGATTTCGCATATCGGGCGATGAACTCGGCATGGTGCTCGATAGTGATCACGGTGAGCCCGAACTCTTGGTTGAGCCGTTCGAGGCGTTCGTAGATTTCCGTGGCGCGGGCGGGATCGAGTTCGGCGACCGGCTCATCCACGACAATGATCTCGGGGCGCAAGGCCAAGACGGAAGCGAGCGCCGTGAGGTGGGCCTGTCCGCCGGAAAGCTGCCAAACGAATTTGTCAGAGAGCTCGGTAATGCGCAGCATCTCTAGAGCTTCCTGGGTGCGTTCGCGGTGATCCGCGTGGCCAAAGTTGATGGGTCCGAAAGAGATCTCATCGCGAACTGTGGGGCGCACCAACTGGTTTTGAAAGTCCTGGTAGACGTAGCCAACGTGGCTGGACAGCTCGGCTACTGAGGATTCAAAGGTGTCGATTCCTGCGACAATGGCTTCCCCGGCAAATTCGCCTTGCCAGTAGTGCGGGATCAGCCCATTGAAGGTCTTGCACAACGTCGTCTTCGCGGAGCCGTTTCCGCCGACAACTGAACATACATCGCCCTGCGCGATCTCCAGGTTGACGTTGCGCAGGGTGTCGTCGTCGGCACCGGGGTAACGGAAGGAGACGTCGTGCAGGGCGATGATAGGTTCCATAGATTTACTGCACGCTTTCCTTGGTGTTACGCACGTCGCGCTTCTGGGCCACGCGGAACAGCACGATCGCGATGACCAAGGTAACCACGAGTGCGATTACGGACACCCAGAGGAAGGACATGCCGTACTGCTCAAGGAACTCTAGTTCGAAGGTGCCGGCGTTGAGGTCCCACGCCTCGAGGAATGCGAAGAAGAAGGAAGCGATCGACAAGACGATCACCGCGATGATGAAGGTGCCCGATAGTGGTGCTTGTCCCGGAATCGGCTCGCCCGGAACGCGTGGGCGCATTCCCATCAGTGGCTCGATCTTGCCATGGAGTGCTGGGACCAACCAGATCGCAGGAAGGACTCCGAAGAGGATGCCGGACATGAGGATGTCGATGCCGAAACCGATGCCTTCGAGAAGCAACATGGATTCTGGGAGACCGTCTACGAACTCAGCGTCTTCCACGCCGATCCAGACCTTGGCCAAGTCGACAACAGCGGAGAGGAACTTGTCGATGATGACGACGAGCAACGCGCCGATAGCTACCTGCGGGCGGCTTTTCGGGTTGCGAATGTAGGAGCCAGCGATGTAGATCGCGAGGAACATCTGCAGGTAGCCCTCAACCTCGGCGAGCCCGGAGAAATCACCCATGAGCAGGTCGGTGAAGATGATCTCGCCCAGCGGCGCGCCGAGCGCAACCCAAAATGGGCTAAACAGCGCAGCCATGGTCAGCGGCACGAACACGAGGTAGGACACCGAGAAGTCAAATGGACCGATCGAGATGTCGGGAATGATCTCAAGAATGATGTTGGCCAGGCCGAATAGCGCCATGGACAAAACAAAGATCATGAGCTTTTGCGGGGTGGTCAGTTCGTATGCACCGAGTGGGGCATTGTCGTTTACGCGCAGGCGACCGGCGCGCTGATAATCAGTAGACATTATTCAGTACTCCTGTTGTTACGGATGAGAGTGATCAGTTCGGCGGGGGAATCAATGACTTCAGTGGCCAGCCCTGCGGACAGAGCGGCGTCCACAGCTGCGGACTGTTCTTCGGTTGGCGGGTCCAGTTTCACCAGCACGCGATGGGCAATGCCACACGCCCTCGCACCTGCCGCGTCGTTCTCCGGCTTATCACCCAAAAACCAGGTGTGGCCTGGGTCGCTGCCGGAGACTGCCAGCGCTGCTTCGACGATGCCTGGATGTGGTTTCCGCACCCCAATTTCGTCCGAGGCAACCACAGCGGTGATGTAGTCCCACAGTCCGTAAGTCCGCAGGTAGTGACGCACGGCCTGGCCGCTTACGGTGTTGGTCACGACGATGATGGAAATGCCCTCGTCGCGGCAGTAGTCGAAGAGTTGGACAATGCCATCACGCATCTGACG